>NZ_JBDFPQ010000007.1:0-209373 GCF_039672645.1 Chryseobacterium sp. C39-AII1
AAATCTTTTTTATTATAGAGGTTTTCTTCTGATCCAACATGGTAAAAGTTATCTCCAAACAACGTTCTATCCGGATTTGGAAGAAAACAGCAGCAGGGGAATAAAATCAGGGGCGATATCTTGGTATTAACGAAACGTCTTTCTTTATCCTGCTGCTTTTCCTTTAGGTTAATTTTTTTAACTAATCTATATCTATTTTTTTCTATTTGCAAACTTACCATTGTAACGACATCCTTTTTGGTTGCGGGCGCAGCGAAGCGAAGCCCGTAACAAAAAAGATAGAGTGGATAGCAGGAAAAAGCTTCTTAAAATAAATTGGAAAAATCCTGATGGATAAAAGAAAAATTGAAAATTCCGAAAAATATTTTAAATTTATTAAAGTAAAACAAAAATTTCAATCGTCATAGCAATATGGAGGTTGTCGAAAAAATAACAATGCCACAGAAGGAGAAAGAAAATATCATCTCACAAACCGTTTCAAAGTACGGAGGAAAGCTGATGTCGTACATTCGCCCGAAAGTGAAAAATACGGAAGATGCGGAAGATATTCTGCAGGAGGTGTGGTACCAGTTCAGTAGTCTTACCAATTTGTCTGAGATTGTAAATGTGGGCGGCTGGTTGTACAGAGTAACGGCAAATAAAATCACCGACAAATACCGTAAAAAGAAAACCGAGAATTTAGAAGATTTCGTGTATGAAGATGAAGACGGAAGCTTTTCTATCAAAGATATTTTGTTGCTAGATGAAAGCGCAGGTCCGGAAGTGAAAATGTTTCAGGATGAAATCTGGAAAAAACTTTTTGAAGCATTGGATGAGTTACCTGAAAAACAAAGACTTGTATATGTTGAAAACGAGCTCAACGATAAAACCCTCCAGGAAATCGCTGATGAACAGGGCGAAAACATCAAAACCATTATCAGTCGAAAAAACTATGCTGTAAAGCATTTGAGAAACAGATTGAGAAAATTATACGAAGATTTAAATAGTTAAAAATATATCATGGATTATAAACATAAAAAAGGTTGGATTTTTTTAATTCTTTGTCCGCCACTGATTTTTCTGGGAGTTACATGGATCGTTATGTCTCTTTGGAATTGTCTTCTTCCTGAAATTTTAGGAGTGAAATCGATAACATATTGGCAGGCGATGGGAATTTTGATCCTTTGTAAAATTCTTTTCGGAGGTTTTCATTTTGGAAAAGGAATGAAAGATTTCAAGGAAAGAAAAATGAGAGAAAAAATGATGAATTTATCTCCTGAAGAAAGAGAAAAATTCAAGGAAGTCTGGAGAAACAGATGCGAAAGCGGATTTTTCAACAGAAATAAAAGAACAAACGAATAATTAAATTTTAGAAGTAGTAAAGTAAAATTAAGATTCATTCGTCTATATAAAAAACAAAGTAGTAAAATTTAAAATTTTGAAAAAATGAAAAATTCAGTATTAAAAGGTGCTCTAGGAGCATTAGCCGTTGCCGGAGTTGCGATGATCGCTAAAAAAGCTATCGAAAGAAAAAGATTTGTAAAAGGTATTTTTGAAGAATATGATATCAAAGAAAAATCACCTTTCGGATTGGCAGATAAGATCAGGGAAATGAACGAGGAGCAATATCAGGAACTGAAAGGAAAGTTTAAAAAAGAATTTGCATCAAGATGTTGTGGTAAAAACTCATCTTGCGAAGCATAAAATAGAAAGTAACTAAATTGAAAATTGTTTGAATAAGGTCGGGAAGCGAAGCTTCCCGACCTTATTCTTTCTTAGACATCATCATCACTTACAAATCCCCTCCATTGGAGGGGTGACGAAAATTTTAAAGAAATTTTTGACGGGGTAGTTTTATAAACTTAGTATTATAGTTATTGAATTTATTACGTATAAAGCTACCTCGTCTTTTGCTTTGCAAAAATTCACCTCTTCAAAGAAGGGAAATTTTCATAATATTTATAGAACTTAACTTTTTATAAAACATAAATATAAAACTTTCACCCTTTGCTGAGTGAAACGCCTTTACGAACGAAAATTATCCTCAAACATTTTAAAGTAACTTTGTGGACTTTGCGTTAAAAAAAAGTTTAGAATAGTGAAAATTAAGGTTAAAAAAGAGATTACTTCGCTTTGCTCGCAATGACAAAAAATCCTTATTTTTGCATAGTTCAATGAAAGATTACTACTATTTTCTCGGGATTTCTCACGATGCTTCAGAAGAAGACATCAAAAAAGCTTATAGAAAACTGTCTTTAAAATATCACCCGGATAAAAATGAAAACGACGATTTCTTTGCCGATCGTTTTCGTGAAATCCAAGAAGCGTATGAGACATTGAACGATAAAAGCAGAAGACATTCTTACGATCAGAATTTAGAAAGTCATCAGAAAAGTTTCAGATATAATATTCCGCCTTCTATAAAGACTTTTACGACAAATAAAATTCATGCGAAAAAAGGGGAGGAGATCATCATTAATTGGCAAACGCAAAATGCTGATGTTGTGAAAGTTTTACCGTTCGGACTAGAAAAACCTTACGGCGAAAGAATATTTAAAATAACGGAATTTAAAGACGGGAAATTCCAAATCTTGCTTCATGCGACCAATTCACTGTTGCACAAAACAGTCGTTCAGGGAATTACAATAACTGAAGTCTTTGAAAATAACACAGAAAAATTCAAAGATAAAGCGGAAGAATTATTCAAATCACAACCGAAAACAGTTGTAAATCCGCATGGTCAGCCTAAAATATTCAGAATAGTGGCAGCTGTAATGATCATAATTATTGCAATTTATTTTCTAATAAAAAGCTTCGGAAACTAAGCCATCTTTTTTCTTCCCGGGCATTTTTTACATCTTTTTCCTTTTTTAAATTTCTTGCAGCAAGATTTCTTATCGCCACAATATATTTCTTCAGTATTCACAGAAAAAGCAGGAGTCAAAGCCGGAACTTTGAAAGGGACAATCATATTCATGTTGCAAATATATTAATTTAGAATAAATATAGATAATAAAAAATCATAAAATATATAAGTGCTGATTAATAAAGGTTTATCCCTCTCAAAATACCAGAATTATTTTAGAAACTTAAAGCAATAGACGACTGAATTCTCCATGCTTCCGCTTTCTGATCCTGAAAATTTCTCAGTCTTCCATAATTTCCTTCAACGCCCATTCTTAGTTTTTTTAAAGGTTGAAAAACCAGATTCAAGCTAATATTCTGAAAGTTTTTAGCCATATCTTTAGGAGCAAAATCCTTATGTCCGACTCTGGAATAACTTACTGAAGCTACCGAACTCCATTCCTGATTCCACCAATGCTCATACATACCAACCATATTGAATAAAGCTAAAGTTTCTAGCAAATTTCTATTGGCAGGATTTGGTATGGCATCATACTTTTCGCCGTTCAGATCACTGTTATTGGTCGCATACCCTTTTCCGTACGATGTTTGAAATCTGAAACTGTTGGTGTCGGTAATATATCTTTTTCCTGAAATCATTGCTCCCCAACCCAACATCGTTTTGGTTTTGTAAGGATCATCCATAGTATGTTTCATATCGTAGCTGATAGGTGAAAAAAGAAGCCCTCCTTTTATATAATCTCTGTCGTCGCCATATCGATACATCGCTGTAAAAGTAGGAATAACCGACCTTTTTTTCCAGTTTAAAGAATCTACAGGCAGTGAAATGCTCGGCGTATTTGGATCTTCCAAAGAGAACGATAAATTTTCTTTTGGTGATATTTTTTTTGAATATCGTACCTGCATTCTTCTGTTAAATAATAATCCGTCAGGTCCTATGAAATCGAAAATATTAGGAAAAATTTCAGGATCGGAAAAGTTACTCCACGTTTGTCCGGCTGTCCAGTTTTTCCATTTAATATATCCCTGTCGGAATCTGGGGGCCGTAGTTCCGTCTGGTCCATAAAGGTCAATTTCAACATAAGCAGAGAAATTATCGTCGCCTTTTGGGTCTCTTTGTTTAATTCCAAGTCCGATTTGCGATTGCTTTACACTGAAATTGCTTCGCGCCATGTTTCTTTGGGGTACGGTAATTGATTGTGCTGCAAAACCTTCAATAGATTTCATGTCCTGAAAATCGACCGTAAAATCTGTTTGTACGAAACCTTTTAAATACAGTTCCCATTCATTTTGGTCTTCAGCTTTACTTTTGGTTAAAGTAATTTGTCCGGATGCTTCTATATTGAATATAAAAGCAATAATAAAGGAGGCAAAATGCCTTGTTGTGTTTTTTTTCATCGTAAAAGTTGTGTTTTTTTTGTTGCTTTAATTCTTTTTTACATTTTCATACTTAATTTGAGTTTTGGTTATTTGATATTGAATAAACGTTTAATCTTATTTTTAAAATTTTAATTAAAAATATTTCTATTTTTTGCTATTTATTAAAATAAAATTAAAATTAATTAAAGTTTAGGTTTAAAAGTTTAATCATTTGCTTTTCAGTGTTTTATTTTAAAAATTAAAGCTAATCAATTATTTTTAAATGAGTCTCATTGATTATTTTTATCAAACTGTATTTTGTCGAAAAAATGATTGATTTAATTTGAAATTTTAAAGAAAAATATTCGTTATTTAATTTGATTATTATGATAAAATCTAGAAATACGTTGTTGAAAATTAAATTCAATTTTATTCAAAAAAAATGGTAAAACTGCTTCGTTTTAAAATCGATAAGTCACTTGTTTTGCATTTTCTGTAATTTTCAGATGTTGCGCAATTTTGTAAATTATTGTAATTTTACCAATCTTTTTTTACAAACAAAATCTAATATAAAAAATGAATACAGAACAGTTTGTGAGCCGTCACATTTCCTTAAATGAAGCCGATAAACAGGCGATGTTGGAGAAAGTTGGCGTTTCAAGTATCGAAGAGTTAATTTCTCAAACCATCCCTTCTTCTATCCGTTTAGAAAAAGATCTTGAAATCTCAGAACCGCTTTCAGAATACGAAATGATGAACCATTCGAAAGAATTGGCATCTAAGAATACTGATTATACAAGCTACATCGGTTTTGGATATCACAATACGCTGTTGCCATCGGCTATTCAGAGAAATATCTTTGAAAATCCTAGTTGGTACACGGCTTATACACCTTATCAGGCGGAAATCGCACAGGGAAGATTGGAAGCTCTTTTGAATTTCCAGACTGTTGTGTGTGATCTTACAGGTTTTGCACTGGCAAATGCGTCGTTATTGGACGAATCGACGGCTGCTGCAGAGGCAATGCACATGTTCTTCAACAACAGAACGAAAGATCAGAAAAAAGCAGGAGCGAATAAGTTTTTCGTTTCTGATCTAGTTTTACCTCAAACCGTTTCTGTTTTAAAAACAAAAGCAGAAGGTTTAGAAATCGAGATCGTAGAAGGAGATCACAAAACACATGAGCTAGATGCTTCTTATTACGGAGTTTTACTACAATATCCTGGTAAAAACGGAATCGTTTTAGATTATACAGAAGATATCGTAGAATACAAAAAATTAGATCTTCAGGTAGCTGTTGCTTGTGATCCTATGGCTTTGGTTAAGTTAAAATCTCCTGCTTCTATGGGCGCTGACTGTGCTGTAGGAACTACGCAGAGATTTGGTATTCCATTGGGTTATGGAGGTCCTCACGCGGCATTTTTCTCTTGTAGAGAAGAGTATAAAAGAGATATTCCGGGAAGAATTATCGGGGTTTCTCAGGATATGTACGGAAGACGTGCGTTGAGAATGGCTTTGCAAACGAGAGAGCAGCACATTAAAAGAGAAAGAGCGACTTCAAACATTTGTACAGCTCAGGTTCTTTTGGCTGTAATGGCGGGAATGTATGCTGTTTATCACGGTCCAAAAGGATTAAATTATATCGCTGATCAGATTCACTTTAAAGCTAATGCTTTGAAAGGTGGTTTGAAAGCTTTAGGATATCAAATTGTGGAAGAGCCGATCTTTGATACGGTAAAAATCACAATGGCTGAAGATGAAAAAGCAAGGTTAGTAAGAATGATGCTTGATCACAAACTAAACTTAAACTACTTCACAGAAGGCGTTGTAAGTATTGCGATCAACGAAAGTACAACATTGGATAAGTTGAATTATTTAATGGCTTCTTTTGCTCAGTTTAAAGACAAGCAAACTTTCAAATTAGAAATTAAAGAAGGATACAGCATTCCTGAGGAGAATTTAAGAAAAGACGAAATTCTTACAGAAAGCGTATTCAACAAATATCATACGGAAACAGAATTGATGCGTTACATCAAGCGTCTGGAAAGAAAAGATTTATCATTAACACACTCAATGATTTCTCTGGGTTCTTGTACGATGAAACTGAACGCTGCAACGCAAATGTTGCCGCTTTCTTGGGATAACTGGGGAGCAATTCACCCTTTTGTACCGGTTGTCCAAGCGGGAGGTTATCAGGAAATGATCCGTGAATTGGAGAAAGATTTAGCGGAAATCACAGGTTTCGCAGGAACTTCTCTTCAGCCAAATTCTGGAGCTCAGGGAGAATATGCAGGATTAATGGTGATCAGAGAATATCACATTTCAAGAGGCGAAGGTCACAGAAATGTAGTATTGATTCCTCAGTCTGCACACGGAACCAATCCGGCTTCTGCTGCAATGGCGGGCATGAAAATCGTTGTTGTAAAAAACCTTGAGAACGGAGAAATTGATTTTGAAGATCTTAAAGCGAAAACAGAACAGCATTCTGCTAACTTATCTTGTGTAATGATCACGTATCCGTCAACTTACGGATTTTTTGATGCCAACATTATCGAAATTACAAACTTAATTCACGAACACGGCGGACAAGTTTATATGGATGGTGCCAACATGAACGCTCAGGTAGGATATACAAGTCCTGGAAACATCGGAGCAGACGTTTGTCACTTAAATCTTCACAAAACTTTTGCGATTCCTCACGGAGGTGGAGGTCCTGGAGTTGGCCCTATTTGTGTGGCGAAACACCTGGTTCCATTCCTTCCTACGAATGCCAATATCAAAGTAGGTTCTAAAGAATCTATCGAAGGTATTTCTGCAGCGCCTTACGGTTCTGGATTGATCTTAAATATTTCTTACGCTTACATTAAAATGCTGGGAACTTCAGGGTTGAAAAAAGCAACTGAACACGCGATTTTAAATGCTAATTATTTGAAAGAAATTTTAGCAGAACATTTCCCAATTTTGTATTCAAACGAAAATGGAAAAGTAGCTCACGAATGTATCGTAGATTTCAGACAGTTTAAATCTTTAGGAATTGAAGTGGCTGATGTTGCGAAAAGATTGATGGATTATGGTTTCCACGCGCCAACAGTTTCTTTCCCGGTTGCAGGAACATTAATGATTGAACCAACTGAATCTGAAAGCAAAGCAGAAATCGATCGTTTTGCAGAAGCTTTAATTGCAATTAAACATGAAATTGACGAGATTGCAAACGGTGAAGCTGATGCTGCTAATAACGTATTGAAAAATGCACCTCACACAGAGCAATTGGTAATCTCGGATTCTTGGGATAAACCTTACAGCAGAGAAAAGGCAGCTTATCCGCTGGAGTGGGTAAGAGATCACAAATTCTTTGCTTCTGTTTCAAGAGTTGATGAAGCTTACGGAGACAGAAACTTGGTTTGTACTTGTGAGCCGATTGAAGCTTATATGTAATTAAAAGTTTTTTAAATATAGAAACTCCCTTTCGAATGAGAGGGAGTTTTTTTGTGTTGGAAAAATGAGAATTGATTTAACGAGAAAAGTAATATTACAATTTAAGATTGAACCCTAAATTTTGCCAATACAATTTTAGCCGTAGTTTTATATTTTAGTTAAAATTTCATTTTCCTGTAATTTCCCCTCATTAAAAGGAATAACAAAGTAGTTTTTAAAGTTTTCAATTGCATTATTATAATGCTTGCAATTTTTCTTATCAACTGTAAACAAATTATCCTTCAATATGAATGTAAATTCATCTCCATTTTGTAGTTTTTCCAAATCATCTTCAACTTGTTGTATATATGGCTTTTTGTGAAGTTGTTTATTTCTAGTAATAATTAATTCCTCCAATTTTTTAAGTGTATAAGAGTTTTTGTTGAACTTTAACTTAAAATCAGATACGATAGTGGGTAATAAATAAAGTTTATTTTTAAAACTTAAATTTATTATACTTTCAAAATAGCTTTTGTATTCAATGGGCCCAAACTTATTTAGATAGTATTCAAATGCAATTTGATTTAGTGCTGCTTCCAATGTACTCGAACATAAAGCAATAAATGAAAAGTTCAAGAATTGAACGTCATTTTGCTCAAGATTTTCGTACAAATGCTGAAGATTAGCAAAGTAAATTTCTAAATCATTTAGATATAAAAATTTTTTATCATCTTGAAAAAGAAATAATCCGTTAAAATTCATATAAAGAATTGTAGTTTTAAAATTACGGCTAACTTTCAAATCGACCTCTTTCTGTCAATCCAAACTCTAACCAAATATAAAAAATCTTCCACAGTTGATTTATTAAAATCCATTCAAATCCATTTAAAATTTAGAGAAAGATTAAATTGAAGGCTTAAAATAAATATAAAAAAGGTGCTCATTTTCCCAATGATTCTCAGTCTATTGAAATATTTTCACTTAGTGTAAAAGTAATGATTTGTAATCGTAATTATTTGATTTATAGCATGTAATCAGGATAGGGCAGGATGCCTCTGTTTACGTTTGTGTTTAGATTAGTTAACACAAAATTAATCTTATGAATACATCATTACTCATTAAACAAACGCTTACTTCTTTGCTGTTTTGTGGAGCTACATTTTCCACTTTGGAGCTTAACGCGCAGACCTTAGCCTTTCCGGAAGCTACCGGATTTGGAAGATTTACCACCGGAGCAAGAGGTGCAGCTAATCCACAAATTTATTTGGTAACCAACTTAAATGACAGCGGTGCAGGTTCATTTCGTGACGCGGTAAGTCAGCCAGGAAGATTTGTTATTTTTAAAGTAGGAGGAATTGTTAATTTACAGTCGATTGTGGCTGTAGCTCCCAATACAACGATTGCAGGACAAACGGCTCCGGGAGAAGGAATTGTATTTTTGGGGCCTCGCGTGTCGTTTTCGGGAGCCAATAATACGATTGCGAGATATTTTAGAATCCGTTACGGAGGAACTTCTCAAAATCAGGATGCTTCAGGGATTTCCAACGGAGCCAATATCATTTTGGATCACATGACCTTCAGCTGGGGAACCGATGAAGTATTTTCTGTCAACTGGGACAACAACGGAACAAGTCCGGATAATATCACGATTCAAAATTCAATTATAGGGCAAGGATTGCATCGCCATAATCACTCTGCAGGCGGATTAATGCAGCCACAGGCAGGCGGTAAAATAAGTCTGATCGGCAATTTATATATCTGCAATAAAACCCGAAACAATAAGGTTAAAGGAATCAACGAATTCGTAAATAATGTGGTTTACAATTGGGGGAATTACGGAAATACTTACGGTCATACGCAATCGGGTGAGGCTTATATTATGGGTGGCGATTCAGCGGGAAGCTCTTTTGTGAATATCATCAATAATTATTTTATCGGAGGTCCCAATACAAGCAACTCAGTAACCACACCTTTTAGTGTAGGAAATGCCAATTTCAATTTATATGGTTCCGGAAATTATTTTGATAATAATAAAAACGGAGTATTAGACGGAACATTGGTTCCACAAGATTTAACGGGCTTTCCGGTGGGAGATATGGCAGCTATAAAGTCGGTTCCGTATGATTATCCGGTACAAAACCCTGTGTTGACAGCTCAGGCGGCATATGATAATGTGGTTGCGGGAGTGGGAGCTTCTTATCCAAGACGAGATCAGGTGGATAATTTAATGATTTCAGATTTACAATCAAAAGGGACAGCAGCAACGTATGTGTATGTTCAGAGTGATTTAACATCGCAATTTGGCTTTACCAATGGCGGCGCGGGACATGTATATGGTGCTCCGGCTCCTTTAGATACAGATAATGACGGAATGCCTGATGTCTGGGAAATTGCTAACGGATTGAATCCGAATGTTTTTGATGCTTTGGCGGTAAGCACAACACATGCTCCGTATCTTAATATTGAGGTTTATATTAACAGTTTGCCTAACACGGCAGCTCCTGATTTTGTTATTCCGCCTACGAATTTGAATTTCACGAATGCCATAACTTCGGGAACTCCGGCTTCCAGTTCTTTAACGGTTAATTGGGTTGATAATGCCACAAATGAAACCAATTATGTGTTGGAAAGATCAAGCAACGGAACCAATTTCAATGTCATTGCAACGCTTCCTGCGAATGCTATCAATTATAATGAAGCAGGTTTAACACCAAATACTCAGTATTATTATAGAGTTAAAGCGATCAATTCTACAGATTCTTCGGTGTATGCTTCTGCTTCGATAACGACACCGCCTGTACCGTCGGCTCCGACCAAAGCAGCAAATCCAACTCCGACAAATGCTAATAATAATGTGGAATTAAGCAATGGAAATGTGCTTTTAAAATGGACAGGAAGTTCGAATACAACAAATTATAACGTGTATTTCGGGACAAATCCTCAGAGTTTAACCAATGTTGCAACGGTGTCTTATTCGGCTACACCTTCTTATCAGCTGACTAATTTAAGTACAGCCACCAACTATTATTGGAGAGTTGATGCTTCCAATACTTTAGGCAGTGTTACAGGAGATGTCTGGAATTTCCGTGCTTTAACGCCGAGTATTGTAGGAAACTGGCCGTTTTCGGAAGCGCCTTCTTCGGGAGAGCAAATTGCAGATATAACATCTTATGCCAACAACGGAATATTGAATATGGACTATGATAATGCCAGCGTAAGAGTTCCCGGAAAAGAAAATTATGCACTAGATTTTGCCACGGCTCCGAATAATTATATCGCAAGCATTCCTCATCAGGATCAGATTTTATTTAATAACAATTCGTTTACAGTTTCGTATTGGATGAAAGCTCCGACAAGTATGATTCCGTCATCTTCAGCAACGAGTTTATATGTTTTATGTAAAGGTTCATTTACTAAAAATACCAACACCGGAGCGACAGGTAAGCGTTTTAATGTAGAAATAAAAGGCGGACAGCTACGATATGCTATTGATGATGATGTTACGAAAAAGGAAATTACATCACCTATTGCCAACTATTTTACGGGAGATTGGGTGCATGTTGTCATTATGAGAGATATTGCGACTCACAAAATGAGAATTTACAGGAATGGGATCTTAGTAGCCGAAGGCGATGAAACCGCAGTGACAGGAATTGGTGAAGAAAGTGATCTGGTTATCGGAAATATCGGCGAGCTTGAATTTTTGTCAACGGCAAATGCTCCTGCTCCTTACAAAGGTGCAATTGATGAACTAAAAATGTATAATTATGCCTTGTCCGCAACGGATGTTTATGGTTTGTATAATCAGGCGGTTTTAGAAAACAAAGAATTTAGCATTAGTAAAAATGCGGGTTCAGTGTATCCAAATCCGGCGAAAGACCAGATTTTCATCAAGCTTCCAGATTATAAAAAATCAAACTTAACAGCGACATTAATTGATCTGACCGGAAAAGTGGTTTTGAAAGAAAAGTTCAATAGTAACGGAAATGGAACTTTTAATATAAATATCGCTCACATCAAAACATCCGGAAATTACATTCTGAATGTTTCAGGAGAAAATCTGAACAGTAATTTTAAAGTGATGGTGAAGTAAAATCAGTACACAGTTTAATTTCTTCATATCAACAAAAGATCCCTTTCAGTAATGAGAGGGATTTTGCGTGTTATTTCCGTTGTTTTCTTTTAGCAAAATAAGTGAATAGGAGAGTCGCTGCCATGATCGAGCAGGTGATCAATACAGTTGTCTTGATGTTTTCACTTTCTTCAGATTCCTTGTTGTATTTCTTTTCGCAGGAGACGAGAAGAAGACTTGCTATCGTTAAATAGCTAAATATTGCTTTTTTCATTAGGTGTGTTTTTTACTTATATTTTAGTAGCAAAAAATGTACCTAAATGTTTATGTAAAATGTTGATTATTAAATGATAAAACTGTGAATTAATAAGTGTTTGAAATAATTTGAACTCTTATGATATTTTTGATGAAATAAAAAATACCTTTCAATTTTTAAAAGGTATTTTATTCTGAATATGAGGGGTTTAATTTTATACAAGAAAACTGTTATATCTCCACGGATCTCCCTTCCAGTTTCCCAATAACATTTCCTTTCACCAAAGTCAATGCATGATCCTTCGCTTCCGCAAAAGAGATCTCGTATTTTCTTTCAATTTTATTTAAATCTTCAGGAAATTTCAACAATAAATTATCATAAAAAATATCCAAAAATTCCTTCGAAGGCATTTCATAATTAATCTTCAGCTGAAAGCGTCTCAACAAAGCGGTATCAATGATTTCAGGGTGATTCGTCGCGCAAAGTAAAAGTGCATTTTCAGGATAATAATCGATCAACTGGATCAATGTATTCACCAATCTTCGCATTTCGCCAACATCTTTATCGTCGCTGCCTCTAGCTTTCCCGATTTGGTCGAGTTCATCAAGAAAAAGAACTGATCTTTCACGCGCCGCTTTATCGAAAATCATTTTGATATTTTGTGAAGTCTCGCCAATTCTTGAAGAAACGATGTTGCTTAAATTTAAAATAATAATGTTTTTACCCAAAGCATTCGCAATCGCCTTTGCAGTCATGGTTTTTCCGCAACCCGAACTTCCTTGCAGAAGTACTTTATTGTTCACGGGAAGACCGTATTCTTGCAATTCTTTAATGTAGGTATGTTCTTTAATGAGCTGTACAAATTGTTCCTTATTTTTTGTTTCAAGGAAAACATCATTGAGCGTCACTTGTTCTTTATCCTGAATAATAAGGTCGTACAGATTCATAGTAAATGAAATTTATACGCAAAGATAAAGCAATATCTGTTTATATTTCACTATTTAAAATGTTTTGGAGTTTTTCCAGATAACTATTTTCAAAAAGGTTGATAAATGATTTTTGCTGCCAGTTTTGAGTTTTTATTGCTTGTTTATTTTCTGCAATATCCCAATCTGGATATACTCTGAAGCCGCGTTTTCCTTCTTTCGATTCTGTCGTTAAAATTTGATGTTGAATTAAAGCTTTCTTGCTGAAAAGGAAAAAGCCTTTATTATTTTCGTGCTCTGTGTAAATAATATAAAAATCAAAATCATCGTTATATTGAAAAGGTTCGGTTTCTTTGGTTTCGGGATTTCTTTTCCATAGCGTACAAACTGTCCGATTTTCTTGGAAGTAACTTTCGCCTTTCTGAATTTAATATTGAATTGATCAAGCTTAAAATTGTAGCCGAAATATTCGTCACATTCCAAATCTTTAGTAATGTATGAAATTGTTAAGTTTAATTTATTGAATATTTTATCCTGAACAATCTGAATTTCCTGAATCATAATAACGAAAGTAAGTAAAAATTGCTGTGAATTTACCTCTAAAAACAAAAAAAGCCGAACTTTCGTTCGACCCTATCGGCTATTATAAAAATTAAAATTTGTCTTGTTTGTAAATCTCCTACTTTATGTTTTGGGCCCTTTTACTCCAATTGAGTAAAAGAGCAACAACCTTCTGTGGGGTTGTAAACATAAATGCGAATTAATAAATTTCTTCTATAAGCGACTATTTGTTAGTGAGAATACAATTAATTTCCTTCTCTTCTAACAGTCATAAAGTAAGAAGTAATAACTACTAAAAATGTTGCAATTCCGATGTAAGTGATCATATTGTTATATATTTAATTATTTGACTTTTTATTGTCGATTTTGTATTTGCAATATTACTACTTCCAAATCGTGTGCCAAAGCAAATAATTATGATGTTTATCAGTGTGTTAAGTTGTGTTTATGTGTTTTTAATGTTAAATTTTGTTTACAATTATTTAATGTATTTTTGAAAATTTATATGTATTTTTATTACCTTATCTGTAAAATTTTGTTAATCTGATAAAGCTTTGGTCTTTTGTATTTAAGACTTGATAATCCAAAAAAGAAAAAATGGCATGCATAACATCATCACAAAATCAAAATTGTGATCGTCGAGTTTTCACTTAAATGAATTTTCTGTTAACAAAAATTATTTTCTGGTTCGAAAATTTTTACTGTATGAATTAAATGTAAAAAAGCCATTCAAGTAATTTGAATGACTTGGGTGTCAGAAATGATGAAATTATGTCATTTGTCAGTGACAAAAAGTATTACATTTCATAAAACAATAGGATAGGCTATTTTAAAATATTCAAAAAGTTGGTTATTTTTATTAATAGAGTTTCTGATCATTGTCACAGAAAAAACTGGTTCGTTTTCCGTTTCCGGTGTCTTTTTTTATAATTTCGGCACCACATTTCGGGCAGTTTTTCTGATGATAAACTTTAAAATGCTTTTTCAGAACATTCGCTTTTTTCCATTTTTTGAAATCGAAACTGTAATTTCTGGCTTCAGCGATTATTTCTTTCAACTTTTTCGAAGGTAAATTTTCAATTATACTTTCTGGATGAATTCCTGCCCGAAATAAAGCTTCATTCTTGATTATATTTCCCACCCCTGAAAAAATATCCTGATCCATCAATGCATCACAAATCATCATTTTAGGATTTGATTTTAACCTTTTTTCAGTTTCTGTAGGATTCCATTCATCACTCATCACATCGGCTTTCCAATCAATAGTGTTTAAAAATTCCGGATCAACAGATTTTACATTACAAGTATAAAAATACATTCCGCCATCTTTAAAAGTTAGTCCCAGTCGTAAATTATTTGCCTGATCTTTCCTTTCAAATAAACTATAAGAGCCAAACATCAGCAAATGAATTCTGATCACAGTATGATCAAAAATCAAATAGGTCTGTTTACCAAAAGTGCGAATTTTAGTTAAAATTTTTCCTTCCAATATCCCTTTGTCAATCTTAAAACTCCCATGAGCGGCCAATACTTTTTTGCCTACAAATTTTTGTAGATCTTCTTTCATTAATAATATCGTTGGACCTTCAGGCATAAGATAGTTTTCCACAAAAGTTCAAATAGTATTCCGTAAAACTAAAATTTGAAGTAATTTTGAAAAATGATGAACTTAAACCAGATTTTCACCAATCAGCGTACCGGAAACAATCCACATACAAAAGCTTCAAGAACGGATTTTCAGAGAGATTTTGACAGAATTATTTTTTCATCGGCTTTCAGAAGACTGCAGAATAAAACGCAGGTTTTTCCGCTTCCGGGAAGTGTTTTTGTACACAACCGTTTAACGCATTCGTTGGAAGTTTCTTCTGTGGGAAGGAGTTTGGGGAGTGTTATGGGCGAGTTTATTCATGACGAATATAAAAATGACCTTACGGAAGATTCCAAAAGTTTTTACCTTCATAATTTAGGAAATGTAATCGCGGCAGCTTGTTTGTGTCATGATGTGGGAAATCCGGCTTTTGGACATTCGGGAGAAGATGCGATTGCGAGCTATTTTGAAAGAAATGAGTCTGATTTAAAGCCAAAATTCAACGAAAAAGAATGGGCAGATCTGGTAAATTTTGAAGGAAATGCCAATGCCATCAGAGTTTTGGCTCAACAACAACAAGGGAAAGATGCGGGAGGAATTCAGTTAACGTTCTCTACATTAGCAAGTATTGCAAAATATCCTTGTGAAGCGATTGCAAAAAAGAAAGGAATTATTCATAGAAAAAAGTTCGGTTTTTTTCAAAATGAAAAAGATATTTTCTTAGAAATTGCAAAAGGAACCAATTTAATTTCAGAAAGCGAAGAACCGTATATTTTCAAAAGACATCCATTCGTTTGGTTGGTAGAAGCGGCTGACGATATTTGCTATAATATAATTGATATGGAAGATGCTCACCGTTTGGGCATTGTTTCTACAGCGGACTGTAAAAATTTATTTTTCGAACTCGTAAAATCTGAAACTGACGATATCAAAAGAGTAAAAGATAAGCTGGATTCTATCGGAAATGAAAATGAACAAATTTCTTATTTAAGAGCAAAAGTAATTAATGCATTAATTAATAAATCGTTGGAGTTGTATAGAAATAACTTTAATACGATTCTTGAAGGAAATTTAGATAAAGGGCTTTTGGATATTTATAAATCTGAAAACAATGCCTTACAGGATATTGAATCTTTCTCTATCGAAAAAATTTATAATCATAAAGCAGTTGTAGAAATTGAAAATGCCGGCTATAACGTAATGTACGAATTGCTGGATCATTTTATTCCATCTATTTTAAAGTCTAAAGAAAATAGAAAATCTTACGATACAAAAGCATTAAAATTACTTCCAAAACAATTTGTTTACGATGAAGGAACCGATTATCAGAAGGTTCTTGGAGTGATCGATTTCGTTTCCGGAATGACGGATAATTATGCAACCGATCTTTACCGAAAAATCAAAGGAATCGATATTGGAATGACGGTTTAGAACTTTTGGAAAAGAAGATGGGGGCTGGAAGCTTGAAGTTTATAACGTTCGCAAAAACTTCCCGCTTCCAGCCTCCCTCTTCCAGCAAGTTATTTAAGCAACTCATTCGCTTCCTCAATCAATGATTTCATTAAAATTGTGGCTTTTTTATGTTTCAGAAGAGGAGCGATTTGTCCGCACCAGAACATTACGAGATTATTTTTCTGCTGTTCTAAAGCCGATTTTTTTAACGAATTCATAAAAGTCGTCTGCAAAGGAAAAGGTAAAACATCGTCTGTTGCAGTTAATACATTTCTGGTAATTTCTGTGGTTATGGCTCGTCCTAATCTTCCGGTGTATGCTCTGGAAAGGGTTGTAGATTTTGCGGCATCAGAAAATAAGAATTCTTTGTGGATAGGCAAGGCTCCAGATTCTTCGGTGGCTAAAAATGCGGTGCCGATTTGTACGGCTTCGGCTCCTAAGGTAAAAGCTCCGGCAATTCCGCGACCATTGGCAATTCCTCCGGCTGCTGCCACAGGGATTTTTACTTTATCTTTAATTAATTGAATTAGAGCGAAAGTTCCCGTCGTCGAAAGTTCTGATTGATCCAAAAATGAAGGTCGATGGCCGCCACTTTCAAATCCGGAAGCAACAATAACATCCACGCCAAGGTTTTCCAAAGCAATGGCTTCATCTAAAGTCGTCGCATTTCCAAAGACAATTGTTCCCTGTTTGTGAAGGTCTTCAATAATGGTAGGATTTAAAAGTCCAAACATAAAGCTGAAAACTTTAGGTTTAATATCAAAAACAACCTGCAGCTGATTCTCAAATCTCGATTCAAAAGATGGTGGTAAAGCTGGAACTTCTGTATTTAAAATATCAAAATAAGGTTTAAAAGTTTCAACTGCCCTTTCATATTGCTTCTGAGTCTGTTTTTCATCAATAATGTCGTGGTCATTTACCCAGAGATTGAGATTGTAAGGTTTATCAGTCTTTTTTAGTATTTCTTGATGAACAGTATAAATTTCCTGGGGCGATAATGTATACGCTCCAAATCCGCCTAAACCACCAAGATTACTGACAGTTGCCGTTAATTCAACCGTCGATAATCCTCCGCCAAAAGGACCTTGCATAATAGGGTATTCAATGCCTAATAATTCCGTAATTCTGTTTTTATTCCACATGATTGTATTGATTTTAGAGAAAGCGATATTAAAATTAATACTTTTAATAATTCTTTTCAGCAATACAGAATTGATTATTATCAGTCTTCATCTCACATATTTTTATTATATTTAAAACAAACCAAGTGGAAAGTGTTTTTTAACAAAACAGAAATTATTACGACACATTAAAAAATTAAAACTATGACATACTTATTGGTTCCGGTTATTTTCTTCGGACTTATTATTTTATTTGCCTCGTTTTTTGTAGTAAAGCAGGAGACTGCTGCAATTGTTGAGCGCTTCGGAAAGTTTACTTCCGTAAAACATTCAGGATTACATCTTAAACTTCCAATTATTGATCAAATTGCTAAAAGATTAAACCTGAGAATTCAACAATTAGATGTAATTATCGATACTAAAACTTTGGATAATGTTTTTATCAGAATGAAAGTGTCTGTTCAGTATCAAGTGATTAGGAGTCAGGTTGCTGATGCTTATTATCGATTGGAGAATCCTGAAAATCAGATCACTTCTTTCGTTTTTGATGTGGTAAGAGCGGAAGTTCCTAAATTAAAGCTTGATGATGTTTTTGTGAGAAAAGATGACGTGGCGATTGCGGTAAAAAGTGAGCTTCAGGAAGCAATGAACAGTTATGGTTATGATATTATTAAAGCGTTGGTAACTGATATTGATCCGGACGAACAGGTGAAACATGCCATGAACAGAATCAATGCTGCTGAAAGAGAAAAAACGGCTGCAGAATATGAATCTGAAGCACAAAGAATTAGAATCGTTGCAGTGGCAAAAGCGGAGGCAGAATCTAAAAAATTACAAGGACAGGGTATTGCAGACCAAAGAAGAGAAATCGCCAAAGGTTTGGAAGAATCTGTAAGAATGTTGAATAATGTAGATATCAATTCTCACGAAGCTTCTGCATTAATCGTGGTGACACAACATTATGATACCTTACATTCGGTGGGAGCGAGCAACAGAAGTAATTTGGTTTTATTACCGAATTCGCCAACAGCCGCAAGCGGAATGTTAAACGATCTTGTTGTCGCAATGACAACTGCTAATACAGTAGGAGAGGCGAATAAAGGAAATTATCCGAAACCTCCGAAAGATCACGAACATAACAGCTAAAAAATAAAACCCTCTGAAATTTTCAGAGGGTTTGTTATTGAATGCTATGATTTAGCTTTTTTCTTTGAAACTGTTTTTACGAAAGTATATTCTTCTGTAGCGCCTTCCAGAGATTCTTTTGGTTTGTCTGCACGCACCTGAATTTCATATTCATATCCCGGTGTGTATTTGAAACCTTTAATCGGCTGTGAAAAATTTTCCCAGTTTTTCTGAGTTTTTGATGTTTTCAGCTGATAACAATCACCTTGCTGATTGATGCTCATACATGGGTTTTTCTGTGGCCCGATGATGAAGGTTTTTACATTCGCTTTTGCTTTTGGAGCTTTTGCTTTTTTCTGAGCCGATACGGCCAGTGATGAAAGGGCAAGAAACCCAGTCAAAATTAAAGTTTTACTTTTCAT
Organism: Chryseobacterium sp. C39-AII1; assembly: GCF_039672645.1. Lineage (NCBI taxonomy): Bacteria > Pseudomonadati > Bacteroidota > Flavobacteriia > Flavobacteriales > Weeksellaceae > Chryseobacterium > Chryseobacterium sp. C39-AII1. The sequence continues at coordinate 19,141 of NZ_JBDFPQ010000007.1, forward strand.
TTGTGTAAGGATTTTAATTGTTGTTGATTATTTTTTAGTTTTCGAAACTTGTTTTACCAAAGTATATTTTATAGATGAACCATCTGCTGGTGGATTCGCAATTTTTTCAGTTTTTACTTTTAAAACATATTCATAGCCAGGCTCATAAGTGAAGCCATCGATGTTGGTGTAAAAATTAGTCCATTCTCCATTCGGAGTTTCTTTTACCTGAAGACATTTCATGGGAGCCACTCCTGTACAGTCGGCAGTTTGCGGACCTACAATAAAAGTCTTTTCATTTCCGTTTGATGATGTAGCATCCGAAGTGGTAGTACACTGCGTAAGTGAAAAAATTGCTACAGCCGGAATAAATCCCATTAAAATTGATTTAATAATTCTCATAAAATGATTTTAATCCATAGCTGTCAATTATTGTGCCGAAGTCTATCTAAGCATTTGTAGTGGTTTTACTCTTGCTTTTTAGTTTTTATTTAATTAATTTGGATGCCCTAAATTTTTTAACCAAACAAATTAAAATAGTAAAATATAAATATGAATAATCAAATTCAAGTTGAAAATTACAAGATTCAAAAACCTGAAGCGTGGGCGGGAATTATTGAAGATCAGGATCTTATTGATCGTATAAAAGAATCTGAATTTGCCAAAAAACAAATTGATGAAGGAAGGGATTACTGCTATTTTTTAGACAAAAAATACTACACCAGCAATACCGAAAACAGTGAATACGTTTGTATGGCGTACACGCTGAATGAACCGGCTAATCTTGAAAGAGCCTCCGTTTCGGAAGTGGTGGTGGAAGAAAATGAAATCTATAATATTCACCGAATCAGTGTGTTGAGAGATGGGGTTTTAATTGATAAAATTCCCGATACAAGCATTAAAGTTTTCGACAGTGAAAATCAAAGTGCAGGCGGAGTTTTGAGCAGCAACAAAAAAATTAATATTACGATTAAAGATCTCAGATTGTATGATGTTCTTATTTTAGAAGATTCTCGTGTAAAAGCTTTTACTGAAAGAGATTTTTTAAGAAAAGAATTTTCAAAACACGTTTGGGTGAGTCCGGATAATTATTGGGCGTATGGTAATTTTAAGTTTACCTTTATTAATGATCGAGATCAGCTGATTGCTTACAAGAAAACATTCTTCCGAGATGAGCAGGGCAATGTTTTGCAGCCGGAAATTAATTATCTGAAAAAAGGTGACCGATTTGTAATTGATGAGGTTGATTATATTAATCCGGTTGATGCCAATCGTGAAATTTTTCCTTTTATAGATTTTGCTACGGAAAGCAACTGGAAAGATTTGTCGAATTATATTGCTCCATTGTATGAGGAGATTTTCAATAAAGCTGCTTTGCCTGAATACGCTCCGAATTTAGTAGAAAAGTTAGATGCGATTACTGATTCCGATGAAAAACTTCAGTTCGCGATTGAATATGTTCAGAATAATATCTATTATATTTTCAATGCCAATGAAATGAATGGTCACAAGCCGCAAGAGCCGTCTGTAACGTATGAAACCAAGCAGGGAGATTGTAAGGCGAAATCTGTGCTGTTAAAATCTATTTTGGATTATATTGGAGTAGATTCTTCAATCGTTTTGGTGAATTTTCATACAGATTTCTATATTAAATATTATCTGCCGTCTTTGCTTACCTTCAATCATGTGATCGTGAAAATTAATCATAAAGGTGAAGATCATTTTGTGGATGCAACGCTTCGTGATGAATTCGGGTATCTTGAAAATCGTGGATTTACCTATTTTATGCATTATCTGGAAGTAAAAAAAGATCAGGAATTATACGAAAGAAAGGCTTATAAATATCCATATTATTGTGTTGATGAAAAGGTAGAATTTAAGGCTAAAGAAGATACCGGACATCTTAAACTGATAACTGTTTATCGTGGAAACCGCGCCAATGCAATGAGACGATATTTCAAAAATACCAATAAAAGGGAAGTGGTAGACAGCTGGAATAATTTCCTGTTTTACAGTTTGAATTATTCTAACGACCGAAGCGGAACAGATGTAAGAAATGTGTTTAAAGATGCTGCAATTGATGTTGTAAGCGACGATAAAAAGTTGAATGAGTTTACGATTCAATACCAATCTACGATCGATAATCCGTATTTTACAGATCCTCAAAAGAACCGATTTTTGATGTATTTTGATCGAAACGTAGTAAAAGCCGGAGCAAGAGATTTTATGCATAAAGATTTACCTTTCTGGCATAATTTCGACAGTGAAAAGTATGAAATATCGCTTCACACGGATCAGAAAATAGATACGGAAGAAAAATATACGGTTCAGGAAAGTACGATTTCCAATCCTTATTTTGATTATAAAAGCCGTAAAAAAATCACTAAAAACGGCGGAACGGTTTATATTGAATACAATCCTTTAGTAAATATAGAAATTCCGCAAGAGCAGTTTGAAGATTTCAGAACGGCCCATCATACGGTAGCAGATAGTAATTTCGGAATTGGAGTAGATATTATCGAACCGGGATTGATGAATATGCTGAAATTTAGCTTTAAAAAGAAGTTTAAGTAGTTAGGCTGGAAGCTTGAAGTTAATATACGCAATGTTGGATTCCCCTTCTTTGAAGGGGTGGATTTTTGCGAAAGCAAAAAGACGGGGTAGTCAGAGTATTTTCAAACAAATCATTAAAAATTGATCTTAAAATATCTCTTTTGAACAATAACGGCGGGTTTGCAAAGCAAACCCGCCGTTATTGTTTAGGCTAATGATTAATTTGTTCCTTTTCAATTTCGGCTTCAGCCTCAATCTCAATCTTTCTTGTTATAAACTTTTGTTTTCCAATCAACAATTCAAAGAACAGTTTAAAATCAGAAATCAAAGACCAAAGAGGATATTTGAAGGTTGCGGGTTTATTTTTTTCAATCACAGCATGGCTAAACCACGCAAATCCGTACCCGAAAATCGGAATATACCAAAGAAACCTTTCTTTGCCTGAACTGATCACATATCCGATGACACAAAACACAAGCAATGTTCCTAGAAAATGAAAAATCCGTGTTCCTGTTTTACTGTGTTCCGTAAGGTAAAACTGATAAAATTCTTTGAAGGTTTTTATTCTTTCAGACATGGCGTTTTTAGTTTAGAATTAAGAAATCTAAAGCAATAAGTTCGCCAAAATATAAAAAAGAAAATCGCGAAAAAGCAGGTTTGTAATACCATTGCCTTTTCGCGATTTTGCTAATTATTTTAAATATTTTATGCCTTATTCAGCTTGCTGTTTTTGTATCCGTAGAAAAAGTAGATCACCAATCCGATAGCGAACCAAAGTCCGAACCAGAACCAGTTTTCATGACTCATTCCTGTTAAAAGATAAAGGCAAGAGCTTAATCCGATTAATGGAATTAAGGATAGATTTTTAATGAAAGCCCAAGCGCAGATTGCAATATTAATCAGGATAAAAAAGAAGATAGAAGCTCTGAATTCTCCTTCTTTAGGATCTTTCCAATCCATTAAATTTTGGAAAAATTCCGGTTGCCAATAATAAAAAGCAATTAATCCGCCGATAAAAATAACAGGGAAAATAAATTTACCATTAATGTATGGAAGGTGAAATCTTCCTTTGATCTTTTCCTTTGCCGGAAGTACCAAAACCCCTGCGCAAACCAATACGAATGCGAAAATGGTTCCGATACTCGTAAAGTCAAGAATGAAAGACTTGTCTGTAAATAAGATAGGAATTCCCACTACAATACCTGTAACAATTGTGGCGAAAGCGGGCGTTTTATATTTCGGATGAACGGTTTGAAACCTGTGTGGCATTAATCCATCACGACTCATGGCGTACCAGATTCTTGGTTGCCCCATCTGGAAAACCAATAATACAGTGGTGATGGCAACGATGGCAATAAATGATACGGTGAGCTCCATCCATGCAACATTCGCATTTCCTTTTTCAAAGATGAAAGAAAGAGGATCTCCTACACCGTCGAACTTTCTGTAATCAACCATTCCGGTTAATACTAAGGTTAATGCAATATAAATAAACGTACAAAGCACCAAAGAAATAATCATTCCTTTGGGTAATGTTTTTTGAGGATCTTTAGTTTCTTCTGAAAGTACACTTAAAGCATCAAAACCGATGTAAGCAAAGAAAACCCCCGAAACCGCACTCATAACGCCGACAAAACCATTAGGCATAAATGAAGCTGTTCCTGTTTCAAGGCTTACCGGTGTCCAGTTTTCAGTATTGATATAAGAAAAACCGACCAAAACTACCAAAACAATAACTGCTAGTTTCAAGATTACCAAAGAGTTGTTGAAATTTTTACTTTCCTTTACTCCGATATAACATAGCCATGTAATTAATCCGTTGATTACCAAAGCGGGAAGATCAAAAATGATTTTTAAATTACCTAATAAAGGCGCTGTTTTCCAAGCGTTAAGCAGTTCTTTATTTTCAGAACCATTCATAATTGCTTTCTTGGCTTCTGTGTAGCTACACGTCAGATAATCCGGAATATGCATTCCTAAACGATGCAGGAAACTTGTAAAATAATCAGACCATGAAAAGGCAACATAAATATTCCCGAAAGAATATTCCATGATCAATGCCCAGCCGATGATCCAGGCAATTAATTCACCAAAACTGGCGTAAGCATACGTATAAGCAGAGCCCGCCGTAGGAATTCTACTCGCAAATTCTGCATAGCAAAGTGCCGTAAAGCCACAGGCAAAACCGCATATCAAATATAGCAAAATAACACCGGGGCCGCCTCTGAAAACGGCTTCTCCCAAACTACTAAAACTTCCAGCACCAATAATCGCCGCAATACCAAAAAATACGATGTCCCAAACACCCAAAACCCTTAGCAGACTGGTAGATGTATCTGTTTCTGAATAGATTTTTCTTCTAAAAAGTTGACTCATTCAATTCTATATTTGATTTTGAAAAAAACAAATGTAATTATTTCTCAGAAATAATTTAGATTTTCTTAAGGTATCTTACGGAAAAGTTAAGAAGTCTTAAAAAATAATACACTTATCAACAATGTGTTAAAACGCTTGTGTATACAATATCTTTTCAATATTTTCGTTTTCAAATTGTGGATAAATATTCCCCGAAATTTTAAATATCTAGTTGATTTTCAGCTTACACGTTTTAAAATTTAAAATTAAATGAAATCAAGAAAAATACTTCTAGCGACTGCGGTGCTGTATTTCGGTGTATCCGAAGCTCAGCAGTCACAATACTTTACCCAAAAGGAAAATTACAGGTTTAATCTGGCAGAAAATCTTTATCAGACCAAAATATATAATGCTTCTCAATTCGAATATGCAAGACAATATTTCTATAATCAGAATTTGTCGCGCTCGAAAAAAGAGGCGGCGCAGTTTTTTGATAACGTGATCGGGGTTATTCTTCAGAAAAATCATGCGGAAGAGGGTTTAACTGCTTTCATGAAAGAATATCCGAACTCAGCGTATTTTGCACAGGCCAATTTACCGTTGGCGGATTATTATTTAGCTAAAAAAGATTTTGAAAAAGCTTTGGAAACTTTGAAAAAAGTAAACCAATATCAGCTTTCAAAAGAAGAAAATACTCAGTATATCTTAAAGTTAGGATATGCTAAATTTATGATGGGCGATTCTAAAGGGGCAACAGATGCTCTGGAAGAAGCTTACAAAACAGCTGACGATTCTCAGAGAGGAGATATCGCTTATATGTTGGGACATCTTTATTATTCGAACAGGCAGAATGATAAGGCATTTCAGTATTTCGATTCTGTAAAAGATCAGCCGAAATATTCTAAACTGGTGCGTCCTTACTATGTTCAGATGTATTATAATGATAAAGATTATGATAAAGCTATTTCTGAAGGAAACGCCTTGCTGAACGAAAGTATTTCGGAATCTTATAAAGCAGAGGTTCATAAAATTATTGGAGAAAGTTATTTCATGAAGAAGGATTATACTTCTGCATATCCTCATTTGAAAGATTATCTGAGCGTTCAGCAAAATCCTTCTGAAAATGATCTTTACGAGATGGGATTTGTTGCGGCTCAGCTTAAAAAATATGACGAAGCGGTTTCTTATTACAACCAACTATTAAACAGCAATTCTGCATTGGCTCAAAATGCTTATTATCAGCTTGGAAATGCGTATTTGGCAGTTGATAAAAAGCAGGAAGCGCTTTCGGCATTCCGTTCGTCTTATCAGATGGATTATGATGCTAAAGTTAAAAAACTGGCGCATGAACAATATGCTAAACTGAGCTACGACATCGGAAACCCGTTTGAAAGTGCGTCTACGGTAATTCAAAGATACATCAACGAAAACCAAAATGATGCGAATGCTCCGGAAATGAGATCGCTTTTGGTGAAATCCTATTTATATTCAGGAAATTATAAAGAAACCCTGAACGCGATCGATAGACTTCAGAATTCTTCTCCCGATATCGACAAAGTGGATCAGGAAGTTTCTTATTTATTGGGAACGGAAGAATTCAACAAAGGAAATTATGACGAAGCAGAGCAGTATTTCCTGAGAAGTTTAGGATTTAATATTAATAAAGAATTCAACAACAGAGCGTTGTATTGGTTAGGGCAGGTATATTACCAAAAAGGAAATTATCCTTCTGCAATTGCCCGTTATGAAAAATTGCTGAACGAAAACTTCCCTGAAAAACAACAATTGCCTTACGATTTGGGATATGCTTATTTTAAATCTAAAAAATTCGATCAGGCAGAAACGTATTTCAAACAATATTTAAGCAATCCGAAAACTGAGTTTAAAAATGATGCCGAGCTTCGTTTGGCAGATATTAATTATGCCAATAATAATCTGAATGAAGCTATCGCGATCTACGATAAAAACGAAGATGCAACAGATTATACTTTATACCAAAAAGCAATGGCTTTAGGATTTAAAGGGGATACTCAGGCAAAAATTACCAATCTTAAAAATTTATTATCAAAATATCCGGGATCGGAATATTATGATGATGCTCAATATGAAATCGGAACGGCTTACGCGGCTCAGGATGATTTTACCAATTCAAACGACTTCTTCGGAAAAGTGATTAAAACGTCTTCTGATAAAGATTTGATAGCAAATGCATCTATCTACAGAGCGCAGAATTATATCGATCAGAATCAAAATGATAAAGCGTTATCTGAATTGAAAACGTTGGGTGAGCAGTATAAAAATACAGCATACGCAGAGAAAATTGTGCAGGCGGCAAAACCAATCTTTACGAAAAATGGCGATGTTGCAGGATATGAAAGTTTTGCAAGAAATGTAGGAGTAAATGTAGATGCGGCCGAAATCGATGAGATTAACCTTTCTACCGGTAAGCAGTATTTTGCTAAAAAAGATTACAAAAATGCGATTTCTTATTATGAGAAATATTTAACGCAAAACCCGACAGGTGAAGGTCTTTATCAGGCTGAATACGAGCTTGGAGAAAGCTATTATCAAACTAAAAATACAACCAAGGCGTTGCTTGTGCTGCAGGAAGTAGCAAGCGTTCAGAACGATTATCAGGATGATGCACAGACTCGTATTGCTCAGATTTATATTAACCAGGGTGATAATAACGAAGCTAAAAAATATCTTGAGAACATCAGAAATTCATCAAACATCAGCATTAAAAACTATGCAAATGTAGAATTGATGAAGATTTATGCTGATGAAAAGAATTTTGCACAAGCTGAAAAACTAGCCAATGATGTAATCGCAAATAATAAAAATTCTGCGGCTGTTATTGAAACAGCGAAAGTGATTAAAGCGAGAAGCCTTATGAATTCAGGAAAAGATAAAGATGCACAAACGGCCTATACTTCTCTTGAAAAGTCTTCAAATACTTCGGTAGCAGCAGAAGCTCTTTACGCAAAAGCCTATTATCAGAACAAAGGAAAAGCTTTCAAATCTTCAAACGAAACGATCTTTAAACTGGCTAATAATTATGCTTCAGAAGAGTTTTGGGGTGCAAAAGCATTGGTGTTGATGGCGAAAAACTATGTCGGATTGAAAGACAATTATCAGGCAAGTTATACATGCGATCAAATCATCGAAAATTATAAAGATTTCCCTGAAATTGTAGCAGAAGCAAAAGAAGTTAAGAAGTCGATTAAAAAGTAAAAAGTGTACTAATGTATTAACGTAAAAAATATTCGTGAAGTTTTAAAAACCATAATATTTTCTACACAAATGCTTAAATACAAAAAGTAATGAACAAAAGAATTCAATTATTATCCATCATATTTTTAGGGTTTTCGTCGGTAGCGTTTTCCCAGATCAAAGAAGAAAAACTGATTCTTAATAAAAAGAGAGAACCAGAAGTAAAAAAGATCGAAAAAAAGAAAACTTCCGTTGAAACGATTAAGAATTATCCACCGGAAGAGAAGTCTCAAAACCCTGTAAAATATACAATTACAGATGTTCCTGCGGTTTCTGATTTCAAAACCTCAACCATTCAGGGTGAAGATGTGGCTCCGAAATTTGAAGGAAGTGCGCAGAATAATTACGTACAATTTGGAATGGGAAATTATGGCAAAATTTTAGGTGATGCCAATATTTCAAAAACGCTTCAAAATAAAATTGAAGTAGGTGCCGATGTACATTTCCTTTCGACTCAAGGTCTTAAAAAGGAATATGCGTGGGATTCTAAACAAAGCAATGCCACTATTGGTGCTTTCTTAAACTCTTACGGCGATAAAGGAAAATTTAACGTAAATGCCGAATATGGTTTAAATAATTATAACTATTACGGAATTTATGCTTTAGAACCAGCTGCTGATGTAGATTTAAAGCAAAAAGTAAATCAGTTTAAAGTAAATGGTTATTATGATTTTTATTCTAATGAAATTTTAAATGATGTACGAGTAAAATCGTCATTTTTGAAAGATCATTTTGATGCACAGGAAAACCAAGTTTCTGTCTTGGCTAATTTCTCTAAACATGCGGTAGAACTTGGGAAATCAGGAATTAATCTGAATACTGATCTTGGAGTTGGATTAGAAAGTGTAAAAACAGATTTCGCTTTAGAAAATAAAAATTCAGCGACTTTTTTCAATATGAATTTAGCGCCTAAAGTGACGTTCAGAAAGGGTGATTCTTATTTAATGTTAGGTTCTTCTTTCTCTTTCCTGAATGCTAAAAATTCAAACCTTATTTTAGCGGAACAATTAAAGAATAATAAGACCTATTGGTTTCCACAGGCAGAATTTCAGTTTGCTGCTGACAACGGATTTAAATTTTACGGAGGTATTGACGGAGGTTTAAAACTAAATACGTACAGCGAATTGCTTCAGCAAAATCCTTTTATTCTTTCTGACCAATATCTGAAGCCAACGGAAACAAAATATCATTTTTATGTAGGTTTAAGAGGTGATATCGATGAAATGTTCAAGTATGACGTTTCTGCAGGCTATGCAAAAATGCGCGATGTGATGTTCTTTAAAGGAAATGATCTTTTCAAAAGAGATGCTGTAAACCGTTCTGCGTACGACTATGCGAATACCTTCTCTGCTGTTTATGATGATGGAAATGTAAGCAACATTAAAGCAAATTTACAATATTTCCCTCTAGCTAATTTAATCATCGATGGGGAGATTGGTTTTACGAAATATGATCTTAAAAATTACGAAAATATCTACAATGTTCCGTTGTTAAACGCAAGCATCGGAGCAAAATATACGATGTTAGATAAAAAATTATTACTAGGTTTCAAAGGTATTTTTGCCAGCGACAGAACAACGAATTCATTTGCTATTGAGGGAGTTCCGGCGCCGGTGTTCTACCAGTCTACAGAGAATACCAACGATAAAGTGGGTGGCTATGCAGATGTAAACCTTTCGGCAGAGTATAAATTTCACAAAAATTTCAGTATTTTCGCAATCGGAAATAATCTTTTGAGCTCAAAATACCAAACGTACAAAGGATATAAAGTTCTTGGTGCACAGATTTTGGGAGGTGTGAAGATTACGTTTTAATATTTGAGTGTTGAAGAGTTTTTAAACTCAATTACTCTCCAACACTCAAGCCCAAAACCGGCTGCATAGTTTAATGGATAGAACTTCGGATTTCGGCTCCGACAGTGAGGGTTCGAATCCTTCTGCGGTCACTCTGCGGGAAAGAGCACTTTTAGAAGTGTTCTTTCCTTTTTTTTACTTTGTAACTGATTGTGAATCAGTATTATTTGAGTAAGTGCGGAATTCAATTTAAGTGTTCGAAAAGCATTTTCTTGAAATTCAAGTTTTTCGGCCAAAATCGAACACAATATAGAATTTTTTGTCTCATTATCACCTTTAATGTATAGTTGAGAAAGGTTTGGCAAAATGTTTAGAACTTGATCAAGCTTTGCTCTAATATCTGTATTTTTACGTGATAGCCTTTGATTCTGAAGTTCCATTTCAAGCTCATCAATTTTTTTCTTACTTTCATTTTTAATAATCTGATAATCCTCAAAATCTAATCTATCTTCGAGATACTTTTCTCTAGCGCTAGATAGCCTATTGGTTAAATTAACAATTTGTTCGGAAAGTTCCTTTTTCTTACCATCAATATTTTCCTGTATGTATTTAAAATTGCTTAATATTATTTCTTTTAATAATGTATTTATGCTTTCGTGGTAATCATATTTTACTAATTCTTTTTCAAAGGCAGAATTAACTTCGTCTGAGCTATGCCTATAGCCGCACTTAGCATTACAGTGATAGTAATAATAAACATTTTTCTTGCCTTTAGATCCGCTACCTGAAATATGTCCTCCACATCGTGGACATTTTAAAAATCCTCTTAGTGGAATTCATTAGCTGCAATAATTTTACCTTGAGGTCTTTCAGGCAAAGTTTTTCCGCTTAAAACATTTTGCACTTTATAAAATAGGTTTTCTGGAATCAAACTTTCATGATTGGCTTCAACAATACAGGCATCCTCGTCTTTGTATGCTTTAATATATATTTTACCAATGTAGACCGGATTTTATTGCCCTGTAAAAAGAAGTACTACTAATTTTTGCGCCTTCCATCTTATTCATTTTAAGTCTTTTGCCAGCCAAAAGACTACGGCATAAACGGTTTCTTCCCTAAAGGTACCATCCATATCTTACAAAGGGCAAACTCGCTTACTTTAAATTGTATTAAAATATTACGGAGAAGAAGCTACAAGAAGTTTTGAAGATGCTGTTGAGATGGATAAAATTTGAGAAGCACATATTGCAAAACACAGTTCAAAATAATCTCACAAAACGATCCTTTCTCGAAGTGTTATCGAAAAAAAACAAAATGATTTTAATCCAATGGCAAATGGCTAGAAAACTGTGGAATAGTTATTGTAGAAATTGATTAAGATAGTTTTACATCAATAACTTAAAATCACAATTATGCGCGCAATTTGGAACGGAGCTATAGGTTTTGGATTAGTAAATATTCCTATAAAATTGTATTCTGCAACGGATTCAAGCACTTTAGATTTAGATATGCTGGATAGTAATGATCTAAGCAATATACGATTTAAGCGAGTGAATGAAAAAACGGGTAAAGAAGTTGTTTGGGAAAATATTGTCAAAGGCTATAAAATAGAAGATAAATACATCATTTTAGAAGACGAGGATTTTGCCTCTGCAAGCCCAGAGAAATCAAAAATTCTCTCTATTGATCAATTTGTTAAAGAATCTGAAGTTGATACGGCGCTTTTTGAGACCCCTTACTTTCTCGAACCGCAGAAAAATGGTGAAGCGGCTTATAAATTATTACTCAAGGCTTTAATGAAAACGAAAATGGCAGGTGTGGGCTCCTTCGTTTTGAGAGAACGCGAAATCCTTTGTTTAATTCGTCCGTATGAAGATAAGATTTTAATGGTCAATAGAATGCGTTATCCGGAAGAAATGCGAAGTTTCGAAGATCTAAAAATACCTTCGGGAAGTGCACCAAAACCTTCGGAACTGAAAATGGCGGAACAGCTGATTAAATCTCTGGCCTCTGAATTTGATCCTTCTCAATATAAAGATACTTACAATGCAGATCTTCTGAAGATCATTAAGCAAAAAGCAAAAGGTAAAAAAATCAAATTAACAGAAGTAAAAGAGCCGGAAGGAAAAGCAACTGACCTGATGGCGATGCTGAAAGCGAGTTTAGAGAAAGGAAAGAAAAAAGTTAGCTAATTGTAAGTTAAAATATGCAGCGTCGCAAACTTATATCGATTATCATTCATCCATTAACATCTATAAGTCATGGCACTCGAAGATTATAATAAAAAACGGAATTTCAAAGAAACATCTGAACCGGAAGGAAAGGAAAAAGAAAGTAGTAAGAGACTTAAATTTGTTATTCAGAGACATGCAGCTTCCAGGCTTCATTATGATTTTCGCTTGGAAATGGAAGGCGTTTTGAAGAGTTGGGCAGTTCCCAAAGGCCCTTCGCTGAATCCCTCCGATAAACGATTGGCGATGATGGTAGAAGACCATCCGTTTGCTTACAGAACTTTTGAGGGATCTATTCCTAAGGGCAATTATGGAGCCGGTGAAGTGGAGATTTGGGATGAAGGAACTTATGAGCCGATTGAAAAAGTGAAAGATAAGAGTGATGATTTGGTAATGAGAGCAGAACTTCATAAACAATCACTAAAATTTATTCTTCATGGTAAAAAGCTTAAAGGCGAATTTGCATTGGTGAAAATAAAAAACCCTAAAGAGGATAATGCGTGGCTGCTCATCAAGCATAAAGATAAATATGCTGTGGATAAAGATTATAACGCTGAAGAATATACACTTAAAAATTCAAAAGTAACCGCTTATCTAAATGAGAAAGACGGTAAAAAAAAAATAACTCATCCGAAGGAATAAAGTCTTTTAAGAATTATGCACCTGCTCTTTCTGGAGCAAAAAAGCTTTCGGAATTCATTAAGCCAATGCTTTGCAAAGTCTCCGACAAAGCCTTTGATGATAAAGACTGGGCATTCGAAATCAAATGGGATGGTTATCGCGCCATTGCAGATTTGAGTAAAGACGAAATCCGATTATATTCCCGAAACGGGATTGATTTTTCTCAGAAATTCAAGAAAGTAACGAATTTGCTTAAGATGCAGGAACACAATATGGTTCTTGACGGTGAAATCGTGGCTTACGACTATAAAGGAAAACCTAATTTTCAATGGCTCCAACAAATCGGTGATAATCCTAATATGACATTGACTTTTCAGGTTTTTGACTTGTTATGGTTAAATGGGCACTCGACAGAAAGTTTGTCTTATCTCCAACGAAAGGAATTATTGAAAGATGCTTTGATAGAAAATGAAGTCATAAAATTCAGTGACCATATTCTTGAGAACGGAAAAGAATTTTTTCAAGCCGCAAAAGATTTAGGATTAGAAGGAATTGTCGCTAAGAAAACCGAAAGTCTTTACAGAGAAAATATAAGAAGCTCAGAATGGCTGAAAATCAAAATCCATAAAAGTGATGAAGCCATTATTTGTGGCTTTACCGAACCAAAAGGCGCAAGAAAAAAATTCGGAGCATTGATTTTGGGTAAATACTTGGATGGCGAAATAGTGTTTTGTGGTCATACGGGAGGCGGTTTTAATAATCAGTCGCTTTCTGAAATATATGATAAAATGCAGCCTTTTATCATATCAAAATCAGTTTTCAAAATCACACCAAAAACCAATACCAAAGCAACGTGGATAGAACCAGAATTAGTTGCTGAAATCAAGTTTACAGAATTGACAAAAGACCACATTTATCGTCATCCGATTTTTTTGAGACTTCGTGACGATATTGAACCTAAAGATGTAAAATTCAATTCTGAAGATCAATTAAAAAAGGAAATTATGAAAAAATCTGAACCTAAAAGAAGAGCAGGAAAAGATGATTTGATAAAGAAAATTGGAAAACAAGAATTGAAATTCACGAATCAGAATAAAATCTATTTCCCTGACGATGATGTTACAAAGGGTGATGTAATAGATTTTTACCAAAGTATTTCAAAATATATTTTGCCCCATCTCAAAAATAGACCACAATCTATGAATCGTTATCCAAATGGAATCAATGGTATGAGTTTTTTCCAAAAAGATGCATCAGAAGAGACACCAGAGTGGATAGAAACACAGAAAGTTTTTTCAGAAAGTTCGGATAAGTATATTAATTATATTATCTGTAATGATAAAGAAACCCTGGCTTATCTCAATAATCTTGGTTGTATAGAATTGAACATTTGGACAAGTAAAATCCAAAAAGCTGACAATCCGGACTATTTGGTTCTTGACCTTGACCCTTCTGAGAAAAATACATTTGAAGATGTAATAGAAACTGCTCAAGCTGTAAAAGAGGTTTTGGATTTAGCCGGAATCGAGGGATATCCGAAAACTTCCGGAAGTTCAGGAATTCATATCTACATTCCTATGAATGCTAAATATTCTTATGAACAGGTAAAAGATTTTGGACATCTATTGATGCGGATGGTTAACAAAAAATTACCTGATTTAACAACATTGGAAAGAAGTCTTCAAAAAAGAGATAAGCATAAAATATATTTAGATTATTTGCAAAATAGAAGAGGTCAGACATTAGCGAGTGTCTATAGTTTACGTCCGAAAAACGGTGCGCCAGTATCTATGCCTTTGGAATGGCCTGAGATTAAAATAGGACTTAAACCCACTGATTTCAATATCTATAATACATTAGAACGACTGAAAGAGAAAGGTGATCTTTTCAAACCTGTGTTAGGAAAAGGAATTGATATGTTAAAAGTTATAAATAGATTATCATAATTGATATATTTAACTTTTGTAGATTTAGATTACAACTATATCAATTTAGTATTAGAAACAATACACTTTACTTATATGTAAAAATTTGACTTCATTCCATATGGAAAGTTTAAACTTTTAATAGTAAACATTGAAATACCATTGACCATAACTTTTTATTACAAATCATAGATCGATTTAATATTTGACTACTGTATTGTTTGTTAAAATTTTTTTACCTGTCTCGACGAGTAAATCTTATTTTAAATAAGAGCTTAAATACATGATTATTAGTTTTTTAAAAAAGAAACCCAGTAAAGTTTATATTGTATCTTACAGTTTGATGTATTATCAAAAGATTAGTAAGATATCTTTATTGACAAGATATTATGAATTTATTAAATTCTCAATTTTATTAATAACATCATCGATGTCGAAAGGTTTCGCCACAAATTCATCCGCATCACAGGATTTTTTTACCAAATCTGATTTCGCATGAGCACTTATTATTATAACGGGAATATGCGATGTAGAATCGTCTTTTTTAATACTATTACATAAGTCAGTTCCTAAACCGTCAGGAAGTTTCACATCAAGAATAAATAGATCAGGAATGGCTGATTTATCTCTTAAATTAAATGTTTTAACATCAGAGAATGAGCGTACATCATAATTTTCAAATGACAGGAGTAATTGCAATGCATCTCGAATGCCTGTCTCATCTTCTACTATAAAAATTGTTTTCATTTTCTTGTCCTCGCAAAAACGGAGCCAATCTCCTCAAGAAATGTATTATGCTTATATTTTTTATATCAAAAGTGATTATGCCATCAGAAATCTTCTGTAATATAGATTAAGAGATTTTGAAATATTTTTAACGGTATACCTTAATACATGATTTAAAGGAATGGTTATTGTTATTTATTATGAAAATCTACATTTAAATCAATAATTTATGAGAAATTTTTTATTTGTTGCAGCAATACTTTCCTTTTTTTCATGTAAGGACAATAAACTTGATGCCAGTAATGTACAAAAAGGTAGTAAAGTTTTAACATCGATAGATACATTAAATCTTCCGGCGCCTGATGAAGAAGGTGCTAAAAATAAATTTTGTAAGGTAATAGGCTGGGCAGCAAATAAAAGTCCGAAAGCGCCGGCAGGCTTTACTGTTACCCGATTTGCTGAGGGACTAAAAAGCCCAAGAAATATGATACAGGCAGACAATGGAGATATCTTTGTTGTTTTGTCTAACTCCGAGCGTTCTGCAACTGAAAAAGTTAAAAACGATATAAGCGGAAAAAGTAAAGCTGAAGTGGGAGGAGACTCCGCCAACAGAATTATTCTGTACAAAGATCGTAACCAAGACGGTATACCGGAGTCATCCACAGTTTTTTTAGACAATCTTAATCAACCCTACGGGATGTTGATTGTAAAAGACCGTTTTTATGTTGCCAATACAGATGGAGTATGGGTCTATCCTTACAAATCTGGGGATACGAAAATAACAGGGAAAGGAAAAAAGATTCTCGATCTGCCGGCTGGTGGATACAATAACCACTGGACCAGAAATATGATTGCGAATAAAGATTTATCAAAGATTTTTATATCGGTAGGATCCGGCAGTAATGTCGGGGAGAACGGGATGGAAAATGAGGTGAGAAGAGCCAATATACTAGAGATTAATCCAGATGGAACACAGGAAAAAATTTATGCATCGGGTCTCAGAAATCCTGTAGGAATGAGCTGGAATCCGGTAACCGGAGAATTGTGGACGGTAGTTAATGAGAGAGATGAACTGGGAGATGAATTAGTCCCTGATTATTTAACCTCTGTGAAGAAAGATGCATTCTATGGATGGCCTTACGCATATTTCGGACAGCATGAAGATCCCCGAAGAAAGGGCGAAAACCCTGATCTCGTAAAAAAAACAATCGTTCCGGATGTTTCATTGGGCAGCCATACCGCCTCCTTGGGGCTTACCTTTTACACTGCAAATCAATATCCTCAGAAATACAGAAACGGTGCATTTATTGGTCAGCACGGATCTTGGAATCGCTCTTCGTTGGTGGGATATCAGGTAGCGTTTGTGCCTTTTACCAACGGAAAAGCATCAAAATCTTATGCTCCTTTTCTCAGCGGATTTATCGCCAATGAGGCCAAAGGAGAAGTATACGGGAGACCTGTGGGAGTGCTTCAGACCTCAGATGGATCATTACTTGTAGCAGATGATGTAGGAGGAATTGTATGGCGGGTCTCTTACAATTAAAGATACACCAAAGGAAAACAACCCCGTGAGGTTGTTTTTTCTTTGGCTATTATTGATCAGCCGGTTTTCCTTATTATTTGAAGGTTTACTTTAGTAAATCATAATTTAGAATTATAATTTCTTTTATAAGAACCCAAATTACTCTACCGATATGAATAAATATCATCTTCTCTGCTTATTAAGCTTTTTATCATCTCTGTTTTTTTCACAGTCGAAAATTATGGTTAGCGATGCAGACACCCAAAAGCCTGTACAAAAAGCTCGTATAAGTTGTAATAAACTGCTGATAGGAAATAGTGATCAGTCAGGAAATTTAATGTTTACCACATCTTGTAAAAAAGTGGAGGTTAGCGCACCAGGGTATATTTCAGAATATGTGTTGGTAGATGAGGTGATGGAAGTAGCACTTAACAAAAGTAATCCCACCGTAAAAAATATAGAACCGGTTTTTTTGTCAGATAAAAGCGATCCCAGAGCTCTAGAGATTCTAAAAAAGGTTAACGAATACTATCCGGAAAATTCGCCCTCAAGTTTAGATTCCTATTCCTATATGTCCTACGAAAAAATATCGTTGGATCTCGATCAGGACAGTATTGTAAATTACCAGGAATATGTTGCCAAAAAGATGGATTCTTTAAAAAGCCTTCCGCAGAAAAACTTTGGAAAAAAAGAAAAAAAAGATTCCATAGAGTCTTTGAACCTGGAACGTCTGGCCGGACAGAGCAAAATGTTTTTATGGGAGAGAGCCTCTCAGATTAACTATTCTAAAAAATATGGAGAGAAAATTAATGTTTTAGATAATAAGGTTTCCGGACTTAGAGAGCCCATCTACGAATTAATTGCATTCCGGTCTAACCGAAACCAGATTCCCAAAGAAATTAAAGAAGAAAACCGAAATTTATACAGATTCTTCCTTACCGATTCTATTGAAATTGACAGTAGAGAAAATTACATCATCAGATTCAGACAGGTCGGAAATAACAACAGTAGGACCCAGAATAAATATTCAGGATATTTGTACGTCGATAAACAGACCTATGGACTAAAAAAAATACAGAGCAATAGCAAAATGCAAAATGAGGGCGCTATTACCAGTGTCTGGGTTCCTGTCGATAAAAAGTGGTTTTTACTGAAAGAAGATTATAAACTGAAGGTGAATAATACATTATTAAATCTTAATCTGGGATCAGGAAAAAATAATGAAAACAAAGGAAAAGAACGTAATGACTCAAAAAAATTCGGGACGTATGCGTACGCAACAGCAGATTATTTCAATATTCATACCCCGGTAGAATTTAAAGCAGAAGACTTTAAAGGATATACTTTATCCGTTAAAAATTCAGACGGAAGCCTGATGGACCAATACCGGACGAGTGATCTGAGCACCCGTGAAGAACTAGCCTATGATAAAATCGACAGTCTAAGCAACAAGTATGAATTAGATCAGAAAGTAAAGGGACTTATCGGACTGTTAAAAGGTAATTTAAGATTGGGCGTTTTTGATTTTGATCTGTCTAAAGTGGTCGGTTATAACAAATACGAACACTTCAGGCTAGGAGCAGGCGTAAAACTGAACGACCGTTTCAATAAATATATTTCTCCGGATGTTTATTTTGCATATGGAATATATGATAAGAGAGTAAAATTCGGAGCTGGAATGGATGTTCGTACAACACTTCAGAAGAATTCGTTTTTTCGTCTTGAATATGAAAATGATGTCATGGTTGCAGGAAGGTTTTCAGAAAATCTATGGAATTTCAGAATGAAACTTATGAATTCAGGAATTGCCATCAACAACAATGTGTTTTATCAATTTGAAAGTTTCAAAGTGAGTTATGAAAACGATTTAACAAATGGGTTAACGTTAAATTTAGCCGCGCAAAAGTCGAATGAAGAATCAAAGTTCGCCTACAGCTACAAAAATCTCGGAAATAGCTTCGATTTCACTTCTGCCTTCATAACCCTTAAATATTCTCCTAATTCTAAAAATATGATGACTCCAAACGGCAAATATACGTTTGAACAGAGTTTTCCAGAATTTTATTTTAACTATGAACAGGGGCTTAAAATAATGAATGGGAACATGACGTTCAGCAGATTTGATGCCTTAATTGCTCATAATTTTAAAACAAAAATCGGTGTCACGGGAATCAGAGCTTATGGAGGAATTATTTTCGGTGATGCTCCTGTTTGGAAGAATTTTACAATGAATGGCCTCGCCAATGGTAAAGCAGGTTTTAATTTTAACCTGGCTTCCTACCTTGGTTTTGCCACGATGGAGGGTGGTAGATATTTCAGTGATAAATTTGTTGGCACATATATTACCCACCGTATACCGTGGTATTTTAAAAGTTTCGGTAAAAATGTGTCAAGCTTCGACTTTATCTACCGTGGAATTATTGGTAACATGAAAAACGCAGCGGATCATCAGTTTCAATTTGAAAAGCTGAATCATCTATACAATGAAGTCGGTCTGGAGTGGAATAATTTTCTGTCCTCTCAATTTAATCTCGGATTTTTCTATCGTCTTGGCTATTATAATACACCCTCTTTTAAAAATAATTTTGCAATACAGTTTAAACTGAAACTTCTCGGCTTTTAAGAAAATATTTGAGATTAATCAAAATGAATTTTAAGCAGCTTTTGCCTAAAAGACTTGAGGTTATTGCGCCTTTATTATGATGTAATATGGACGGATTTTTATATGAGATAAAATAGATCATCACAAGCTGATGTAAAAAATTGAAAGTATATAGACGATCTCTATTATGTTGGGATGTCGAACACTAGTAAAAAAATGTTAAAGAAATTGGAAAGTTCTGAGAAAAAAAGAAAATGGATTATTATTGACATTATCACTCATCTCTTATTGATTTAGATTTACAGTAATTTCTAAATTTAAAATAAATGGAATTCTAATTATTATATCATGATAATGTGATTTAAAAAAATGTGATAATTATAGATAAATTAAATTATAATTTGATTTTTGGCACTGCTTTTGAATACCTAAACGCGGCTATTAAAAAAATAGACATAACTAAGGGATTATATTCTCGGAGCAATCTGAGAATATTTTTAAAAGACCATCAAATCACCAAATATTTTTTCATTAACAAATCCTCATTTTATGAGGATTTGTTGTTTCTAGAGTTTTCATAATTTTACCGATTTATAGCTGTGAGAATAAACACATGCATAAGTAATTAACCATCTTAGCAACCATAAAAAACTACGAATTTAATTTATTCGGCGTGATTGATTCTTGATTTATTGTTATAGATACTTTTTTTGATAAAATTATAAAATGTTTTATTTGATAAATTGTATGTTTTCACTTAACTCGCACGAGGTTATCAATATAATTTGTTAATTTTCTAATTTATAAACTAACTAAGCCATGAATACTTATTTGCTAACTCTAGCCTTCATCTATCAAGTTGATACGTAGAAACCAAGAGACATACGCTGATTAATCATATTTTTTTTAAACTATTACTACAGTACTACACTATTGTATGTTATAACCCTATGCTTATCAGCAAAATTATAAAACTATAACTATGAAACTTTCAAATCTAAAAAATCTATATAATAATTCAAATTCTACTTAAAGGTGTAAAATATAAAAGAGAGCTTTTGCTCTCTAATATTAATATATTGTTTAAAGTGATTTTATTATTTTTTGTCTTCCAAATATTCAAATTTAGCATAAGAAGATTTCAAATGATGAAGTTGATCACTCACAACTCGTGAACTTTCAGGGCAAAGATCGCCACTATCTAAAGCATCTTGATAAGCTTTTATTGCGGCACTTTCTCCATACGCAACATTTTCCAAAGTAGATTCATCTTTGTCCATTGCCATTGCATTTTTTACATCGATCCAAGCTCTATGAAAAGCACCCGCAGTACTTGTCGTATTATCTGCCTGTCCACCTCTCTCATTGATAAGACCTACAAGCTCGTTTTTCATTGTTTGAGATTCAGATACCATATTATCATAATCACTTCTTAATCCCGAATGGGTGTCCCAAACTTTTTCTTCTACTTTTGAAAATCCTGCAATTCTGTCGTTTGTAATGTTCAGTAAATCATTCAATACCGAAACTGTTTTTTCGTTATTCATATTAAAATTTTAATTAGTGTATTATGAAATTTACAATAAATGTGCCTGTTTTCGTTAAAAAATAGATTTTAATTATTTTTTTTTTTTTGGCATGATAAATGGATTAGTGTAATATTAGTTTTAAAATGAACTAATTTATTTCATACTTAGTTTAATATTATACCAAATATTTGTATTATGAATTACTCCATAATAAAAGAGATTATAGGACTTTTGGAACAGTTTGAAAATGAAAATGAATTCAAAAAGTATTCAGCTGATAGCGATGGTTTCAAAAAGTGGATTTACGAAAGTTGGAAATCAGAGAAAAGAGAAGTTGAGGAACCTTACTGGGAAGGGAAGGAGAATGGAAGAAGTCCAGAAAGTGCAATCAGTACTTTAATTGTTCATCTTAATAAATATGCTAAAACCTATTCTAAATCAGCAATAACAAATTCAGATTTTACGACTCAGGATGATTTTATTTATTTAATTAATCTTAAGGCTTTTGGTTCAATGACGAAAATGGATCTTATTACAAAAAATATTCATACCAAATCGGCGGGTACTGTTATCATTTCTCGTTTGTTAAAAAATTCGTGGATCACCATTACAGATTCTAAAGATGATCGAAGAAATAAAATTGTTTCGATTACTGAAAAGGGTTTGAGTGCATTGGAATTTCATATGAAAAAAATCCGGGAGGCAACTCACATCGTTGCTGGTGATCTTACATATGAAGAAAAGATGAATTTAATATATATTCTTAACAAGTTGGATCGCTTCCATTATCCCATATATTCAAGACATATTAACAGTAATGAACTCATTGATGCTGTTAGTAGAGAATATAAATTTACAACTAATTAGGATGAAAAAGAAAATTGCAGTGATAGGTTCGGGTTTCTCAGGTCTTTCTGCAGCGGCTTATGCTGCTAAACAAGGACATGATGTACACGTATTTGAGAAAAATTCTGAAATTGGAGGCAGGGCAAGACACTTCAAGACTGATAATGGTTATACATTTGATATGGGACCCAGTTGGTACTGGATGCCGGATATCATAGAATCTTTTTTTTCTGACTTTGGGTATAAAAGTTCTGATTTTTATGAATTAGTGTCATTGAATCCTCAGTTTGAAATGGTTTTTTCAGACTCAGTTATGAATATTCCTCATGAATATGACGATATGAAAATCCTTTTTGAAGAAATTGAAAAAGGGGGAGGGGAGCAATTGGATCTTTTTATGAAAGATGCCCGTTACAAGTATGAGATAGGAATGAAAAATTTTGTTAACAAACCCTGCCATTCATGGTTTGAATTTTTTAGTTTTACCATTGCTAAAAGTGCTTTGAAACTTGATTTGCTTACTGATTTTAAGAGTTTTGTGAGAAAGTATTTTAATGATCCTAGGTTAATTATGCTCATGGAATTTCCCGTAATATTTTTAGGAGCGGCACCCAAAGATATTCCCGCACTTTATAGTTTAATGAATTACGGAGGATATAAATTAGGAACATGGTATCCCATGGGTGGTTTTTCTAAAATAATAGAAGCCATAAAAAGAATTGCTCAGGAAAAGGGAGCCACAATTCATTGTAATGCATCGGTTAATAAAATTAATATTGTTGAGGGCAAGGTCTCAACATTAGAGGTTAATAATCAGTTTTTAGATTTTGATACTGTTATTTCTTCCGCTGATTATCACCATACAGAATCTCAGCTTTTAGAAAAAAAATTCAGAAATTATGATGAATATTACTGGGAGAAAAGAGTATTTGCACCGTCGTGCCTTATCTATTATCTGGGTTTTAACAGAAAAATTCCTAATCTAAAGCACCATACGTTATTTTTTGAACATGATCTTGACCTTCATACGGAAGAAATATACACCATCAAAAAATGGCCTACAGCCCCTTTATTTTATGCATGTTGTCCTTCCAAGACAGATGATTCTGTAGCTCCGGAAGGTGCTGAGAATTTATTTTTATTAATGCCATTAGCTCCAGGGTTACAGGATTCTGAAGCCATGCGGGAAAAATATTTTGAAGAAATGATCTCACGATTGGAAAAACATACGAATACTAACAATCTAAAGAGTTTTATAGAGTATAAAAGGAGTTATTGTGTTAATGATTTTCAAGATGACTATAATGCTTATAAAGGTAATGCTTACGGACTTGCCAATACATTGAAACAAACTGCGGTATTAAAACCCTCTTTAAAAAACAAGAAGATTAACAATTTATTCTATACAGGTCAGCTTACAGTTCCCGGACCGGGAGTTCCTCCCGCTCTTATCTCAGGGAAGATAGCTGCTTTGGAAGCCACATTAAAATAATTGACAATGAAAAAAATATTTGACAATCTTTCTTATAAGGTAAGTAAAGAAACAACAAGGCAATATAGCACAAGTTTCTCATTAGGTATAATGGCATTATCCAAATCATTACGAAATCCGATTTATGCAATATACGGATATGTAAGGCTGGCTGATGAAATTGTCGACAGTTTTCATGAATATGATAAGACTAAATTGCTATTAAAATTTAAAGAGGATACTTACTGCGCTCTTAATGAAGGCATATCTCTTAATCCCATAATGCAGTCTTTCCAAGAAACGGTTAAACGCTTTAATATTGATCATTCACTGATTGATCAATTTTTAAGCAGTATGGAAATGGATCTCGAAAAGATAGAATACAACTCAGAATTATATGAAAAATATATTCTGGGTTCTGCTGAAGTAGTTGGATTAATGTGTTTGCAGGTTTTTGTAAACGGTGACAGGAAATTGTTTGAAGAATTAAAACCGTTTGCCATGAAATTAGGATCTGCTTTTCAAAAAATTAATTTTTTGAGAGACATTAAGAATGATTATCAGCACTTGGGAAGAAGCTATTTTCCTGGTATTAATATGGAAATTTTTGATAATCAGGTTAAGACTTCTATAGAAAAGGAGATAGAAGCAGAATTTTTAATTGCACTCGAAGGAATAAAGAAACTCCCTACATCCTCAAGATTCGGAGTGTATGTTGCCTATAAATACTTTGTTTCATTGTTTAAAAAAATTAAGCGAAGTCCTGCTTCCAAAATATTAAATGAAAGGATAAGAATTTCCAATAGCACTAAGATGTCTCTAATGATGACGAGCTATGTAGAGTATAAAACATCTTTCATGTAATTTTAAATGAATACGTATGAATTTTTTTATTGTTCTTCTCACTTTTTTTACCATGGAAGGAATAACGTGGCTTACCCATAAGTATATTATGCACGGATTTTTGTGGCGCTTGCATAAAGATCACCACGATCACAGTAATGAAGGCTCTTTAGAGAAAAATGATTACTTTTTCTTAATATTTGCCGTGCCAACTATAGCTTTAATGTATTATGGAACTGTAAATGGCTATAATCACTGGTTTTATATTGCTATCGGCATAGCACTGTACGGTATGGCTTATTTTTTTGTACACGATATTTTTATCCATCAGCG
The DNA here is from genome assembly GCF_039672645.1 of Chryseobacterium sp. C39-AII1. NCBI lineage: Bacteria > Pseudomonadati > Bacteroidota > Flavobacteriia > Flavobacteriales > Weeksellaceae > Chryseobacterium > Chryseobacterium sp. C39-AII1. The sequence goes on from NZ_JBDFPQ010000007.1 coordinate 43,743, forward strand.
ATTTAAATTATTTACCAAGACAAATAATCCCTACCTTTTAGGAATAAGGCGAGCTCACAAGCAGCACCACAAGCATATCACCAAAGAAGAAGGCGAGTGTTTTGGTTTTTTATGGGTACCCATCAGATATTTTAGAATGTATTGGAATAAAAAATAATATATGCAGCATTATACCTATCTTCTAATTAATTTTTTTACGATCATCATATGCTTCGTATTCTCTTTCCACCATAAAATTAAATTTAGCCGGTTTTTTGGCGCCTTTATTAAATCTGCTGCTTTAGTTGCTTTTGCATTTATCATATGGGACATATGGTTCACAGCTCGAGGTGTATGGTGGTTTAATCATGATTACATTATCGGGCTTACGATTTTGGGATTACCATTTGAAGAAATACTTTTCTTTTTCTGTATTCCGTTTGCCTGTATTTTTACGTATTTCTGCCTTAATAAATTCTTCAATTTTAATTGGCAGTATAAAAAGGAGAAATATTTTGCAGTTGCTGTTATTGTTTTATCCTTAGGATTGGGAATTTATCAGCATGCTAAAATTTATACAATGGTGACATTTTTAACAACAGGGGTTACTGTTTTTATTCTATATTTTATGCTTAATGCAAGAATAATAGGAAAAGCATCTGTTATTTATATGCTTTTAATGCCGGGATTCTTATTGGTCAATGGTATTTTAACAGGAACCGGACTAGAATCTCCCATTGTAAATTATAATCCTGATAATTTTATGGGATTCCGTATCCTGACAATTCCCTTAGAAGATGTTGTATATGGATATGAATTAATCCTTTGGAATATATATTTCTTTGAATTAATTGGAAGAACAAAGGGCTCTTTATCTTAAAAGTATCATTTGGGAATGTATTATATTCTAAGTTATACCAAGGCTTCACAGTAGTCCTGAAAATCAATTCAGTCTCCCGTCTCTCAAAACGATGATTAAGTATTTTACCAGACATTATAGTTGATTGATTAAAAAAATGATAAAATGTATAAACAGACCATCCAAAGGATGGTCTGTTTTAGTAGTTTACTAGGATTTCATCAATTCAAGTTCATCTAAATGATCTGTTGGTGTAAAAGATAACGAATCACTGGGTTTATTTTCTTGCTCATTAATTTCATCTACCGTTAACCTCGGATGAATTTTTTGCCGCAGTAGTTTGCCATTTTTATAAAGCATTTGATCTGCAGTTTGGTAAATTTCATCTTTCTTGTAAAAATTTCCATCTGGAGCTGTGAAAGCCTGACCTTCTACCTTTTTTTTATTTGATAGACTCCAGTAAATAAAGACTCCTGCAGTACACAATATCCATATTTTGCTGCTGCTCTTCATACATCATTCTTTTTTAAGGTTGACCACTTCCTCCAGAGGATCCGTAAATTTGTCCTGTTGCAAAACTTGCGTCATTGGCGGCAAGCTGCACAAATATTGAAGCTAGTTCTGCAGGCTGCCCCGGCCTTCCTAACGGTGTTTCACTTCCGAATTTTACAATATTTTCTTGTGTTTGTCCTCCGCTTACTTCTAAAGCTGTCCATACAGGCCCGGGAGCAACTCCGTTTACACGTATTCCCTTTGGGCCTAGCTGCTTTGCTAATGATTTTACATAACTGGTAGTGGCAGCTTTTGTCTGTGCGTAATCATACAAATTCTCAGAAGGATCATAAGCCTGCACAGAAGATAGCCCGATGATAGAAGATCCAGGCTTTAAATGCGGAAGTGCAGCCTTAATTATCCAAAACGGAGCATAAATGTTTGTTTTCATTGTTCTTTCAAATTCCTCTGTGCTTATATCTAGGATCGACTCGTGGGTCTTCTGGTGACCCGCGTTGTTTACAAGAATATCAAGCCCTCCCAATTGTTTTACCGCCTCTTTAACTAATTCTTTACAGAAGTTTTCGAATCTTAGATCTCCGGGGATGCCTACAGCATTTCGTCCTTCTTTTTTTATCAATTCAATTACTTCTCGCGCATCGGATTCTTCTTCAGGAAGATAATTAATGGCCACATCGGCACCTTCTCGAGCATAGGCAATTGCAGCAGCTCTTCCAATACCTGAATCTCCACCCGTAATCAAAGCCTTTCTACCCATGAGCCTGCCAGAACCTACATAGCTTTTCTCTCCATGATCAGGAACAGGCTCCATTTTACTTGCTAGACCAGGAAAGGGTTGGAACTGTTTTTTGAAGGGAGGTCTTGGATACTTGGTAGTAGGATCCGTAAGTTCGCTGCTTGAGTTTTTAATTTTTTGTACTTTTTGCGACTGTGCAAACGTTTGAGGTGCTACCGCTGCAATAGCAATGGTTGCTGCTATCTTTCCGATAGCATTTCTTCTGTTCATTTCCTTTTCCATTAATATTTTATTTTGATGTGGTGTGATAGCGCATATGAAATACGCTTTTGTGTATCTTTATATTATCAATCTATATTCCAACTTGTATCAAAAGAGTAAATTGTGGTATATTTTTTTGCTGTGGATTTAAAATTTCAATAATTTAAGACAAGGAGTTAGCGATTATTTTAGCAGCAGTATCGCAAAAATCCAGGCCAGAGTAGTCGGGGTTTAATCCTGCGATATAAGGAACTGCCATGATATAAAGATCTTTAATGGCCTGGCCGTAGTAATCCAATGCCTGAAAGTTATCATTTATATTAAGCCCCTTCACTCTGAGATAATATTGATCTTTATCATATTCTAAAATATCATTTCTTCCTTCTTTTAACAACTCCTCCGCTGCAGATTTGCTTTTGAACTTAAGATAACCGGAACTAATCATATTCTTTTTTTTCAATCCCTCAAATGGGATATCGTTATATTCTACAGGTTGTTGCCCTATTGCATCCACATACATTCTGTAATGTTTTTTAATATTTTTATCATACTCATCTTTGTAATAATAAATACCACCTTCATCTTCATGAGGTTCGATTCGGCTTTCATCATCAACACTTAAAACACGGATTAGCCCTGCCTCATATAAGGAAATAACTTCTTTATAGGATGATTGAGGAAGTGCAGCAATAATTACCGAAATCAAAGGGAGGAGGGTCTTTCTTAATCGCAACATATCTTCTGCTGAAAAATGTTTCGCCGGATAATTCATTGCATAGCTAAAGGAAGATAGGGTTTCTTTCCACGCAATGGTTTCATGCCTTTTGATCGATTTTTCAGCCTCTGTGTATTCTGCTTTAAATAATTCAAAACTATTTAGATCTTTTCTGATGGCTAACATTTTTTCTACGAATTCTTCTATAGAAAGAGATTTTATCTGATTATATACTATTTTGTTCTTTTTAGACAAAGGCTGTTTAAAGTTTCTGTCATATACATAATCAAGATCAACAAATCCATGGTTGTTTTTTTTATATTCCTGAATTTCCTCTGTTGACATAATCCATTCACTTGAATACGCATTGTCTTCACTGTGGAAACGTAACGCGGGAAGAAAACCACGAAGGGAAAAAAGATCAATAGAAAAGTCAGGAGAACTCTCATTCAATACATACCTTATATTCCCATCCTGCTCTACAAATGCACCGTTCATCCTTGCAATAGATTTTACTGCATCTATTGCTGTAAGCGAAGTTCCTCTAATGGCAACAGGGAAGTTTGTTTTTTTACAAAATTTTGAGGGAGGGTAGGGAGAATCGTACCAATTGGGAATGATCTCCTCATGCCGCTTCGGCCATGAGTGCCCTGTACATAAAATTACCGTAGAAACAGAATAACAGATTTCTTCATTGGTAAAGATATGGTAAGATCCTGTGAACTCATCTTTTTCAATATCAGAAACCGTGGTTTTTTTTTGGGTATGGACATTTATACCCATCTTTATTGCTTCTTTTATATATAGTTTAAACTGCTCTTCGAGATAATTACCCAACAATAACCGAGGAATGACCTGGTACTCATTTATTGTATTATCTTTCACAAATTCAGAAAATTCGGTAGTATCTGATCTTTTAATGTAGCTGAGAAAACTTTCGGCCAATTCCGGAAGTTCGTTGGCTGAAACGTTGGCAACATGTTCTTTATTGGCTCCAAGCAAACTATAAGGCATTCCTGCACCCAATTTCTCGGTTTTTTCGAAGATGTAAATATTATCAAGCTTTAGATTATTAGATACCAGGTGTTTGAGTACAAATAAAGAAGAGGGGCCGCCTCCAATGAGAGCTACGGATTTATCATTATCATGCATATTTAGCTGTTTGTGTCACAACATTCAAATTATGTTCCTTTGTAAATATATGTGGTATGTAAAGTGCAAAAAATTATTAAAAAATTTTGATCTGATTTATATCTTTAACAAAATTTATAATAAATAGATAGATTTATAAACCTATTGTTCTCTATTAACGAAATTATGGCAGTGTTTTTGATGCTGTTTGAATCAATTATAGACTTACATTACAGGAGGTTATTCTACTCATTTATTATAAGCTATAAATATGCTAAGTTTATATAAGTATGAAGATACCCAAAGAATCTACGTCAGATGAACTGTTAAATGTTCTTTACTATTCACCTAATGCTACGGCGATCTATTGCGGAGATGATATCACTATCTTAAATGCTAATGAAGTGATGTTGTCTTTCTGGGGGAAAACAAGTAGTATTATCGGGCAAAATTTTCAGGATGCTTTACCAGGGCTCAATGGGCAACCCTTTTTGGGAATATTGAAAGAAGTTTGGCAAACCGGTCAGACTTTTCTGGCAAAGAACTATGCTGCAGATCTTATGGTTAACGGATCCTACAAGACGTTTTATTTTGACTTTGAATACAAGGCTATTAAAGGAAGTGATGATAAAATGAGATACATTCTTCACACCGCCTTTGAGGTTTCGGATAGGATGGCTGCTGTTAAAACGATCAACGAAAAATCAATATCAGAGCAAAAGCTTATTGAAGATCTTTCTGCAATGAATGAAGAATATATTGCTATTAATGAGCAATTATCTGATACCAATAATGATCTTCTTAAAAGCAATCTTAATTTACAACAATCGCAGGAAGAAGTAAAGGAACTTATTTCCACCTTGATAGAAAGTGAGAATAGATTTAGACTTTTAGTAGAAAGAGCACCTATTGCAATTGGAATATATTGTGGAGATGAAATGATTATTGAGCAGGCAAACAATGAGATGTTTAAAATATGGGGGAGAGATAAAACCATCTTGGGCTTACCATTATTAGTGGCAAGGCCTGAATTAGAAGGACACGAGTATATTAAAATTATACAAGAAGTGTTTCGATCAGGGCGCTCACACATGGGATATTCTATTAAAGCTCCGGTATTCCGAGAAGGGAGGCTTAAGGAAGGTTTTTTCGATGTAAACTATAAATTACTTCCTGAGAATAATACAAAACAGAAGAGAATAATAATTATTGCTAATGATGTAACTGAAAAAACGTTGATAGCAGAAAGAGAAAAGGCGATGATTCATGAGTTGTCGGTAATAAACGAAAAATTGACATATTCGAATAATGAATTAATTGAATCTCAAAATCAATTGAAACAACTTCTTGGTATTGTTAATGAGAGGGAAGAGCGCTTTCGTACGATGATTGAATATTCACCTGTAGCTATTGGGTATTTTAAAGGTGATAATCTCATTGTTGATGCTGCGAATGAAGCTCTGCTGAGAATTTTGGAAATTGATAGGTCGATAATTGGGCTGCCATTACCAGTAAGTTTACATAATTCTACCGAAAATGTATTTTCCGATATTCTTATTAAGGTAATGAATTCTGGAGATTCATATTATGGGAAAGAGATAAAAGTTAATATTCATAATACAGAAGGATATTTTAATGTGGTTTACCGCCCTATTAATCGACTAAATGAAAATGAAAAAGCAATACTGGTTGTTGCCTATGATGTTACAGAAGAAGTAAATGGCCGTCGTCGTGTAGATGAAGTTAATACAAGACTTCAGATAGCAATGGATGTGGGAGGTTTGGGCGCAACCCAGATCAACTTGAAAACAGGAGAAATGTCTAGTGATGATCAGTTTAAAATGATCTATGGTTTCCAACCTGATCAGGAATTTTCTTATCACGATCTTTTTAAAACGGTTTTACCGCAAAAAGTTGATCTTTTGAAGACTTTGGTAAAAGAGTCTATTCGAAATAAAACGGTGTATAAAATGGAATTTCCCATCCGGTGGCCAGATGGTACTCTACATTGGGTACAGGCACAAGGGAGATCAATATACAGTACTTCAGGAGAACCTGAATATATGGTTGGGATGGCCGGCGATATTACTGAGAAGAAACTTTTTGAACAAAAAAAAGATGATTTCCTTAGTACTGCAAGTCATGAGCTCAAAACTCCCATTACTGCCTTGAAAGCATCTATACAGTTTTTGGATCGAATTAAAGACAAACCTTATTCTTCTACACATACAAAACTTATAGAACAGTCGGTTCGAAGTGTGGAGAAAATAAGTATTCTGGTAGATGAATTACTTAATGTGACGAGGATAAGTGAAGGACAGCTGGAGTTGAAGAAAACAGAATTTAATCTTTACCAAATGGTAATGAATAGTTCCAATAATATTCAAAAAGATGACGATTATGAAATTATTTTTTTGGGAAATAAAGAATTAATAGTGCATGCTGATGAAAGCAGAATAGATCAGGTGGTTGTCAACCTTATCAATAATGCCATCAAATATGCACCCTTAAGTAGAAAACTACATGTAATTATAGAGAAGGATAATCATAACGCTATTGTTAAAATAAAAGACTTCGGAGAAGGTATTGATCGTGAAATATTACCTTATTTGTTTGAAAGATATTATAGGGCCGATCACTCAGGAAAGGTATATTCAGGATTGGGTTTAGGGCTATATATATGCTCTGAAATTATTAAAAAACACGGTGGACAGATTGGAGCGGAATCGGAAGCTGAAAAAGGAAGTGTTTTTTGGTTTTCTATACCTACAAACTCATTAGAATGATAAAATTTATAGATTGATATTATAATAAAGGGTTAAATACTTGATATAAAATCCTTTAAAAATAATGAAGAAATGAATAATTTAGACATATATTTAAAAGCTCTTGATTCAGCCAATTCAGGCATTATTATAACAGATAATAAACAGCCGGATAATCCGATAGTATATTGTAATAAGGCTTTTGAGAAAATAAGTGGATATAGTCACGAAGAAATTATCGGGCATAACTGTCGGTTTCTTCAGGCAGAAGATCGTGCCCAATCGCAGCGTCAGCTCCTGAAGACCAGTATCGAGAAAGGAGAAGAATGCAGAGTAGAGATAAGAAATTATCGTAAAAATGGAGATTTGTTTTGGAACGAACTTTATATTGCGCCTGTAAAAGATGAAAATGGAGAGGTCTCTCATTTTATAGGAGTGCAGAATGATATTACAGATCGGAAGAAAATTGAACATGACCTTCGAGAAGAGAAAGAGTCGGTTGAAAGTAAAATTGCCCAAAGAACTAAGGAACTTGTTGAGAGCGAGATATTTCTATCGAGTATTATTCAGACCGTCAGAGAAAGTCTGCTGGTTCTTAGCCCTGATTTTAAAGTTTTAAGTGCCAACAATCATTTCCTAAAAACATTTAAAGTTACTTCAGAAGAAACAGTAGGGAAAATTCTTTACGAATTGGGAAATAATCAATGGAATATCCCAGCACTAAAAGAACTTTTAATTAAAATTCTTCCCACAAGCAATCCAGTAACCGATTTTGAAGTAGAGCATACTTTCCCCTATATCGGAAAAAGGCTGATGCTGTTAAATGCTTACAGAATCGAATTCGACGGTAGCTATAAAGACAGAATCTTATTAGCTATTGAAGATATCAGTGAAAAGAGGGAAATGGAAAGAAGAAAAGATGATTTTCTATCTATTGCAAGCCACGAGCTGAAAACACCTCTTACGACAATAAAAGGTTTAGTGCAACTTTTGCAAAGGATGAGCTCGGGAGGAATCACAGAGAAATTTTTGGATACTCTTGGGAAGGTATCCGTACACGTAGATAAACTTAATAATTTAATTACTGAATTGCTGGATACCTCAAAAATTCAGTCAGGAAATATTGAATTGCATACAGAGCCCTTTAACGTTGATCATTTTTTAAAAGAAACTATAGATAATTTAGTATTCACCATACCGCATTATAATATTAGTGTCGAAGGAAGCACAGATGCAATTGTGATGGGAGATGAGCTTCAACTTTCACAGGTTATTAATAATTTGATTTCTAATGCTGTAAAGTATGCTCCCGATTCTGAAAAAATAGAGGTATATATAAGTAAAGTAGGAAATTATGTGAAAATTTCCATTACAGATTATGGAATGGGCATCAGCTCACAAGACAAGTCTAAGATATTTGATCGTTTTTTCAGAGTAGGTGATATTCAAAAAAAATTTCCAGGTCTTGGGATAGGCCTTTATATCAGTAAAGAGATCGTTAGTAACCATAAAGGAACCCTTTGGGTGGAGAGCGAAATAGGGAAGGGATCAACCTTCAGCTTTACATTACCAATACTAAAATTTGAAAATGGAAAATAAGAAGATATTAATCTGTGATGATGATGCAGGGATTCTGTATACTATAGAAATGTTACTTGAAGACGAGGGATTTACAGTTTTCACAGAAATAAATAGTGTTAACGTTATCAAACATATTAAAGAAATAAAACCAGATCTTATTCTTTTGGATCTTTGGATGCCTTTATTATCAGGAGATCAGGTATTGAAGCTTATTCGCAACGATGCGGATATTAAGCATATCCCTGTAGTGGTGCTTTCAGCAAGCCGTGATGGTGATAAGATAGCTTTTGAGGCGGGTGCCAATAGTTTTATATTTAAACCTTTTGATATCGATCACTTATTAAAAACAATTTCTGATTTTGTTACAGTTCCTATATTATAATTGTAAAAATGCAAAAAGATCACTTACATAATAATCTTTTTGCATTTTCAACAAACTAAGAATGGCAAGGTATCAATAATCACTGAAATATATTATTTTAGAATAAAATCATATGTCTTCAAAATTACCCAGCTACCTAAATTTTAATTCCAAAGACTACGCTTGGAAAAGTGATATCGATTATAAAAAAAATCCACTATTATATAAGGTTGGCAAAGGAGAGCAAGGTGTATTGATTTGCGAGCCTTACAAAACTGATATTGGGAAATTTTGGAGATTCAAAACCCCTGAAATTGCAAAAGAGAGTTCAAACAGTATTTTTGAACTTTTTCTTAATTACGTTAGTGAAGAAGACTTTGTAGGAGCAGACATGGCCAGAAAGTTTTTACAAATGGGATTTACGCGCTCAAGAAGATATTATAATTATAAAGGGGGTAAAAAGTATGATGCTTCAGACAACTATCACCCTTTAGAAAAGGGTACGGGGGATCCCTTAAAAGCTGAATCAGCAAATATATTTTATAAAATGTGGAGGAAGGCCGAGAAAAATCCGAAATATGCAAAGATGAAAAAGGAATGGGTGAAAAATAATGGATAGATTTGCCATCAGCTTATTTAGGTTTAAGTAAGCTCTCTAATTATCACCACAACTAAAGTTAGACTGGCTAAGGCAGCGATGACATATAAAGCAAGTTTTAGTATTTTCATAATTTTCTTTTAAGAAGATAAAACAAATTTTCAGCCAAAAAATACTGGAATACTGTAATTTGAACAGCTTTTTTTCGTTAGTTAATAATCTGGTAATTCTAATCGATAAAAGAATCCATATTTTTTAATTTGGATTCTTTTTATTTTCTTTCAATTTTCAGTAGTTTGCTTTTGGTCAGGTTCACGCTATTTTTGTTTTAGGAAATGTCAGGGTAAAAATGCTTCCTACGCCTTCTTCGCTGTCTACTTTTATTTGCGCTCCATGTCTTGTAATAATTTTTTTTACAGTCGCAAGACCAATTCCACTCCCTTCATATTCATCTGTTTTTCCTACCCGGTTGAATAATCCAAATATTCCTGCCAACTGATCCTTATCCATTCCTATTCCATTATCTTTAATAATGTAAACGGTTTCGTTACTGTCAGTAATGCCTTCTACAGAAACAATAGGAAGCTCTATTTTATGAGAATATTTTACTGCATTTTCAATGATATTTAGAAATACCTGAAAAATAAGAATTGGGTCTCCTTCAATATCTGGAGTATTATTTATGATTAATTCTAAATTAGAGTTTTTACTGTTCAATTTAAGCTGTTCTGCGATATCATTAACCAAAGCAGTCATATCGATCGTAACTTTTGAGATATCCTTCTGGCCAACCTTTGAATACTCTAATACTGTTTTAATCATGAGATGAAGACGATTAGAATTATCCACGATTTTTGACGACATTGCTTTCACATCATCCTCAGATGATTTCCTGATAATGAGTTCTCCAAATGCCTTAATAGTTGTTAAAGGTATTTTAAGATCGTGAGAAATTGTGTGTGCAAAAGAATCAAGTTCAGCATAGGCATCTCTGAGCTTTTCATTTAAAATTCTCAGTTCGGCTGTTTTTCTTCCTACAGCGAAATTTATTTCATCTCTTATTTCCGTAAGAGCCATCTGCTCCGCAGGAGACCAAGGCTCAGACTTTCCTTTTACTTCTTCAGACCACTTTTCAAAAGAATTTCTTGGAGAAATAAATGGGTTTCCGTGATTATCAAACTGTATGAGCTTTGTAGGGTCTCCTGCCCATAAAACCGTCTGCGTAATTTCTGGTCGGAAAATAATCAAGCAGTCTTTGATATTTTCAGTAAGACGAATCCCCATGAAGCCTGCATAATTAGCTTTTTCTTTATAAGTTGTAATATTCAGTATGTTTTCCGAGAAAATAATTTTATCTTCAGAACTATTGTTGATAAGCTCCGTAATTTTAAGCAGCGAAGATGAGGACGGAACATTTCCGATTGTTTTAATTTCTCCTTCAAATAGAAAAGCGATCCCGCTTGCTTTGAATGCCTCCATAAATACAGTAGAACAATGAAACATAAAATCTGAAATATTTTCACCATTTAAGCTTTTGGTAATGTCCATAACAGCATTTTGGATTTTCATATTTTCCTTTTGTAACTTTTCTTGAGTACGCAATCCTATACAAGAGCTAAGAACCTGACCTATAAGCTTTGCAGTCTCTCGCTGTCTAAAGTTGATGTATCTCGGTGAATAATTGTGGCAGGCAATCAAGCCCCACAATTGATCCTCCACAATTATAGAAACGCTGAAGCTTGATATAACATTCATATTTTTCAAATATTGAATATGAACAGGAGAGACTGCTCTGAGTGTACTATTGCTAAGATCGGCAGGAATATCTAATTTACTTATAAGGGGAATTGTGTCTTCAAAGACATTGTTAATCAACCGGGTATAATTTTGTATGTAAAGCTTACGAGCTTGTTCGGGAATATCAGAAGCTGGATAATGAAGACCCAGCCAAGGTTCCAGCTCAGTGTTTTTATCTTCAGCAACGACTTCTCCATGACCATCTTTATGAAATTTATAGATCATGACTCTGTCATAACAGATGATATTCTTGATCTGAGCCACTGAATTTTCTAATGTAGCCTCAAGATTTTTGTCGGCCAACATTTGAGATAGACTTGCTCCCACTGTATTACTCGGATCTGTAAAAAGGTCAGATTCTTCAGGCTCAAAATCTAGGAGGTAATAATCCTCAGATAATGAAATGATCATATTGTATTTCTTATCATGTATAATTACCAAATAAGGATTGAGTGGCTTAAAGTCCCGACCTTGCCAGGCTAAGGAAATTAAACTAGTGATAAACTTATCTTCCTCATTTTTTCCTAACATTGAATTTAGTGAGGTTACAGATGATCCTAATAAATGATCTTGATCTTTACCAGTGAGTTCAATAAAGTTCTTGCTGCAGTAAATAATATTATTATCTTTATTTATTATTACTAAATATCCATGAGATTGAATAAATCCTGGAATATGAATCTGCTCACTGCTGCAAACATCTAGTGCATCTTTAATCATAAAATAGACATTGATTTAAAAGTGAATTTAATTAAGGGAAATCTTTTAATAGTGTCATTAAAAATCTGGTTAGCTTTAATGACTATTATATTTACTGAAGAGGTAAAGAGAAGTGAAAAATTGATCCTTTACCCGTTTTGCTTCTGATAATGATTTCACTATTGTGCTGCTTAAGAATTTCTGAACTTATATATAGCCCAAGCCCAAAACCTGAAACCCCGGTAACAGGATTATCTTCAATTCTGTAGAATTTTTTAAAAATATTTTTTATCTCATGAGGAGAAATTCCTATTCCCTCGTCTTCGACGCTGATGGTAACCTGGCCGTTTGATTGTATACATGAAATCGTAATGCATGAACCTTTTGGTGAATATTGAACGGCATTAGTAATTAAGTTTTGAATTACCATCATTATCCTCTTACGGTCTACCGTTATATAATGACAGTCAGAATGTGAAAAAACAATTTTGTGAGTATTGTGATAGGAAACAGCCTCCTGACAACATTCATTTATTAATTCTGTAATATTCACTAATTCCAGATGAAAAGACTCGATAGAATCTTCAATTTTGGAAAGATGCAAAAAACCATTAATCATGGTATTCATCCTATTGACATAGCTTACAGATTTTTCCAAAATAGATGTTGCCATCTCGTATTTCTTATCCTTATGAAGCCGCTGAATAATCTGGAGGTAACCATAAATTGAAGTCAGTGGGGTTTTTAATTCATGGCTTGCAAGATTCAGGAATTTTTTCTTTCTCTCATCTTCACGCTTTTTTTCGGTAACATCTCTAAATACCACCACCACTTGGCTTGGATGTTCTTTTACAGATGATGCAAATACCTCGTAATATCTTTTGGTTCCTTCATTATACTGGTTAAACTGAATAGGATTTCCCGTAATGGCTACTGAGCCATATGCTTTGATCCATTCATTTTCCACATCGGGCATGATCTCCAATATTGTTTTCCCAACCACATTTTTTAATCCGCTTTGTATCTCAAAGGCGGGGTTAGTTGTTACAAAAGTATAATTTATGGGATTTCCGGCATTATCAAAGATAAAATCGATAACCATGAATGCATCCAAAATATTCTCGAATAAGGAACGGTATCGGGATTCTGAGATCATTAGTTTATTCTGAGATTCTGCAATTACTGCCAGATCTGATACACGTTTGCAGGCATCACGAAAAGTATTTTGTTTAAATTGATTCCATTGAAAGTCATCAGGTAGAATAGCATAGAAATAAGTCTCAATACCATTTTCTTCAGAAGTATTAATCTTTTCAAACTTAATGTAATAACCTTCATTTATTTTACCGGATTCATTTATTAAAACACCAGATTTATTCAAAAAAGTTTCTTTAAAATCAACGGCTGGCATTACATTCTCCAAGGTAGAAAAATTTTTTAAAATTTTTGAGTTGTCTGCTTTTCTATTAATTTTTATATATCCGGTATCATAAAAACAAAAATGCTTATGAATTGATTTTAAAGAAATAGTATAAATATCCTCTACCTCACGAACGCCGGTTAATTTATCTGTAAGGCTTAAAAGAAAATTTTCTTCCTCTCTCTTATGTCTTAATTCTGTATTAGATTTTGAAGTTTCCTTAAAAATAATCAAAATTCCTGCATTATTTCCTTTACTATCCATCAAGTTACTGTAGCTAAACGTCCAGTAAACATGTTCCAGATGGCTACCTCTATAAATTGGTACAAGCTGATCTTCTTCAAATACGGCTAACGGATCATGATGAAGTTTTTTCAATCTATCTGATATAGTATCCCATGCTTCAGACCAAAAATCATTTGCTTTCTGCCCCAAAGATTTTTGAATATTACTTTGTTGCAAAGATATTATGTCGCTACAGGAATCATTATACAGCTGTAACAATTCTGATCCCCACCAAATCATCATCGGAAAGGGGCAGGATAACATCATGTTGGCATGAACCACTAAATGGTCATCCCATTCAGATATAGCCCCCAAAGCAGTATTTTCCCAGCCAAATTTTTTAATTTCACCAGCCATTTTGCTTAGCCCAACTATCCTTTCAGGAGATAAAGTCATTATGTAATTTTATATTTAAGGAATAACAAAGATTTGAATGTACTACTGTTTTAATTACTGGTTAAGTGTCTTATTTTACCGATAAGATCATCCATGTCAAAAGGTTTGGGAACAAATGAATCGGCTCCTGCATCTTTCGCAATATCATCTCCATTTGCACTAGCGGAAAGAACAATTACCGGCAAATTAACAATCTCATCATCTGTTCGAATTAATTTTAGGATTTCTTCGCCAGATAGTGAAGGCATCCAGAGATCTAACAAAAGAATATCGGGGTTGCTTTTTTTTATCCGTGAAATCAATTTTGTACTATCCACCTCAGTTATAACTTCAAAGCCTGAACTTTCTAACATCAACTGTACCACATCAAGAATACTCTGATGATCATCACATACCATAACTTTAGGATAATTCATGAACTACTTTTAATATTTTACAATAATACAATTCTTTTATAAATCAAAATAGATTCCATTTTACCGTAAATTGAATATTTTGATGGAAAAAAATTACAATAAATTAAAAAGATATTGGAATACTGGTATTTACCGGAATAATATTTAACATCCGGATGCTGTAGGCACCACCACTTAAATAGAGTAAAGAATATTGAAGGATGTTTGTATTATGATTTTCTAATATTAAAATAAATAGAAGGATAATGGCAAATATGGTTTTTCATAGAAAAACCTAAAATTTGGTTCGTTTTTTGAAATAACTTTTTTAACCAATTAACTATTATTATATGATTTCTATTCTTACTGACGCTCCAGAAAATGTTGCAGCGTTCTATGCGATGGGAGAAACCCCAAAAAATGATTTTGAAGCATTAGTTCTTCCTCATATTAAGCATAAGCATTCGAAATTTCAAGAACTCAACTACATGATTTATTTGAATGGAAATGTTGAAAAAGATAATTTCCAAAGCTTATTCAAAGAATGTTGTTCAAATTTACAAGACTTTACGAACTGGAACAGGACGGCGATCGTAATGGATGATGACCATTTAGAAAGTTTCCATGAGACGTTTGCCACATTAATGTCGGGTGAGCTAAGATTTTTTTCAAAACAAAACATATACGATGCCCTTTATTGGTGTCATAACGGAAAAGCTTTAAGTGCTTAAATATTAAGCATAAAAATATTTTTTAAGCCGAAGATTATTCATCTTCGGCTTTTTTCATGATTAAATGTTCATTTACAGATTATTGTAAAATTTACATGCAAGCTTATAAAAAGTCAGATCAAAAAAAAGAGTTCTAAAAGAACCCTTTCAATTATTTATTAGATAAAACTATGCATTTATTTTGCTTCGAAATATACTCTTCTATTAGCCTTGTTTTTCCACTCCGGGCATTTAGATGCTGGATCGCATTCAGGATATCGTAAGTCATCCTTGCCTTTTCCTACAGCTTCCAGTCTGCCAGACTGTACACCATTTTTGATTAAGTAATCTTTAACGTTTCCGGCTCTTTTTTCAGATAATCTTTTATTGTAGGCAGCAGTACCTCTAGTATCAGTGGAACCTATCACTCTGTACCCGCCTGATGATGAATTAATATAATTTACCGCATTATTTAGAATTGGAGTGTTTGAAGGTAAAATTCTGGCCGAATTAAGGTCAAACTCAATGCCTTCAAGAACTCTGGTTTGCTCATCAACCGGCCCACCATTGGGAGCAGTAGGGCAGCCCTGGTTCTCTACTGGGCCGGGTACTGTAACACATTTGTCATAGAGATCAATAACACCGTCAAGATCAGTATCCAATGCTACTCCGGCACCGTCTACCCTTGCGCCTGCAGGGGTGTCTAGCTGTCTGTCCCAATCATCACAAACACCGTCGTTATCAGCATCACCACTCTTACATACTGTAATATCTTGATTTTTTGCTGCTAAGTCATCCATTCTATAGTAAATTTCCTGCAAAGGATCATGCCACATTAAGTGCGATTCGTGCTTTCCTAAGTTGAAGGTCAGACCTAAAGTAGCATTGAAGAAATTGTCGGATGTGTTTTCTGAACGTTGATTGATCGCACTATTATGATTTCCTCCACCGTCAAATTCGTCATCTCCTGTAATTACATACATTAATCTACCTTCGATATCGACTCTGTTGCTTATTTTATACTTAAGACCAGCACCCGCCTGTCCGAATAATGAATTAAGCTTAAAAGGTTTCACCTCAGTCATTAATCTTTGTCCGGTTTCATCTTTTTGGAAAGCTTTGTACGCCAGCGTACCAATACCTGCATAACCATGCAATGCCCACCTAAAGGTTGAATGATTATCAACTCTTCTTAATAAATTAGAAAAATTAATATCTCCTAAAACAGATATTGCATCATACTGGGTTCTTCCTGCAACTTGTCCTGTCATGCTTGCATTACTTGGTGCTGCATTCTTTGTATTAAACCATCCTTGTCTTGTTTCGCCTCTGTCATATTGAAGCTTTAGCCCAAATGCATGGGTAATAGCCTTATCTACACTCACATAAGCTGAATATCCGAAAAGATTTTTCCCATTTCCGTTTTTAATAGAAGTAAGATCTGCTGTTTGCAATAGAGGAATACCAGCTCCTACGGAGATCGACCAGTCATTAAATCTTTTTGCTGAAGAATTAAATGGGGAAACATTAGCAGATCCCGAGCTGAAAGTGTTAGGATACTGATT
The DNA here is from genome assembly GCF_039672645.1 of Chryseobacterium sp. C39-AII1. Lineage (NCBI taxonomy): Bacteria > Pseudomonadati > Bacteroidota > Flavobacteriia > Flavobacteriales > Weeksellaceae > Chryseobacterium > Chryseobacterium sp. C39-AII1. The sequence continues at coordinate 60,509 of NZ_JBDFPQ010000007.1, forward strand.
GTTGATAACGGTAGTGGAGTCCTGCCCAAAACCATACATAGGAATAGCCATAGCTAAAGCTATAGATGCTAGATTACATTTCATAATTTATTTTGATGATTAATTTATTGAAGTTAATACATTAAAAATATTAACTAAATTGGATTTTGTAATTTACAATTTCCATACCAATGGATGTATTTTAGAATATTTTAATATCAGTTTTATTAATAGCCTAGACTTAACGGTTTGATATTCATTTATATCTTAAAATATATTTTTTGTAAGCTCGTTTTTTACTGGTTTTTTCTATAAATTTTAGGTAGATCTACAAACCAAATTTTTAAATTATTAGGGAGAAAAAAATTATTGACAGAATTTTTTTGATTGGCTTGCCTCTATTTGAAAATAAGAGATCGGTTCTTATAATAACTTCAGATTTTATTTAAATAAGTATTAATTTATCTTATGTACCATTTCTTCTAAAGGTATTCTGGCTTTCTCCGTATTAGCTAAATAATCATTAGCTTCATCGCGATATCCCAAAGAAAGAATAACTGTGCTATGCAGCCCTTTTTTTTCAAGACCTAATAGGTTGTCGAATAGTTCAGGATCAAAACCTTCCATAGGTGTAGCATCAACACGTAAGTTAGCAGCGGCAATTAGTGCAGTGCCTAATGCAATGTAAGTTTGTTTCTCTGCCCAATGTCTGTTTTGCTCATCGGTTCTACTTTTAAAAAAGGAATCTATAGATACAAATAGACCATTTAGCGATTCAATTGACACGTTTTTTACTTGGGATGTGAGGGACACTAGATCTTGTACGTTTTGCGTTGTGATCTTATTATAAGCGGCGAAAACTAATAGGTGTGAAGATTCTGCAATTTGTCCGTTAAAAGATTCTGCTTTCAATTTAAGTTTTAGGCCTTCATTAGTTATTACAAACAAACGGTAAGGTTGCAATCCGCACGAAGATGCAGTGAGGTTTATAGCATTTAGGATTTGGTCTACTTTTTCCTCATCCACTTTATCACTTTTATACTTTTTAACGGCATATCGCCAGTTTAAATCTTGTAATAATTCCATTTTGTAAAAACTTTTTTTTTCTTTAGCAAAGGTAGAGTCTATTAGTGACTTTTAGTAACTTTGTGACAAAAAGTAATGGTGACATTAGGGTAACCATCTTAATAAAATACAGAATTATAGGAAATATGGATGAAAATAATAATAACCCTGTTAAAGAATGTAGTTACAATATATTGTGTATTCATGATGCGATGGATGTGATTGGAGGAAGATGGAAAGTATCCATCATTGCCTGCTTATGTTTTCAGCCCATGCGCTATTCTGAATTATTACGGGAGGTAAAAGGTATTTCGGGGAAAATGTTGAGTCGGGAACTGAAAGATATGGAAATTAATCAAATGATCAGCCGTACAGTCATTGATACCCGGCCAATGTCGGTAGTTTATGATTTAACAGAGTACGGAAAAACACTGAAGGATTTTGACCTTGACAATTGCAAATTGGGGAAGAAATCACAGGAAGAAAATAATAGAAAGTTAAATTGTGCTAAGATAAAAAATCTAGTATAATATTTAAAAAGAATCTTTGTAATTAAAATTAGATTATCTCTGAAAACATACATACTTTATTTACATAAATTGTTAATACATATAAATGATTTGAAAATAAAAAAACTTTTTTGACCACTGTGACAGACTCGGCAGTTGGTTTTTAAAACAAGTCAAGTGCTTTTATGGGAGCCATTATTTTGGTTATTATCTGGCAGCTATCGGACTTGTATTTAAATTTTTTGAGATACGTAAACTCGGCGCCACTATTATTACATTTCTAATAGTTTTTCTAATCCAAAAAGTGCATAATAAAAATTCTAAAGTCAATAAGTTTAACGAATTAATTGCGGGTCATGAAAGAGCCAACAATCGAGTGGTTAGATATTGAAGATTTGAAATAAGATGAATCGAATGAGCTCTACAAAGCTGTACGAAAAGTTTCGTATGTTTTCCCAAAATCGCGAAAGCAAATAATAATTGTAATTATACGGATTTATGTAAAAATAGGAACATCATTTCTGTTATGTGATGACATTCGGGATACAATTTGAATAAAAAGAATGCTCATATGACCAGAACATTGTTTTTTATCATCAATACATAATTTTTCGGTTTGTGATCCGGACATAAATAATTCGAATTATGACGGAAATTTTTCGATTTTAAAGAATTAAAAACGCTTTAAAATATTAGAATTTAATGACGGTAAGAAGCACCGATGAAATAATGTTTCGCTGCGGTATCTTGTATTCCATAATTAATTCCGATATCTAATTTAAAGTCTTTGACAACTTCCATTTGAATTGCAGCATTAATAAAATTTGAAAGCTCATGGGCTTTAAAATTATAGGTGTAATAAGTTTCAGCTATCCAGTCTATTCCTTTTGATAATGGATGACTAATTGTCAATGTTTGCAGGAATTCAGTATGCATTTCCGGTTGATCCAGATCCTTGAGTCTATCTACTTCCACCTGTAGACCCAATTTCCATTTTCCAGATAACTTATAGGACATAGGTACAATTAGTCCACCTTCCAGGCAACTCTCTTCATCATATTTTGAAGTAGGCAATTTGACGTAGGGAAGGATTGCCAGAGCAAAGTCACCATGGTCGTTTCCTATTACATTCTGTTTAATCCTGAATGTTATATCACCTATTCCGTCAGTTTTTACTACATAATTTGAAATTAGGTCTGTTTCCTTTTGCCGGCCGTAGGTTTGGAAACCAAACTGTATGGCTGTGCTTCCCGTAATTCCAATTTTTAAGTTGGCCTGATTGACGAGTAATGTGCTTGTTTTCAGAATGTCTGACTTTTCTTTTATCAGCCTTATTACATCCGTTTCATATTGAATATGCCCTGCATCGATTGTGTAGGGAGATTCGGTAACATCCGGACGGTCAGTTTCCATTTCTCTCATATGCTCATTGGGTACAGGATGAAAAAGTGAATAGTTCAGATGTTTTTGCTGTGCAAAGCACAATGCTGGCAGACATACAACACTAAACGTTAACTTTAAAAAAAAGTAAAAACTATTCATGGTATTTATTTTAAGTTTTCGAAACTAAATCGTCGAATCTTTCACCGTTTTATCAGGAGTTTTATCAGCGGTTACTATGTTTTTCGAGTCTTCTTTAGATATTATTTGCGGGCTCCATTTTGCATGTTTTGAAGGTTTAAGTTGATACCCCATTTTTTTAGCGTAGACCTTAGTGAATTCTGCACCAAAGAAAATAATCTGAAAGGTGTAATTAATCCACAACAACAGTAAAATAACAGTCCCGGCAGTACCAAATGCTGAACTGGGATTGAACGTTTCAAAATAAAAAGTAAGGATATACTTTCCAAGTGTAAACAGTGCAGCAGTTACTGCAGCTCCAACCCACACGGATTTCCATTGTAACTCAACATCCGGCAGAATTTTGAACATGGCTGCGAAAAGAAATAATGTAACCAGAAAGCCTATAACAATATTAATAATATTTACCAAAATTAGGGTTTCCAATCCGAAACGGTGGATAACCCAATCGTTAGCAAGACCGATGAAAGAACTCAGCAGCAAGGTAATGAGCATAAGAAATGCAATGACAATAATCATCCCCAGAGAATTCGCACGGTCGAGAAGATATTTTTCCCAAGCTTTTTTAGGAGTTGCCACAATATCCCACAGCTTATTGAGTGACTTTTGAAATTGGAAGAAAAGTGAAGTTGCCCCAAAAACAAGCGTAATGATTCCAATGATTTTCATAACGATGTTCGTTTTATCCACCATGCCGGCTACGACCATTTCTTCAAGACTTTTACCGACATCTTTCCCCATCATGCTCCCGATAAGTTTAGTGATTTCTCCCCGTACCGCTTCTTCACCAAAGAATATACCCGTAAGCCATATAACTATAATTAAGAGTCCAGGAATCGAAAAAATGGCGGTATAGGCTAAGCTGGCAGCCTCGGTTCCCAGATCCCGTGCATTCCAGTCCTTGTATGTCCCTTTAAGTATTTCCCAAAAATTATTAATTGCTTTCATGATGTATAGTATTACCGGTAAAAATCAGGTATATAATTTTTACTTACCAATATGATAGAGCTTGTTAGATACGAAACAGATTATTCATCTTTCTTTTTATAATGTTCAATGTTACTGAACTGATGGTAAGATATGTGCAGCTGTCTCAACTGTTCCGCAATTATCTTTGAACTTTCGCTGCAAAGATCACCGCTTTTCAATGCATTATCGTATGCTTCAATAGCATGTTTTTCACCAAAAACTACATTCTCCAAGGTTTCTTTATCACTATTACTTGTCGGTATGGAATTTTTAATATCGATCCAAGTCCGGTGTAAACTACCAGACAATGATGATTTTTCTTCATCAGGATTTCCACCTCTTTCAGTAATGAGATTAATAATTTCATTCTTCATTATTTTTGACTGAGAAATCATTTTATCATATTCACCCTTTAGATCAGAATAGCTTTCCCAAACTTTTCCTTCTACGCTTTCAAAACCTTTAATTCTGTCATTGGTAATATGAAGTAATTCATTAAGTGCTGAAATTGTTTTATTATTTTCCATACTGAATATTTTTGAATGATTGAACAATAAATATGCCTATGCTATTTGTTTTGTGGTATGTTAGGGCTTTATTTTTATAAAATTCGCAAGCGAGTAATGTCGAGATCCATTAGATTTGGAATTTAATTATTTGAACAGCAGTTTATTAATTATTGTCCTACATAGAAAGTGTTATTTTTAAAAACACAGTCGTAAAATCTTAATAATCATTTGCTGTATACTGAAGTATTTATAAGTCTTATTCCTATATTTTACATGGAACTTATCTTGACTTTAATTAAAATAACTTCCATAATTATTTGACATAAAAAAAGAGATTAGGAAATTCGTGTCGCTAAACCAAATAAAATCCTATCCCTTGTACAAACTATTAAGCAAAGATACAATAGAATTAGAAATCGTAAATTCTATTCCCGTTGTAAAGAGGTGCTTCAAATCAAAAGTACTTATTGGGGAGATTATCAACTGTATTTTATATAAACTTAAAACATGCATTCAATGGTATCTTTTACCTATCTTTCAGTTATTCAGGAAAGAAGTTCTTCATCATAAAACAATCTTTGGCTATTATCGTAAATGTAAAGCTGGGATATGGAAATCTTGTTGGAATCTTATTTTACAAAAGAATAAATCAAAAATTGATGTATCCAGCACAGATGTAGATGGCAGCCACAGCCCAGCCTTATGAAGTGATGAAGTGGTCAGTTATCAGGGACGAAAAAAGCGCAAAACGACCAATGCTATATATCTGACCGATAGAAACGGCTTACCTTTGGCAATGTCAATCACTGTTTGTGGAAATTTTAACAAACAATTGTTTAAATATTCTTTAAAGTAAAAGTAATGAGTTCTCAGTTTTTTAATGCTTTACTTCATTGTACTGCTTTCATATTAGGAATTTTAAATAAACAATATTAAATCTCCTTTTACTATTATAATTAATGTAAACTTGGGTTTATGAAAAATAAATTTTAATTTTTTATAATAAACCGGCAAAAAGACAGCTAAGGTATAGCGGTCAGGCCATTCTTTTGCCAACCAAAAGACTACGGCATAAACGGTTTCCTCCCTAAAGGTACCCTCCAATTATTCCGTTTCCTTTAGAGTTTAGAAAATCGTTTAATTGAGAGTTTTCGGTCTTCGTTAAATCAATGAAGCTAATCGAGAAAGATATTTTCAATACCGTTATACCTCCAACATAAGTATTGACCTTTTCCATGTCCAGATTTCCTAATTATGCATTGAGAATTGGAACATTGGTGTAAGATTTATTAATTTAAAAAATAACATTGCTTTTATATCGAGAGGTTAATATATTCAGGGCTGTAATGTGGAAAGATTTCAAGAACAACTATGAAAAAGCGATGAGAAATCTTAATTTGAGTAATATTATTTTATTACCGTTGTAAAATCAAAATAGAGTAGTGGGAGATATCATTTAAAGCTTTGTAGAATTTTTTAAAATAGTTCATATAAATAATTTTAAGAAATTTCATTATTTGCAATTTTATAATAGCTTACATGTAAAAACGGTAAAAAAAAATATTAGTTTTTACCGTTTTTTCTGTTTAAAAGTGTTTTTTTTACACTTGTTTTTTTTTTTTTTAAATATTTTTTTTGAATTTCTTATCATATTTTTTCTGTAAAAAAAATCAATATTTTATTATTATTATTTTCTTGATAATTGCTTGTTAATTGATCTGTTACAGTATTTATAAGTGTAAAACAAATGATAAGCTTATCATATTTTATATGTGAATGTTTTCATAAAAAATCGATATGTAAATTGCTGATATTTAATTGCTAATAAAAAAAATATTTTTTTTATTCAGTTGAATTTTTATATTTGTGATGTTACGTAAATGTTAACATCTCCATGAGCCCGAATTTTATACATACCTATGTTTCTGTTGATTGTGTTGTTTTTGGATTTGACCATGAAAACAGATTGAATATTTTATTAGTGGAAAGACATCTTGATGAAGAACGCCAGATAAAGCTTCCAGGAAGCCTTATTTTCAGTGATGAGGATGTGGATGATGCCGCAGAAAGAGTACTGCATGAGCTTACCGGAATTAAGAAAATGGTTCTGAAACAATTTAAGTGTTTTGCAGATCCTATGAGGGCAAATAATGAGAATGATATCAAATGGATGGGAATAGAGTACAAGCACCATATCGACAGAATCATTACGGTGGCTTATCTCTCTCTTTGCAAGATAGATCATAAGATTAACAGTACAAAATATGCTACGGTAGATTGGTTTCCCATTGACGAGGTTCCTTCTCTGCCGTTTGATCATAATAAGATTATTAATGAGTCTTTAGTAGAGGTAAGAAAATGGATAGAGCTTGATTTTTCTATCATTTTTGAGCTTCTTCCAAAGAAATTTACCATCAGACAGCTCTATCAGCTCTATAGTGCATTGAGCGAAAAACGGATTGATATTAAAAATTTTCATAAAAAAATTTCCTCATTCAATTACATTATTCCTTTGGAGGAGATTGAAAAAAATGTGTCACACCGTGCAGCAAGATATTATAAGTTTGATGCCAAAATTTATAAAAAAAACAATACTAAACTAATAAAATAATACTTTTTAAAACTATATGTACTTACTAGGCTATGATATCGGCAGTTCTTCTGTGAAAGTTTGTCTCATTGAGGCATCCAGCGGAAAAGTGATCGCCTCTGAATTTTCTCCTAAAAAAGAGATGAAAATCACTGCGATCCACCCTGGTTGGGCAGAGCAGAACCCTGTCGACTGGTGGACAAACCTGAAGCTTGCTCATGAAGCGGTAATGCACGAATCCGGAATACATCCTGAAGATATCAAAGGAATCGGTATTACATGGCAGATGCATGGTCTTATTTTAGTAGACAAAGATCAGAATTTATTAAGACCTTCCATCATTTGGTGTGACAGCCGCGCGGTTCCTTATGGTGAAAAGGCTTTCAAAGCAATCGGGGAAGAAAAATGTTTATCTCATTTACTGAATTCTCCCGGAAACTTTACGGCTTCAAAATTAGCCTGGGTTAAAGAAAACGAACCGGAAATTTTTGAAAAGATTGATAAAATAATGCTGCCGGGAGATTATATCGCGATGAGACTTTCCGGAGAAATAGGAATAACGATTGAGGGCTTATCTGAAGGAATTTTCTGGGATTTTAAAAACAATTGTATTTCAGAAGATGTCATCAATTACTATGGCATTCCTAAAAGCTTTTTCCCTGAAATTATCCCAACTTTTGGGATTCAGACAACAGTTTCTGCGACAGCGGCTCAGGAATTGGGTTTAAAAGAAGGAACACCCATTTCTTACAGAGCAGGAGATCAGCCGAATAATGCTTTATCTTTAAACGTTTTCAATCCGGGAGAAATTGCATCTACAGCAGGTACTTCGGGCGTTGTTTATGGAGTTTTAGATAAATTAGATTACGATAAATTATCAAGAGTAAATACTTTTGCTCACGTAAATCATACTGAAGAATTAACGAGGCTGGGGGTTTTGCTTTGCATCAATGGAACAGGAATTTTAAATTCTTGGTTAAAGCACAACTTTGCAACCTCCCTATCTTCTTACGGGGACATGAATGACTTGGCATCACTTTCACCAGTTGGAGCCAAGGGTTTAAGCATCATTCCTTTTGGAAATGGTGCGGAAAGAGTATTAGAAAATAAAGAAACCAACTGTTCTATTCACGGAATTAATTTCAATATACATACAAAAGGAGATATCCTGCGTGCGGCACAAGAAGGAATTGTGTTCTCATACGAGTACGGAATGAATATCATGAGAAATATGGGTATGGATATTCAGGTGATTCGGGCCGGGAATGCCAATATGTTTTTAAGTTCAATTTTCAGAAAATCACTGGCTGGAGTGAGTAATGCTGTTATTGAGCTTTACGATACCGACGGAGCGGTAGGTGCTGCGAGAGCTGCAGGAATGGGAATCGGTTTTTATGCAGATTCTAAAGAAGCCTTTGCTTCTCTGGAAAGAATTGCTGTAATAGAACCTCAATTAGAAAAACGAGAACAATACTTAGAAGCTTATTCAAGATGGAAACAGCATCTTAACGAAATAGTATAATCCTACTCAACAACGGAATTTTCCATTGTACTTATTGACCTTTTCAGATCAGTGAGCAGGAAATTTCTACATCAAATTTTAAAAATAAATTTAAAAATTAAAATAAAATATATGAACACTTTAACAGGTACAAAAGAGTTTTTTACAGGAATCGATAAAATTAAATTCGAAGGAAAAGAAAGCAGAAATCCATTGGCTTTTAGATATTATGATGCAGAAAGAATCGTCATGGGAAAACCGATGAAAGACTGGACGAAGTTTGCAATGGCTTGGTGGCATACCTTATGTGCAAATGGTAGCGATCCATTTGGAGGTCCTACCATTCATCATCCTTGGGACATTGGAAATGATGCGGTAACAAGAGCGATGCATAAAATGGATGCAGGTTTTGAATTTATGTCTAAAATGGGCTTCAACTACTATTGTTTCCACGATATTGATTTGGTAGATCCGGCAAACAATTGGAAAGAATACGAAAAAAATCTTCAGGCTGTAGTAGAATATGCAAAACAGAAGCAACAGGAAACCGGGATTAAGCTTTTATGGGGAACAGCAAATGTTTTCACTCACGAAAGATACATGAACGGGGCTTCTACCAATCCAAATTTTGACGTGGTTGCATGCGCAGGAACCCAGGTTAAAAATTCTATCGATGCAACTATCGCACTTGGTGGTGAAAACTATGTGTTCTGGGGTGGTAGAGAAGGTTATATGAGTCTTTTAAACACAGATATGAAACGTGAAAAAGATCACTTGGCGCGTTTCCTTTCAATGTCAAGAGATTATGCTCGTCAGCAAGGTTTTAAAGGAACATTCCTTATTGAGCCAAAACCGATGGAGCCTACAAAACACCAGTACGACTACGATTCTGAAACGGTGATTGGTTTCTTAAGACATTACGGTTTAGACAAAGATTTTAAATTAAATATCGAAGTGAACCACGCAACTTTAGCGGGGCACACCTTCGAACACGAACTTCAGGCTGCGGTAGATGCAGGGCTTTTAGGAAGTATCGATGCAAATAGGGGAGATTACCAAAATGGATGGGATACAGACCAGTTCCCGATAGATTATTATGATATGGTTCAGGCGTGGTTGGTGCTTCTTCCGGCTGGAGGTTTAGGAAATGGCGGAGTAAATTTCGATGCGAAGATTAGAAGAAATTCTATTGATGCGGAAGATTTATTCATTTCTCATATTTCAGGGATGGATGTTTTTGCAAAAGGGCTTTTGGCTGCGGCAGATATTCTTGAAAATTCGGATTATAAGAAATTGAGAACAGACCGTTACGCTTCTTTCGACAATGGAAACGGAAAATCTTTTGAAGATGGAACTCTTACTTTAGAAGATCTTCAAAGAATTGCTCACGAAATTGGCGAACCACAGCCGAAAAGCGGAAAACAGGAGCTGTTTGAAGCGATCGTGAACATGTATATCTAAAAAATAGAAGAGACTGTTAAACACTAAGGATTCTCGAATGTCAATTTTTTAACAGTCTTTTTTTTCAACCCAACATTTAAAATTAAAACTTATGAATCGATTTTATTTTGGCGGTAATAAGGCAGCATTATTTTTTGCAATGGCCTTGTTACCTTCAGGGATTGTATATTCCCAGGTTAAAAAAGATACTGTACAGAAGGAGAAGAAGATAGAAGAAGTGATTGTTATAGGATATGGTACTCAGAAAAAAGAAGCTGTTACTGGATCTGTAGCCTCATTAAGCGGAACAGCCATTAAGGAAGTTCCATCTGCAAATATTACAGAGGCTATACAAGGGCGTCTTCCAGGGGTAGATATCGGAAGAACCTCTACCAAACCTGGAGCTGTTCAGCAGATAAGAATCAGAGGAGAACGATCTTTAACGGGCTCAAATGATCCTTTGATTGTATTAGATGGTATCCCGTTTGTAGGATCGTTAGGCGATATCAGTCCTTCAGATATTAAAACTTTAGATGTTCTTAAAGATGCATCAGCAACGGCAATTTATGGTTCCAGAGGAGCAAATGGAGTAATTATTATTACTACAAACAGAGGCGGAAAGGGGCAACGGGCAAGATTTTCATATAATGGTTATACAGGATTTCAGACGATATTTTCGAAATATCCTGTCATGAGTGGAGACAAGTTTGCTAAACTGAGAGCTGACGCTAATTTATTTACAAATGGACCTGATGAAATCAACGGTAAAAATACCGATTGGCAGGATCTGTATTATGGTGTGGGGCTGATGATGAATCATGATGTGGCAGTATCAGGAGGTACAGAGAAAGGAGGGTATAATTTTGGAGTGGCTTATTTTCAGCAAAATGGTGTTGTGCCTTTACAAACTTACAAAAGATTATCCATTAGAGGAGCGTTGGACCAGGAGATAAATTCTTGGTTAAAAGTTGGCTTCTCTACAAATTCTAATTTCTCAATCAATGATTTCAATGGCATCAGCGGTGCACCCGTTTTAGGATATTCACCATTAACAAGCCCATATCTTGCCGATGGATCGTCGAGGTTGAGAACTACTTTTGCAAATCAGGATCAGACGGCGTTACAGACCAGATCAATTTTAGAAAATTTAGGAGATGCATACGCTGATCGCACCAACGCATTCAGCTCCTATAATAATCTGTACGGAGAAATAAAAATCCCATCTGTTGAAGGCTTGAAATACAGATTAAATGTGGGGCTTACCTATAGAAATTCGAACAGTGGCTATTACCTTGGAACTGGGGTACTAAATTATCAGCCGACAACCGCTTCGTCAGCAAGTATCGGAAATTCTTTGACAAGTCAATGGGTAATCGAAAATTTAATTACCTATGACAGAACGTTTGGCAAACATAAAATTAATGCTACGGCTCTTTACTCGGCCGAGCAAACTCGATTCAACAGTTCATCAATTGCCGCCCGAGATGTTCCTCTGGATGCATTTCAATATTTTAATTTAGGCCATGCACAAGGCGAAATAACTATAGATCCCAACAATCAGGGATATTGGAGAAGAGGTCTGATGTCATTCATGGGAAGAGTGATGTATCAGTTTGATAATCGTTATATGTTAACAGCAACGGTAAGATCAGACGGCGCTTCAGTATTGGCTAAAGGCCATCAGTGGCATACCTATCCGGCAATATCAGCAGGTTGGAATGTTGCTAATGAAAGTTTTTTAAAGGATTCAAAATACATTAATACATTGAAGTTAAGGGCAGGTTTCGGACAAACATCAAACCAAGCTGTTGCCCCGTACACAACGTTTGGCAGCCTAAGTACAACACCTTATAATTTTGGAGCTGCAAATGCAATTGGAAATTATGTAAACAGAGCGCCAAATGCATCACTAGGTTGGGAATTTTCTAAGACATGGAATTATGGAGTTGACTTCTCAATTTTTAACAAAAGAATAAGTGGTACAGTTGAGTACTATGTTACTAACACTGAAAAACTATTACTAGATAAACAGCTTCCTTCATCAAGTGGTTTAAATCTTGTGTTGCAGAATGTGGGAGCTTCGCAGAATAAAGGTCTGGAAGTCTCTTTGAATGCTTTGATTTTTGACAATCCCAAAGGTTTTAGTTGGGAAGTGGGAGGTAATTTAGCAGCAAACAAAAACAAAATCACAGCATTGGCATCTGGGCAGGACAGAAATGTTAATAATTTATGGTTTGTGGGGTACAACATCAATGCAATATATGATTACCAATATATTGGTCTTTGGCAGCAAGGCGATCCATATCTGAATATTTTAGAACCACAAGTAGGTGCAGCGCCAGGAATGATCAAAGTTTTGTATACAGGAGGCTATAATGCAGATGGGACGCCTGTACGAGCAATTAATGAGGCAGACAGACAAATAATAAATACAAATCCTGATTTTATTGGTGGTTTTAATACTAGACTGGCTTATAAAAACATTGATCTGAGTGTTGTAGGAGCTTTTCAAAAAGGAGGGGTTCTTATTAGCACAATTTATGGCTCAGCCGGATATCTGAACAGGTTAACAGGCCGAGGGAATAATGTGGATGTAGATTATTGGACTCCCGAAAATACAGATGTAAGATATCCTAAACCAGGAGGATTATTAAGTGGGGATAACCCTAAATATGCATCAACTCTTGCTCTTTTTGATGCATCTTTTGTAAAAATCAGAACAATTACTTTAGGATATAATTTTAATAAAAGCACTCTTGAAAATTTAGGTGTAAGTAATCTAAGATTATATGTAACGGTACAAAATCCATTTGTTTTCGGTTCGCCATATTACAGACATTCCGGAATGGATCCTGAACCAAACTCAAGAGGAAATGAGAATCAGGCTGTTAATTCGTACAAAGCGAATCAGTTAGTTATAGGAACAAACAACCCAGCTACCAGAAATTATCTATTGGGTCTTAATTTAACCTTCTAAAATTATAAGTCATGATTAATTTAAATAAAAAATTCATTGCTGCTTTATTTTTAGCTTCAATAGCATTTACAACAACAGGGTGTAATGAGATTTTGGACGAACAGCCTAGAGGGATTTATACTCCGGAAGATTTCTCTACAGAAAGAGGAATATCGCAGGGAGTAACTTCATTGTATAGACAGTTAAGACTACTTTATGGAAATGGGTACTGGCTTAATGCTAATATGACAGGTACAGATGAGGCAACATGGGGGCAAAGTGCCGATGGAAACTTTAAAGATCTCGATATGACGGGTGGTGCAGGAAGTATCAATTCAAATACCTTTCCTACCAGTATGGTATGGGGATCCGTATTCCCGTCAATTAACACTGCAAATGGAATCATACAGAACGGATCTGGAGCAGGTATAGCAGAATCATTAATTTCAGAGGCAAGATTTTTCCGCTCGTTCTACTATTTCTTATTGGTTCAGACTTATGGTGGTGTACCTCTAGATCTTGGGTCTGGTGAGCTTACTTTTAATATTGATCCAAAAACAACTTCAGTGAGAAATACTGTTACAGAAGTGTATACTAAAGCTATCTTCCCGGATTTGGTAAAAGCGATTGATAATCTTCCTGTTGATCCTCGTGTAAAAGGAGGGGTAACTAAAAATGTGGCGAGATTATATTTAGCAAAGGCATATTTAACATATGGATGGTGGCTCCAAAACCCAAACAGTATCCCTACTTACCCTGAAACATCCCGTACCGATCCGGATGGTCACAATCCTCAATGGTACTTTCAGAAAGCTTATGATATTGCAATGGATGCTATCAATAATCCCGGGCAGTATGCCTTACAGCCAACTTACTATGATGTGAACAGAGGTGACAACGATCGTAATAGTGAATGTATGCTGTATGCAGATCATACAGAAACCAGTGCCTATTTCAATGAAGGGGTTATACAGGCAAGTTATGGTGACGGATGGTCTCCGAATAACTTTGCATCATGGATGATGACCTGGAATTATACCAATCTTAAGAGTAGTACTTCTGCGACAACTTGGTCTGCAGCAAGTTCTGTGCAGCGTGCAGCGTTTCAGCCATTGGGAAGACCTTGGGTAAGAATGGCTCCAACCATTGAGGTTATTAAAAATACATTTGCAGATAAAACAAATGATTCTCGATACGACGGAACCTTTACAACCGTATATAGAGGAAACTGGCATAAAGAAGGAACTGGGCTTACGAATGTAACCACATTGTACAATGCCAATAACCTTCCGATACACGCCAATGATGCCGTTTTAACATTTCTAAATGATGATTCCCAAACTCCAACCTATCCAACCACAGCCGATCAGAGCGGTGTGGGGGCAGGTACCCTTCCTGGTAGAGCAGACTGGGTGATTGCTCCAAGTGGTATCAGTAGAATTGTTTATCCCGGTATCTGGAAAATCGGACCATATAGAACCGATAATGGAAATGGTTTAGGGTATCCCAATCCAAGTCATACCCGTCCTTTTTATGCCGCTAAATTCTCTGAATTGTACTTTATTGCAGCGGAAGCTGCCGTGAAGGGGGCATCCGGATCTATGTCGGCAAGAGATTTAATTAATGTGATACGTGGACGTGCTGGAAAATGGAAATTTAATAATGCACAAAATGCATCGTATGTTGTTGATAACAGTGCTACTATGATTGCAGCCACACCTTCCACAATAACCATTGATTATATTCTTGCAGAAAGATCAAGAGAATACTTTGGAGAAGGATATAGATGGTACGATCTAGTGAGAACTCAGACGTGGGCATCAAAGTCAGCAACCTATTCTATTGGAGGTGCGAATTATGGAAATCATGCACCGCAAACAGTTACAAGGACTATTCAGCCTTTCCATTATCTAAGACCTATTCCTCAAGGACAGCTCGATGCTATGGAAGTATCTGCAGATATTAAAGCAAAATATCAGAATCCTGGTTACTAGAAATTACTTAATTTCACATTTCATATATAGTTCACAGGGCAGATTCTAAAAACATCTGCCTTGTTTTTCAATTAAAAATTTAAATGGTATGGAAAAAACATGGCGTTGGTTTGGGAAGAACGATAAAATTAAATTACAGACCCTTCGACAGATCGGTGTAGAAGGTATTGTTTCTGCACTTCATAGTGTTCCCAACGGAGAGATTTGGAGTTTGGAGGCTATTAATGATTACAAAAATTATATAGAAAGTCACGGCCTTCGCTGGTCTGTTGTGGAAAGTCTTCCCGTAAGCGAAGCAATCAAATACGGAGGTGAAGACCGTGATTTTTTGATAGAAAATTATATCAAAAGTCTCGAAAACTTAGGAAAAGCAGGCATAAATACGGTTTGCTATAATTTTATGCCGGTTTTAGACTGGGCAAGAACAGATCTTTTCCACGAATGGGAAGACGGATCTTCGTCACTTTATTTTGATAAAGCAAGATTTGCGTATTTTGAAATTCATATTTTAAAAAGAGAAGGAGCGAAAAACGACTATAATCAGGAAATCCTGGAAAAAGTTGAAGGATTAAAAAGCACGCTCACAGAAAAGGATAACAATGATCTGATAGATTCAGTCATTGTAAAAACACAGGGATTCGTTAACGGAAATATTAAAGAAGGGGATTTAAATCCTGTAGAAAAGTTCAATAATTTATTGGCTTTGTACTACGGAATTGATAAAAACCAGCTTAGGGAAAACCTAAAATATTTCCTTGAAAAAATAATGCCTGTTTGTGAAGAATGGAATATCCAGATGTGTGTGCATCCCGATGATCCACCTTTCGCTTTATTAGGTTTACCGAGAATTGTAACTAACGAAGAAGATATAGACTGGTTCCTGAATGCTGTGGATAATCCTCACAATGGATTGACTTTCTGCGCAGGTTCTCTTAGTGCTAATCTTCAGAATGATGTTCCGAAGCTGGCTCAGAAGTTTGCCCACAGAACAAAATTCGTTCACCTCAGAAGCACCAATGTTTTCGAAAACGGCGATTTCATTGAAGCACACCATCTAGGCGGAAGAGGAAAATTAATTGACGTAATTCGTGTATTCGAAAAAGAAAACCCGGATTTGCCAATGAGAATCGACCATGGAAGATTGTTGTCAGAAGATATCGATAAAGGTTATAATCCTGGCTATTCTTTCTTAGGAAGAATGTTGGCTTTAGGACAAATCGACGGTGTGATGGCAGCTGTCAATTCTGAATCAAGATAAGGAGAATCCGAAGGATTCAATATCAATAGCCGTAGGTGTAACCTATGGAAAAAGAGCAAAACAATCCAACGAACCCGAAGGGTTCAATATTATCATTTATCAATCATCATTTATCAATAATTAAAAATGAACGAAATATTCAGCATAAAAGATAAAGTAGCGGTCATTACAGGTGCTTCCGGCGTTTTGGGAGGAAGCCTTGCCAAAAGTTTTATCGAAGCGGGAGCAAAAGTAGTGGCTTTGGGAAGAAATCAGGAAACGTTGGATTCCCGCATAAAGGAACTTACAGATTTAGGAGGTGATGCATTTGCCGTTGAAGCGAATGTAATGAACATCGAAAGCCTCGAAAATGCATCAAAGAAAATCATAGAAAAGTATGGTAAAATAGATATTTTGCTGAACATTGCCGGAGGAAATATTCCGTCAGCAACATTGTCTCCAGAACAATCATTTTTCGATATGAATATGGAAGGATGGGATGAGGTAACTGATCTTAATATCAACGGAACCGTTTATCCAAGCTATGTTTTCGGAAAAGTGATGGCAGAGCAGAAAAGCGGAAGCATCGTGAATATTTCCTCAATGGCAGCTTATTCTGCAATTACAAGAGTAGCTGGATACTCGGCGGCAAAATCAGCAATTACAAACTTTACACAATGGTTAGCTTCTGATTTAGCTTTAAAATTTGGAGATAAAATCCGTGTCAATGCCGTTGCTCCCGGATTTTTCATAGGAGATCAAAACCGTGCCATTTTACTGAATCCGGATGGATCTTTAACAGATAGAAGCAAAAAAGTAATGGCCAAGACACCAATGCAAAGATTTGGAGAAGTGGAGGAACTCAACGGAACAATACAGTTTCTCTGTTCGGATGCGGCAAGCTTCATTACAGGAGCTTTAATTCCTGTCGACGGCGGCTTTAGTGCATTCAGTGGCGTTTAGAACGTAGTTATTTTCTTCATATAGTTAAGACCTTAATTATTTTTTGGTTAAGGTCTTTTTTTATAACAATCCTAATAATCTAAAAATATAATAATGAAACAGAGACTAATGCAATCGATTTTTTCAGCACATAAAAACGGCATTATTGCAGCAGCAGCTCTACTGTCGACGACCAGCATCTCAGCCCAGACATTCACCGATTTTCAATATAAAGGAAACGACAAAATATACAACGACAATCCTTTAAAATCAGACGAATTCTATTCCCCGATTCTTCAGGGCTGTTATCCCGACCCAAGTATCACCAAAAAAGGAGATGATTATTACTTAGTAAACTCTTCTTTTTCAATGTTTCCGGGTGTTCCGATTTTCACTTCCAAAGATTTGGTCAATTGGAAGCAGGTTGGGCACGTTCTCGACAGACCTTCTCAGTTAAAAGTTGAAAAAGGTGGCGTTTCTCACGGAATTTACGCACCGGATATCAAATACAACAAGTACAACGACACTTTTTATATGATTACCACTCAGATTGCAGGTGGAATCGGCAATATGGTCGTAAAAACCAAAGACCCGGCAAAAGGCTGGAGCGAAGTCCAGAAACTGAATTTCGACGGTATCGATCCTGCTATTTTCTTCGATGATGACGGAAAAGCTTACATCGTTCACAACGACGCACCACCACAGGGAACAGAGCAATATCAAGGTCACCGCGTCATCAAAATGTGGGATTATGATTTAGAAAAAGACCAGGTGGTCGCAGGTTCAGACAGAATTATTGTAAACGGTGGCGTTGACCTTTCTCAAAAGCCAATTTGGATTGAAGGCCCGCATTTATACAAATACAAAGGAAAATATTACCTGATGTGTGCAGAAGGCGGAACCGGAGGCAACCATAGTGAAGTGATTTTTATGGCAGATTCTCCGAAAGGACCGTTTGTTCCCGCTAAGAATAATCCAATTCTTACCCAGAGATATTTTCCTAGAGATAGAAAAGAAAAAGTGGATTGGGCAGGTCACGCCGATTTGGTGGAAGGCCCGAATGGGCAATGGTATGGTGTATTTTTAGCCATTCGTCCCAACGAAAAAGGACGTGTAAATCACGGTAGAGAAACCTTCATTCTTCCGGTTGACTGGAGCGGAACGTATCCTGTGTTTCAAAATGGCTTGGTTCCGATGAAGCCGAAATTGAAAATGCCACAAGGTGTTCAGAATCAAACCGGACAAAACGGATTCTTCCCGAACGGAAATTTCACATATAATGATAAACTGACCGATAAAAACCTCGATTTCCGCTGGATTGCAATGCGCGGACCGCGTGAGAATTTCATTACGGCTACGAAAACTGGAGTAAGAGTGAATCCTATGGAAACGAATATCAAAGCATTAGCTCCGGTTTCGGCATTATTCCACAGATTGCAGCACGAAGATTTTGAGACATCTGTAACCCTTGATTTTAAACCTAAATCTGAAAAAGAATTGGCTGGAATTACGCTGTATCAAAGCGAAACATTCAATTACGTTTTCGGTATTACGAAGAAAGATAAAGATTTCTACATTGTTTTAGAAAGAACTGAAAAAGGTGAATCTAAATTAATTGCAAGCGAAAAAATTTCACTTTCAAAAAATATAAAATTTCAGATTACAGGAGAAAAAGATGAAATCAGCTTCAATTATTCTTTGGGTGGTAAAAGCTTTAAAAATCTAGGCGACGCGGTTTCCGGAGATATCCTTTCTACCGATGTTGCAGGAGGGTTCACAGGAAGTTTGATTGGTTTATACAGTACATCTTCAAATGATATTGTTCCGAATTAATTTAAATATTCTAAACCTTGAAGGTTTTGTGAAGGAAAATTGATGATGTCAATAGGAGCTCGCTTTAGCCCGTTTGTAAACAAAAAAATCAATTCGGCTTTAGCCAAAATTTAAGTTAATATAAGCCAATTTGAAATAAGCTGCGAGTATTAGCAATGTTACACTTAGCCTTGTCGATGTGTTTTTTAAGATTGATTAAAATCAAACCAAACCAAAATATCAAAACCGTGAAAATTAATAAATCATTTTATATAGTTTCTATTTTGGGATTTATCGGGCTGAATCACCTTTCAGCCCAGATAAATCACTCTGAAAAGGCGATAACTCAATTTATCAATCCAATCATTTGGGCAGACGCTCCGGATTTATCGATCACAAGAAACGGCGATGATTTTTATCTGATAAGCACCACTATGCACCTGATGCCGGGCGCTCCGGTGATGCATTCCAAAGATTTGGTCCATTGGGAAATGTCAAGTTATGTATTTAATACACTAAATGATAATTCAAAATACGATTTGATTGACGGAAGCGTTTACGGGCGCGGACAATGGGCGTCGTCCATCCGTTTTCACAAAGGAAAATATTACGTTCTGTTCTCCCCGAATGATGAGCCTTTCAAATCCTATTTCTATGTTTCCGATAACCCTGAAAAAGGCAATTGGAAGCTCATCACGAGAACCAGACATTTTCACGATGCATCTTTGCTTTTCGATGATGATGATAGAGTTTACGTTTTTACTTCCAACAAAGTTTTTGAGCTGAGTCCGGATTTTAAAACCATTATCGGAAATCAGGACGGAACGGAAGTTTTCCAGAAAGATGCTTCGGAAACCGGACTTTTGGAAGGTAATCAAATCATTAAAAAAGACGGAAAATATTATATGATGATGATTTCCTGGCCGAGAGGCGGAAAACGTCGTCAGGAAGTGTACAGAGCTGATAAAGTCACCGGACCTTATGAGAAAAAAGTTATTCTTGAAGACAATTTTCTTGGATTTTCCTACGCCGGACAAGGTGCTTTGATTGACGATAAAAATGGAAATTGGTATTCACTGATTTTCCAGGACAGAAATGGAGTAGGAAGGGTTCCTATTTTGCTTCCTGTGAAATGGGAAAATGACTGGCCAATTTTAGGTGATAATGGAAAAGTTCCTTTGAAAGGTGAAGTTCCATTAGCTCCATTTAAACCCAAAAATCATTTGGTAGAAAGTGACGAATTTTCTAACAAAAAGATGAAAATCCAGTGGCAGTGGAATCATAATCCTGTCAATTCAGCTTGGTCTTTATCCGACAGAAAAGGCTTTTTAAGATTAAAAACCAATAAAGTCGTCGATAATCTGTACCTCGCTCCGAATACGTTGACCCAAAGAATGGAAGGTCCGAAATCCAGTGGTATTGTTGCTCTGGATGTGAAAGGTATGAAAGATGGTGATGTTGCAGGTTTCAGTGCTTTCAACGGCGATTCAGGAATTTTATCTGTAATAATGGAAGATGGTAAAAAGTTTATTGTTTTTTCAACCAATGAAGTCAGTTTAGATAGTAAAAATAAGGCGGTTACAGGTGTTAAAAAAGATGAAAAAAAGAGAATTCCTCTGAATTCTGACAAAGTCTATTTTAAAATTGATGCCGATTTTAATCTCGGAAAAGATTTGGCCGATTTTTATTACAGCACCGACCAGAAAAACTGGACCGAAATGGCAAAAGATTACAAAATGATTTTCGATTATCGGAGATTTTTTATGGGTTCAAAGTTTGCGATTTTCAATTATGCAACCAAAAATCTGGGAGGTTTTGTAGATGTTGATTTTTTCAGAGTGAATATAAGTTCGGAATAATTAGAGTTGAATAATTTGGGCAGCTTTATCCGCCTTCCGCTCTCAATCTTTTTTGCAGATGATTTCAGATTAAATAGAACTAGAGTACAAGCAAAAAAGGATTTCCGCTCAAGTCGGGCTGCAAAAGATTCGCTATTTGAAAGAAAATTGATGTTCTGTAGGAGCAGCAATCTGTTAATAGAAAAAAATAGTCATCACAACAAAGCCTCGTAGAGGCGACCTGTTAATTGCGACAATGATAATTAACATTAAAAATGTAAAAAGATAAAACCCTTGTCAGTCTTTTTTTTATCTAAATTAATAAGTGTAAAAAATACAAATAAAAATCATGAACAAATCCATCATATTAGCAGTAAGTTTCGTATTATCCGGAATGTTTGTTTCGGCACAAACTCTTGATAAACAGGCTCTAAAGGGTTTTGATATTGAAAACTCAACCATTTCCCACGGAAAAATCGATACGATTCAATACACATCAAAAACCGTTGGAACTACACGGAAAGCTCTGATTTACACACCGCCGGGATTCAAAAAAGGGGAAAAATATCCTGTTCTCTATCTTCTTCACGGCATTGGCGGAGATGAAAAAGAATGGTTCAATCAGGGAAAACCGAATGTTATTCTGGACAATCTTTACGCACAGGGAAAGCTGCAACCGATGATTGTCGTTTTGCCGAACGGCCGTGCGATGAAAGATGACAGAGCAACAGGAAATATTATGGCTCCGGATAAAGTCGAAGCCTTCGCAACTTTTGAAAAAGATTTGCTGAATGACCTGATTCCGTTTGTAGAAAAAAAATATCCTGTCAAAAAAGACCGTGAAAACCGAGCTTTAGCCGGTTTGTCGATGGGAGGCGGACAAACACAGAATTTCGCTTTCGGCAACATCGATAAATTTGCGTGGCTGGGCGCATTTTCTTCAGCACCCAATACAAA
Source organism: Chryseobacterium sp. C39-AII1 (assembly GCF_039672645.1). NCBI lineage: Bacteria > Pseudomonadati > Bacteroidota > Flavobacteriia > Flavobacteriales > Weeksellaceae > Chryseobacterium > Chryseobacterium sp. C39-AII1. The sequence goes on from NZ_JBDFPQ010000007.1 coordinate 82,388, forward strand.
AGAACCGAATCAGCTTTTGCCGAATCCACAGGAAGCATTGAAAATGAAACTTATATTTATTTCCTGTGGTGATGCGGACGGATTGATGCCTTTCAGCAAAAGAACCAGCGATTATCTGAAGAAAAATAAAATCCCGCATATCTTCTACATTGAGCCAGGCGGTCACGATTTCAAAGTCTGGAAAAATGATTTATATATCTTTTCACAGCTCTTATTTAAGTCTGTTGATAAAACTAAATTTGATGGATTTACCGTCTTAGGAACGCCTGCAGCAACCAATATCAGGAATGCGCAGTATCCTCAAATCCTTCCCGATGGAAGAGTGATGTTCAAGGTAAAAGCGCCGGAAGCGCAAAAAGTTCAAATCGATTTAGGAAAAAAATATGACCTCAAAAAAGACGCAGATGGCTTCTGGACAGGAACGACGGATGTACAAAGGGGAAGCTTTCATTATTATTCTTTGCTGATTGATGGTGTTGCAGTTGCAGACCCGTCCAGCGAAACATTCTACGGAATGGGAAGATACGCCAGTGGAATTGATATTCCTTTTGATGGCGATGATTTTTATGCTTTAAAAGACGTTCTGCACGGCGATATCCGCATCAAAAATTTCTATTCCAAAGTGACCAATTCTTGGAGACGGGTTTTCATCTACACGCCACCGGGTTACGACCAAAATTCTTCTGAATCTTATCCGGCATTGTATATTTTACACGGCGGAGGAGAAGATGAAAGCGGTTGGGCGAATCAAGGTAAAACCAATTTGATTTTGGATAATCTGATTGCGGAAGGTAAAGCTAAAAAGATGGTCATCATTATGCCGGATGCCAATATCGGTCAGGGCGGACTCCGAAATTTTGGCGAGCGCAATCTCCAGATGTTTGAAAGAGAACTGAAAGAATCCATCATCCCATTTGCCGAATCCAATTACAGAATTAAAAAAGGTAAAGAAAATCGTGCTTTAGCCGGACTTTCTATGGGCGGGATCTATACATTGTATGCAGGAATTCAGAATTCGGATATGTTCTCAAGCTTGGGCGTTTTCAGTTCAGGATATATGTTGCCGATGCTTCAGGACGTTGCCGACAAACAGTACAAATTTTTAAATGAAAATAAATCTGCCTTTTCATCCAATGTCAAAAATTTCTGGATTTCAATGGGTGGAAAAGACGATATCGCTTACGAAAACGGTCAGAAAATGCTGAAAGAACTAGATAAAATCGGAATTAAATATTCGTACAGAGATTATCCGGGAGGTCACAGCTGGCCGGTTTGGAGAGACAGTTTACATCAGTTTGCGCAGGAGCTTTTTAAGTAGATATAAACCTGTTTTATTCAAGTCTATGAAATAATAAACATTTAAAAAACGGTTTTGAAAAAATCTAAATAAGCTACGATGAAGCATAAGAAAACAAATACATTATCAATAGTATTCCTTTTTTTGGGGCTATTAAAACTGTTGGGGCAAGAAACCTCAGGAATCACGGAAAATATCATTTCAGATGATAAAGGATTCCCTATTGTTTCAAAAGAAGGAAAGGTTGCTGATTTATTTTATGACCAATCAGAAAATGTTGCCGTCATTCGTGCTGCAAAAGATTTACAGAACAATATTCAGAAAGTAACAGGAAAACTACCGAATCTATTCACCACAGAAACTTCCGGCGAATTTGAAATCATCATCGGAACAGTTGGAACCAGCAAGCAGATTGATCAATTGATTTCCTCAAAAAAAATCAATGCCAAAGATTTGAAAGGAAAGTGGGAAAGTTTTGTCATTACAACCGTAGATAATTCAAAATCAAATTCAAAAAAACAGCTCATCATCGCAGGAAGTGACAGACGGGGAACGATTTACGGAATTTACGAAATCTCAAAACAGCTTGGTGTTTCACCGTGGTATTGGTGGAATGATGTTCCCGTTCAGAAACGTTCTTCAGCGTACGTCATTCCGGGATATTTTGCTTCGGGCGAGCCAAAGGTAAAATACCGTGGAATTTTCATCAATGATGAGGAACCCGCTTTTGGAACTTGGGCAAGAACGAAATTCGGTGGCATCAACAGTAAAATGTATGCGAATATGTTTGAACTTCTGCTGCGTCTCAGAGCCAATTATCTTTGGCCGGCAATGTGGGGAAAAGCCTTTAACGAAGACGACCCGCTTAATCCAAAAATTGCCGATGAATATGGAATCGTAATGGGAACTTCACACCACGAACCAATGATGCGAGCCCAGAAAGAATGGGGAAATCACCGTAAGGAATATGGAAATGGAGAATGGAATTATCACACCAATAAAGAAGCACTCCTGAAATTTTGGGAAGACGGATTTCGTCGTAATAAGAATTATGATAATCTCGTAACAATGGGAATGCGTGGTGACGGCGACGAACCGATGAGCGATTTGGGAAGTGCCGAAGCTAATTTCAAACAGTTGGAGCAGATAATGGCTGACCAAAGAAAAGTTATTGAAAAAGTAACAGGAAAACCTGCAAAAAAGACACCTCAGCTTTGGGCTTTGTACAGTGAAGTTTTGGAATATTACGACCAGGGAATGAAAGTTCCGGACGATGTCATTATTTTGCTTTGCGATGATAATTGGGGAAATGTACGACGACTTCCTGAACTGAATTCCAAAAAACATCCGGGCGGTTACGGAATGTACTACCACGTCGATTTACACGGTGCGCCGAGAGCCTATCAATGGCTGAATATGACGCAGATTCCGCATATGTGGGAACAGTTGCAGTTAACGTACAGTTACGACGTTGATAAAATCTGGATTTTGAATGTAGGAGACTTAAAACCGAACGAATATCCAATGGATTTCTTCCTGAATATGGCGTGGAATCCCACTTCTTTCACACAGGATAATCTCGTAAATTATTCGGTAAAATTTGCAGAAGAGCATTTTGGGAAGACCAATGCGAAGGAAATTGCAGAAATCATTAATCTTTACTGTAAATACAATTCAAGAGTTTCGGCAGAAATGCTGAATGATAAAACCTACAATCTTCAAAGCGGTGAATTTTTGCAGGTGAGAGATGCATATTTAGCTTTGGAAACAAGGGCTTTGAGACAATTTTTAAATTTGGATGAAGCTTATAAAGATGCTTATAAACAACTCGTTTTGCATCCCGTTCGTGCGATGGCGAATCTTTACGATATGTATTATGCCGTTGCAATGAATCACAAACTGGCAGCAGAAAAAGATTTGAAAGCCAATGATTGGGCAGATTATGCCGATAAATGTTTTGCGAGAGATGCAGAATATACGAAAGATTACAACCTCAATATTTCAGGAGGGAAATGGAACCATATGATGGATCAGACCCATATAGGCTATAAATCCTGGGATGAACCGAAAGAGGGAAACATCAAGCCAACCGTTTACAGAATTACAAAAGAAGAAGCAAAGACAGGCGGTTATATTTTTGAAGAAAAGAACGGTGTCGTTGCCATCGAAGCCGAACATTTTTTTGAGACTAAAGCTTCCGCAAATACAAAATGGACGGTCATTCCTGATTTGGGAAGAACACTTTCCGGGATTGCATTGATGCCTTACACCGAAAAAACGGCTGGTTCAGCGATAAGCTATCAATTTGATCTTAAAAATAAACCTTCCGAGGTAAAAATTCATTTCATTTTTGATTCCACGCTTCCGTTCAAAAAAGGCGGACACAGCATCAAAGCTTATCTTTATAAAAATAACTCAAAAACCATAGGTCTCAATCAGGATTTGACCTGGGCGAATAATTATTCCAAAATGTATCCTGCAGCGGCAGCAAGAATTGTGGAAAAAGTTGAAACATTTGTTGTTCCAGAAAATCACAGCGGCAATTTTACTTTGACGGTAGAACCTCTTGACCCGGGAATTGTACTGCACAAAATTATCATATACAACGGCGGTTATGAAGAAACGTATTTGAAAATGGATGAAAGTCCTTATAAAAGATAAATATTTCGAAATATGAAAAATTTTAAAGATATTCTGTTATTATTTTTATTCATTTTTACTTCAAATCTGAATTTTGCTCAGAGGGAAACATCAAAAACTTCAGCCAAAAGAGAATTCCGATACACCAATCCGATTACCAAAGATTCTGCCATTTCTATGCGTGACCATTTCATCATTAAAGTCGATGATTTGTGGTATTGTGTGGGAACTTCCAATCCTGTTTGGGAAGGCAAAAATCCGGGAGTCCGAATGTTGGTTTCAAAGGATTTGATGAATTGGAAACAGCATTCCTTTATCATTGACGCTAAAAAGCTTCCAAAAGATTGCCCTTATGATGGTCGTTTTTGGGCTCCCGAAATTCATTTCATCAAAGGGAAATATTATCTGATTGTAAACAGTGGAAAGGTAACCAAAGAAGACCCGAAGGGAATGGCGACACACAGCGTTTGGTTATTTTCAGCCGATAAAGTGACAGGTCCATATAAACTGCTGAATGGTCCGCTCACCCCGCAATATAATAACGATGCCACTTTGTTTGAGGATGAGGACGGACAGGTTTATCTCTATTGCAGCGGAAATGGATTATTTCAGGCTAAAATTGATTTAAAAACAGGAAAGTTAACTACGCCTATTCAAAAATTTCTGGATAAAAAACAACCAGGCTGGCCGGAATGGATGGTTGGCGGAATCGAAGGACCTTTCGTGACTAAAAAGGAAGGAACCTATTTTATGTTTTTTTCTACTTGGACAAGAGGCTATGAAGTGGGTTTGCTGAAATCAAAGTCACCTTTAGGACCTTGGGAACTTGCTTCGCCGGAACCGATTTTCGGAACCCGTAAAAAAGGCTATAGGCAACAAATGGCAAAAGATGGAGGCTACGAAAATTTGCAATTTACCGATACGGAAGACCCATGTCAGGAAACAGGACACAATGCATTATTCATCGGTCCGGATGGAAATCTCTGGAATTCCTGCCATTATTTTATGTATGAAAAACGACCGTATCCTTACAGTCAGACCTTCGAACCTTGGGAACTGGGTCCGCAAATGGGAATCGAGCCGGTGCATTACAAAGACGGAATGTTCTACATTGACGGACCTACTTGGACGGAACAAATTATTAAATATTAATTCGAAAAAATAATTAATATGATAAAGAAATATATCTTGAATTTTGGGTTGGTATTCTTAGGAATATCAATGAATGCTCAAAATCCTATTATTCAAACCAAGTACACCGCCGACCCTGCGCCAATGGTTCATAATGACACGGTTTTTCTGTACACCAGCCACGATGAGGACGATGCTTTCGGATTCAAAATGAAAGACTGGTTACTGTACACTTCCACAGATATGGTCAATTGGACAGACCACGGTGTAGTGGCTTCTCTCAAGGATTTTAAATGGGTAAATACCGACAACGGTGCCTGGGCGCCACAGGTTGTTGAAAGAAAAGGAAAATTCTATATGTATTGTCCAATGCCCAACAATATGGGTATTGGAGTCTTGGTGGCGGACAGTCCATATGGTCCTTTCACCGATCCTATCGGCAAGCCTTTGATCAAAAATTCTCTGGATGACATCGATCCCACCGTTTTAATTGACGACGACGGGCAGGCTTACATCTACTGGGGAAATCCGAATCTTTGGTATGCTAAACTCAACGAAGATATGATATCTCTTGCCGAACCAATTACCAAAGACCCTTCGTTTGCGAAGATCAAAGACCAGACAGATCCTTTCAAATATCAGGAGGGACCTTGGGCGTGGAAAAGAAACGGAATTTACTATATGGCTTACGCTTCTAAATGTTGTCCGGAAGGGATTGGCTATGCAATGGCAAAATCACCTACCGGTCCTTGGAATTATGGAGGTGTAATAATGGATGGCGATCAGAGATCCAGCGGAAATCATCCCGGTATCATAGATTTCAAAGGCAAATCTTATGTTTTTGGATTCAATCATATGCTTAGAATGCAGACGATGAGCAAACATTACGAACGCCGGTCTGTTAGTGTCACAGAAATTACCTACAATGCAGATGGAACCATTCAGAAGCTTCCTTTCTGGACTACGGATGGTGCAAAAAGAGTGGGTACTCTGGACCCTTATAAAAAAGTGGAAGCAGAAACGATGGCTTACAGCGAAGGTCTGAAAACAGAAATGGTCACAGAATGGGAACGCAATCAACCCTATAACAGAGGTAAAAAAATCACAGACCGTGTCATCGTTACCTCAATTAACAATGGTGATTATATTAAAATCCAGGGGGTAGATTTTTCCAAAGGCGTAAAATCTTCGGATGTAAATGTCGCTTCTCTCTATGGAGGAAAAATAGAAGTGCGTTCAGATGCTCTTAATGGGCCATTGCTGGGAGTTGTTAACGTTACAGGAAAAGGTGAGGGAGACCTATATAAAATAATTAATACACCTGTGAAAAGTATAAAAGGAATCCACGATTTATATTTTGTTTTTAAAGGTGAAAAAGACCTTTTCTATTTCGATTGGTGGAAATTTAATTAAATCCAAATTTTTAAATAATGTTGAAGACGAAAATACTTTTAATTGCTGTAACATTTTTGCTGTCGGGAAATATTTCCAAGGCGCAGTCAACCGTTTGGTTAGACCAGTTGGATTTAAGCGTGGCAACACAGGGACACGGAAAACCCGGCATCAATACTTCGGTGGACGGAAAACCTATAACCATTGCTGGCGAAGTTTTCAAAAGAGGTTTCGGAACGCACGCCGAAAGTTCTTTGTTGATTAAATTAAACGGTAAAGCAAAAAGATTTTCAGCTTTGGTGGGACTGGATGATGAAATCAAAGGTCAAAATCCCGCTGCCGAATTTGAAATTTATGGCGACAACAAAAAACTGTGGTCAAGCGGAATAATGAAATTAGGCGATAAAGCAAAGCCTGTTTCCGTTTCGCTGGAAGGTGTAAAACAATTAGAATTAGTCGTAACAGACGGCGGAAACGGACCGTATTATGACCACGCCGATTGGGCAGATGCTAAATTTGAAACAGCAGAAGGTGCAAAACTGATAACATTTAATCCTATTTCATCAGTTCCTTATATTTTGACACCAAAACCTGCGGCAACGCCAAAAATTAATTCAGCAGGCGTTTATGGCGTTCGTCCCGGCTCACCTTTTTTGTTCAGGGTTGCAGCAACGGGTGACAGACCGATGATTTTTGCAGCGAAAAATCTTCCGAAAGGTTTAACAATAGATCCACAGACCGGAATCATCACCGGAAAAATAGATACGAAAGGAACCTATGAAGTCCTTTTATCAGCTAAAAATGCTAAAGGCTCGGTTTCTAAAAAATTAAGAATCGAAAGCGGTGACAAAATAGCTTTGACACCCACAATGGGATGGAACAGCTGGAACTGTTTCGGGCACGAAGTTTCTGCCGACAAAGTAAAACGCGCTGCGGATGCTTTGGTTAAAACAGGATTGGTAAACCACGGCTGGAACTACATCAACATCGATGATTCGTGGCAATTTAACAGAGACGGAAAAGACCCGTCTTTCAAAGGTAAAATGCGTGATGAAAACGGTTATATTCTGACCAATTCAAAATTTCCGGATATGAAGGAATTAACCGATTACTTTCATTCAAAAGGTCTTAAAGCAGGAATTTATTCCTCTCCCGGACCTTGGACTTGCGGTGGTTGTGCAGGAAGCTACGGCTACGAAAAGCAAGATGCAGAAAGCTACGCTAAATGGGGAATCGATTATCTGAAATACGATTGGTGCAGTTACGGCGGCGTGATTGATGGTTTGCCCGATAATGACCCAAACAAAGTTTCTTCACTCAATTTTCAGGGTGGAGGAGATTTGGATAAAGGGGTGAAACCATTCAAATTAATGGGTGATTTATTAAAAAACCAGCCTCGTGATATTGTGTACAATCTTTGTCAATACGGGATGGGCGATGTCTGGAAATGGGGAAATGATGCCGATGCACAATCCTGGCGAACAACCAATGACATCACCGATACCTGGGCAAGTGTTAAAAATATTGCTTTGGCTCAGGATAAAGCCGCTCCTTATGCAAAACCCAGTAACTGGAATGACCCGGATATGTTGGTAGTAGGCGTTGTAGGTTGGGGAAATCCACATCAGAGCCGATTGAAACCGGACGAACAATATTTACACATCAGCCTTTGGAGTATATTTTCCGCACCATTACTGATTGGTTGCGACCTAGAGAAACTGGATGATTTTACTTTAAATCTTTTAACGAATGATGAAGTTATTGCTGTAAATCAGGATGCTCTGGGAAAACAGGGCGTTTGTCTGCAGACCATTGGTGAATTGAAAATTTATGTAAAAGACCTTGAAGATGGCGGAAAAGCAGTGGCTTTTGCAAATTTCGGAAGGGAAAAAGTGGATATGTCTTACAAAGATTTCAGGCAGCTCGGGATTTCCGATAGTCAAACCGTAAGAGATATCTGGAGAAAGAAAGATATTGCAAAAATCAATACATTAAATCAGGCATTATCACTGGATATTCCGGCGCACGGTGTGGCTTATTACAAATTTATTTCATCAAAATAATTAATTATGATTCAATTTAAATCAAAATATATCGCATTATCATTCCTGTTGGCGAGTACTTTTATTTCAGCCCAGAATCCGATTATCCAGACTCATTTTACACCGGATCCTGCACCGATGGTGTACAAAAATAAGATGTATGTCTACACCGGAGACGATATTCCCGGCTATGATTTTTATTATATGACGAAATGGAGAGTGTATTCTTCTGACGATATGGCGAACTGGACCGACCACGGTTCTCCGCTTTCACTGGAATCTTTCAGCTGGGCTCGTGACAGAGCCTGGGCGGCGCAATGCATTGAACGTAACGGTAAATTTTATTGGTATATCTGCGTTCAGACCGTTGATAACAATATGGCGATTGGCGTTGCGGTATCCGACAGTCCGACAGGTTCTTTTAAAGATGCACTCGGAAAACCGCTGGTGACAACGGGAACCTGGGATAATATTGACCCGACGGTTTTTATTGATGATGACGGACAAGCCTATTTATATTGGGGGAATAGCAAATTATTTTATGTGAAACTCAACAAAGATATGGTTTCCTATGAAGGAAAAATCACCGAAATTCCGCAATCAGTGGAAGCTTTTGGCGGATTGAGACGTCCCGGAAGAAGTGATGAGGTTTTGCAGAAACAGGAACAGTTTAAAGATGTTTTTGTGGAAGGACCTTGGTTCTACAAACGCAACAAGCAATATTATATGATGTACGCCGGAATGACCGACCGAACCGAATGTCTGTCTTATTCCATAAGCGATTCACCGACCGGACCGTGGAAATATCAGGGAAAAATAATGACAGGACAGCCGACCAACAGTTTCACCAACCACGGCGGGATTATCGATTTTAAAGGTAAATCCTACCTTTTCTATCACACAGGGTTATTGCCCGGCGCAGGAAGTTACGGAAGGTCAACGTCTATTGAAGAATTCAAATACAATCAGGATGGCAGCATTCCGAAAATTGCAATGACCAAAGAAGGCGTAAATCCCGTTGCAACATTCAATCCCTACAAAAGAAACGAAGCGGAAACAATAGCTTGGTCAGAAAAATGCAGCACTTCCGAAAACAAAAAGACGGGAGTTTATGTTTCTGATACGAGAGTGGGAGGTTATATCAAAGTTCGTTCGGTGGATTTTGAAAAAGGCGCCTCTGAATTTTCAGCTTCAATTGCTGCAGGTGTTGACGGAGGAATTTTAGAAGTCAGATTAGATAAATTGGACGGAAATAAAATTGCCGAAATTGAAGTTCCGAGAACCGGTGGTTGGGAAGAATTTAAAACCCTGACATCCAAAATTTCAGAATCGGTTTCCGGTATTCACGATGTTTATTTTGTCTTTAAAGGGAAAAACATTACAGCCGGAAGAGTGCTTTTCAATTTCGACCACTGGAGTTTTAAAAAGAAATAAGATAAAAATTCCCCTCCTTTGGAGGGTGGCGAAAAATCGTAGATTTTTTGACGGGGTGGTTTATTAGAATTACGTGATAAAAATAATACAGCTTCTACAAGCGTTAGCGGCTTTGTGAATCTAAAGAAAATATTTATAAAAAAACTTTGAGCACTTAGTGTTCAAAATCAAAAAATTAAATATGAAAAAAACGATACTCAATCTCTGTTTAATAGCATATTCGGGAATATTATTTTCTCAGAATCCCATTATTCAGACCAATTATACGGCAGACCCTGCGCCAATGGTGTATAACGATAGGCTTTACGTCTACACCACGCACGATGAGGACGATTCCACCTGGTTTGTGATGAACGATTGGAAAGTCTATTCCACCAACGATATGGTGAACTGGACCGACCACGGAAGTATTCTGAGCTATAAAGATTTCGACTGGGCAAAACGAGATGCCTGGGCAGCGCAATGCGTGGAAAGAAACGGCAAATTTTTTATGTATGTTCCGATGTGGTCCAAAACCAACAACAAAGGAGCGATTGGTGTTGCGGTGGGTGACAGTCCGTTTGGACCATTCCACGACCCGCTTGGAAAACCATTGGTTCAAAGTGAATGGGGCGATATTGACCCGACGGTTTTTATTGATGACGACGGTCAAGCCTATATGTATTGGGGAAATCCGAAACTTAAAATGGTTAAGCTCAATCAGGATATGATTTCCTATTCCGGCGATATTGTGGAAGTGCCAATGACCGCAGAATCTTTCGGGAAAAGGGATGGAAAAGAAAACCCTGAAAGACCGACAAAATACGAGGAAGGACCTTGGTTATATAAAAGAAAAAATCTGTATTATCTGTTCTGGCCGGGCGGTCCGCTTCCTGAATTCATCGGCTATTCTACCAGCAAAAGTGCACAGGGACCTTGGAAATACGGAGGAACCGTAATGCCAACTGAAGGAAAATCTTTCACCAATCATCCCGGAATTGTCGATTTCAGAGGAAAATCCTATTTCTTTTATCACAACGGTGCTTTGCCGGGAGGAAGCGGTTTCACAAGGTCTGTGAGTGTGGAAGAACTTAATTTTAATAAAGACGGTTCTATTTCACCCATCAAAATGACCAATGGAATTACCAAAGCCATTGCCACCGTTAATCCTTATGCTTTTAATCAGGCGGAAATGATTGCGTGGTCGGAAAATGTAAAATCTTATCAGAACAAAGAAGCGGGCGTCTTCATCAAAGCTAAAAAAAGCGGCGCTTTTACCAGCGTGAAAAATGTTGATTTTGGCAAAAAAGGAGCATCAGCATTTTCGGCCAGAGTTGGAACGACACACAACAGCGATGTGACAATGGACGTTCATCTTGACAGTATCAGCGGACCTATTATCGCCACGGTAAAAGTCCCGTTGACCGGCGGAGACGACCGTTGGGAAACGGTGAAAGCCGAGGTTAAGGAAAAAATTACTGGCGTTCACGATGTATATTTTGTATGTAATGGAAAAGCAGCAAAAGATATTATGTTTTTCGATTATTGGACTTTTCTTGAAACTTATTAATTATGATTAAACTTTTTTTAAAACTATCACTCGCCTTTAGTATTCTGATTATGAATACTGTTTTTGCACAGGTTGCAGAAATCTCCAGTCCTGATGGAAAATTGAAACTGAATGTCTTTTCGGAAAATGGAAAAGCGCTCTATAATGTTACTTTTCAAGGGAAAGCTATGCTTGATAAATCTCCATTGGGCTTAGTCACCAATGAATCTGATTTCTCTAAAAATTTAAAATTCATTGACAGCAAAAAAGATAAGGTTTTCAAAAATTACACCAACGAAAAAATCAAAAAATCACAGGTTAGTTATACGGCTAATACTCTGACAGTCAATTTTACCAATGCCGATAACTTCAATATCGGAATTGAATTTCAGGTGAGCAATAATAATGTCGCATTCAGATATGAGATTCAGCCGATGAAAGACCGTTTGAGCGCGGTTGTACAATCGGAAATTACAGGTTACAGATTTCCGTCTCAAACCACAACTTTCCTTTCTCCGATGATGAAGCCGATGACAGGTTTTGCCAGAACCGCTCCAAGCTACGAAAGCGGTTACAAAGCTGATGCAGAATTAGGAACAAAAGCCGATTATGGTTACGTTTTCCCTGGACTATTTCATATTGGAAACGACGGCTGGATTTTATTGTCTGAAACAGGAGTGAACAGTTTGTACTGCGCTTCTCATTTGGATACGACTTCAGAAAAAAATCTTTATCAGGTTGCTTACCCTAATATGGCTGAAAACAACGGTTTCGGAAGTACGGGAGCAGCTATTTCACTTCCCGGAAAAACACCTTGGAGAACCATCACCATTGGCGATTCTTTGAAACCGATTGTTGAAACGACGATTCCTTTTGATGTCGTAAAAGCGATGTATGAACCCTCACAGAAATACAGTTTTGGTAAATCTACCTGGAGCTGGATTCTATGGCAGGACAACAGTATGAATTATGAAGACCAGAGTCTCTTTATTGATTTAGCATCAAAACTCGGTTATGAATATATTTTGATTGATGCACTTTGGGACAAAAATATCGGAAAAGAACGAATGAAAGACCTCATTCAGTATGCTAAATCCAAAAATGTTGAGGTATTGCTCTGGTACAATTCCAACGGTGCTGCGAATGATGCACCGATGGGACCGAGAAACAAAATGAGCTCATCCATCGAACGAAAAAAAGAAATGAAATGGCTGAAAGATATTGGTGTAAAAGGTCTGAAAGTCGACTTTTTCGGAGGCGACAAGCAGGAAACGATGCGCCTTTATGAAGATATTCTTTCCGATGCTAATGATTTTGGATTAAAAATTATTTTCCACGGCGCTACTTTGCCAAGAGGCTGGGAAGTAATGTACCCGAACTACGCCGGAAGCGAAGCGGTTTTAGCTTCGGAAATGCTTTATTTTTCAGAAGACGTCCGCAAGCAGGAAGCGTTTTTCGCAACATTACATCCGTTCATCAGAAATACGGTCGGAAGTATGGAGTTTGGCGGGACTTTCCTGAATAAATATTTAACAAAATCCAATAAGGATAAAAATAAAAGATACACAACAGATGGTTTCCAGTTGGCAACGGCTGTTCTGTTTCAAAATCCGGTTCAGATGTTTGGTGTAATGCCGAATAACCTGAGCGACGCACCGAAATTCCAGCTCGATTTTATGAAAGAAGTTCCGACGCTTTGGGACGAAACAGTGTTCATCGACGGATACCCCGGAAAATATTCCGTGATTGCCAGAAGACATCAGAATCAATGGTATGTGTCGGGAATCAATGCGGAAAAAACGGTTAAAAAACTGAAAATTAATCTTCCAATGCTTGCCGGTAAAACGGTGAAATTCATTAATGATGATGCTAAGGGAAATTCATCAGAAAAAGAAGTTAAAGTCAATGCAAAAGGCGAGTTTAATGTGGAAATTCAGCCGAATGGAGGTTTTGTTTTGAGAAATTAAAATAATTATTTGGGCAGCTTAATCCGCCCTCCGTTCCCGCTTTTTTGCTCGTCGTTCCTTCTCACAAAAAGAGCTCCACTCAGGTCGGGCTGCGAGAGATTCACCGCAATAGAATCCGAAGGATTCAATATCAATAGCCGTAGGTGCAACCTAAGGAAAACGAAAAGTAAATAAAATCCGAACCCTTAAAAGAGTTCATTACATAAAACAAAAAATATGAATAAAATAAAAATTTTTTTTCTCGTCATCATATTCGGACTTTGTTTGCAGCTCAAAGCGGCGCAACCATTCATCAGCACGGAAAAAAATTCAGAAACTATTGTTTTAAAAGAAAAATCGGTTAATCTTTCAATTTTCGTTAATTCCGGAATTGATAATGGAATTTTGAGAGCCGTTAAAAATTTGCAATCCGATTTTCAAAAGGTTACAGGAAGCCAGCCAAGTATTCTGAATAAGATTTCCGGACAGCAATCTCCGCTGATTATCATTGGAACAGTCGGAACAAAATCTGTTATTGATGATTTAATTAAACAGAAAAAAATTGATGGAAAATCTTTAATAGGAAAAAATGAAAAATACATCATTCAAAATATCAACAATCCGTTTCCCGGCGTTTCCGAAGCAATTGTGATTGCAGGAAGCGACAAACGCGGAACAATTTATGGAATTTACGAAATGTCGCAGCAAATCGGGGTTTCACCTTGGTATTACTGGGCGGATGTTCCGGTTGAGAAAAAAGAAAATCTATATTTTAAAAAAGGAATTTACACAGACGGAGAACCGGCGGTAGAATATCGCGGCATTTTCCTGAATGATGAAGAACCTTCGCTGGGAGGATGGGCGAGAGCTACTTTTGGAGGAATTAATTCTAAATTTTACGAAAAAGTTTTTGAACTGATTTTACGAATGAAAGGCAATTACATCTGGCCTGCAATGTGGGGAAAAGCGTTTTATGATGATGACGTTTTGAACGGACCTTTAGCCAACGAAATGGGTATCATTATGGGAACTTCGCACCACGAACCGATGGCTCAGGCTCAAACCGATTGGCACCGATACATCAAAAAAAATAATCTTCCGAATGTCTGGGATTATTCGAAAAATAAGAAAGTTTTGCAGGAATTCTGGAAATTGGGGCTTGAAAGAAGCAAAAATTGGGAAAAATTAGTCACAGTAGGAATGCGTGGCGACGGCGATGAAGCGATGGGAGAGGGAACCAATATTTCCTTACTTGAAAAAATCGTGAAAGACCAGCGAAAAATTATTGCTGACGTAACAGGAAAAAAAGCGAAAAAAACGCCTCAGGTCTGGGCTTTATATAAAGAAGTTCAGGATTATTATGACAAGGGAATGCGGGTTCCGGACGATGTGATTTTATTGTTCTGTGATGATAACTGGGGCAATGTGAGAAAACTTCCGGACCTTTCAAAACCTTTACATAAAGGCGGTTACGGGATGTATTACCACTTCGATTATGTGGGCGGACCGAGAAACTCAAAATGGATTAATATCAGTCCGATTCAGAGAGTTTGGGAACAGATGAATCTTTCTTACGAACATAAAGTGGATAAAGTTTGGGTTGTCAATGTAGGAGATTTGAAGCCGATGGAATTCCCAATCAGCTTTTTCCTGGAAATGGCCTGGAATCCGAAACAATTCAATTCCAAAAATCTCTTAGAATATACCGAAAAATGGTCAGCGCAGCAATTTGGAGAAAAGCACGCCAAAGAAATTGCTGGAATGATTAATCTTTATTCAAAATACAACCGCCGTGTAACGCCAGAAACATTGGACTGGAAAACTTACAGTCTTCAAAATTATAATGAATTTGAAACGGTTTTAAATGATTATCGAGCATTGGCATTAGAAGCATTACGTTTGAAAGAAAAAATTCCGGCTGAATATCAGGATGCCTATTTTCAGCTGGTTTTATATCCTATTGATGCGTGCAGCAATTTGTATGAAATGTATTACGCGGTGGCAAAAAACAAAGAATTGGCAGCTAAAAAAGATGTTGAAGCTAATGTCTATGCGGATAAAGTCAAAGAATGTTTTGATAGAAATGCCTATCTCGATAATCAATATAATAACGTCATTGCCGGCGGAAAATGGCAGCATATGATGGACCAGATGAAGATAGGTTACAAAGCCTGGTTTGACGGGAAAGAAAATATAATGCCTGAAGTTACCCGTGTTTCTGAGTCTGAAGTTCCGAAAGAAAAAGTGTTTCAGGAGAAAAACGGTTATGTTTCCATTGAAGCTGAAAATTTTGCAAGAAATAATAATTCAGACCGAATCCATTGGGAAGTGATTCCGGATTTCGGAAAAACTAAATCTGGTGTAACAACTTTTCCTCAAAATGCTTACCCCAAGCCTGATGAAAATATTTATCTGGAATATGATATGAATTTTGAATCCAAAGGTGAATTTGAAGTGCAGTTGTTATTAGCCCCAACGTTGAATTTTAATCATAATAAAGGATTGCGTTATGAGATTTCCTTTGATGGCGGAACTCCGCAGGTTGTCAATTTCAATGGTCATTACAAAGGTGAATTGGGAAGATGGCAGTCTGAGCATATCATTAAGTCTATAACGAAACATCAGATTTCCCAACCTGGAAAACATACGTTACGATTCCGTGTTCTGGAACCGGGAATTGTCTTAGAAAAAATATTGATCAATACAGGAGGTTTACAGCCTAATTATCTGGGTGCACCCGAAAGTGAAATTCTTCACTAAAAATCAGCAGAATATTAATAATAATCTACGTTTTGCCTATGAAACATTAATCTATTTCACCTCTAAATTCTAAGTATCGTTTTTCAACAAAATAATGTACAGGAAAGAGCTAAGGATCTTGTAGTATAACTTTATTTACGATAGCTGCCTGAAACTTTTCAGGGTATTTTCTTGATGGTTTTTAATCATAAACTGTCTTGAAGAGGATTGTATTATCCAAACTTTACTGAAAATTATCAAAATTAAAACTAGAACATTATGAGAAAAATTTTAAACATGATGCTTGCTCTGGCGGTAGGCATCACCTGTAATCAATTTGCAGATGCGCAGACAGCGTTGCCTGCAAAAGTAACAATCGACAAAAATATTGTATATCAAAAAGTGACCGGCTATGGCGGTTTCGTATGCAGTCCGCAGTTTGCATACAATCACATGACTCCGACAGAGATTCAAAAACTTTGGGGAACCGGCGCAACCGACGCAGGATACAATATTTTGAGGTTATATATTCCTGAAAATCAAGCGGACTGGCCTCAGGTTTTAGCAACTGCTCAACAGGCAAAAGCAATGGGACTGATCGTTTTCGCAAGTCCCTGGACAATGCCTGCAGCATGGAAAACAAATAATCATTCAAATGCCGTTTTTACGGATGCCAACGGTGTGCAACAGATCGGCTATCTAAAACCGGAACATTATCAGGATTACGCTTTGCATTTGAACAGTTTTGTAACCTATCTTGCAAATAATGGCGTGGCGCTGGATTATATTTCAATTCAAAACGAGCCGGATGAAATGGCGCAATACGCAGGCTGCATCTGGACACCAACTCAGATCGCAAATTTTGTAAGGGATTACGGCCAGCTCATCAATTGCAACGTCATCGCTCCCGAAAGTGTTGGGTTTACAGATAATTTTGCCAATGCCTTTTTAAATACGGCAACCATGGCCAATTTTGAAGTCTATGGTGGACACCAATATGGAAGTATGCAATCGGCATACAAGCAGTTTCAGGCGAATAATAAACAGATTTGGCAGACAGAATATCTGATCAACTGGAACTCTAATACGAGTGTTCCCGCACGGGATTTCAGCTGGTCGATTGATGGTTTTTCTTTTGCGAGAGCGGTCAACAATGCGATGCTCGGAAATGTGAACGCATGGGTACATTATGCATCTAAAAGATATTATGGAATGATGGGCGACGGTACAAACGGAACCGTTGCAGGTGAAATGACCAAACGCGGTTACATTTTATCTCAATATGCTAAAACAACCACCAACAAAAACAGAATTGATACCAAATGGGAAGTGGCGACAGGCAGTCTGGAAGGTTCTTCCTATATTTCTCTGGATGGAAATCAGCTGACATTAATGGTAATAAATTCCTCCTCAAACACTTATAATCTTAAGGTGGATCTTCCTTTTTATACCAATTCTGCGAACAGTATTACTACTTCTCAAACACAGAATATGACGTCGGCGCCGCTGACCTTTACTACCGATACATTCAGACCGCAGGTGTCTGTGGCACCGTCTAGTGTAATGACTTTTGTGTTTACAAAAAGTGGCGACCGACCTATTTCTAACATGACCGGAACTGAAATTCATTACAATAAAATTGAAACTTTAGCAACGACAAACCCGGCATTTGGTACAGCATACCAGATTTCGGGGCAGACCGTGACGTTTTATAATTCAACACCGCTTTTCAGCCAGAATATGACGGCAGCCAACGGATATATTGCTTTGAATGATCGATATAATAAATTGGTTTTAAATGTTTTAAGTTATACAACAACGCTTGGTCAATCATCGTCAAACACGACATTGTACTATGTTGATAATGATAATGTGGTAAGAAATTACAATTATGGAAGCGTGAATTTACCAGCACCAGGATCCGGAAGCTTTAATCTGGTCTTTGATCTTTCTAGAGCAACGCTTCCGTTCGGATGTAAAGGGATTTTAGGTTTAAGAAGCGGAAATTACAGTTCTATTTTAACCTTAAACCTGGGTGATGTGTATTTTAATGTCGGAAACGAAAGAGCGGCAAAATTTACCGGAGCATATACCGAGACAGACAGCAGTCTTTTAGATGCGATGGAAAACAACCAGTATACTTCATTAGATTTCCGTACGGTTACCGGCATCACGCCAACTTCAAGCTGGATCGCGGGTTCTGAGAATAAGAACAGTATTTTTTATGTCAACAACAGTGTGGCAAGCACCAATACCAATGTTATTTCAGGAACAAACTGCACAACACTGACACTTTCAGATCAGGGAAAAGATTTCCAGGTTCCGTTTGATTTTACAGCGACTTCGGCAACTTATACCAGAAATTTCAACGGCTATGGAGTTGTTTTGTTGCCATTTCAGGCAGCAGTCCCGGCGAATGTAACGGCTTACACGATGATTCCCGGCTCAGGCAGCGTGGCATGTACACCGATAACAGGAATGATTCCGGCCAATACTCCGGTGTTAATCGCAGCGACAGGAACGGTCACTTTCATAGGAACCGGATCTGTATCGACACCAAAAGCCATTACGGTAAACCAAGTGAATGGCGTTTATCAACAAATTAAAGTTTATGCAGGGGCTTATGTTTTAAAAACAGAAAACAATGTGACCGGATTTTACAAAGTAGTTGCAGGAAGCGAACCTATGATTGATCCTTTCCAGGGATATATTACAGAAGGAAATCCGTATACTGCAGCATTTTTACCGTTGAGTTTTGCTACTTTGGCCACCTCAGAATCTGCACTTACTGCTGATGAGGTACAGGTATATCCAAATCCTGTTAAGACCGAGTTTTTCATTGATGTTAAAAAAGGTAACGCTTTCTACACAGTTTACGATGCGAAAGGAAGTATGATTATTTCGAAAAGAGAGCTTTCTTCAGGAAAAAACAGAATTGAAGCATCAAATCTGCCTTCAGGTCTGTATTTCGTAGAAGTAACGGTTGCAGGAAATACATCTGTGCATAAATTAATCAAAAAATAAAGATTTGATTTTTCATCAACAGATTAAGCCATCAGATTTTCTGGTGGCTTTTTAGGTAATAAAAAATTAAATAAATTAAGTGTTAATTATACATTTATTAATTATATTATGATATATTTGCTTTTACCGAATTGAAATATCATTTTATAGTGATCCGACAATAAAATTGATCTAAAAAATTTTATCCCATGAAAAAACTCTTTATCTCTCTATCAATATTAATTTGTGCAATCTCTTCCGCACAGAATTTCAAATATCCGTTCCAGAACCCTAAACTTCCTGTTGAACAAAGAATCGAAAATCTTCTTGGATTATTAACGGTTGATGAAAAAATCGGAATGATGATGGACAATTCCAAAGCAGTTCCGAGACTGGATATTCCCGGTTACGGTTGGTGGAACGAGGCGCTTCATGGTGTCGCAAGGGCAGGAACAGCCACGGTTTTTCCGCAGGCAATCGGAATGGCAGCAACTTGGGACGTTCCTGAACATCTCAAAACTTTTGAAATGATTTCTGATGAAGCCCGTGCAAAATACAATAGATCTTTCGATGAATCTCAAAAAACCGGACGTTATGAAGGACTTACCTTCTGGACACCAAATATCAATATTTTCCGCGACCCAAGATGGGGAAGAGGTCAGGAAACCTATGGTGAAGACCCGTATCTGACTTCTGTTTTAGGTGTTGCTGCGGTAAAAGGTTTGCAGGGAAACGATCCGAAATATTTTAAAACCCACGCTTGCGCCAAACATTTCGCCGTTCACAGCGGTCCGGAGTGGAACCGACATTCTTACAATGCAGAAGTTTCGAAAAGAGATTTATACGAAACCTATCTTCCCGCTTTCAAGGCATTGGTTTTAGAGGGAAATGTGAGAGAAGTGATGTGCGCTTACAATGCATTCGACGGACAGCCTTGCTGTGCTAACAATACTTTATTGACAGAAATTCTTCGCGGAAAATGGAACTATGACGGAATGGTCGTTTCCGATTGCTGGGCTTTGGCAGATTTCTACCAGAAACAGTACCACGGAACACATCCTGATGAAAAAAGTACCGCCGCAGATGCTCTGAAACATTCGACAGATTTAGAGTGTGGCGACACGTATAATAATTTAAACAAATCTCTCGCAAGCGGATTAATCACCGAAAAAGACCTCGATATTTCGATGCGAAGAATTCTGAAAGGTTGGTTTGAATTGGGAATGCTGGATCCGAAATCTTCCGTTCACTGGAACTCAATTCCATATTCTGTTGTGGATTCTGAAGAGCATAAAAAACAGGCGTTAAAAATGGCACAGAAATCTATTGTTCTGATGAAAAATGAGAATAATGTTTTGCCTTTAAATAAAAACATCAAAAAAATCGCTGTTGTCGGTCCAAATGCGGATGACGGACTGATGCAGCTGGGAAATTATAACGGAACACCTTCTTCCATCGTAACGATTTTGGACGGAATCAAAACCAAATTCCCAAACGCAGAAATCATTTATGAAAAAGGAACTGAAGTTGCCGATCCGTCTTCCAGAACTTCGCTTTACCAAAACTTTTTAAGCCAGAAAAACGGCGAAAAAGGAATGAAAGTTACCTTTTTCAACAATAATGAATTTAAAGGAACTCCCGCTAATGTTTCTGTCAATAAAAGCGGAATCAATTATAACAGTTTTGGCGGAACTCAGCTTGCTCCGAATGTGGGAAGAGAAAATACCTCGGCGATTATTTCCGGCGTTTTCAAAAGCCCTTACACGGGCGATGTGATTCTTTCACCTTCAACTTCCGATGTTTATACACTTTTTGTTGACGGAAAAGAAATTGCCACCAGAAAAGGCCCCGATGCGAGACATCCTTCAGAATTTCCTGTGAAAATGGAAAAAGGAAAAGAATATCTGATAGAATTACGTCACACCCAAAAAGGAAAATATGTAAGCATCACATTTGACGTGTACAGAAAAGATCCTGTTAATTTTGCTGCAGTAAAGGAAAAAGTGAAAGATGCGAACGTTATTGTCTTCGCAGGCGGACTTTCTCCAAGTCTGGAAGGCGAAGAAATGATGGTGAATGCAGAAGGTTTCAAAGGCGGCGATAAAACGTCTATCGACCTTCCAAAAGTTCAACGCGAATTACTGGCTGAACTAAGAAAAACAGGAAAACCTGTGGTTTTTGTCCTTTGTACCGGAAGTTCACTCAGTTTGGCGCAGGATGAAAAAAATTATGATGCGTTGATTAGCGCTTGGTACGGTGGACAATCCGGCGGAACTGCCGTTGCAGATGTTTTGGCGGGAGATTACAATCCGTCCGGAAGATTGCCGGTTACATTCTACAAAAATCTGGAACAGCTTGACAATAATTTGTCTAAAACCAGCAAACATCAGGGCTTTGAAAACTACGATATGGTCGGAAGAACCTACCGTTATATGACGGAAAAACCGTTGTATGCTTTCGGACACGGGATGAGTTATTCAAAATTTGTTTACGGAAATGCTAAGCTGAATAAAAATACCATCAATGCTAATGAAAACTTGACGATTACAGTTCCTGTTACCAATAATTCGGAAAGAGACGGTGAAGAAGTGATTGAAGTTTATGTGAAAAGAAATAATGATCCTTCGGCGCCAGTAAAGACTTTGAGAGCTTTTGAAAGGGTTTTAATTAAATCTAAGGGAACAAAAAATATTCAATTAATGATTTCTAAAGATTCATTTACATTTTATGATGAAAAAGTAGATGATTTGGCTCCGAAAGCAGGAGATTACACGATTTTTTACGGGGGAACTTCCGATGAATCCGGATTGAAAAGCCTTCAATTGAAAGTAAACTAATCTTTACTGTTAAAACTAATTTTAAATTAACCGCAAATCGAAGATTCGGTAGAGCTAAAAGAGGCAAAAAATTAAACTTCAAAAGTCTGCAAAATAAAAAATAAAGTACTAAAATCTTTTGTGCCTTTTGTGGTTAGAAAAACTGTCCAAAAATCAATCAATGAAAACAAAAACCCAAATATTCACAGCCGCTATTTCGCTAAGTGTTGCATTTTTTTCAGCCCAAAATAAAACAATTAAAACCCATTTCCTCGATTTGGATGGAACTTCTACCAACATCAAAATCCAGCCAACGATGTACGGGATTTTCTTCGAGGACATCAACTTTGCGGCAGACGGCGGATTATATGCTGAACTCATTAAAAACCGCAGCTTCGAGTTCGACGAACCTTTGACAGGCTGGAAACAACCCAATACAAAAACATTGTCTCCCAATTTAGATTCCGGTTTTTTAACAATTATAACTGACAAATCTAAAACCAATAAAAACTACGCAAGAATCACGGTTTGGAATGATAAAAACTATTCGTTGGAAAATGAAGGTTTCAGAGGAATTGGTTTGCATCAAGGGGAGAAATATGACTTAAGTTTCAATTTAGAAAACATTTCAGGCAATATTTCTGCCATCAATACAAGTCTGATTGATGAAAACGGAACAGTGATATCCTCTGTTTCTACAATTATAAAAGGTGGAGGCTGGCAAAAATACAATGCTGTTTTTGCACCTTCCAAAACTGTTGAAAAAGCAAAGCTTCAAATCACTTTCATCGGAAAAGGTGTTGTGAATATGGATATGATTTCACTGTTTCCGCAAGACACTTGGAAAGGCAGAAAAGGAGGTTTAAGAAAGGATTTGGTTCAGAAATTATACGATTTACAGCCGGGATTTTTACGTTTTCCGGGCGGTTGTATTGTCGAAGGAAGAACTTTGGCAGAGCGATATCAATGGAAAAAAACAATTGGTAAAGTGGAAGACCGGGAAAATTTGATTAATAAATGGAACAACGGATTTGCCCACCGTCTCACTCCCGATTATTGGCAGTCTTTCGGACTTGGCTTTTTTGAATATTTCCAGCTGGCGGAAGATTTAGGCGCAGAACCGCTTCCGATTTTAAGCTGCGGAATGGCTTGCCAATTTAACACAGCTGAACTTGTAAAAATGGAAGATTTAGACCCTTATGTTCAGGATGCTTTGGATTTGATTGAATTTGCAAACGGCAATTCCAACACGAAATGGGGAAAAATCCGTACTGAAATGGGACATCCGAAACCATTCAATATGAAATATATCGGCGTTGGAAATGAACAGTGGGGCGCAGATTACATTGAACGTTACAAAGTTTTTGAAAAAGCGATCCATACCAAATATCCCGATATCAAAATCATTTCCGGAAGCGGACCGTCTCCCGATGGCGAATTTTTCGATTACGGCTGGAAAGAGCTTAAAAAACTGAATGCACAAATCGTCGATGAACATTACTACAATTCTCCGGAATGGTTCTTAAAAAATGCCGACAGATACGATAAATACGACCGAAGAGGACCAAAAGTTTTTGCCGGAGAATATGCCGCGCAATCGGTTGGCGTTGTAAAACCAGATAACAAAAACAATTGGCTGACCGCGCTTTCGGAAGCCGCTTTTATGACCGGACTGGAACGCAACGCAGATGTTGTGACAATGACTTCCTATGCACCGCTTTTCGCCCACGCAGACGGTTGGCAATGGACGCCGGATTTGATTTGGTTCAATAATTTAAAATCTTACGCTACTCCAAATTATTACGTTCAGAAATTATTCTCCAACAACAAAGGAACAGATTTAATTAAAATCTCCGAAAACGGAAATCCATTGAAAGGTGAGAATAATCTCTATGCATCGGCAGTTCGTGACCTTAAAAAGGAAGAAACCATTATTAAAATTGTTAATTCCAGTTCTCAGGAAACTTCAGTTGAAATCAATCCGAAAAACATCAAAACTGACAATCAATTAACCAAAATTGTACTGACTTCTGCGGGACTTTCCGATGAAAATAATTTCCAATCAGAAACCATTATACCGAAAGAAGAAGTGCAGACGATTAAAAAGGGAAAAATTTCTGTTGAAATTCCGGCAAATTCTTTAGTTATTTTAAAAATTAAATAGCTTAAAACCATTATTAACAAAGGAAAAATTAAAATTAAGTGTAAATATTACATTTATTTAAAATAGAATGTTATATTTGTTTTATCTCTAAAACAGAAAAGTTGAGATTTCTTTAAGATTAATTAAAACTTATTGTTAAATCTTTGATGAATGTAATCCATTGCATTTATTATTTTGAAAAGAGCTAAAAAAATAATCAAATAAATCACTTTTGTTAATGAAAAAGTACGTTATCGGCTTAGACTACGGAACAGATTCTGTTCGGGCCGTTTTGATTGATACGGAAAATGGGGCAGAACTGGCAACTTCTGTAAGCTATTACCCAAGATGGAAAGAAGGAAAATTCTGCAAGCCGGAAGAAAATAAATTTCGTCAGCATCCGCTCGACCATATTGAAGGCTTGGAAAAAACCATTTCAACCGTTGTCAAAGAAAGTGGAGTTGCGCCCGAAAATATCGCCAGTATTTGTATAGATACGACGGGTTCATCACCGCTTCCCGTGAACAAAGAAGGAATTGCCTTATCACTTTTACCTGAATTTTCAGAAAATCCGAATGCAATGATGGTGTTGTGGAAAGACCATACTTCCATCAACGAAGCCGAAGAAATCAATCATCTGGCAAGAAACTGGGTCGGCGAAGATTATACAAAATTTGAAGGTGGAATCTATTCTTCCGAATGGTTTTGGGCAAAAATTCTTCACATCAACAGAGAAGATGAAGCCGTTAAAAATGCCGCATACAGCTGGATGGAGCATTGCGATTACCTTACCTTTTTACTTTCCGACAACGCGGATTTAGCGTTTTTTAAAAGAAGCCGTTGTGCAGCCGGTCACAAAGCGATGTGGCACGAGTCGTGGAACGGATTGCCTTCCAAAGAATTTCTCGGTCAGTTGGATTCTTCACTGGCAGAACTTCGTGATAGGCTGTACGATAAAACCTACACGTCCGATGAAGTTGCCGGAAATCTGAACGAAGAATGGGCAACAAAATTGGGCTTAACGACCAATACGGTAATTGCTGTCGGAACTTTCGATGCTCATTCCGGAGCGGTCGGCGCAAAAGTAGAGGAGAATACACTAATCAGAATTATGGGAACGTCAACCTGCGATATTATGGTTGCTCCCAACGAAATCATCGGCGACAAAACAGTTAAAGGAATCTGCGGACAGGTCGATGGTTCCGTGATTCCGGGATTGATGGGATTGGAAGCGGGGCAATCTGCATTTGGTGATGTTTTGGCGTGGTACAAAGATATTCTGACTTGGCCTACACACCATATTTTGATGAATTCCAATCTCATTGATGAAAATCAAAAGCAGTTGCTGAAAGAAGAAATAGAGAACAATATTATTCGCAATCTCACTTTGGAAGCGGAAAAAATTCCACTTTCGGAAGTTGTTCCCGTTGCCTTGGATTGGATTAACGGACGAAGAACGCCAGATGCCAATCAGGAACTGAAAATGGCGATTAGCAACCTTTCCTTGGGAACAAAAGCACCGCATATTTTCAAAGCTTTGGTGAATGCCATTTGTTTTGGAGCCAAAAAAATTGTCGACCGTTTCGAAGAAGAAGGCGTAAAAATCGAAAAAGTGATAGGAATTGGTGGCGTTGCCAGAAAATCACCGTTCATAATGCAGACGTTGGCCAACGTTCTTAATATGCCGATTGTTGTTGCAGCTTCAGACCAGGCTCCGGCCTTGGGCGCAGCTGTTTATGCAGCCGTTGCCGCAGGAATTTACCCGACTGTTCAGGAAGCCAGCCAAAAAATGGGCTCCGATTTCGAAGCAGAATATTTCCCACAAGCTGAAAAAGTAGAAAAATATGCAGAATTTATGAAACAATATCAGATTCTCGCAGATTTTACAGAAAATAATATCAAGTCTAAGAAAAAGTTGACGGCTGAAAGTTTATAGTTGATAGAAGTTAGAGCAGAAAAGCTCCGTTAGGAGCGCTCTGTTAGTAGCCAGAACGGTGATGAAAAAAACAAAGCTCCGTAGGAGCGCCCTGTTAATAGCAAATATGTAAATATTATCATCACAAAGAGAGCCTAGTAGAGGCGACCTGTTAAATAATTACAATCATTTAAAAACTATCAATCATCAACCAACAACTAAAATTATTATGGCAGCTATATCCGTCTTCCGCTCCCGCTTTTTTGTTCCGCTATGCTACACAAAAAGAGCTCCGCTCAAGCCGGGCTGCGATTGATTCGTTGGAGAGAACCCGAAGGGTTCAAGATGAATAGCCTTAGGTGAAACCTAGGGATGAAAAAACAGATTTTCAAAAATATGCAAATAAAATGAGCATCTATAAAGAATTAAGAAGAGAATGTTACGAAGCCAATATGCAGCTCGATGCATTGAAGCTGGTCGTTTACACATTCGGAAACGTAAGTGCCGTTGATCGCGACAAAGGAATATTTGCCATCAAGCCGAGCGGTGTTCCTTACGAATTACTGAAACCTGAAGACATCGTGATTTTAGATTACGATGCCAATGTCGTTGAAGGAAGTTTAAGAGCGTCTTCCGATACCAAAACCCACGCCTATCTCTACAAAAACTGGGACAAAATCGGTGGGATTTCACATACACACGCCATCTATTCCGTAGCTTGGGCACAGGCGCAACTGGATATCCCGATTTTTGGAACGACCCACGCGGACCATCTAACAACAGATATTCCCTGCGCACCGCCGATGCACGATGATTTAATCGAAGGCAATTATGAATACAACACCGGAATCCAGATTCTGGATTGCTTCAAAGAAAAGAACTTGTCTTACGAAGAAGTGGAAATGGTACTCATCGGAAATCACGGACCATTCACCTGGGGAAAAAATGCTGAAAAAGCCGTTTACAACAGCAAAGTGCTCGAAACCATCGCAGAAATGGCTTATCTCACAAGACAAATTAACCCAAACGCACCCCGTTTGAAAGATTCATTAATCAAAAAACATTATGAACGGAAACACGGCAAAAACGCCTATTACGGACAGTAGTTTGGCTTCTGGCAAATGGCATTTAGCTTTTTGCAATTGTCATTGTTCAATAGAAGACTACGAACCCGAAGGGTTCAACATCAGTAGCCGTAGGTGAAACCAATGGCGAAAAATGCACAAACCATACAGAATCCGAAGGATTCAATATGAATAGCCGTAGGTAAAACCTATGGAAAAAATAAAAATCAATTATCAATCATAAATCATCATTTATAAAATATGTTAACACCTCTCAATACAAAAGAAATCTGGTTCATCACCGGAAGTCAGCATTTATACGGCCCTGAAACATTAGCGCAGGTTGCGGAACATTCAGCGAAAATCGTAGAAGCGCTCAATGCTTCATCAAAAATTCCTGTGAAAGTGGTTTTGAAGCCAACCGTAAAAACAACAGAAGAAATCTTTGAAACACTTACAGCTGCCAACTTTGCAAAAGATTGTATCGGAATTGTAACCTGGATGCACACGTTTTCACCCGCAAAAATGTGGATTCGTGGACTGACCGCTTTGCAAAAACCAATGTTGCATCTTCATACGCAATTCAACCAGGATATTCCGTGGTCTACTATGGATATGGACTTTATGAACCTGAATCAGGCTGCACACGGCGATAGGGAATTCGGATTTATGGTGAGCCGTCTGCGCAAAAACAGAAAAGTAGTCGTAGGACATTGGGCTGAAGAAAGAGTTCAGAAACAAATTGGAGAATGGAGTAGAGTTGCCGCAGGTTGGGATGATTGGCAAGGCGCAAAATTCGCTCGTTTTGGCGACAATATGAGATTTGTAGCAGTTACGGATGGCGATAAAGTGGAAGCGGAAACGAAATTCGGATTTTCAGTTAATACTTGGGGAATTGGAGATTTGGTAAGCGTTGTCAATTCGATTGGCGATGGTGAAATCAAAACCTTAATTGAAGAATATGAAGCTTCATATAAAATGGCAGAATCCCTTCTTTCCGGAGGTTCAAACAGAAAATCTCTGGAAGTTGCCGCAAGAATCGAATTAGGTTTGGAAAAATTCCTGAAAGATGGAAATTTCAAAGGTTTTTCCGATACTTTTGAAGACCTTCACGGTTTGGAACAATTGCCCGGAATTGCTGTTCAGAGATTGATGGAAAAAGGTTACGGATTTGCTGGAGAAGGCGATTGGAAAACTGCCGCTTTGGTTCGTGCGATGAAAACGATGGGACAAGGTCTTGAAGGCGGAAATGCCTTTATGGAAGATTATACTTATCATTTAAATCCTTCAAATCCCTCGATTTTAGGTTCGCATATGTTGGAAGTTGATCCTGTTTTGGCGATTGACAAACCATCTTGTGAAATTCATCCATTGGGAATTGGCGGAAAAGCTGACCCGGTTCGTCTGGTTTTCAATTCAAGAGGAAATATCGATTCTTTAAATGCAGCCTTAATGGATTTCGGAAATCATTTCAGACTGTTAATCAACAAAACAAGAGCGTTGGAAATCACCGAAGAATTACCAAGACTTCCTGTTGCGAGAGTTCTTTGGAAACCGCTTCCTGACCTGTACACGGCGGCGGAAGCCTGGATTTTGGCAGGTGGAGCGCATCATACTTGTTACAGTGAGAACATCAGCGTGGAGCAATTGGAAGATTTTGCGGAGATTGCAGGCATCGAATCGCTTGTTATTGATGAAGATACAAAAATCCGTGATTTTAAGAATACACTTCGCTGGAATGAAATATATTATCGTTAAACTTGCAAAACTTCTAAAAAATGAGAAAAACAAGTATCAACCTGATAATTCTTTTTGCCGTTTTATGTATTTTCGGGTGCAATAAAAAAGAAAATCAATCAAAAACTCAACCGGAAACAATGGAAAACATACAGGTTTCAGATTACGGAGTCGCTTCAAAAGGCGATTCCATCAAAAAATACACTTTAACCAACAAAAACGGGATGAAGCTTGAAGTCATTAACTTCGGTGGAATTATCACTTCACTTACCGCTCCCGATAAAAACGGAAAATACGAAGATGTCGTTTTAGGATTTACCAAACCTGAAGATTATTTCAACGGAAATCCTTACTATTTCGGAGCATTGATTGGCCGTTACGGAAACAGAATTGCCAATGCCAAATTCACTTTGGAAGGTAAATCGTATAGTATCGACAAAAATGACGGTCCAAACAGTCTTCACGGCGGAAAAGAAGGATTCCACACCAAATTCTGGAATATTGAACCAGTGAAAGATGCAAAATTCCCGACTTTGAAACTGACTTACACAAGCGCAGACGGTGAAGAAGGCTATCCTGGAAAATTAACGACAACGGTTTTGTATACTTTGACAGATGATAATGCTTTGGAAATTTCTTACGAAGCGGAAACCGATAAACCGACTGTGGTGAATTTAACTCAGCATTCGTATTTCAATCTTTCAGGGAATTTTTCAAAAACAATTCTTGACCACGAATTGCAGATCAATGCGGATAAATTTACACCAGTTAATGAAACTCTAATTCCTACAGGTGAGCAAAAAGCGGTGAAAGGAAGCATATTCGATTTCACAGCTTCAAAAGCAATTGGAAAAGATATCAATGCAGATGACGACCAACTGAAAAAAGGAAAAGGTTACGACCACAACTGGATTCTGAACGGAAGCGGATTGAGAAGCATTGCCAAAGTTTATCATCCTGAATCAGGAAGAGTAATGGAAGTTTTGACCGATGAACCGGGTGTTCAGTTCTATTCAGGAAACTTTTTGGATGGAAAATTCGATACCAAAACGGGCGGAAAAAATGAACTGCGAACAGGCTTTTGTTTAGAAACACAACATTTTCCGGATTCTCCAAACCAGGCTTCGTTCCCTTCTACAGAACTAAAGCCGGGACAGAAATACCAGTCGAAAACAATTTACAAATTCTCAGTTAAACAATAAAATATGGGAAATTTAGCAACTATTGATATCATCATATTTCTAATTTATTTTGTGGTGGTCGCCGGTTACGGAATCTGGATTTATAACAAAAAAAAATCTGCAGCAACAGGCAGTAAAGATTATTTCCTGGCAGAAGGTTCACTAACCTGGTGGGCGATTGGAGCGAGTTTAATTGCTTCCAATATTTCAGCGGAACAGTTCATCGGGATGTCCGGCGAAGGATTTTTCGTTGGGGTAGCGGTGGCAGCTTACGAATGGATTGCGGCGCTTGCGCTCATCATTATTGCCATTTGGTTCATTCCGATTTATCTTAAAAACAAAATTTACACGATGCCGCAATTCCTGGAAACCCGTTACAACAAATCGGTTTCCCTAATTATGGCGGTGTTCTGGCTGTTTTTATATGTGATTGTCAACCTGACTTCAATTCTTTATTTAGGAGCTTTAGCAATTGATACGTTGTTGGGCGGCGGTCATCTTCATATCATTATGATTGGATTGCTTCTAATGGCATTATTAATAGGTCTTGGCGGAATGAAAGTAATCGGTTACACCGATGTAATTCAGGTGGCAGTTTTAATTATCGGAGGTTTTGCGACAGTTTATATGGCGCTTCAGATTGTTGACCAAAGAATCAACGGAGCGGCTGTAGGAAATGCTTTCGCAGGTTTTCAGACCTTGATGAACGAAGCTCCGCAACATTTCAAACTGATGCTTGAAAAACCGGTTAAAACAACGACAACTTTAGCAATGCCTGAAAATCTTGATGTTCAGAAATATGTTGTCCTTCCGGGATTGGCAATGTATTTTGCAGGACAGTGGATTGTTAATTTAAATTATTGGGGTTGTAACCAGTACATCACACAAAGAGCTCTAGGAGCTGATTTAAAAACGGCGAGAACCGGAATTTTATTCGCAGGGTTCCTTAAATTATTTATGCCGATTATAGTAATGCTTCCGGGAATTGCAGCTTACGTTTTGTATACGAAAGGACATTTGCCTGGTTTTAATGGAGTAAAAGACGGAGCATATTCCGCAATCTTAGGATTTTTGCCGGTTGGTCTGAAAGGTCTTGCTGTAGCGGCTTTGACGGCGGCAATTGTAGCTTCATTGGCAGGAAAAGTGAACAGTATTTCAACGATCTTCACATTAGACATTTATAAAAAATATTTGAAGGCTGATGCAACGGAAATCCAAATGGTAAGAACCGGAAGATGGGCAATTATTATAGCAATGTTTGTAGCTTTGGCATTTACTTGGACCGATGCTTTGGGAATCGGTGGTGAAGGTGGATTTACCTTTATTCAGAAATATACAGGATTTATCAGTCCGGGGGTTTTTGCGATGTTCCTTTTGGGAATGTTCTGGAAAAGAACAACAGGAGCTGCAGCTTTGGTAGGCGTAATTTTAGGATTCGTTCTGGCGATTTTCTTCAACAGTTTTGCTGTGGAAATTTTCGGAAAAGAAACCTGGTTGTACACGGCTTTCACTTATGAAAAACTGGAAAATGGCGTAGTTCACACCATTACCGAAATTCCGTTCCTGATTAATATGGGCTGGTCATTCTTCTTCACGATTGTCGTGATGATTCTTATCAGTCTTGCAGGACCGAAAGTGAACCCGAAAGCATTTGCCATCGATGCATCAATGTTCAAAGTAGACAACAGAACATTGGTTTTAATTGTTGTAACATTACTTTTACTGACTGCACTTTACGTGAGATTCTGGTAAATTTTAAAGTATTATAGAAAGGATGTCCCTTTAGGCATCCTTTTTATTTTTTATAATTTTGATTGTATTTTGAAAACCTATTTTCTTTTCATCGATACCGAAACTACAGGAATCCCGAAACGATGGAACCTGCCTTATTCTGAGAAAGATAATTGGCCTTCCGCAGTTCAAATAGCCTGGATTATTTATGACGAAAATGCTCAGGAAATTAAACGTGAAAATTTTTATATTTTTAATGAGGATTTGAAAATCAGTTCGAAGTCATTGAAAATCCACGGGATTACCAAAGAATTTCTAAGTAAAAACGGACAGGAAAGAACATTGGTTTTAGAAAAGCTTTCAACGGATATAAAAGAATTTCAACCATTGATTACAGGACATTTTACAGAGTTTGATATTCACACACTGAGCGCCGATTTTTACAGGGCAAACCTGGAAAATCCTTTTTTGCAGAGTCATTTCTACTGCACAATGCTTAAAAGTAAAGAGTATGTTGTTAATCCGGAAGCTGATTATTTGAGACTGCCTCAGCTTTACGAGTTTCTTTTTAATGAAAAAATGGAACATCTCCACAATGCGATGATCGATGCAGAAATAACTGCAAAATGTTTTTTTGAAATCCGGAAACGGGGAGAGATTTCAGAAACCGACTTTCAGAATATTCATCAGAAAATCGAATCCGGTTTAAAGTTTTTAACCCATAAAATGAAATAACTATGATGCAGGAAAAAATTATTTCACTTTTAAAAATAACAGAACCTTTTCATCTTTTACCCGAAACCGTTCTTGCAGAAATCTCAGAAACGTTCACAAGAACCGAGTTTTCCAAAGATACCTTGGTCTATCGCCAGGAAGTGACGGAAATGAGAGGAGTAGACATTATTGAATCCGGAGAATACGAAACATTTTTTTTCGATGCAGCGGAAAACAAAAGATGTATTTCGATACACCATTCGCCTTATTGTTTTGGGGGAATATCTGTGGTTCTGAACAGAGTACGTGCATTGAAATCGGCGATTGCCAAAAAGGGAACTGTTGTTTATACATTACCGAAAAAGGAATTTTACGAGTTGTGTAACGCGTATGAAGACTTTTTCCATTATTTTACATCAGATTTCGGCAAAAAAATGCTAGATGAAGAATTTTCTCATTTTGTGAAAACGCCTGCAACGTTTGAAGAAAGTTATTTTGCGGCTGACCAGCTTTACTCAAGAAAAATAAAAGGAATTACCTATAAAAGTATTGTTTCCTGCGAAGAAAATACTCCTGTTTTTGAGGCGGCTCAAATGATGGCCACTCATAAAGTAAGCTGCATCTTTGTGAAAAAATCAGCAAGTGACGAAATTATCGGCTATGCGACAGATATTACCTTGCGAGATAATGTTATCGCCCGCTGCCTGGATTCCAGAATTGCAATTTCTGAGGTGATGGATAATCCCATTGTAAGTATTTCCAGCGACGCTTATCTTTATGAAGCGGTTCTGATGATGTTTAAAACTAAATCAAGATATCTTCTTGTAAAAGATAATGGTGAGTATGTAGGTTTTCTGAGCAGAAACCGCCTGTTGAGCGAGCAAGGGCAGAGTCCGCTTGTTTTTATTCAATCGGTAAAACAGGCTGAAAGTGTAGAAGAACTTAAGAAAAAATGGAAGCAGGTTCCGGATATTATTACTCAATTGTTGGGAAGGGGAGTGCACGGTGAAATTGCCAGTCAGGTCATCACAACAATTGCTGATACAATAACAGGAAAAGTAATAGAAAAAGTTATCAGGCAGATAGGAAAACCTCCCGCAAAATTTGCGTTTATTGTGACCGGGAGCGAAGGCAGGAAAGAACAGACTCTAAGCACAGACCAGGACAACGGAATTATCTATGAAGATAAAGCCAACGAACACCGCGAAATGGTAAGGGAATATTTTCTGGATTTTGCCAAAAAAGTTTCGGATGATCTCAATACCATTGGGTTTGAATACTGCAAAGGAAATTTTATGGCAAGCAATCCCAAATGGACCCATTCTCTTTCTCACTGGAAAAGAAATTACAACCAATGGATCGAAGAATCGGTGCCGGAAACCGCAATGAAGCTTTCCACTTTTTTCGATTTCCGTTTTATTTATGGTGAAGAAAGTATTGTGAAAGATCTGAAGAACTATATCAAGGAAAAATTAGCTTCACCCAATCAGCTGTTTTTTGCTCATATTGCCAAAAATGCTTTACAGTACGAACCGCCTTTGACTTTTCTGAAAAGAATTAAAACCCAGACCATTGGAAAATCAGAAGTTTTTGATATTAAGACTGCGATGTCACCAATTGTAGATTTGCTCCGTGTGTATGCGTTGAAAAACCAGTTGGAAATAGAGAATACCGGCGAACGAATGAAAAAACTGACGGAAATAGGAGTTTTCACACAGCAGCAATACAATGAAATGCATCAGTCTTACTATTATCTGATGGCACTTCGGCTAAAAAATCAGGCGAACCAGATTAATATTGATAAAAAGCATCCTGATAACTATATTGAAATCAGTAAACTTACCAAAATAGAGCGTGTTACTTTAATCGAAATCTTTAAAACTATTGCCAATTTCCAGCTGGGAATCAAAGTGAAATTTACAGGAAGTTTTTAAGTTTAAATCCTGAACATAAACCCTTCAGCAATTTTTTTATTGTATTTTTCTTCATCAAAAGTGTAAAGAAAAGAACCTTTTTTAGATGAACTCATATCTTTTTCGGTAGTTTTTACCAAAACATCCAGCGCGTTGATTTTGCTTGTGAAGTTTCTTTTGTCATATTTTTCGTCAAAAATGGCCTCATAAAGA
This sequence comes from Chryseobacterium sp. C39-AII1, assembly GCF_039672645.1. NCBI lineage: Bacteria > Pseudomonadati > Bacteroidota > Flavobacteriia > Flavobacteriales > Weeksellaceae > Chryseobacterium > Chryseobacterium sp. C39-AII1. The sequence continues at coordinate 116,967 of NZ_JBDFPQ010000007.1, forward strand.
TTCTGCAGATCCTTCATCGTGAATTTCTCCGTCAGTAATTCAAAACCGATTGGTCTTGTCGTTGCTCTTCTCCTTAATCTCAGAACAGCATCTTTTACCATATCATTATGATCGAATATCAAATCTGGACGGTCTTTCAAGTCAAACCATTTAGCACTATATTTTTCATTAATTTGAATATCTTTTTCGATGTTAATTAATGTATAATATGAAATCGACATAATTCTGGCAGTAGGCTCACGATCTATTTCTGTATAAGCATTAAGTTGCTCAAGATAAATATTTTCTAACCCTGTTAATGTATTCAGAACGCGACTGGCAGCCTGATAAGAGCTCTCTTTATCATCAATAAAACCTCCCATCAGAGACCATTCTCCCATCTTGGGCTCAAAATTTCTTTGTACCAAAAGAATCTTAAGATTCTCACCGTCAAATCCGAAAATAATGCAGTCAACTGCTACCAAATGCCGTGGGTTCTGAGAATAGTCCTGAGTCATCTATTATATTTTTTACAAAGTTAAAGTTTTTATTGGTTGATTACATGACGGATAGCATATAAATGTTTTTTTTACACTTTATTTTTCTTAATTATTAATTTAATTTTTAAAATTTTGTTTTTAAGCTAATATTTTGGGAGTAATAATGAGCTGAATTCATTAAATTTTATTCATAAACAAGATTAAAAATGAGTGAATTTAATGTTAAAAATATGTTAAAATTATTGATTCTCATATTTCAGATTTGTTTTAATTATTTGCAAAGGCTTAGCTTAAAAAATACGATAACCCTTTCAGTGAATTTAAAATAATATCATTTCTAAGTTCTTGATTGATATTGATTATAAGTAATTTCAAGCTATATATCTGATTTTCGCGATTTTTAATAATCTTATTATTTATGATAAGCCTTTGGTTTTTGTATGTTTTTTCTTTGACTTTAAAATAACAATTTTTTTGATTTTATCCTTATATACTGCAAAATTCTTTGCCATATAGATTCTTTCTTTTATTTTAGAAATGTTGAAATAACATTTATTAATGAGTCGAAAATCGCTGATAGTATTTTTAGGTTTAGGCACGCTTGCTTTTGGGCAGGTGAAAAAAAGCATCATTTATTTTCCTCTGAATAAGGTCGCTTTGTCTGAAAGTGTTTTCAGCAGGGCGATGCAGACGGATAAGAACTACATGATGTCGATGGATGAAGACCGCTTACTGGCGCCCTATCTGAAAGAAGCAGGACTTAATCCTAAAAAAACAAATTATCCAAACTGGGAAAACACAGGATTGGATGGTCACATTGGCGGCCATTATATTTCAGCATTGGCGTTGATGTACGCTTCTACAGGCGATACAAAGGTAAAACAGCGACTCGATTATATGATTGACGAGCTGGAACGTTGCCAGAATCTTTCAGGAAACGGCTATCTTTCTGGTGTTCCGAACGGCAAAAAAATCTGGAAAGAAATCTCGGATGGCAATATCCGCGCATCCGCTTTTGGACTGAATGACCGATGGGTTCCATTATATAATATTCACAAAATATATTCAGGTTTGCGTGATGCCTATTGGTATGCAGACAGCGAAAAGGCAAAGAAAATGCTCATCAAGCTTACCGATTGGATGGCGAATGAAGTTTCAGGACTTTCCGATAATCAGATTCAGGAGATGCTGAGAAGCGAACACGGCGGACTGAGCGAGGTTTTTGCCGATGTTTACGACATTACAAAAAATGAAAAATATCTCAAGTTAGCACATCGTTTTTCGCATCTGGCCATTTTAAATCCTTTGCTGATTCACGAAGACAAACTGACGGGAATTCACGCCAATACACAAATTCCGAAAGTAATTGGCTTCAAAAGAATTGCCGATTTGGAACATAATAAAGAGTGGAGCAGTGCGGCAAATTTTTTCTGGACGAATGTTACTCAAAAACGTTCAGCAATTATCGGTGGAAACAGTGTCAGCGAACATTTCAATCCAACAACCGATTTCAGCGGAATGATTAAAAGTATTGAAGGTCCCGAAACCTGCAATACCTACAATATGCTGAAACTGACCAAAGAACTTTTTGCCACAAACCAGAAGTCGTCTTATCTGGATTATTATGAAAGAGCTTTGTACAATCATATTCTTTCCACTCAAAATCCTGAAAAAGGCGGTTTTGTGTACTTCACACCGATGCGTCCCGGTCATTACAGGGTGTATTCCCAGCCGGAAACCAGTTTCTGGTGTTGTGTAGGTTCGGGAATGGAGAACCACGCGAAATATAGCGAAATGATTTATGCACATTCGGATAATGATTTGTATATCAATCTGTTTATTCCGTCTGTTTTAAAATGGTCAGAGAAAAAGTTAGCTCTGAGACAGGAAAATAATTTTCCCCAAACACCTTCCACAAAATTAATTTTTGATCTTGTCCCAAAATCCGAAATCAATTTAAAATTAAGAGTTCCGGAATGGACGAATGCTTCACAGATAAGCGTTTCCATTAATTCAAAAAATATCAGTATTCCTGTCGATTCCGAAGGTTATATCAATATCAACAGAAAATGGAAAAAAGGTGATGTTGTCGAGATGAAAATGCCGATGCATCTTTCTGCGGAACAGCTTCCTGACAATTCAGATTATTATGCGTTCAGATACGGACCCATTGTTTTGGCAGCAAAATATGGCAAAGAAAATCAACAGGGATTATTTGCCGATGACAGCCGCGGCGGACATATTGCGCACGGGCCACAGATTCCTTTGAATGATATTCCAACAATTTTAGGAACTTCGACAACTGTTTTGGATCATTTAAAACTTGTTAATGAAAAAGATTTGACATTTAAAATTAGTGGCCTTTATCCTCAGAATAAATTCAGTACTGGATTGGAACTTGTTCCTTTTTATAAGGTTAAGGAAGAGCGTTACATCATCTATTTTCCTCAGGCAACTCAGGATAAAATCGAAATGATTCAGCAGAAAAAAGCCCAGGAAGAAGAAGCTGTCCGAAAACTGGATAACATCACCATAGACAAAATTCAGTTGGGCGAGCAACAACCGGAATCCGACCATTTTTTCGACAGCAAAGATGCTTACGATGGTTATATGGAAGACCGTCATTTCCGCGATGCTAAAGGTTGGTTCAGCTATCAGATGAAAAATAAGGACAAAAATGCAAAATACCTTTACCTTTTGTACTTTGATGCCAATAACAATCGTACATTGAATGCCGAAATCAACGGAATCAAAGTATTTTCAAAAGATTTTGAAGGAAAAATGGGAAGCTCACCACAAACATTGTTAATCCCGTTTCCCGAATCGGAAAAGAATAAAGAGACACTCACCATAAAATTTATTTCGGGCGAAAAATCTCTGACTCCAAAAATTATTGAAGTGAGATTACTGAATGAATTACCAAAATAAAACTAATATGTTAAATAATATTTTTACTAGAATTCTAGGATTGTTCCTGTTGATTTTCAGTCTTTGTGTTGAGGCTAAAATTAAACTTCCTGCATTGGTTTCAGATGGTATGGTTTTACAACGAAATCAGAAATTAAACCTCTGGGGAAAAGCCGATGCCAATGAAAAAGTAGAAGTTAAGTTTCTCAATAAAAGTTACAAAACCACTGCAGACCAAAACGGAAGCTGGAAAATCATTCTTCCAGAACAGAAAGCGGGTGGTCCGTACACAATGACAATCAACGAAATTACTCTTAAAGATATTCTCATTGGTGATGTTTGGCTGGCTTCAGGACAATCGAATATGGAATTGCCGATGCGCAGACTAACTCCATTATATTCGAATGAAATTAAAAATGCTAACAATCAGAATATCAGGTTTTTCACGGTTCCTCAGAAATATAATTTCAAATCGCCACAAACTGAATTGGATGGTGGAAAATGGGAAGCGACAAATCCTCAAACCATTCTGAATTTCTCTGGTGTTGCTTATTTTTTTGCTAAAGATTTAAGTGAAAAAAATAAAGTTCCTGTAGGAATCATTCACTCCAGTTTGGGTGGTTCGCCAATTCAGGCTTGGATGGATGAAAATTCTCTGAAAAAATATCCTGAATATCTGGAAGAAGCCAAAAAATGGCAGAACGATGATTTAATAAAATCTACAGAATCTTCAGAACAGGCGCTTAGCAAGGCTTGGTATGCAGAATTAGACCAAAGCGATATTGGACTCAATCAACATTGGGAAAAATTTGATTTAAATGATTCTGATTGGAAAACGATGCAGATTCCCGGTTCTTGGGAAGATAAGGAAGGTTCTTTTGAAGGTTCGGTTTGGTTCAGAAAAGAAATTACTTTAACGAAAAATCAGGCAGGAAAAGCAGCATTTTTGAATCTTGGAAGAATCAAAGACGCTGATGTAACCTACATCAACGGGACAAAAGTCGGAAACGTGACTTACGAATATCCGCCACGTTGGTACGACGTTCCAGCAGGAGTTTTAAAAGAAGGTAAAAACGTCATTGCTGTGAGAGTTTCCAACGGAAGCGGAAAAGGACAGTTCATTGCAGACAAGCCGTATTACCTTGAAGTCGACGGACAAAAAATAGATTTAAAATCCGAATGGAAATATAAAATCGGAGCAAAAATGGAAAAAATGGCTCCCGGAACAACTTTTATCCGTTGGAAACCTACGGGATTGTACAATGCGATGATTAATCCTTTGATCAATTATAATATCACTGGTGCCATCTGGTATCAAGGCGAAAGCAACACCGGAAAACCAAAAGAATATGGCGATTTATTAACCACGATGATTACAGACTGGAGAAACAAATTCAATAACAAAGAAATGCCGTTTATCACCGTTCAATTGGCTAATTTTATGGAGTCAAAAGCACAGCCGATAGAAAGCAATTGGGCGGAACTCAGAGATCAGCAGCGTAAAGTGTCATTACAAGTTCCGAATGCCGGGTTTGCCGTAATCATCGATGTCGGAGAATGGAATGACATTCATCCGCTGGATAAAAAAACAGTAGGAGACAGGCTGGCTTTACAGGCGATGAAATTGGCTTACGGAAAAAACATCGTTGCAGACGGACCGGTTTATCAGTCGATGAAAGTTGACGGAAATAAAATCGTTCTTATTTTCAAAAAAGAAACCGATGATTTTGCGCCAGTTTCAGAATTGAAAGGTTTTGCCATCAAAAATGCCGAAGGAAAATGGGCTTGGGCAAAAGCAAAAATCGAAGGTAAAACAATTGTGGTTTGGAATGATTCGGTAACAAATCCTGTTGCAGTCCGTTACGACTGGGCAGACAATCCCGATGGAAACCTGAAAAATAAAACGGGACTTCCCGCATCGCCTTTCACAACGGAATAACTAAAGGCTTAAATTCCTTAATTTAAATAAACTTGTTTATTTCTAATTTATTTAAACATTAAGGATTTAAGAAATTTAATAATAAGTAAAAATTTAAGAAATTAACAAGTCAATTTTATTTAAGAAAAATAAGTCTCTTAAATTCTTAATGTTTAAAAAATCTTTCATCTATCAGTTTATTATCTATTTATCTCAATAAAAAACAACCATAAACTATATGAACAATCCATCTCAGAAAATATCTGTCGTTGAAAAAATCGGCTACAGTTTGGGAGATTTAGCGGCCAATCTGGTGTTCCAGACTTTGGTAACTTATTTAGCTTACTTTTACACCGATATCTACGGATTAAAGCCGGAAGACGCTTCCATCATTACTTTGATTGTCGGGCTCATTGCCGGTTTTGGGTTCAATCCGCTGGTCGGCGCTTTGGCAGACAGAACACGAACCAAATGGGGGAAATTCCGTCCGTGGATTTTATTTTCTGCCGTTCCGTTGGGTGCAGCAGCACTTTTTGCATTCAGCACACCCAATTTTTCGTATCAGGGAAAAATGGTTTATGCAGCAGCAACTTACACAATTTTATTACTCCTGTATGCGGCTAATAATTTACCTTATGCAGCATTGAGCGGCGTGATTACAGGCGATATGGGCGAGCGAAACAGCATTTCCTCTTACCGTTTCGTAGCGGTAATGTTTGCACAGTTTTTTGTTCAGGTATTTATGTTGCCAATAATTTTATCGGCAGGGAAAGGTGACAAAGCAGCCGGAATCGAAATTGTAATGACCTGGTTAGCAATTATCGGAACGATTATGTTGCTCATCACATTTTTCACCACCAAAGAAAGAGTCATTCCAAAACCGGAGCAGGAATCCTCTTTGAGAGCCGATTTAAAAGATTTAAAGAAAAACAAGCCTTGGATAATAATGTTGGTGGTTACAGCATTGATTTTCATTACTTTGGCAATGAAAGGCGGTTCATACGTTTATTATTTCAACAATTATGTGGATGAAACTTCTTTGAAAAATTTCATTTCGCCGATTACCGCATTTTTCAGCTCCATCGGGATGAATTTCTTCGGTGAGAACCCTCGTTCAGCTGGTTTCGGGCTCTTCAATGCCGGCGGAATCATTATGATGATTGTTGGGATTACCTTCTCAAAAAGATTTGCCGATAAATACGGGAAAAGAGATGCGTTCATCGCTTCCCTGTTTATTTCAACTTTATTTATCGTTGCATTCATCTTTTATCCGCCAAAATCGGTAGGATTAATGTTCCTTTCCCAGATTCTGCACGGCTTTTTCTACGGAATCAGCACACCATTGCTTTGGGCAATGATTGCCGATGTAGCCGACTATTCCGAGTGGAAAAATAACAGACGCGCCACAGCAATTATTTTTTCCGCAATGATGGTAGGATTAAAGGTGGGATTAAGCATCGGAAGTTCATTGGTTTCTTCCATTATCGGGCATTACGGCTACATTTCATCCGAAGGAACCGAAAACGTTATCCAGCCGGAATCCGTTTCAAATGGCGCTCAGATGCTGGTCAGTATTTTTCCGGCCATTCCGTTCTTTGCGGCGTGTGGATTATTGATGTTCTACGAAATCAACAAAAAAATGGAGACTCAAATCGAACAGGAACTCAAAGAAAGAAGAAAAAAAGAAGATTAGTATTGGTTTAATTGTTTGGGCAGCTTAATCCGTCTTCCACTCCCGCTTTTTTGTTTCGCTTTGCTCCACAAAAAGAGTTCCGTTCAAGCCGGGCTGCGAGATTCAGCATAAAAACAAATTTTACCATTAAAGACAATATTGGCCATTCTTTAGATTTAGAATTTTAATAAAGAAAATCAAAATAGCAAAAGCTCCGTAGGAGCGAACTGTTAATAGCCAATATATAAAATAAGCCATCAAGCCTCGTAGAGGCGACCTGTTAAAGTTTCAGGATAATTAATAAAAAATTAACAATGAAAAAAATAGCCGCATTATTAGGAATTTTAGCCTTGACCGTTTCCTGCAAAACAGCAAGTTCGGCATCCTCAAAAGATTCCCTGAAAGATGCCTACAAAAATAAATTCTACATCGGAACCGCAATGAGCCTTCCGCAAATTGACGGTACTGATGTGAAGTCGGATGAAATCATCAAAAAACAATTCAGTTCCATTGTTGCGGAAAACTGTATGAAATCAATGTTTATCCAACCTCAGGAAGGAAAATTCTTCTTTGGTGATGCGGATAAATTCGTGGAATTCGGAGAAAAAAATAAAATGTTCATTATTGGTCATACCTTGATTTGGCATTCACAATTACCAAGATGGTTTTTCGTAGACAAAGACGGAAAAGATGTTTCGCCCGAAGTTTTGAAACAGAGAATGAAAAGCCATATTTCAACGTTGGTCGGCAGATACAAAGGCCGTGTAAAAGGTTGGGATGTGGTGAACGAAGCCATTATGGAAGACGGAACGTATCGCAAAAGCAAATTTTACGAAATTCTCGGCGAAGAATTTATTCCGCTTGCTTTCCAATATGCGCAGGAAGCTGACCCGAATGCCGAGCTCTATTACAACGACTACAACGAATGGTTTCCGGAAAAAGTAAAAACCGTTACCAAAATTGTTAAAAATTTGAAATCGAGAGGAATTCGTATTGATGGCGTTGGAATGCAGACCCACGTTGGATTGGACACTCCAAAACAGGAAGAATATGAAAAAGCAATCACCGATTACGCAGCGGCCGGAGTAAAAATCAATGTTACCGAAATGGAAATCAGCGCACTGCCTTCGCCTTGGGGAACTTCTGCCAACGTTTCCGACAAAGTAGAGTATGAAGCAAAAATGAATCCTTACACCAAAGGATTACCTGAAAATGTGACGAAAGAGTGGGAAAACCGCTATCTGGATTTCTTCAGACTGTTCCTGAAACATCAGGATAAAATCAGACGAGTGACATTGTGGGGAGTAACCGATGCCCAATCCTGGAAAAATGATTTTCCTGTAAAAGGCAGAACCGATTATCCGCTGCCATTCGACAGAAATTACCAGGCAAAACCTGTCGTTGAGAAAATCATTGGATTAACAAAAGAAAAATAAAATAAGCTTTTAAGATTTCAAAAATTAAAATAAATATTTTTCTCGCAGATTTAGCGAATTAAGCAGATTTTATTTTAAATAATCTGCGAGAAATTTAACTCAAAATCTATTATCTAAATATCTAAACTATAAAATGAACAAAGCAAAATACCTTTTCCCGAAAGATTATATGGCAGACCCTTCCGTACACGTTTTTGAAGGAAAACTTTACATTTATCCATCACACGACCGCGAAAGCGGAATCGAAGAAAATGACAACGGCGACCATTTCGATATGAACGATTACCACGTTTTCTCCCTTGATGACGTGGAAAATGGCGAAGTTACGGACCACGGTGTTGTTCTTTCGGTAAAAGATATTCCTTGGTCGGGAAGACAGTTATGGGATTGCGATGTGGCTTTCAAAAATGGCAAATATTATATGTATTTTCCTTTGAAAGACAAAAACGATATTTTCAGAATTGGTGTTGCAGTAAGCGATAAACCTTATGGACCATTCATTCCGGAAAAACATCCGATAATGGGAAGTTACAGCATCGACCCTTGTCTTTTTGAGGATAACGGAAAACACTATATGTATTTCGGCGGAATCTGGGGCGGGCAATTGCAACGCTACAGAAACAATAAAGCATTAGAATCTGCCATTCTTCCTAACGATAATGAGCCTGCCATTTCATCAAAAGTCGTGATGTTAAGCGATGATATGCTGGAATTTGGAGAAGAGCCGAAAGATGTCGTGATTTTGGACGAAAACGGAAATCCTTTGCTTCACGGCAATAAGCATCGTTTTTTCGAAGCATCCTGGATGCACAAATACAACGATAAATATTACTTTTCGTATTCCACAGGAGACACGCATTTGATTTGTTACGCAACAGGTGATAATCCTTACGGTCCGTTTACTTTCCAGGGTGAAATTTTGACACCTGTTGTGGGTTGGACCACGCATCACAGTATTGTGGAATTTAAAGGGAAATGGTATCTGTTTTTCCACGATTCTGTTCCAAGCGGCGGAAGAACCTGGCTGAGAAGTATGAAGGTTATTGAATTTGAATACGATAACGACGATAAAATCAAAACTATTGAAGGATTGGAAGACAATGAGTAATCCTTAATTTGTTATTGATTCTTAAATTGTTTTCATTAAAGAGAACCCGAAGGGTTCAACAAAAATAGCCATAGGTGAAACCTATGGAATATTAACGATAAAAAACCGAACCCGAAAGGGTTCAATATCAATAGGCGTAGGTAGAACCTATGGAATTTAAAGCAAAAATTTAAAATAATGCAACATTTCCGACATTACATATTACTGTTTCTAATACTTCCGTTAATGGCTTTTGCCGAAGACGGAAGTCAGTTATGGCTGAGATATCCAGTAAACTCAAAGCCAAGAAATATTGTGAATTCAAACAGTAAAAGTCCGACTATTGAAATCGCCAAAAAAGAACTGAATCAACATTGGGCAGGACAAGCCGTTGATTTAAAGATTGACAGATTTCCGGAAAATTTTAAAGACGGATATAAGATCGTTTCTACTCCGAAAAAAATCAGCGTTTTAGCGAAAACAGACTTAGGATTGTTGTACGGAAGCTACCACTTGTTGAATTTGCAACAGCAAAAAGCCAATTTTTCTAATCTGAAACTCGAAGAAAAACCTTCCTATGATGTAAGAATTCTCAATCATTGGGATAATCTCGATGGAACTATTGAACGGGGGTATGCAGGTCATTCACTTTGGAAGTGGGAAGATTTGCCGAACACCATTTCGCCGAGATACGAAGAATATGCAAGAGCAAATGCATCCATCGGGATCAACGCTACGGTTCTTAATAATGTAAATGCTTCACCAAATATACTTCGTGAAGATTATCTTAAAAAAGTAAAAGTTCTCGCGGATATTTTAAGACCATATGGTATTAAAGTGTATCTGTCCGTGAATTTTTCTTCGCCAAAAATATTGGGAAATACCAAAGATTCTGACCCGCTGAGCAAAGAGGTTCAGAAATGGTGGAAAGACAAGGCTACAGAAATTTATAAACTGATTCCTGATTTCGGAGGATTTTTGGTGAAAGCCAATTCTGAAGGTCAGCCAGGACCTCAGGATTATGGAAGAACACACGCAGACGGAGCGAATATGATGGCAGATGTACTGAAACCTTATGGCGGAATTGTGATGTGGAGAGCCTTCGTGTACAGTCCAAGCAAAGATGACCGTGCGAAACAAGCTCACCTGGAATTTGTTCCGTTAGATGGTAAATTCAGAGACAATGTCATTATTCAGATTAAAAATGGACCAATCGATTTTCAACCGAGAGAAGCTTTCAACCCGCTTTTCGGAGCATTGAAAAAAACTCCGGAAATGGTCGAATTTCAAATTACTCAGGAATATTTAGGACAGGCTAATCATCTGGTTTTTCTGGCGCCGTTATTCAAAGAAACGTTAGACAGCGATACATTTTCGGATGGGAAAGGTTCTACGATTGCTAAAATTACAGATGGAACATTAAGACCTGCAAGACTGACGGCTATTTCCGCTGTTGCCAATATAGGAGAAGATCAAGACTGGACGGGACATCACTTTGCACAGGCTAATTGGTACGCTTTCGGACGTTTGGCCTGGAATCACGATCTAACCTCGGAACAGATTGCAGATGAATGGATTAAAATGACTTTTACGGATAACAAAAACTTTGTAAATCCGGTCAAAGAAATAATGCTTACTTCACGTGAAACTGCCGTAGATTATATGATGCCGCTTGGTCTTCACCACATTTTTGCCGGCGGTCACCATTACGGTCCGGAACCGTGGGGTGATTACAAAGGAGGAAGGCCCGACTGGTCGCCGGTATATTATCATCAGGCCAATGCAGAAGGAATCGGATTCGACAGAACAAAAACGGGAAGCAATGCCATTTCGCAATATTTTCCGCCATTGAATGAAATTTACGGCAATATCAAGACAACTCCTGAAAACCTGATTCTCTGGTTCCATCATGTTCCTTGGGATTATAAAATGAAAGACGGAAAAACCCTTTGGGACGAGTTGTGTTACAAATATGATTTGGGTGTCCACGAAGTGAGAGATTATCAGAAGATCTGGGACAAAATGCAACCTTATATTGATCAGCAAAGATTCTCTGATGTTCAGGATAAACTGAAAATTCAGGCAAAAGATGCCGTTTGGTGGAAAGATGCGTGTCTCTTGTATTTTCAGACCTATTCCAAAAGACCAATTCCGTCTGATATTGAGAAACCTGTTCAACAGCTTGAAGATCTAAAGAAAATCAAGCTCAATATGGGACATCACAATTAATCAACCTATTTAAATTTAAACAAATAATTTCTAAATCTTTTGAGACAGGGAGTTGTTTGTTTTGTAAATTAAGTGTAAATTTAACACTTAAATAAAATTAACAATATAATCTATGAAATTTTTTATTGACACTGCCAATCTTGATCAGATAAGAGAAGCTCAGGATCTGGGAATTCTTGATGGCGTTACAACCAATCCGTCCCTGATGGCAAAAGAAGGAATCAGCGGGAAAGAAGCTATTTTGCAGCATTACAAAGACATTTGTGAAATTGTAGACGGCGATATTTCGGCAGAAGTCCTTTCCACGACCTATGAAGAAATGATCAAAGAAGGCGAGGAGTTGGCAGCCATTCATCCAAATATCGTGGTAAAAGTTCCCATCATCAAAGACGGAATCAAAGCCATCAAATATTTTTCCCAAAAAGGAATCAGAACTAACTGTACCTTAATTTTCTCAGCGGGGCAGGCACTTTTAGCGGCAAAAGCAGGAGCAACTTATGTCTCTCCGTTCTTAGGAAGGCTGGATGATGTTTCCACAGACGGTCTTAATTTAATCCAGGAAATCAGAACCATTTTTGATAATTATAGTTTTGAAACCGAGATTCTTGCGGCATCTGTCCGTCACGCAATGCACATCATCAACTGTGCGAAAATCGGCGCCGATGTCGTAACTTGTCCTTTGCCACCGATTTTGTCATTGCTGAAGCATCCTTTAACGGATTCCGGCTTGGAGCAGTTCATTAAAGATTCACAGAAAATGCAGTAATCTAAAATCATCAAATTTAAGTATTAGATCAAAAAGCAATATATTTCAGGTTGCTGTTAATTTAAAGAATTTGATGACCAAATTGGAAGATAATAATGTATTTGAACAATTAATAAATAAAAAAAATATCGTTATCTTTACGGATCAATCAAAAAGAACAATGCAGTTATTGATATGCCGGAGAAATTAATCAATTATACCAAAGAGGCTTTTCAAACAGCTTTCAGCTCAGACCCAGAACGGATTTTTCTTGCTCCTGGAAGAATTAATATTATTGGGGAACACGTAGATTATAGTGACGGTTTTGTGCTTCCGGCTGCCATCGACAAACATATTTGTTTTGCGGTAAAAAAAACAGACGATTCCAAAATTATTTTTTTTGCCAAAGATTTTAATGATTCTTTTAGCTTTGATGTTAATAAAAAACAGTTTCCGGTTTCACAGACTTGGGTCAATTATTTGTTAGGTGTTTTCAATGTCATTCAGGAATTAGGAAAAGAGGTAGGAGGTTTGCAGATTGCTTTCAGTAGTACGATTCCGATGGGTTCTGGTTTGTCATCGTCGGCGGCTTTGGAATGTGGTTTTGCTTATATTCTCAACGAAATTTTTGATTTAAATTTAAATAAAAAAGAAATAGCGGTCATCGGTCAGAAGTCTGAACATACTTTTGTAGGTGTAAAATGTGGAATTATGGACCAATTTTCGTCAGTTTTTGGAAAAGAGCATAAAGTGATTATGCTCGATTGCAACTCTTTGGAACATCAGTATTTTGAAGCCAATATTGATGGTTACAGCTTGGTTCTTTTTGACAGTTGCGTGAAACATACCCACCTTACTTCCGGCTACAACGACCGAAGAAGAGATGTTGACAACGGCAAAAAAATATTATGGGAAAAGTTTCCCGAAATACAGAAATTCAGGGATTTTAGTTTTGAAATGCTTGATAAAGTGAGGGAGGAAATGGGTGAGGTTTCCCACAAAAGATGTCTATATCTCCTTAAAGAAATTAAGAGGGTAGAAGAAGCTGCAAAAGCTCTGTCCCACAGTGAGGTAGAATATCTTGGTCAACTTTTGAACGAAACCCATTCCGGACTTTCGACTGAATTTGAAGTAAGCTGTGATGAGCTTGATTTTATGGTTAAGGAAACTTTAAAAGAAGAAGGTGTTTTAGGGGCACGGATTATGGGGGGTGGCTTCGGAGGCTGCAGCATTAACCTTATTAGAGATGAAAATGTCGATCAGGTTATCGAGGCTATCAGTGCTAAATATAAAAAGGCTTTCGATATCGAAATGAAAGTGTACAGGGTGAAAATATCAGACGGAATTAATGAATACAAGCGAGATGAAATCGTCATTTAATCAAAAAGACCATCCTCACAGAAGATATAATCCGCTTTTGGACGAGTGGATTCTTGTTTCTCCGCAACGAGCAAAACGACCTTGGCAGGGGCAAACAGAAGAAACATCAGAAGAACAGCTTCCTGCTCATGATCCGGATTGCTATTTGTGCTCAGGAAATGTTCGTGTTAACGGCGAAAAAAACCCTGACTACAAAGGTGTTTACGTGTTTGATAACGATTTCGGTTCATTGATGAAAGATGAAGTCGATTTTTCTGAGCAACCGTCGGATTTTTTTACGTTGAAGCCTGAAAGAGGGATCAATCGTGTGATCTGTTTCTCTGAAAATCACAGTCTTACGTTGCCTGAAATGGAGGTTGATGATATTAAAAAAGTTGTTGATGTTTGGCAAAATCAATATAAAGAACTGGGAGCATTGGATTACATCAACCACGTTCAAATTTTTGAGAATAAAGGTCAGGTGATGGGTTGCAGCAATCCGCATCCACACGGACAGATCTGGGCGCAGTCTTCTATTCCGTCCAGTGTTCTTAAAACCCAGGAAAACCTTAAAAAATATTTTGACGAAAAAGGAAAGTCTCTTTTGGAAGATTATGTGAAAAAAGAGCTGGAAATCAATGAAAGAATTATTCTTGAAAATGAAGATTTTGTCGCAGTGGTTCCGTTCTGGGCAGTGTGGCCTTACGAAACAATGATCGTGAGCAAAAGAAAAATTGAAAATCTGATTGAATTTTCTGAAGGAGAAAAGCTTTCTTTAGCTTCAATTTTAAAAGATTTAACCACAAAATACGACAATCTTTTTGAGGTTTCATTTCCATACTCGGCAGGAATCCATCAATCTCCAACCGACCATAAACCTCATGCTGAATGGCATTTTCACATGCATTTTTATCCGCCATTGCTGAGAAATGCAGAAGTGAAAAAATTCATGGTGGGTTATGAAATGCTTGCAGAACCGCAACGTGATGTAACTCCGGAGCAAAGTGCAGAGATATTGAAGAGTCTTTCGAATATTCATTACAGATTATAATAGAAATCCTGATGAAAAGTAAGGATTTAATCGATATATAGTAGTTTTAACAGAGTAATATTGAAATATTTGATAAAGGTTTTGTCTGTATCTTACCAGTAATTTAAACGCAAGTTTTCATTGAGATCTTTATATTGAGTAGGAGTCGCACCTGTAATTTTCTTGAAGAATCTAAAAAAATGTGGAGGGCTTTGCACGAGGTTCACAATTAAGTCCTGCAGAGTTGTTTTTATATATATTTTTTACAAAATCCGAAAACAGCAGATCGAAAGGGAGAGAAACTTTACAGCGTCTGTTTGAAAGATCTGATAACAGAGATAAAGATACTGATGAAAAAGCTGTAGCAGCACAGGCAAAAGCTATTACTGGGTGGGGAATAACTTCCGATATTGATGATATTTTTGATTCTCTTCCATGAATGGCAACTTGAAGATTATCGTTTCCATAGGAAATAAGTATTTTATCTTTTTCAATATCACCTCTGAAATACTCAAAATTCAAAGTTTTGGTAGGGAAATCATTGTAAACTTCAAATTTACTTCCGTCATACTTTACAATTCCGTTTTCGGTAGCCAACCAGATGGCAGCAAAGTATAATTCGGTAACTGCGGCAAACTATGCCATGACGACTTCCGATTTTTATGTTTCGTATAACGGAACGGCTAATGCTTCTATGACGCTTCCTGCAGCAATTTCGGGTGCAGGGAACTTCAAAGGTCGTCTTTATACCATTAAAAAGAATACGTCTTTCATGGTAACCGTTACGCCTTAAGGCTCTTAAATAATTAATAATCAGACAAGTATATCAATTGGAGGAAACCAAACGGTGCAGGTCATCAGCACAGGTCTTACAGGGGCGACTACTACTTGGGAAGTATATTCAAAATCTACTCAATCGGTTGATGCATTGGTAAGAGTTTCTAATTCTTCTTCCTATACTATTGGTACTGGGATTAACGTGGTAGACTTTAATAATGTAGTGTTTGATGTGAATTCTAATTTTGATCTTAGTAGAGATCGATTCACGGCTAAAACAGCGGGTTATTATTTATTCACAATCAGCTTCCAAAGTTTAGCAGGATTTAAGCGCTACAAAAATCTCAGATTAATTATTTGAGTTATATAAAAATAATTTTAGATATTCTACAGCAAAATTTTATTGCTGATAGTTGAAAAAAACATGTCAATTTATTATCTTATTGTTCCCCATTAAGTGTGACCTCTCTTCATGAGAGGTTATTTTTTTTTAACAATATTACCCGATTTTTATTCTATTTTGATTAAATGATTAACCATCAACAATAATTTTATTTAATATGATCGATTTTTAAGAGATTTTTAATTCTAAGATTTGCTCTTCCCCACGAGTTTAACTAACTTTGTCGGTAGGATATGCTGGAAAGATTTTATCAATATATATATAGTTTGTCATTTGTGTTACTTACCGTTTCGGGTTTGTATTACGGGCAAATGCAACAATATATTTCTACAGATACTCCTTCCGATATAGATTTTACCACAGATGTTCTGATTAAGGAAGTTCAGGAAACTGAACATTCTTTTGCATTTCTCAAAAATCAGACAGATTACGAATTATACAATCTTACAAGGCCACACTACAACAAGATTCGGGCGCTTTCTGAAAATGAAAATGACAATGAAAATGACGAGAAGGTAGAGTCTTCAGATTCTCCGGAATTCGCTATGCTTTTGAGAGAAGATTTCTGGAGCCTCATCTCTGGTTTTGTAAAAACATTTCATAACAGGCAAATTGCCGTTTCCCTTGCTCATTCCGAACACTTAAAGCTTCAATATGATGATCTGTATATCCAGTACAGGGTCATCCGACTGTGATTTTATTCTATTTTTTTCGAAAAACCCCTTAAAGTTTTCAATTATAATTTGAAAGCTTAGAACTCTATTTTTCAATTTTAAAATATTATAAAATTATTATCATGGTCAAGAAAAGTCTCATGTATATAAGCTTGTGCCTTATTTTGTTGTGTGTAAGCTGTAATTCTGAGAAAAAAGAAAAAGCAGAAGAAGCATCATTCAATGTTACAAGTCCGCTTATAAAAGATACTTTAATCGATAAAGATTATGTGGCACAAATTCGTTCCATCAATCATATCGAGCTTCGTGCGCAGGAAAAAGGATATATTCAATCTATTTATGTGGATGAAGGGCAATTTGTTCAAAAAGGTCAGCTTTTGTTTAAAATCATGCCTAATTTGTATGAATCTGATGTAAATCGTGCTAAAGCAGAAGCAAAATATGCCGAAATCGAATATCAAAATACCAAAAGTTTATCCGACAAAGATATCGTTGCACCACAAGAAATGGCGATGGCAAAAGCAAGATACGAAAAGGCTAAAGCCGAACTTGCCTCTACCAATACCCACTTAGGATTTACCGAAATTCGAGCTCCTTTTACCGGAATTGTCGGAAGATTGCACGTAAGAAAAGGAAGTCTGGTAGATGATGGTGAACTAATCACTGAATTGTCTGATAACAGCAAAATGTGGGTGTATTTTAACGTTCCGGAAGCAGAATATCTGAATCAGATGAGTGACAGAAAAACAAATGACCCGATGCACGTTCGTCTGAGAATGGCTAATGGTAAAGAATTCTCTCAGGATGGTATCGTAGAAACCATTGAATCTGATTTTAATAATGAAACCGGAAACATCGCTTACAGAGCTACATTCCCGAATCCTAAAGGTCTATTAAGATTTGGTGAAACAGGAAATATTGTAATCACATCGCCATACGCTAATGCTTTGCTGATTCCTCAAAAAGCGACTTTTGAAGTTTTAGAGAAGAAATATGTGTATGTGGTGGATAAAAATAATACGGTGAAGGCTCGCGAAATAAAGGTGGCTGCAGAGTTACCTCATATTTATGTGGTTTCTTCAGGATTAAATAAAGAAGATAGGATATTGCTGGAAGGGCTTCGTAAGGTTCAGAACAATCAGAAAATTGTGAATAAATACCTTAAGCCTGAGCAGATAATGTCCAATTTAGATTTGTATTCAGAATAATTAAAATTGCATCAATTATGTTTAAGAAAATAATTCATCGACCCGTTTTTGCAATTGTAATTTCTGTTATTATTCTGTTTGTAGGAGGTTTAGCGATTAAATTACTGCCTACGGAACAGTTTCCACAAATTGCACCTACAACGGTGGCGGTAAGTATTGCCTATCCGGGATCCAGTGCAGATGTATTGGTAAAATCTTCATTAATTACCATCGAAAATGCCGTAAATGGAGTGCAGGGAATGAGATACATGTCTACAGATGCTACAAGTGCCGGAGAAGCGACTGTAAATGTTGTTTTTGATCCTGGAACCGATCCCAATATTGCCACGGTTTTAGTTAAAACAAGAATAGATCAGGTAATGCCTCTTTTGCCAGAACTGGTTCAGAAAGAAGGAGTTATTGTAAATCCTGTACAGCCCAGTATGTTGATGTACGTGAATCTTTACAGTAAGGATAAGAGTATGGATGAAAAGTTTCTGTACAATTATTCTACTGTAAATGTTATCCCCGAAATCAACCGTATTCCGGGGATCGCAAGATCGCAGATTTTAGGAAGCCGAAGATATGCGATGCGTATTTGGCTGAATCCCGAAAGAATGCGGGCGTATGATATTTCAGTAGATGAGGTGATGAAGGCGATTGGAGAGCAGAGTATCATCGGGCGCCCCGGCAGAATCGGACAAAGTTCTGGAATTGCAGCCCAAACGTTGGAGTATGTACTGACGTATAAAGGGCAATATAATAAGCCCGAAGAATATGAAAATATTATTGTGCGCGCCAATTCGGAAGGAGAAAATATAAAACTGAAAGACGTTGGTAAAGTAGAGTTAGGAAGCGAATTTTTTGATATTTATTCTAATTTGGATGGTCACCCCTCTGCTTCAATTGTATTAAAACAAAATTACGGAAGTAATGCAAGCGACGTAATCAAAGGCATTAAATCTAAAATGGAGGAACTTAAAAAGAACTTCCCTCCCGGTGTAGATTATAAAATCAGCTATGATGTTTCTAAATTTTTAGATGCTTCTATTGAGCAGGTAATCGATACGCTAAGAGACGCTTTTATATTGGTTGCTATTGTTGTTTTCATCTTTTTGGGAGACTGGCGTTCTACATTAATTCCTATTATTGCAGTCCCTGTTTCGCTAATTGGCGCATTCTTCATCATGCAGCTGTTTGGGTTGACCATAAACCTTGTAACATTATTTGCATTGGTACTGGCCATCGGTATTGTGGTAGATGATGCCATTGTTGTTGTTGAGGCCGTTCATGCCAAAATGGAAGAAAAAAATCAGACTCCGTTTAAGGCGGTTCAGGAGGTAATGGGAGAAATTTCAGGGGCGATTATTGCCATTACGGCGGTGATGGTTTCTGTATTCCTTCCAATTTCATTCATGTCTGGCCCTGTGGGAACATTCTTTAGACAATTCTCTATCACGATGGCGAGTTCTATTGTTATTTCAGCATTAATTGCACTTACCTTAACACCGGTGCTGTGTGCGATGTTGTTGAAAAATAATCATGGTAAGCCTAAAAAAGTAACCCTTTTTACAAGATTTATCGATTCTTTTAATCGTCTGTTTGATAAACTGACAGGGAAGTATGCTGCATTATTAAAAAGAATTGTCACCAGAAGAGCTTTAACATGGACGGTTTTAGCCATTTTCAGCGCCGGAATTTTCTTTGTTAATAAAAATCTTCCCGGTGGTTTCATTCCGACTGAAGATCAGGGAACTATTTATGCGATTATCCAGACGCCTCCGGGATCTACTTTGGAACAAACTAATAAAGTTTCCAGAGAATTACAGGGTATTGCAGAAAAAGTAGATGGTGTAGAATCTGTTTCTTCTTTAGCAGGTTACGAAATTATGACGGAAGGTAGAGGTTCAAACGCCGGTACGTGTTTAATTAACCTTAAACCTTGGTCGGACAGAGAGCATTCTGTAAAAGAAGTGATGGAAGAGTTAGAAGAAAAATCAAAAGATTTGGGCGCTACCATCGAGTTTTTCGAACCGCCGGCTGTTCCGGGATTTGGTTCTTCAGGAGGTTTTTCCATGAGATTGTTAGACATCAACAGAGATACCAATTATCAGGAGTTCGATAAAGTGAATAAAGATTTTATGGCAGAACTAAAGAAGCGTAAAGAGCTTACAGGAGTATTTACTTTCTTCGCTGCCAATTATCCGCAGTACGAATTGGTTTTTGACAATAATGCTGCCATGCAGAAAGGAGTCTCTATCGGTAAAGCGATGGATAATTTAAACATACTAATTGGTAGTACTTATGAACAGGGGTTCATTCGTTTTGGGCAATTTTTTAAAGTATATGTTCAGTCCGGGCCTGAATTCAGAAGACTTCCAACAGATATTTTAAATCTCTATGTTAAAAATGACAGAGATGAAATGGTTCCTTATTCTGCATTCATGACCATGAAGAAAACACAGGGACCAAATGAAATTACACGTTATAATATGTACAATTCTGCCGCGATCAGAGGACTTCCTGCTTCGGGATACACCACTGCTGATGCCATTCAGGCGATCAACGAAACGGCAGCAAAAACTCTGCCTCATGGTTACAAAGTGGCTTGGGAAGGGTTGTCTTATGACGAAGCCAATCGTGGTAATGAGGCTATTTATGTATTTCTTGTTGTTTTAATCTTCGTTTATCTGGTTTTAGCGGCGCAATACGAAAGTTTAATATTACCGTTGGCGGTTATAACTTCTTTGCCAGTGGGGCTTTTCGGGTCTTTCTTTTTGTTGAAAGCAATGGGGCTTCAGAATGACATTTATGCACAAGTAGGTCTTATTATGCTCGTCGGATTACTCGGTAAAAATGCTGTTTTAATTGTGGAATTTGCCGTGCAGAAACGTCTGGAAGGAATGTCGATTGCCGATGCTGCGATCGAAGGGGCAAAAGTTCGTTTCCGTCCTATTCTAATGACATCATTTGCATTTATTGCGGGGATGATTCCTTTGGTATTGGCTCACGGAGCGGGAGCCATCGGAAATCATACAATCGGGGCATCCTCAATGGGAGGAATGATATTCGGAACCGTTTTCGGCGTTGTCATCATTCCGGGACTCTATTACATATTTGCAAAATGGGCAGATGGTAAAAAAATGATTAAGGAAGAACAAGAATCACCATTTAGCGAAGACATGATCCACTATGAATAAGAATAAAATATATCAATATGCAGGTACGGCATTCTTTTTATTAAGTCTCGCGGCCTGCAAACCTATAGACATACAGCAGCGTGCTGAAAACAGAACGGTTCCTGAGAAATTTGCATCGGCAAAAAACGATACTATCAATATTGGAAAGCAAAAATGGAACGAATATTTCAGCGATCCTAATCTTCAGAATCTGATTAATCAGGCATTACAGAATAATCAGGAATTAAATATCGTTCTTCAGGAAATCGAAATTTCTAAAAATGAAATTAAGGCTAAAAAAGGAGAATATTTACCTTCGGTGGGTTTAAAAGCCGGAGTTGGGGTAGATAAAGTAAGCCGTTACACCAATATCGGAGCCATGGAAGCCAATACCGAAATGGAGCCCGGAAAAGAAATGCCGGATCCTCTTTTTGATTTTGGAGTGGGCGTTCAGGCAAAATGGGAAACCGATATTTGGGGTAAACTTCACAATGCGAAAAGGGCTCAGGTTCAGCGATATTTGGCAAGTGTGGAGGGCAAAAACTTCATGATCACCAACCTAATTTCAGAAATTGCAGATTCGTATTATGAATTGTTAGCTTTGGATAATGAATTGGTTATTTTAAATCAAAACATTAAAATTCAGGAAGATGCTCTAAATATTATCAAAGATCTGAAAAAGTTTGCCCGCTCGAATGAATTGGCAGTGAAAAGATTTCAGGCGCAGGTTTTGAAAACCCAGGGAATGCAGTATGATATTCAGCAGAAAATTGTGGAAACTGAAAATAAGATCAATTATTTGGTCGGAAGATTTCCTCAGCCTGTGGAAAGAAGTCAGAATTTTGATACGACCATTCCACAAACGGTGTATGCAGGAATTCCTTCAGAACTGCTGGAAAACCGTCCAGATATCAAACAGGCTGAATATGAATTAGCCGCTTCAAAATTGGATGTTAAATCGGCAAAAGCAAGATTTTATCCTTCTCTGGACATCGGTGCCGGTTTTGGATTACAGGCTTTTAATCCAACCTATTTAATTAAACCTGAATCGTTTCTGTTTTCTTTAGCAGGCGAATTAACAGCTCCGCTGATTAACAGAGCAGCAATTAAAGCGTCATATTATAATGCTAATGCTAAACAGGTTCAGGCAGTTTATCACTATGAGCAAACGGTTTTGAGCGCTTATATTGAAGTGGCAAATCAGCTTTCTAAAATTAAAAATTTAGAAAATAGTGTAGATATCAAAACGAAGGAAGTAGATGCTTTGACGAAATCCATCGACATTTCCAATGATTTGTTTAAATATGCCCGCGCTGATTATATGGAAGTTTTGCTGACTCAGCGTGATGCTTTAGAATCGAGATTCGAACTGGTTGAAAAGAAAGTCAATCAGCTGAAAGCAAGTGTTGCTGTGTATCGGGCTCTTGGTGGCGGTTGGGATCAGAATCCTGTGGTTTCACCAGAACCTGAAAAAAAATAAATCTCATAACATTAAATTTTTTCTTAAAGAAGCTTATCGGAAGATGAGCTTCTTTTTTTAGTAATAAATTTTATGAAATTAAAAAGTCCCTAAGATAAACCTAGGGACATTTTAGATAAGTGAAATCAAATTTAACTTTATTGAATAACTAAATACGTTGCATTTTCTGATGGAATGTAAAACCAAAAAGAATCTGTTATTGTTCCGTCAATAAAAGTAGAACCACTCCAGCCGCAATTATTGAAAGCAGTATTATCTGCCATATTGTGTTCTACCGTATCATAAACTGTGTCGCCCGTAATTGGATCTTGCGCCTGATACCATGCAAATTCCCAGCGAGTAAGAGGAGAGATTGCAGTTAGTAATCCGGAAGGTATTGCTACCTGGGTTGGCATTGTGCCAGTGGTAAGTGATACAGACCATCCTGTAGTATAAGGTAATGCATCATTAAAATTCTCTATTACATCTTCGGTAGCCGCTGGAAATCTTATACTCGTTGAAGCCAAAGGTAAACAGTTCGTGGTATTTCCTGCTACTATTCGTACAGTAAGATCATAAGCAGAATAGTTCTGTAAATAGAGTTTGCCTTGTGAGAAACAAAATGAAAATGCGAGACCTAATGAAAGAGTAAATATCTTTTTCATAATTATTTTTCTATTGAATGACAAAATAGGTTTCATTTCCTACCGGAAACCAAAATGCTGTGAAAGGATATGGTGTTGCAGCAGATGGTGTTAAATCACTAATAACAGGCGTATTGCAACCTATCATCCCGATAGACGCTCCGCTGTAATAAAGTGGCGCTCCACTTGGATCCGAAAGGCTAAATTTATTCATCATCCAGTCTGTAGTATTTCCCAAAGTAATAAGAAGGGGAGAAGTACTTGGCTGCGTAGAACTGCTTGTGGGTGAGAGCTCTACATTCCATGAGTTGATAGGAGGATTTTGTAAGTGACTTCCATAATATCCGTTGTAAGTTACCGCTCCTCCTGGAGCTACGGGTATGGGATGATTGGTTCCGCTTACAGAAGGATAACAATTGTTTGCCTGATTGGATCCAACCAAAGAATTAGATAAATTATAAGCCGTATAATTGAAGATATTTATTTTCTTTTGAGCAGACAAACCGAGCGCACTTGCTAAAAAAAGAGGTAAAATTAATTTTTTCATAGCCTTAGTTTTTAGTTATCTGCTTTCTGATTTGCTTTTATGGTGTTCAGTTTCGAGAAATAAAGATTGGTGGCCTGCACAATTACTTTTTCTTTTTCTACTCTGCTGATATTTTCGGTATTATTTTCTGCTTTTTTCCCGATTAATTGTAAAGAAGCATTGAACAGAATATCTAAAGATCTGTCATTTAATTGCGCTCCCCATCTTGCTTTTTCTTCAGGTGTTGAACGGTTTTCAGGCTTCATAATGTCTTTCAAAGCTCTGTCGAAAGAGGTCATTTCGGTAGATTTTAGATCTTCAGTGGTTGCTAAAGAGTTTCTTTCAGTAGAACATGAAATAACTGCACAAAAAATGCTGGCGTAAACCGCCGATAAAAGAATTTTTTTCATAACCATTAATTTTTTAAATGTGATTTATTTGTTTACTATTTATTGAATAACTAAATACGTTGCATTATCTGATGGAATATAGAACCAAAAAGAATCTGTTACCGTTCCGTCTACAAACGTAGAACCGTTCCATGCACAGTTTGGAAATGCAGAATTATCCGCCATATTGTGGTTTACCGTATCATAAACTGTATTGCCAGTAATTGGATCTTGCGCCTGATACCATGCAAACTCCCAACGGGTAATTGGTGAAATAGAGTTCAGTAAGCCATTAGGAGCCGTGAAATATGATGGATTACCTGTAGGAGAAAGCCTTACAGACCAGCCTGCAGTATAAGTAAAAGCATCATTAAAGTCGTCAATTACATCTTGTGTCTGAGCAGGAAAATCCATACTCGCAACTGCTTCTGGAAGGCAACTGCCTGTGTTTCCGGCTACAATGCGCATACCAAGATTGTAATTAGAATAATTTTGAATATATAATTTGCCTTGTGAAAAGCATAATGAAAAGGCAAGACCTAATGAAAGTGTGAATATTTTTTTCATATTTAATTATTTATTGGATGATAAAGTAAGTTTCGTTTCCGATTTCAAACCAGAAACCACTGAAAGTATAAGGTGTTGTTGCAGATGGCTGTAGCTCGGTTACCATAGTGGTACAGTCGATATTTCCCAACATACCGCTATTAACCGGGATGGGCGCGCCACTTGGGTCTTCAACATAAAATTTAGTCATCTGCCATTTTGTAATGGCAGCTAAAGTATTCAGTATGGGTGCCCCTGCCGGTTGGATGGTAGGGCTACTGCTTGCTGAAAGTTGCACGTTCCACGAGTTGATGGGAGGATTTTGAAGATGGCTTGTCGCATAGCCTGTATAGCTTACACTCGCTCCCGGTTGCACCATGATAGGATAATTAGTTCCGCTGATTGATGGATAGCAATTACTTGCCTGATTAGATCCTACCAAATCATTAGACAGCCTATAGTTGGTATAATTGAAAATATTTATGGTGCCTTGCGCATATAAACCAAGAGTGCTTGTAAGAAAAAGTGATAAAAATAGTTTTTTCATACTCAGAATCTTAGTTGTCTGCTTTCTGATTGGCTTTTATCGTATTCAGTTTAGAAAAATAGAGGTTAGTAGCCTGTACAATTACTTTCTCTTTTTCAACTCGGGTGCTGTTTTCTGTAACGGTACTACTTTTTTTACCGAGCATTTGTAATGAAGCATTGAAAAGAATATCCAGTGACCTGTCATTTAATTGCGCGCCCCATCTTGCTTTTTCTTCAGGAGTTGAACGGTTTTCGGGTTTCATGATTTCCTTTAAAGCTCTGTCGAAAGAGGTCATTTCGGTAGATTTTAGATCTTCAGTCGTTGTTAAAGAATTTCTTTCAGTAGAACATGAGATAACTGCACAGAAAATGCTGGCGAAAACTGCCGATAGAAGAATTTTTTTCATAATTATTACTATTTTATTTCGTTTAATTTTTAAAATTTATTGTATTACTAAATAGGTTGCATTGTCAGAAGGAATATAGAACCAAAATGAATCGGTTACAGTTCCGTCGATGAAAGTTGAGCTATTCCATGGGCAATATGGAAATGCAGCTGAATCTCCCATATTATGATCTACGGTATCATAAACAGTACTGCCCGTAACGGGATCTTGTGTCTGGTAATATGCAAATTTCCAGCGAGTAATAGGAGAAATAGCAGTGAGTAATCCGGAAGGTATGGTTTGGCCAATGGGGTTTGTTCCCATAGTAGTTGTTACAGACCAACCTGTAGTGTAGGGAAACGCATCATTATAATTATTAATAACCGCTTGCGTTGCCGCCGGAAAGCTCATACTTGTTATGGCTTCTGGTACACAACTAGTTGTACTTCCGCCTACTACCCGCATCATCAGATCGTAATTAGAATAATTCTGTAAGTATAATTTACCTTGAGAAAAGCATAATGAAAATGCAAGTCCCAAGGAAAGGGTGAATATCTTTTTCATATGTATTAATATTTTGTAGTCTGATTTTTTGAATTTATTGTATTACTAAATAGGTTGCATTTTCAGATGGAATATAAAACCAAAATGCATCTGTTAATGTTCCGTCTACAAATGGTGAGCTTTGCAACGGACAATTTGGAAATGCAGAAGGTTCGCCCATATTAAAATTCACCGTATCATAAGCTACATTAGTTGTTCCGGGATAAACTGTTTGATACCACAGAAATTTCCAGCGGGTAAGCGGAGAAACGGTATTTAGTAATCCGGAATTAGGAGCATATTCCTGATATGTATTTCCTCCTGCTGTCAATATTGCCGACCAATGGGTAGTATAAGGTTGAGAATCGTTAAAATTTTCAATCACATCTTGGGTACTGGCAGGAAAATTCATGCTGGCTCCAACTTCTGGAACACAGTTATTAGGATTTCCGGCTATTACACGCATCTGAAGATCATAATTAGAATAATTCTCAATATATAATTTACCTTGGGAAAAGCAAAACGAAATTGCAAGTACGGAGGCAAGGATAAGTATTTTCTTCATAATTATTTTTATTGGATTACAAAATAAGTGTCATTTCCAACATCAAACCAAAAGGCACTGAAAGGATATGGAGTAGCAGCAGATGGTATTAAGTCGGTAATCGTAACATTACAGTCAATATTTCCTATGGAAGCTCCACTGTAATAAAGAGGGGCACCGCTTGGGTCTTCCACATAAAATTTGTTCATCTGCCATTTTGTAGTCGTGCCCAAAACATTTAACAGAGGTGATGCTCCCGGTATTTGTGGAGGTAGAGTGCCGCTACTTGCGTTAAGTTGTACCGTCCAAGAATTGATTGGCGGATTGGTAAGATTGCTGGTAGAATAACTATCATAACTTATATTGGTATTTGGCGGCACCAATAAAGGATAATTGGTTCCACTTACGTTAGGATAACAGTTATTTGCCTGGTTAGACCCTACTAAATAGTTTGATAATCTGTAAGACGAATAATTGAATATATTCAGTTTACCTTGTGCACACAAACCAAGTGTACTTGTTACAAAAAGTGATAAAAGTATTTTTTTCATAATCAAGTTGTTAGTTTTCTGCTTTCTGATTAGATTTTATCGTATTCAGTTTAGAAAAATAAAGATTGGTAGCCTGTACAATTACCTTCTCTTTTTCAACTCGGGTGTTGTTTTCTTTAGTGGTACTACTTTTTTTACCGAGCATTTGTAATGAAGCATTGAAAAGAATATCCAGTGATCTGTCATTTAATTGTGCTCCCCATCTTGCTTTCTCTTCAGGTGTAGAACGGTTTTCAGGTTTCATGATTTCCTTTAAAGCTCTGTCGAAAGAGGTCATTTCGGTAGATTTTAGATCTTCGGTAGTTGTTAGAGAATTTCTTTCAGTAGAACATGAGATAACTGCACAAAAAATGCTGGCGTAAACTGCCGAGAAAAGAATTTTTTTCATAATTATTAATCTTTTGAATGTAATTTAGTTTTAGCGAATATATAAAATATTTCACTAATAAGTGTGATTTTATTTGAATTTATTCACTTTTTTTTGATTTTTGTATTGTGAAAAATATTCTTTTCATTAATTCATGAAAAAAGCAACCCAAATGATTGAGTTGCCTTCATTATTTTCTACCAAAATCTTGGCAATCTGTTTTCAAATTCCAGATGTTAACTTTTTTTTGTATTTATTTTGTTTTACAATGCAGATTGTATCGCATCTTTTAGTACTTCAATATTGATATTTTTCAGTGATTTGAACTTAATACAATATCCGGTTACGCTTGCCTTTCCAATTTTATCTCCGAATTTTTCAGCTAAATATTTTTTATCTTCCAAACCCATGATATAAACGGAAATTCCTGTTGTATTGGCACTCAGCCCAATTTGATAAAATTCTCTGGAAGTTCCATCGGCGTATTTCAAGGTCTGAAAACCATATCCAATATTCGGATTAGAAATTACTTTTCCTTCTTCGTTTTTGCCATCCAGAAACCATAACATACAATTTGGCATTATTTCAAGTATTGTTTGATGTAAATGCTGAAGATCAATGCATTTTTGTTCAGGCTGATGAGAAATATATTCATCAATTAGATGTTGAATATTCATAAAACTGATATTAAATGATGATGAAATGATTTCAAATATACAAAACTTCATTCTACAAAAAGTCGAAAATAACAGATGTAAAATTTGTTTAAAATGATTTAGAAAAATTAATAAATTTCATCCACATGAAAGAGCAGGATGCTGTACTTTACTAAAATCTATATTTTTATTTTTGTTAATTCGTTTAATTAAAATAAATTCAGAATTCTCTGAAAAAGATTATGAAATTTCACAATATATCACCTTTTATATTTACACTGTTTATTGTTTTTGCAGGTTCTTCATCTTTAAAAAGTCAGGATAAATTTCCCGACGGAACCGCTATTCCGAAATGGTTTAAAGAAAACAAACCAACAGATATCAATAAATTAGGAAAGAAATACATCATTACAGATTTTGGAGTAAAGAACGATAGCACAATTCTTCAGACAAAACAGGTTCAAAATATCATTGATGAAGCTTCAAAAAACGGAGGTGTCATTGTTGTACCAAAAGGAACTTTTCTCATCAGTTCACTTTTCTTTAAACAGGGAACACATTTATATTTAGAAAACGGTGCAAAATTAAAAGGAAGCGACGATATTAATGATTTTCCTGTCGTAACAACAAGAATGGAAGGTCAAACTGTGAAATATTTTCCGGCTTTAATTAATGCAGATGGATTAGACGTTTTCACGATTTCAGGAAAAGGAACGCTAGACGGAAACGGGCTGAGATTTTGGAAATCATTCTGGAAAAGAAGAGAATGGAATCCTAAATGCACCAATATGGATGAAATGAGACCTAGAATTATCTATGTTTCCAATTCAAAAAATATTCAGATTGAAGGAATTACAGTGAAAAATTCGCCGTTCTGGAGTACACATTATTACAAATCTCAATTCGTAAAATTATTAAACTTAACGATTTTAGCTCCAAAAGAACCTGTAAAAGCGCCAAGTACAGATGCCATTGACATTGATGCTTGTTCAAATTTCTTGGTGAAAAATTGTTATATGTCGGTTAATGACGATGCCATTGCTTTAAAAGGTGGAAAAGGTCCAAAAGCAGATGTTGACCCTAATAACGGAGAAAACAGAAATATCATCATCGAAGACAATACTTTCGGATTCTGCCATTCTGCGCTTACTTGCGGAAGCGAATCGATTCACAATTACAACATTATTTTCAGAAATTCTACCGTAAAAGATGCTTCAAGATTGTTGCACCTGAAAATGCGTCCAGACACGCCTCAACATTACGAATACATCACTTTAGATAATATTAAAGGAAATGTAAAAACTTTCATTTACGCAAAAGGATGGAATCAGTTTTTTGATTTAAAAGGTGAAGCAAGACCGAGAAAAGGATTGGCTAATAATATTACCATCAAAAATATAGATTTAAGTTGCGAGACAGCGTTTTCTATTGAAAAATCAGATTTGTTTGATTTAAAAGATTTCAATTTTGAAAATTTTAAAGTCAAAGCTCTGAAACCTGAAATGGAAAACCTGAATCATGTTCAGAATTTGAAACAAAAAAATATTAAAGTGGAGCAGGTTGCTTCTCTTACGCAATCTTACGATAAAAAAGACGACTCCGACATTGCCGCAAAATAATGAGTTTTTCTTCCAAAATATTTGCTTTTTTATGTGTCTGTTCACAGCTTTTGTTTTCTCAGTCTAAAGAAATTCAATTCTTAACTGGGAAAGATGCAGAACACACCAAAGAATGGGATTTTTGGATAAATTCAGGAAGGAAATCAGGAAGTTGGAGTAAAATCAATGTGCCTTCTCATTGGGAACAGCAAGGTTTCGGTTCGTACAATTATGGTCGCGATTATGTGACGTATGGTAAAAACTTCAAATTTCACGACGAAACAGGTTTGTACAAACACAAATTCACAGTTCCGAATTCCTGGAAAAGAAAAACCATCAACATTGTTTTTGAAGGTTCAATGACCGACACGGAAGTGAAAATCAATGGAAAATCGGCGGGACCCATTCATCAAGGCGCTTTTTATGAATTTAAATATGATATTTCCGATAAAATTCAATTCGGAAAAGAAAATATTTTAGAAGTTAAAGTTTCCAAAATGTCGGCTGATAAATCCGTCAACAATGCAGAAAGATTAGCCGATTACTGGATTTTAGGTGGAATTTTCCGACCTGTTTATTTGGAAGCTAATCCTAAAGAACATATTTCGTCAACTTCTATTGAAGCAAAAGCAGACGGGACTTTTCGTTCGAATATTGAGTTAAATGAAATCAATTCAGCCAACAATATAAAAGTAGAGTTATTTGATGTTAAGAATAATTTGGTTGGCGAATCTCAGGTTCAAATTCAAAAAGGAGATACTCTAAAACATATTCAGTTTTCCATAAAAAATCCGAAACTTTGGACAGCCGAAACTCCGAATTTATACAAAGCAAAATTTACTTTAAATAAAAACAAGAAAACAAACAGTCAAACCGAAGAGAAATTCGGTTTCAGAACCATTGAAATCCGAAAAGGCGACGGAATTTTCATTAACGGAACAAAGATAAAAATGAAAGGCATCAACCGTCACGTTTGGTGGCCGGAAACGGGTAGAGCAGTTACGGAAAATATAGATTTAAAGGACGTTCAGCTCATCAAAGAAATGAATATGAATGCCGTTCGTTGCTCTCATTATCCGCCGAATAAATCGTTTTTAAAAATTTGCGATTCGCTCGGTTTATACGTTTTGGATGAATTGGCGGGTTGGCAAAAAAAATACAGCACAGAAGTCGGGAAAAAGCTTGTGAAAGAAATGGTGACGAGAGATGCCAATCATCCTTCTATTATTTTCTGGAGCAACGGAAATGAAGGCGGACATAATTTTGATTTGGATGCAGAATTTGCAAAATATGACTTGTCAAACCGTCCCGTAATTCACGCCCATCACAAGCCGGGAAATGCTTTCAACGGCATCGACTGCAATCATTACGAAGATTTTTATAGCACAAAAAATATCCTCGAAGGCGAAAATATTTATATGCCGACCGAATTTTTACACGCACAAGATGACGGTGGTGGCGGAACTTCTTTAGCCGATTATTGGGAACTTCACTGGAATTCCAAAAAAGGGGCAGGAGGTTTCCTTTGGGCGTTTGTGGATGAAGGTTTGGTACGGACAGATTTCAATAATCAGATTGATGTCAACGCCATCAACGCTCCAGATGGAGTTTTAGGGCCACATCGTGAAAAAGAAGGCAGTTTTTACGCCATTCGTGAAATTTACAGTCCGGTAAAAATTGATTTGAAAACCTTGCCGAATGATTTTAAAGGAAATATTCCTGTGGAAAACCGTTATCATTTTACGAATTTAAAAGATTGTCAGTTTGAATGGAAATTAGTCAAATTCAAAACACCTTTTTCTCCAGAATCAGGTTTTGATGTTATTAAAACAGGAAAAGCAGAATCACCCAATATTCACCCAACAGAAAAAGGAAATATTAATTTAAATCTTCCTTCAAGCTGGAAAGAAAATGAAGGATTATTATTGACGGCAACCGATGCTGCCGGAAAAGAAATTTACACTTGGACTTGGAAAATTAAATTAAATGAAGAAATTTCAAAACAGTTTTCAAAATCTTTAATTAAAGAATTTCCGGTTTCTGTGGCTGAAAATGAAGCTGAATTTATTTTAAAATCAGACGAAAAAGAATTTATCATTGGGAAAAACGACGGTTTATTAAAATCAGTCATTGTTGATAAGAAAGGCAAAAAAATGACCTTCAAAAATGGACCTGTTTTCGTGAATGGTACAATGGAATTATCATCCATAAAATCTTTTACAGAAGGACAAAACCAACTGATTGAAGTCAATTATAAAAACGGAAATAAAATTATTTGGAAACTGAATTCAAACGGAGTTTTAGAACTCAATTATGAATATTCTTTGTCGGGAGATTATCAATTTGCAGGTGTAAGTTTCGATTATCCTGAAAATTATGTGATTAATGCAAAATGGCTCGGAAAAGGGCCTTATCACGTTTGGAAAAACAGAACTCAGGGACAGGCTTACAATGTTTGGCAGAATTTAAAAAACTCAACAAGAACCGGACAATCACCTTGGATTTACCCTGAATTTAAAGGCTATTTTGATGACGTTTCGTGGTTGCAATTGGATACCGCAGAAGGAAAAATTACGGTCGGAACAAAAGAAGAAAAAATGTTCGTCAGATTGTTCGATTTTTACGGAATTTAC
The DNA here is from genome assembly GCF_039672645.1 of Chryseobacterium sp. C39-AII1. Classification (NCBI taxonomy): domain Bacteria; kingdom Pseudomonadati; phylum Bacteroidota; class Flavobacteriia; order Flavobacteriales; family Weeksellaceae; genus Chryseobacterium; species Chryseobacterium sp. C39-AII1. The sequence goes on from NZ_JBDFPQ010000007.1 coordinate 149,419, forward strand.
GGAGCGGAAGGTTATCCGAAATTGCCAAGCGGGAATATTTCTTTCCTAGATGCGATTCCACCGTTAGGAACTGTTTTGGCGTTTAACATTAACGATAAAACCGAATCTTTAGGATCTGAAAGCGAACCGAATCATCTGAATGGAACGTTTAAAAGAACCTTATATTTCTATTTCGGATTGCCGGATTTGGGCGATGAAAATAAACAGTTCACAATGCCAAAAGAAAATATTTTAACGGATTAATGATGAAAAAAGTATTGTCATTTTTAATACTATTTATCTGTTCATTTTATTTTGGACAACAAACCAGTTTCAAATTTGATTTTGGCGGAGACAGAGTGGCAAAAAGTTTCATTCCGATTACTCCAACTTCAAAATTTGACAAAAAAATTGGTTACGGATTTATGGATATTTCTGGTTTAAAATCTGTTGATAATGGCGGAAATGCTTTGACAGGAGATTTCATCACGAGCGAGAAACCGTTCTATTTTTCGGTGGCGATTCCTGAAGGAAATTATGATATTAAACTGAATTTAGGCGATACAAAAGGTACTTCGGAAACGACAGTTCGTGTAGAAAATCGTCGATTGATGTTAAGCGATATTAAAACAAAAGAAGGTGAAATTGTTGAAAAACAAATTTCAGTTCACGTAAAAGACAGCATCATCCGAAACCGAAACGGTGAAAAAATCGGAATTGTAAAATTAAAACCGAGAGAAACAAAATATTTACATTGGGACAATCTTTTAACGATTGAATTTAATGATAAAGCTCCAAAAGTTTGCTCAATAATCATTCAACCGAACAATACAGCGAAAACTATTTATTTAACGGGAGATTCAACGGTTGTCGATGCACAATATGAACCGTGGGCTTCTTGGGGACAAATGTTACCGTATTTTTTTGTTCCGAATGAAGTGGTGATTGCCAATTATGCCGAAAGCGGAGAAACTTTAAAAGCCTTCGAAGACCGCCATCGAATCGATAAAATCTGGAATAAACTGAAAGCTGGAGATTATCTCTTTATTCAATTTGGTCACAACGATCAAAAAGCCGGAAATAGCACAAAATCTGGTTACCGAAAAAGATTAAAAGAATGGATTCAAAAGGCAAAACAATTGGGAGCAATTCCGGTTTTGGTAACCTCGATGAACCGCAGAGTTTTTGATGACAATAATAAAATAGTCAATACGTTAGATGATTTTCCCGATGCGATGCGGGAAATTGCAAAAGAAGAAAAAGTGGATTTGATTGATTTAAATGCATCAAGCAAAATATTGTTCGAAGCGATGGGGCCGGAAGCGGCGAAGAAAGCATTTGTTTATTATCCTGCGAATTCTTATTCAAACCAACCAAATGTTTTGGCAGACGATACGCATTTCAATCCTTACGGAGCTTATGAATTGGCAAAATGTGTCGTAAAATCCATCGTTGACCAAAATTTACCGTTGAAGAAATATATTTCAAATAATTATAAAAATTTTAATCCCAATAAACCCGATGATGTTGAAAAATTCCATTGGCCGGAATCTGTTTTTATGGAATCTTTAAAACCTGATGGAAATTAAAAATCTTTGATTTTTAAAGCTAATGTGTTCTTCTAAGCAGTCGAATCACTCCCTTAAAATAACTAATGTGTCCAAATTCTTTTGTGACTTTTGTGGTTAAATAAAAAAGTTAAAAAATGAAAATTAAAAATATACTCAAACTAAGCGTTCTCTGTTTTGCTTTCGGAAATCTTTCCGCACAGAATCCGTGGCCAAAAGCAACCAATACCGCTCAACCGTGGACGCGTTGGTGGTGGATGGGAAGTGCCGTTGACGAAAAAGGTTTAGACAAGCAATTGACAACCCTTTCCAAGGCAGGTTTCGGTGGAGTAGAAATTGTCCCGATTTATGGCGCAAAAAGGTTTGAAAATAAATACATCAATTATCTTTCTCCGGAATGGATGAAAATGCTGCAGTTCACGACAGATAAAGCAAAAAGTCTGAAAATGGGCGTTGATATGGCAGTCGGAACAGGTTGGCCAATTGGCGGACCGCAGGTTGATGAAAATGATGCTGCAACCAAAATGATTGTTCAGACTTACAGCATTCAGCTCAATGAAAAATTTTCTGAGAAGATTGTTTTAAAAGACGAAAAACAGAAGAATTTAAAAACCATAAAATTGGATATCGTTACCGCTTATAATGAAAAAAATGAAGCGGTAGTTTTAACAGATAAAGTGACTCTAGACGGAACTTTAAACTGGAAACCAACCTCTGGAAAATGGACAATTTACGCAGTTTTTGTAGGCAAAACTTTGCAGAAAGTAAAACGTGCCGCTCCGGGTGGTGATGGCTATACTTTAGACCATTTTTCGCCTGATGCAACCAAAGATTATCTGAAAACTTTTGATAAAGCCTTCGGAAATTCAAATTATGGAATCCGTTCGTTTTTCAATGATAGTTATGAAGTTTACAGCGCAGATTGGACTGCCGATTTTAAAGAAGAATTCAAAAAAAGAAGAGGTTACGATTTAAGTCAGTATATCAAATATTTGGTGAGCGATGAAGAAAGCGAATTGGCGGGAAGAATAAAATCTGATTATCGCGAAACGATGAGCGAACTGATTTTGCAGAATTTTACAGAAAATTTCACGAATTGGGCACATTCTAAAAGCTCAAAAAATACGAATCAGGCACACGGTTCGCCGGGAAATTTGCTGGATTTGTACGCCGCAGTCAATATTCCTGAATCTGAAACTTTCGGAAGTACAAAATTCGATATTCAGGGTTTAAGAAGAAATTTGGAAGACATCAATACAAAGGAAATTCCCGACATCAATATGCTGAAATTCGCATCTTCGGCGGCAAACATTACCGGAAAACCTTTGATTTCCAACGAATCTTTCACTTGGCTCACAGAACATTTCAAAACGTCCTGGTCACAGGTAAAACCGGAAGCTGAACAGATTTTTTTATCAGGAATTAATCACATTTTTTACCACGGAACGACGTATACGCCGGCTGATGTTCCGTTTCCGGGCTGGTTGTTTTATGCTTCGACGAATTTCGTTCCTGAAAATTCTTTGTGGCCAAATATCAAAGGTTTAAATTCTTACATCGAAAGAACACAATCAGTTTTACAAAGTGGAAAATCGGATAATGAAATCCTGATGTATTGGCCGGTTTACGACCAATGGGCAAATCCGAAAGGAAAGGATATGGCTTTCAAAATTCATAATATTGAAAAGTGGCTGCATCCGACTGTATTCTATGAAAACCTTGAGAAATTAGGAAAATCCGGCTATTCTCTCGATATGATTTCGGATAAAATGATTGGTGAAGCGAAGTTTGAAAATCAGAATATTCAGGTTTCTAAAAATGGTGGTTCTTATAAAGTTTTAATTATTCCTCAACTCAATTATTTCTCAGAATCAACGTTGAAAAATATTTTAAACTTGGCTCAAAGTGGCGCTTCAGTGATTTTCCAAAGCGAGCCAAAAAACGTTCAGGGACTTTTTGAATTTGAAAAAAGAAGAAACGAATTACAGTCTTTATGGACTAAAATTCCTTTTCAGCAAGACGGAAATGTAAAATCGGCAACATTCGGAAAAGGAAAAATTGTATTGAGTTCTGATGTTGAAAAAGCGTTGGAATATTTAAAAATTGAAAGAGAAAAATTAGCAGACACAGGATTGAAATTCGTCAGAAGAAAGTTCGACGGTGGAAAATATTATTACATAGTCAATCACACGTCAAAAGAAATCAATCAAAATATTCCGTTAAATTATTCAGGAAAACAAGTTGCTTTAATGATTCCTGAAAACGGAGATTTTGGTGTTGCTGAAATTCAGAATAATTCAGTTAAAGTTCAACTGAAATCAGGAGAGTCTTTAATTGTAAAAGCTTCAGAAACGCCAGATAATTCAATTTCAAAATGGAAATATATTGAGAAAACAGAAGTTCCGATTATTTTAAATCAACCTTGGCAACTGACTTTCAAAGAAGGTGGTCCTGAACTTCCGAAATCAAAAACTTTGGACAAACTTCAACCTTGGACAAATTTCACAGAAGACGCTTCAACGCAGAGTTTTTCAGGAACTGGAGTTTACACAACTTGGTTCAAATTAAATAAAAAAGCCGATGATTTTGTACTGAAATTCGACAAATTATATGAAAGTGCAAAAGTCATCATCAACGGACAAGATGCGGGAATTGTCTGGAGTCTTCCGTTTGAAATCAATGTCGGAAAATACTTGAAAAAAGGAAAAAATACCATTCAGATTGAGGTTTCAAACCTTATGGCAAACCGAATTCGTTATATGGACCAAAATAAAATCCAGTGGCGAAATTACCACGAAATTAATTTTGTAAACATCGATTACAAACCATTCGACGCTTCCAACTGGAAAGTGCAACCTTCAGGTTTGGATGGCGAAATTCAATTAATTCCTGTATATTTCTCAAAATAATTTTAATGACAGTCTGCAATTAACAATCTTTGTGTTCTTATTTAAGTGTAACGCCTTTGTGAACTTAAAAACAGTTAGTAGTTTAAAAGAAAAACTTCGCGGACTTTGCGTTCAAAAATTATAGAGAAACAGGTTAAATTAAATAGTATAATAAATTATGAAACAAGTCATAGTAAAAACATTAGCATTAGGAACGCTCCTCACATTCGGATTTTCCAATGCTCAAAACAAACCGAAAGTCGTTTTAGACAACTTTTTCAACAACGAAAAAAAGGAAAATAAAGAAACCAAAGTTCTTGAATCTTGGCATTACACATGGAACGACACGTCCAACGGCGGATTTTCTTTGCTGGGCGAAATTTTCCAGAAACAAGGTGCAGAAATCAGTACTTTAACGACCGCTCCTTCCAAAAAAGATTTGAAAAAAGCCAATATCTACATCATCGTTGATGCGGATATCGACAAAGAAGCGTACGGCGGAAAAGCCAATCTTATCGATGCTAATTCAATCAAAAACCTGGTAGATTGGGTGAAAAAAGGTGGCGTTCTGGTTTTATTGAGCAATGATAACGGCAATTCGGAGTTTGAACATTTCAATAAACTGGCTGGAGAATTCGGGATTCATTTCAATGATGACAGCATCAATAGATTGAAAGGCAGAGAGTTTGAAAAGGGCGCTGTATATGTACAACCGGGCAATGAGGTATTTTCTGAGCTTAAATTATATATGAAAGAAGTGAGTACTATAACGGCAAAAGCACCTGCGAAACCATTTTTGCATGCACAGAATCAGGTGATTGGCGCCATTGCAAAGGTTGGAAAAGGTACTGTTTTCGCATTGGGAGATCCGTGGTGTTATAATGAATACATTGATGGAAAGAAGCTTACGGAAGATTTTTCTAACTATGAAGGCACAGAAGAATGGGTGAAATGGCTGCTGAAGCAAACTTCTAAAAAATAAATCAATTTGTGCAATCGGTTGAATTTTTATTTGGGCAGCTTTTTCCGCCCTCCGTTCCCGCTTTTTTGTCTCCGCTTTGCTGCGACAAAAAGAGCTCCACTCAGGTCGGGCTGCGAGAGATTCAACTGTACAAACCTTATAGGTTTCTAAAACCTATAAGGTTTAGAAAAGCAGTAAATTCTTTTCGGGGTTCAAAATCTTCACAAGGATTGGAATCAAAAAGGACTAAATCAATAGAAACGGGCTTTAGCCCGTTAAAAAAATGAAGTTTCAAATTCGGCTTTAGCCAAAACATAAAAATAACTATTCTTATCCGATAAAAAATTGAAATACAATTTGCAGGTCGCTCTTCCAGAGCTTTAATTTATTGAATAATTATTTTCTATTAACAGTCCGTTCCTAACGGAACTATTTAAAATCCCATCGGGATTTACTGCTAATAGAAATAAAAACAAGCTTCGGAGGAGCGACCTGTTGCTTCATCTTTTTTATAGAAAAAATGAAAAATAATGTGCATTATGAAAATTAAATACATATTCATTACATCCGCCATTTTTCTTTCGCAAACATTCTTTGCCCAAAGGCAAATGGAATATCTGAAAAGAGGAATTGTGGCAATTCCTGCAGAGTCAGGCGTTTTTGTAAGTTGGCGTCTGCTGGGAACGGAAGCTCAGAATACTCATTTCGATTTGTATCGCACAGAAAATAATCAGACCAAAAAGCTGAATGAAAAACCATTGCTTAACGAGACTAATTTTTTAGATAAAACCGCTGATAAATCTAAAAATTACACCTACTTCGTAAAATCAAATACACAACATCAGGACGTTGACCAAGATTTTGCACAATACAAAGCCAATCAAAAACCTTATTTTTCAATTCCGCTGAAAACACCAGCTGGGTACACTCCGAATGACGCTTCAATTGCAGATTTGGACGGAGACGGAGAATATGAAATCATTCTTCATCAAACCGGAAGGTCACACGATAACAGTCAGAAAGGAGAAACAGACCCGCCGATTATTCAGGCTTATAAACTGAACGGACAGTTTTTGTGGGAAATTAATTTAGGCAAAAATATTAGAGAAGGAGCGCATTACACGCAGTTTTTAGTTTATGATTTAGACCAGGACGGAAAAACCGAAATCGTAATGAAAACGGCCGATGGAAGCAAAGACGGAAAAGGAAAGTTCATTGGTGATCCAACAAAAAATTACGTCAACGAAAACGGAATGATTCTTTCCGGACCGGAATTCTTGACTGTTTTTGACGGACAAACGGGAGCGGAAATTAATACCGTAAATTATCAAGTTCCAAGATTTGCAGGAAGTTTAAATCCGACCAACGAAGAAATGACCGAAACTTGGGGCGACGCCAAAGGAAACCGCATCGACCGATTTTTGGGAGCAGTTGCTTACCTCGACGGAAAAACGCCAAGTGTAATTATGTCGAGAGGGTATTATACCAGAACTGCGATTGCTGCTTGGGATTTTAAAGATAAAAAATTGAGTCTTCGATGGCTTTTTGATACAGAAAGTTCGGAAGAAAACAAACAATATCGCGGACAGGGAAATCATAATCTGAGTATTGCCGATGTCGATAATGATGGAAAAGATGAAATTATTTTCGGTGCAATGACGGTTGATGACAACGGAAAAGTTTTGAATAGTACAGGTTACGGTCACGGAGATGCGTTGCATGTTGGAGATTTGGATCCATCAAATCCGGGACTTGAAATTTTTGATATTCAGGAGAGATTTGATGATGCGGGAGCACATTTTAGAGACGGAAAAACCGGAAAAGTTTTGTGGAAACTACCTTCTTTAATTTATAGTAAAGACAGCAAGTTTCAAGGTCCGGGAAGAGGTTTATCATTAAATATAGATCCTCGTTACGAAGGTTCGGAATCTTGGGCAGCAGGAGCAGGAGTGAAAGGACTTTATGATGTAAAAGGAAAGAAAATAGCAGAAAAAACTCCGGCTTGTAATATGGGAATCTATTGGGACGGAGATTTTTTAAGCGAAATTTTAGATGGAACTGTTGTTTCAAAATGGGATTGGAAAAAAGAAAAATCAAATGTCATATTTGATGCTAAAAATTTCCAGTGCGAATCGAATAACGGAACCAAGAAAAACCCATCTTTGGTCGCTGATTTATTCGGAGACTGGCGTGAGGAATTGATTTATAGAACAGCCGATAATCAGGAATTGAGGATTTTCAGTACAACAATTCCTACGAAACACAGATTGTACACTTTGATGCATAATCCGCAATATCGATTGAGTATTGTTTGGCAAAATGTAGGATATAATCAACCACCGCATACAGATTATTATCTGGATGAATCGGTGAAAGAAGTTCCTCAACCAAATATTGTAACTGTAAAATCTCAAAAATAAACTATGAAACTAAAATTCTTACTTCCGGCTATTGCTTTAATCGTAATGATTGCGGCTTCATTTCAAAAGATTCAAAACAAAACTGTTTTATACATTATTGGAGATTCCACCGTACAAAATGGCTCAGGAAAAGGAGCAGATTCACTTTGGGGATGGGGAAGTTTCATGGATATGTTTTTAAATACGGAGAAAATTGAGATTCAGAATCACGCAAAAGGCGGACGAAGCAGCCGAACTTTCGTGACGGAAGGAAGATGGGATTCCATTATGAAAACCATTAAAAAAGGTGATTATGTTTTAATGCAGTTTGGTCATAATGATGGTGGAGAATTGGCAGATACGTTAAGAGCAAGGGGTACAATAAAAGGAATTGGGGAAGAATCAAAAGATATTTACAATCCCATCAGAAAGGTGAATGAAACGGTTTATACTTTTGGATATTACATGAGAAAATATGCGAATGAAGCGAAATCTAAAGGAGCTATTCCGATTATTGTTTCGCCAATTCCGAGAAATAAGTTTAATGAAAAAGGGAAAATTGAAAAAGATCAATACGGAGTTTGGGCTAAAGAAGTGGCGCAGCAAACCGGAGCTTATTTTTTAGATTTAAATACTATGGTTATCAAAAAATATGAAAAAATGGGCGCTGAAAAAGTGAAAACTTTCTTCCCGAAAGATCATACCCACACCAACAAAGAAGGCGCAATTGTAAACGCAGAATTGGTCACAAAAGGTATTAAGCAGTTAAAAGGTTGCGACCTAAAAAAATATATTAAATAATGCTTTGCACGATACTGTAGAAATTTTTTCTGCTATCATTTGCTGAACAGAGTGCCCTTGCGATCACAAAAATATGCAGGATTTAATTAACAAAAACTTTGCGCTCGTAGCGTTTAAACAAATTAAAATAAAAAAATAATATATACTTATGAAAAAACTATTAACAGCAAGTTTTGTTGCTATAATGCTCGGAGGTTTTTCCTCGTGTTCGGCACAAAAACAAAAGACAGCACTTCCCAATAAAAAAGAAGTTTTGGAAGTGGCAGAACGTACCAACAAATATTTTATGGATAAATGGCCCGATACCAAAAAAGATATTGTTGGTAAAAAAGTCTGGCCGAGTAATTTGTGGACGAGAGCAGTTTATTATGAAGGGTTGATGGCTTTGTATTCGGTAGACAAGAAAAAGGAATATTACGACTACGCCATGTCTTGGGCAAATAACCACGATTGGAATTTACAGCGTGGAACGTATACAAGAAATGCTGATCATCAGGCTTGCGGACAAACGTATCTTGATCTTTACGAAATCGACGGTAGAAAAAATCCGGAAAGAATCAAAAACGTAAAAGCAGCAATGGATAGCATGATTGCCACAAAAAAAGTGGATGATTGGTGGTGGATTGATGCTTTACAGATGAGCATGCCTATTTTTACGAAATTAGGTAAAATCACTGGCGACCAAAAATATTTCGACAGAAACTACGAAATGTATGCTTATACGAAATACAAACATGGCGGAAATGGTTTGTACAACGTGAAGGATAAATTGTGGTGGAGAGATAAAGATTTTGTTCCGCCTTACAAAGAACCGAATGGTGAAGATTGCTATTGGAGCCGCGGAAACGGTTGGGTAGTGGCTGCATTGGCGCGTACTTTGGAAGACACTCCAAAATCTGATTCTCATTATAAAGAATATTTGCAGGATTATAAAGACCTTTTATCAGCGGTGCTTCCGATTCAGAGAGAAGATGGTTTTTGGAATGTAAGCCTTCATGATCCTACAAATTACGGCGGAAAAGAAACGACGGGAACAGCACTTTTCGTTTACGGAATGGCTTATGGAATTAATAAAGGTTTGATTGATAAGAAAACATATCTTCCTGTTTTAATCAAGGCTTGGAATGCGATTGTAAAAGATTCTGTTCAGCCGAACGGATTTTTAGGCTGGGTTCAGGGTACTGGAAAAGAACCGAAGGATGGACAGCCTTTAGCGGTTGATAAAATCCCTGATTTTGAAGATTATGGATTGGGTTGTGTATTGCTTGCAGCAAGTGAAGTTTACAAGTTAAAATAAAGAGTTGGGTTTTAGCCGATTTCAATATAAGATCTATCAAAAGGCTTTTGCCAAAGGGGATATTCAAACCTAACGGATTTTTAAAACTGTTAGGTTTTTTTATGCCTAAACAGACAGTTGATCGATAAAATTGGGGGAAGGTGAGCTTTTATAGAATCACCATTTTTCCGCTTAATAGGTTTCTATTTATAATTAAAACTCAAACCCAAGCCTTATTTTGGAAAATAGTTTTGAACTAAAATTGTTCAAAATTAATCCTAACTCTTAATAGATCATTGATTTACAATTTAGATGTAAAACATAGAAAAAAATCTTATTTTTTCAAAAATTTAGGCATGACAGTACAAGATGCGCAATCGGTTCCATCTTGTTAATTTTCAAAATCAATCAAGAAGAATAAATTATGAATGCATTATTAGGAGTTATTTTCCATTTTTTAGGAGGTTTTTCTTCGGGCAGTTTTTATTTGCCTTACAAGAAAGTAAAAGGATGGCAATGGGAAACCTTTTGGTTGATTGGTGGCGTTTTTTCTTGGATTATCGTTCCGCCGTTGGCCGCATTTCTTACCATTCCTAACTTTTGGGATATTATTCAGAATGAAAGTTCATCTATTTTAGGATTAACATTTATGTTCGGTGCCCTTTGGGGAATCGGCGGTTTTATGTACGGTTTGGGCGTTCGTTACCTGGGGGTAGCATTAGGAAGCAGTATTATGTTGGGGTTAACGATGGTGATTGGATCTCTTCTGCCTTCCATTTATTATGAATTTTCGCCGCAGGAAGGTAAAGATAATATTGGTTTAATGCTTTCGAATTCTTGGGGACAATTTGTTTTATTAGGGCTTCTAGTTTGTGTTGTCGGCATTATCATCAGCGGAAAAGCCGGAGTAATGAAAGATAAAGAACTTCAGACAGAAGCTGTTGATCCTCATGGGATGGAGGTAAAAACGGAATATAAATTCGGTTTAGGACTTGTTGTAGCCATTATTTCAGGTGTTTTAAGTGCATGTTTCAATTTCGGTCTTGAGGCCGGAAAACCAATGGCAATTGTCGCTAATGATGCTTGGAAACTAGCAAATCCGGGGCAGGGAGAATTCCTTTTCCAGAATAATGTAACGTATGTTGTTGTCCTTTGGGGCGGTATGGCATCCAATCTTATCGGTTGTCTTTATTTATCATTTAAAAATAAATCTTACAGCGATTATACCAAAAAGAATGTTCCCTTTGCAAAGAATATTATTTTCTGTGCGCTTGCCGGAACCATGTGGTTTTTGCAGTTTTTCTTCTACGGAATGGGAGAAAGTAAAATGGGGAACGGCCCAAGTTCATGGATCTTACACATGGCATTTATCATTTTAATTGCCAATTTATGGGGGGTGATCATTAAAGAATGGAAAGGAGTTTCCAAGAAAACCATTTCTACTATTATGATTGGGATGGCGGTGATGTTTATTTCAATTCTGATTGTAGGATACGGAAATTCTTTACGATAAAATCTCAAAGAATACATAATCATTAATTTTTCACAATATTCATATAACATATAGTTTAAAATTCAAATTGAGTAAGGCAGTGATTTTTTCAGCTGCCTTTTTTATCTTGAACTAAGTAGTGTTGTGTATTTTTATGTTTATTCTGAATTATATCATCAAATTATTATCAATTTTAAAATTTATATAAAATATTTATAGCTAATTAAGTTAAATTATGAAAAATCGGATACAGGATATTGCAGGATGCAGGAAATGTGACAAGAATGTAACATTGTGATGCAATATTATAAATCCTTATAAAAACTAACATATGTCTTTAATAATTAAACATCAGAATATAAAGCGGATCGTGTTTCCTGCTTTTATGCTTTCAGCTAGTTTTGTCTGGGGGCAGAAAGGAGTAAATGATAGTGTGAAAACGAACACAAAAGATATTGATGAGGTAGTCATCATCGGTTATGGAAAAGTGAAAAAATCTGACCTTACCGGATCTGTTTCTTCAGTTTCAGCAAAAGATTTAGCCGCAACACCTGCTATGAATGCTTTACAGGCATTGCAGGGGCGAGCAGCAGGTTTGAATATCGTAACAGCGGGTGGAGCTCCCGGTGCGAGCGCTAACGTAACAATAAGAGGTGGTTCATCGATTACACAAAGTTCAGATCCGTTGTATATTGTGGATGGTTTTCAGTTGGATAATGCCCTAAATGTGATCAATCCAAATGATATTGAAAGTATTGATGTATTGAAAGGTGCTTCTGCTATTGCCATTTATGGAGCCCGTGGATCAAACGGTATTATCGTAATTAAGACCAAAAGTGGTAAGAAAGGAAGAACGGTGATTAATTACAATACGTTCATGTCTTTTGATATGCTTTCTAAGAAATTGGATATGATTTCTAGTTCGGAGCAGTTTGTGAAATATCAATATGAGTTAGCACAACTTCAAGGTAAAACAACACAATGGAGTAATGTTTTTGACAATAGTTTAGGAACAGATACGCCAGGATTTAATGCCGGTGCTTTTAAGAGAATAGCCGATCGTTACGGTTCTGTAGCAGCACTAGACTGGCAGGAAAAGATGCTGGGAGGTACCGGACTAACTCAGAACCATAACCTGAATGTTTCTGTTGGAAATGATAAAACACAGGCATTCATCAGTTATAATTACAATAAACAAGATGGTTTACTTCAGAATTCGAGTGAAACGAGAAACTCATTGAGAGCAAATATCAATTCAGAGTTATACAAAGGAGTAAGAGTAGATTTCAATACGATGTTTACAAATAATTCTGTAAATGGTGGCGGATCTTATTCTGGGATGAAAAAAATCTTGCTTCAACCAATTACAGGAGGCACTTTATTTACGGATGATCAATTGTTCAATACGCAGACTTTTCCTGATTATTCAGCATTAGATTCTGGTTTTGATACAGAAAATCCATTCATAGAGACTCAAGCGTCAACTTCCAATAAAAAAACAAGAACATTTGTTGCCAATGCAGGTATTGAGTTTGACTTTTTAAAAAACTTTACCTGGAGAACTGCGGGACAATATAGCTGGACGAATAGTAAATCGACATCTTTTTCAGATCAAAATTCCCGAGCTTTTCTTACAGATCCTGTAAACACAGGAATCAACGGGAATATTGCTAATGCGGAAAGCTACCGCTATCAGATTACCAATACTTTAAATTATAATAAAACTTTCGGAGAAAAACATAAAGTAAATGCTTTAATCGGAAATGAAATTTGGTATGAAGAATCGGAAGGAAGCAGTATGAGGTTAATTAAATTTCCTTATCCAAATTTTGGGCTGGATGATATCGGAAACGCCACAGTCGCTGATAAAAATACAGACCGATCAAGCAATAGCTTACTTTCTTATTTCGCGCGTGTCAACTATAATTATGATAACCGTTATTTAATTACAGGAACATTCCGTGCTGATGGATCTTCCAAGTTTGCAGAAGGTTCTCGTTGGGGATATTTTCCTTCAGTAGCGGGTGCATGGCGTGTTTCTCAGGAAAATTTCTGGAAAGATCATAAAATCAATAATTACTTTAATGATTTTAAGTTAAGAGTAGAGTACGGGGTTACAGGAAATAACGGAATTTCTAATAATTTATGGAGAACCAATGTTTTACTGACGGATTATCCGATGAATAATACTCAGGGCTATCCCGCCTATGTTACCAGCACCAATTGGGGGAATCCTTATCTTCAGTGGGAAGAGTTGAGAACAACAAATATCGGTGTAGATATGGCATTTTTTAATAGCAGAATTAAATTAACTTCGGAATGGTATAACAACAACGTCAGCCAAATGTTATTTCAGTCGATAATACCTGTTTCTACAGGGTACTCAAGACAGTATCAAAATATTGGTTCGATGAGAAACAGAGGAATGGAATTTACATTGAACACCATCAACGTTAAATCAAGCAATTTCCGATGGACTACCGATTTAAATATCTCTTTCAATAAATCAAAAGTAATGTCCCTTGAAAGCGGGCAGTTAAATAAAACGTTCAGTGTCGGTGGAAGCAGAACGGGAATGGTGACTTACTACGCAACAGTAGGAGAGCAGTTGGGAGATATGTATGGCTATGTTTATCAGGGAGTTTATACTACAGATGATTTTAATCAGAATGCAGACGGTACATTAAGCTTAAAACCAGGTGTGGTAAAACCTTCTTCAGGAACTCCGAAGCCAGGTGATATGAAGTTTGCGGCGGATAACGAAGCTGGAGATCAGTTTACCAGAAAAATGCAGAAGATCGGAAACGGAACTCCTGATTTTATCGGAGGAATTAGCAATAATTTCTCTTACAAAGGTTTTGATCTAGCAGTATTTATGAAGTTCAGTGTTGGAAATGATATTTACAATGCGACGAAGCAGAGTTTAAGTCCTTATGCGATGTTTCAGAACGTTCCTTCAGAATTCGGGAACAATTATTATCATTTAATTGATCCGAATACAGGTTTGGCAACAACAAATTTGGCAAGATTAAAAGAGCTGAATCCAAATGAAGCATCAAATCTTTGGAGCTTAAGTAATACCAATACAGCCAATATCGCTTATCCTTCATCTTATTATGTTGAAAATGGTTCTTATCTGAGAATTGCTCAGGTTACCTTAGGGTATTCTTTTGCTAAAGAATTTTTGAGCAAAGTAATGATGTCTAATGCGCGTATCTATTTTACAGTGAGTAATTTAGCGACGATTACGGGGTATTCAGGATATGATCCTGAAGTTACAGCGGCGAGCGGAGTAACCGTTACTCCGGGATATGATAGTTCAACCTATCCGCGTTCAAGAAGTTATGTTCTTGGTCTTAATTTAACTTTTTAACATTTAGCGATTTAAATCATGAAAAATATATATAATTCTCCAAGATTTTTAAGAAAATTAGTTATCCTGCCTTCTGTTTTTGTTGCTGTTTTATTTATGAATTCGTGCAGCGAGGATTTCTTAGATCAGCCAGCTTACAACTCATTGGATACGGAATCTGTATTTAATAATATTGATACTGCTGAAATGTACGTGCTCGGATGTTACAGAGGAGTAATTCCTACAGAAATGTATTATCAGCTGGGAGCGGGAGATACGGTGATTCATTCTTCAGAAGACGGATCTACCAATAATTCAAAATATAATATCTGTAACTATCAGTATGATGCATACACTCCGAATACAGTTACAGGAATTTACTCGGCAATGTATGCGGTTATCGAAAGAACCAATATCGCAGTGAGCGGATTGAGTAAAATGCCGGAAAGTACAAAACGAAATGTATTGATTGCTGAAGCAAAGGCTATTCGTGCATTTTGTTATTATAATTTAATCCGCGTATACGGAGATGTTCCTTCTGTTTTTAAACCTTTGGATGAAATGGATCCTAATGATCCAAGTACTTTATATCCAAAACGTTCTTCGCGTGACGGAATTTACGATCAGATTATTGGTGATCTTCAGGAAGCGGTAAATATTATTCCGAATTTTGCACAAAGTGGCTATGCAACCACAGAACGATTAACTAAACAAGGTGTTAATGCTTTGTTGGCGAGAGTGGCTTTATATGCAGCCGGATATTCTCTTCGCTGGGATCTGAATACCGGAAGCGGTGCTATGATGTCCCGTAGAAGCGATAATACAAGAGTTCAGCAATTGTATCAGATTGCGGATAATGCCTGTGCAACTATTATTAACGGCGGAACCAATTCTTTGGTGCAAGCTCAAAGTGGTAAAAGTGGTTTTGAAGCATTATGGTACAATTTTGCTCAGAGAAAATTCTCCGTAACAAACACAGAAGTTCTATGGCAGATCGCTGAATATGGAGCTAATACCAACTCTGCCTTTGGTGTATATGCCAATGAAGGTTCTCGTGGAGGAACATACGGATCAAGAAAAGCATTGCAGTTTGTGCTTCCGAGTTATTATTTGTCATTCAATCAAGGAGATACGCGTAGAGATGTTTCCTGTACATCATACAGTGTTTATTTCTTGAATGGTGGTGCAGCAAGCGATACCTGGGTGAACGCTGGAACTACTTTCTCATGTATTATGGCTGGTAAATTCAGAATGGGATGGTGTGTGGCACCTCAGGCGGCCGATGCCCGTAATTTAAATATTCCAGTCTTAAGATATGCCGATGTTTTATTGATGTATGCTGAAACGCAAAACTACTTAAACGGAGGGCCAACCGCAGCAGGAAATGCCGCTTTAATGCAGGTGAGAAACCGTGCCGGAATTGGAAGTGCATCGCTTCCGTCTGGTCAGCAGGCTTATGAATCCGCGATTGTTCAGGAGCGTAAGTGGGAATTTGCAGGCGAGTTTAACCTACGTACAGATTTGATCAGAATGAACCGTTTAGCTAGCGAAATTGAAGCCACAAAACAGGCAATGAAAAACTTATCAAACAAAGCCGGAGCCTATGCCAATACGCCTGTTTACCGTCTTTACAGACTTGAAAAAAACGCACAGATTTACGGAGATCCTTACTTGGCTTTAAAATATATTGATATTACAAATCCTACAGAGATTGCAACGATTACGAATGTTCCGACGAGTTCAGCTAATTATGCGACTTACCAGACAGCATTAAGAGCAATTGTAACAGCTCACGGTCAAACAACGACAACGGAAGAGAAATGGTATCCTACCAATATGTTCCAGGCTTATACGAGTACCTTCAATGGAAATGCAAGAAAAGCAGCAGGATTCTTAGCTGGGTTTAATCAGCTTCAGATTGGAAATATTATTTATACCAAGCCTACAGGTTCTGCTGAAAACGGCGGAGCTTATCCAAACTGGATCGAAGGCGGCGGCGATGGTCTTTTCTACGGATTTGTACCTAATAAAACAGAATTACTTCCATTTGCAGCAGCTTCTGCAGGTCATCCGTTGATTGATAATCCTAATTTAACTCAGTTGCCTGGATATTAATTCAATATAATTTAAAATATTCATTAAATAATGGATGGCTGTATTTTTTACAGGTAAAATTTTAATGATAAAAATTAAACGCTTAATCACAAAATATTAATAACCAACAATCAAAATCAGGCTATTATAAAAGATAAATTCAATAAAAATTATATAAACGTTAATTTATCCTTAATTCAGGCATTAAGCAGTATAGTACGGGATGCTGTACAAAATATAACAGTCTAATTTTGATTTAGAATTTTAGAAATATAAGATAAACAATGGAAAAAGTAAAAACATTCAAATACGTAGACTATTTGTGGGATGATGAAAAAGCAGCATCTTTCGGAGATGATCAGGTTGCTTTATTTTTATACCGTTCAAACATCTTGGGGGCAGACCTTAGAATCACCAATTACGGAGGCGGAAACACAAGTTGCAAAACCATCGAAAAAGATCCATTAACCAACGAAGAAGTTGAGGTAATGTGGGTGAAAGGTTCAGGTGGAGACATCGGAACGCTTACGAGAAAAGGAATTGCAGGTTTATACACAGAGAGACTTCGTAATCTGAAAAATGTTTATCAAGGTCTTGCGGATGAAGACAGAATGGTAGGTTTATTCAATCACTGTATCTTCGATTTAGACAGCAAAGCGCCTTCTATTGATACGCCTCTTCATGGTTTACTTCCATTCAAACATATCGATCACCTTCATCCGGATGCTCTTATTGCGGTTGCTGCAGCGAAAGACAGTGAAGCGGTTACCAAAGAAATATGGGGTGATACAATGGGTTGGGTTCCTTGGCAAAAACCAGGTTTCGACTTAGGTTTGCAATTGGAAAAATGTTTAAACGATAATCCTGGAATCAGAGGAATTGTTTTAGGCAGCCACGGATTGTTCACTTGGGGAGATACTTCTTACGAATCTTATATCAACAGTTTAGAAGTGATCGAGATGGCTTCGGAATATATCGCTAAAAAAATCGAAGAAAAAGGTCAGGTTTTTGGCGGACAAAAAGTAGAATCTCTTCCTGCTGACGAGCGTAAAAATAAAGCGGCTCAAATCATGCCTTTATTAAGAGGTTTGGCTTCTTCTGAAAACAGAATGGTTGGGCATTTCACAGACAGCGATGTTGTGTTGGAATACATCAACAGTAACGATTTGGAAAGATTGGCTCCGCTTGGAACGTCTTGTCCGGATCACTTTTTAAGAACTAAAATTCAGCCTTTGGTGTTGACTTTAGATAAAAATGAAGATTTAAGTGATTCTAAAGCTATTCTTGAAAAACTAAATCCTCTTTTCGAACAATACAGACAAGAATACAAAGAATACTACGAAACGTGTAAACATCCAAACAGCCCTGCAATGCGTGATCCAAATCCTGTGATTATCATTTATCCGGGAGTGGGAATGTTCAGTTTCTCAAAAGATAAGCAGACAACCCGTGTTGCAAGTGAGTTTTATGTAAACGCAATCAATGTAATGCGTGGTGCAGAAGCGATTTCCGAATACACTTCATTACCAAGACAGGAAGCTTTTGATATCGAATATTGGTTATTAGAAGAGGCAAAACTTCAGAGAATGCCAAAAGAAAAACCATTATCAAGAAAAATCGCTGTGGTAACCGGAGCTGGAGGCGGAATCGGACAGGCAATTGCTGATAAAATGGTTGCTGAAGGTGCAGTTGTGGTTTTCACAGATTTAAATCAAGAAGCTTTAGACACGGTAACTTCTAAATATAATAAAGATCAGGCAGTTGGTGTTCTATGCGATGTTACGAGTGAAGAAGCGATTACCAATGCTTTTAAAGAAACCGTTTTAGCTTTTGGTGGGGTAGATATTATCGTACACTCAGCTGGTTTGGCAATTTCAAAATCTTTGGAAGATACAACGACAAAAGACTGGGATTTATTGGAAGATGTTTTGGTTAAAGGTCAGTTTTTAATGGTTAAAACAGGGGTCGAGATCGTTAAAAAACAAGGCTTAGGCGGAGATATCGTAAACATTGCAAGTAAAAATGGATTAGTTGCCGGACCAAACAATGTAGCCTACGGAACTGCAAAAGCAGCGCAACAACACATGACAAGATTATTGGCTGCTGAATTGGCTGCTGACAAAATCAGAGTGAATGTTGTAAACCCTGATGGGGTAATTGTTGGAAGCAAAATCTGGGAAGGATCTTGGGCAGAAGGTCGCGCGAAAGCCAACGGAATTTCTGTAGAAGAGTTACCCGCATTTTACGCAAAAAGAAACTTGCTAAATGAAATTATCCTTCCTGAAGATATTGCTAACGGAGTTTTCGCTTGTGTTGCGATTTTGGATAAGAGTACAGGAAACATCATCAACGTAGACGGTGGAATGGCAAACGCTTTCCCAAGATAAATTTTAAAACAAATTATTTTAAATTGATGAATTAAAATACTTGAACCATTAAGCTTTATTAAGAAGTTGAGAATTGTTAAGTTTAGCTTCGCTTTGAGAGGTACACTTAAAAAATCTATTTAATTTGTCTTAAAAAAACTTAACAACTTAAATGATCTTAATGGTTCAAATTCAAAATTTTTTAAATATTTATTCAATTTAAAAATGTAAAAAATAAATCATGATTATAGGAAAAGATATCATTGAACAAAATAATAAAATCGAGGTTGAAAATTTCAATTCAGACTTCGGGTATTTATCAGATAAACTGACAAGATCGGGTGCAAATGTTGCTGAAATTGTCAACAAAATTGCTGATTTCCAGGTAGCCATTCCAAGTTGGGCTTTGGGAGCAGGAGGAACCCGTTTCGGAAGATTTTCTTATGGTGGCGAACCCTCTTCTTTAGAACAAAAATTAGATGATGTAGGATTAATTCACGCTTTAACACATTCTGCAGGAGCTATTTCATTACATATTCCTTGGGATATTCCGAGTGATGTTGCAGCGATTAAAGAAAAAGCAGCTTCTCACGGATTGATCTTTGACGCGATGAATTCCAACACTTTTCAGGATCAGGCAGATGCAAAACAGTCGTATAAATTTGGTTCTTTAAATGCTGTAAATGAAGATTCTAGAGCGTATGCTGTGGAACATAATAAAGCAGTCATCAGAATCGGAAAAGAATTAGGTTCAAAAAGCTTAACCGTTTGGTTGGCAGATGGATCAAGCTTTCCGGGACAATTAAATTTCCAGACAGCTTTGTCAAAAACAGAGCAAAGTTTAAAAGAAATCTACGCAGGAATGCCGGAAGACTGGAAATTATTCATTGAATATAAACCTTACGAACCGAATTTCTATTCAACAACCATTCAGGATTGGGGAACGTCTTTCATGCTGGCAAATGCTTGCGGTGAACGAGCGTACACATTGGTAGATTTAGGTCACCATTTACCTAATTCCAACATCGAGCAGATTGTTGCAACGTTGATGTATAAAGGAAAATTAGGAGGTTTCCACTTCAACGACAGTAAATATGGAGATGATGATTTAACGGTAGGTTCAATCAAACCTTATGCATTATTTCTAATTTTCAACGAATTGGTGTACGGAATCGAGAACAATCCTCAAAACCCTTATCCGGCTTGGATGATCGATGCAAGTCACAATATCAAAGATCCGTTGGAAGATTTAATTCAATCGTTGGAAGCGATCTTAATTGCTTATGCACAGGCTCTTTTGGTAGATCAAAAGGCATTAAAAGAAGCTCAGTTGAATAACGACGTGGTTCGTGCGCAGGAAATTTTACAGAATGCCTACAGAACAGATGTTCGTCCGTTATTAAAAGCAGCGAGATTGCAGACAGGTGCGGCATTAGACCCGATTTCAGCATACAGAAATCTTAAAGTAAGAGAAAATTTAATCTCAGAAAGAGGTTTAAATGTAAAAGCAACAGGGCTTTAAACCTGTATTAAATTGATAATTTGGACTTTCAGGTGCAATCGAAAGTCCTTAATTATATGTATCCTTATTTTTTTAATCATTAAGGTTGAAAGTGTTTAGATCATTAGGGTTTTAAGCCTCGTCGCTTAAGGAAATTAGTGGATTTTTTCCGTATAAATGTTAATATCTGAACACTCCTTAATGGTGTTTTTTAAACACGAATTTCACAAATTATTTGCACAAATATCACAAATAAAATTGTGTCATTAGTGAAAAATATTAGTGCATTAATGTTTAAAATTAAAAGGTATCCCTTTGCTGAGTGAAACACCTTTGCGAACTTAAAAACGTTTAGTAGTCAAAGAAAATCTTTGCGAACTTTGCGTTAAAATAAAATCCAAGTAAATAAAATTTAAGAACATAAATTAGTGTTATTAGTGAAAGCATTAGTGCAATTTGTGTTTAAGTAAAAAAAATTCATCCCAAGAATGTCTAAAAAAAAGGTAACCATCGTATTTGATATTGGAAAGACCAATAAAAAATTCTTTTTATTTGATAAAAATTATAAAGAAATCGTTCGTGAGTATACAGAATTGCCGCTCACAACGGATGAAGACGGTTATCCCACGGAAGATCTTGGAGCCTTACAAAATTGGATCAAAGATAATTTTAATGCCATTTTGGATGATGAAAATTTCGAAGTAAAAGCCATCAATTTCTCGACGTATGGAGCGAGTTTTGTGCACTTGGATCAGAAAGGAAATGTTCTGACGCCTTTGTACAATTATACCAAACCGATGGATGAAGATATTCTTGATTTATTCTACGAAAAACACGGTAGCAAACTGAAAATTGCCCGCGAAACAGCCTCGCCGCAATCCGGAATGCTGAATTCGGGAATGCAGTTGTTTTGGTTAAAATACAAGCATCCAGAAACTTTCAAAAAAATTAAATACAGTCTGCATTTACCTCAGTATCTGTCTTATTTGTTTACCGGAATTTGTGTGTCGGAATTTACTTCGATAGGCTGCCACACCAATTTGTGGAACTACGATAAAAATGATTATCACGACTGGGTTTACGAAGAAGGAATTGATGTTTTATTGCCGCCAATTGTACCGACTTCTGCGAGTATCAATACTTCGTACAGAAATAAAAAAATCAAAATCGGTGTAGGAATCCATGATTCTTCATCGGCATTATTGCCTTATATTTTAAGTAAAAAAGAGCCGTTTTTATTGCTTTCAACAGGAACCTGGAGTATTTCTTTAAATCCATTTAATGATGAAAGTTTAACAGATGAAGACATCGAAAATAATTGCTTAAATTATATGCGAATCGACGGAAAACGTGTAAAAGCATCGCGTTTTTTCATGGGCAATGAATATAAAATTCAGGTTGAAAAATTGTGCAATCATTATGGAAAAGAATATGGTTTCCACAGAGAAGTACAGTTTGATCAGGAATTATATTTACATTTGATGAAACATCAGGCGGTATATTTCCGTTTTGAAGGTATTGCTTTAAAAAGAAAAATGATTAGTGAAACAGATTTAAATTCTTTTGCTACATTTGAAGAAGCTTATCATCAGTTAATGATTGAATTAATGGATTTACAGATTCATACCATTAAAAATGCGATCGGAAATTCAGAAATCAATACCATTTATATTGATGGAGGGTTCACAGATAATGATGTATTTATGAAGCTGATGTCTCACCATTTTCAGGATTACAGCGTGATGTCTACACATTCACCGCTGGGTTCGGCATTGGGAGCATCGATGGTGATTTCTAATAAAGAAATCGATGAAACCTTCTTACAGCAACATTATCAGATGAATTTGCTTCAACCTTTAATTTTTAATGTATAAAATATTTTAGTTGTTGGTTAATGCTTGTCAGTTGACAACAAAATAGTAAAACCAGCAACTATCAACCAACAACGAACAACAAATTATGGCATTTCCCTTTGATACGCGTTACGCCTCCCTTGAACTTCTCATTGAAAGAGCAAAAAAAAGAATGCCTCGTTTTGCGTTCGAATATTTGGATGGTGGCTGTAACGAAAACATCAACAGAGACCGAAATACAAGCGAGCTGAGAGACGTTCTGCTTCGTCCGCGCTATTTGAATAACAATTATGCAGAAGCCAATATGGAAACCGAGTTATTTGGCGTAAAATATTCTGCTCCTTTCGGAATTTCTCCCGTTGGATTGCAGGGTTTGATGTGGCCAAATGCTCCGGAAATTCTGGCTAAAGCAGCTTTTAAACATAATATTCCTTTCATTTTAAGTACCGTTACCACAAGCAGCATCGAAAGAATTGCGGAATTAACGGAAGGAAAAGCTTGGTATCAATTGTATCATCCGAGAGAAGAATGGTTGCGAGATGATATTCTCGATCGTTGTGAAGCTTCTGGTTATGATGTATTATGTGTTTTGTCTGATGTCCCGACTTTCGGGTACAGAGCTAAAGAAATCCGAAATGGTTTGGCAATGCCTCCTCAACTGAATTTCAGAAATGTTTCTCAGGCTTTGGCAAAACCGGAATGGTGTCTTGAAATGTTAAAACACGGTATTCCAAGTTTTAAAACAATGGAAAAATATATGGATAAGAACATGAACGTGAAACAGTTGGGGCAGTTCATGAATTCTACGTTTTCCGGAAGATTAAATTCAGATAGAATCAAAGCCATTCGCGATAAATGGAAAGGAAAATTGGTCATTAAAGGTGTTGCTTCCGATGAAGACGCAGAAGAAGCAGTCCGTTTAGGATTCGATGGAATGATTATTTCCAATCACGGCGGAAGACAATTGGATGCCGGAGAATCTACAATTGCGGTGGTGAAAGAAATCAGCGAAAAATATAAAGGTCAGATTAAAATAATGATGGACAGTGGCGTAAGAACCGGTCCGGATGTTGCCCGTGCCTTAAGCTGTGGCGCCGAATTTACCTTTATGGGAAGAACGTTTATGTATGCCGTCGGAGCTTTAGGCGACAAAGGTGGCGATCACATCATTGAAATGCTGAAAATGCAGTTCAGACAGGTAATGGAGCAGGTTTGCTGTGAAAAACCGGAAGAGTTACAGAACTTTAGAGTAAAGTAGTTTTTTGGGTAAGGATGCTTGAAGAGGGAGGCTGGAAGTTTCTCAACTTTATACTAAGATAAAATATGGTTTAATATTCAATAGGAACGGGTTTTAGCCCGTTTTTTATTACAAAATTTTCAATTGGCTTTAGCCAAAACTTAAGATACATTTTTAAACCATTAAGATTATTTAAGTTGTTAAGACTTGATTAAGAAAAAATCAAATAGATTTTATAAGGATTTTGCTAAAAGCGAAGCTTATCTTAATATTCTTAACTTCTTAATAAAAATCTTAATGGTTCAAAATAGCTTCAAAACAAAAAAAATCGCAAAGAAAACCCTGCGAATTTACGTTTATTGTAGAAGAAATTATT
Organism: Chryseobacterium sp. C39-AII1; assembly: GCF_039672645.1. Lineage (NCBI taxonomy): Bacteria > Pseudomonadati > Bacteroidota > Flavobacteriia > Flavobacteriales > Weeksellaceae > Chryseobacterium > Chryseobacterium sp. C39-AII1. The sequence goes on from NZ_JBDFPQ010000007.1 coordinate 173,562, forward strand.
TCTTTTTCTCAGACTTTACCGCCTGTCTAGCCAATAATTTCCAGTCTTTTTTCACTTTAGTCCAAACTAGAACAATATCCAATGTTACATCGCCGGGTGCTTTTCCAGCATCAGCAGTCGTTGCATATAAATGATGACGCACAATCGCGGTATTTCCAACAACATCAACCTTCTGATTAGTAATATCAATGGTAACAAAATCAGATTTTTTGCTGACTAATTTTTCAACAAATTCTGTAGCATCATCAATATGTCCACCAGAATGTCCGTAAGTTAATTCAGGTAAAATTAAAGCCTCCAATTCAGGTTTTTCTCCGCTGATCATTGCTAGTCTTAATTTTTCTGAAGCCGCAGTCACAGCATCTTTATCATTAGTTTTCTGTGCGGAAATAGTTACTGCCATTAAAAAACTCATGGCTAAAATTATTTTTTTGATCATAATAAAATTTATAATATTTTTCTTATTTAAATAGTTAATGTAATCGATTGCATTAAATCTGTTTAAAGAGATTATAATTTATAAAGAATCTCTCTGAATAAATTTAAACACATTATTTACAGATTCTTTTTTATTTTTTAGGATCATATACGCTGCAGATTCCCCCATTGCTTTAAAATCTGTTGTAATAACCGTAATTCCAAGCAATTCTTTCAGTGGAGTTTCATTGTAGGAAATGATGCCGATATCTTCACCTAATTTCATATTATTTTGTCTGATTTGCTTTACCAAATTTACCAGATCACGTTCACGAATGGTGATGAAAATATCCTTTTGTAATTCCATATCGGGATAAATTTCATCCAAAATCTCATAATCCAATTTAAAATCTTTACAGAATTTCTCAAAACCGCGAACAATACGGAAAGGGTAGGGGTGAATCGACTTGTCAGGATATACCAAAATGATCTTCTCATATTTCCTGATTTTGTCTAAACCTTCCTCTAATGCTTCATAAATATCGTGCTCAAAATCCTGAAAAATAGAGCCGTATTCGCCCGAAATATTAGGCTTAGTATTGTCGAGCATCAATAATTTATTCTTCGGAATTTGTTCAATCATATCAATAACTTCCTGTGTTGAACTCGTGTGTTTCGACTGCTCATCCCGAAAATGTGGCATAATGACATAATAATCAAATCCGCCTAAATTTTTCTTTAATGAATTGATAAAAAGCGTTTCGTCACAATGGTAAATATACATCTCCACATTGCCTTTGGAACCGATTGCATTCACAAAATAATTATAAATCATCATCTTGTAAGTACTCGGTTTATTGATCAGGAAGAAAATATTAATGGTATTATTTTTATTAACACGCGAAATATAATATCCCTTTCCCTTTACAGACTCAATAATCTGCCTTTTCCTAAGTTCTTTATAGGCTTTTTCAACGGTATCTCTTGAAAGAAAACAAGATTCGCTGAGCTCGTTGATCGAAGGAATTTTTTCTCCAATCTGAATTTCTCCACCATCAATTCCGTTCAGGATAGAATCTACAATCTGCTTATATTTCGGAACTCTGGAATTTTCATTAATGTTTATTTCAAACGTTTCTGCCATGGCTTTTCGGTACAAAGGATTATTTTAGTTTTAAAAAACTAATGTAATAAAGAGGTTAACGGTTCAGAAAAGATACAAAAATTTACAATAAATGATATTCGTCATGTTTAATTTTGAAAATTAATTTAAATGGTTGATTTTTAAATAATTGTATTTACTACCTGATATACGTTTAAATTCTCAAAATCCCCGGAAATCATACATAACTTTAAAATAATGACCAATTTTAACCTTTACGTTAACCTTAATCTTAACCTTGATCTTCGAGTATCATACTTTAAATAAAAAAGCCTGCTCTTCGTAAGAACAGACTTCAGCTATATGAATGTGAAATTTTTTAAGGCATCTTTTTAAAACCTTCGGCTTTTATTTTCCAGGTTCCATCTTTCGGAAAGCCAGGATATTGTCCTGTCGAATTATCCCAACCTTCCAACATCATGGCAACAGTTGTTAAAACACCGCCGTTTCCAGGAAGATAAATTCTCAAACGTCCATCCTGGAAATTATGACCATTTTTAAGATATGTATTGGTCTGAATATCCATAAATAAAGCATCCAGCGCTTTATTCGGAAGTCCCAATCTTGCAGCTGTCATCGCGGTCATCGGGAAATCCCAACCCCAGGTGTGACCCCAGTTCCATCTTTCCCAAACAATATCCAATGTGTTTTTCATAATCTTTTTATCCAATTTTGGAGATTCAGGAACCATTCCTAATGCTCCTAAAACAGCAGGGTGGTCGGTCATCCATTTTGGAAATGTGAAAGAATCTTTTGCCGATTCCGTTGATAAATAAACTCCATCCTGAACCGGAAGCGGAGCCAATTTCGTAATCACATCATCCCATTTTTTATCTCTCGATTCACCCAATCTTTCTTTCCATTGTTGAGCCACTTTCAATGCCCAATCCCAATACGCCACTTCATAAGTAGGGTTAAAAGTATCTTTTGCAGGGAAAACTTCCTGTGCAGGAATTACGCCTTTTCCAAGATTGTAACGGTTTTTCTCTTTGTCATACGTTGCAAAATCAGCCATAAATTCAGCCGTTGCAAAAACCAAATTTTTATATTTTTCTAAAACTTTTTTGTCTTTGTTGTGACGGTATAAAAGCTCAGTCATATAGATCAAATGCGGTTGTTCCCAAATCAAAAATGCAGCCACAGAAGACGGACTTTCATTTCCATCATTGTCTGACATTTTAATCCAACGAACGCCTTTATACCCTTGTCTTTCCGCTAATTTTTTAGCTTTTTCAAACGACCTGAAATAATAATCTAATTGTTTTTCCAAAATCTCCGGTCTTCCCCACAAAGCGTAATGAACACCGTGCCACCAATGCATTTCTGTGTGTGGTTTTCCGTACCAGCTGTTGAATGTCAAACCTGTTTCCTGCGGCGGATTGCTTCCTCCACACTGAACTTTCGTTAAATATTCAGACAGAACAATTCTGCGCTCCAATTCGTTGGCTCTTTTATCGGTACTTCCTTCAAAATCAACCGCTGCACCGCTTTCCCAAAAGTTTTTCCAGCCGGAAATACTTTCTTTTTCAGCATCAGCGAATAAGCTTTTTGAAGTTTTTTGATTTTTCTCTGAAAATTCAACCGTCAATTCTAAATTTTTGCTTTTTGAAGAAGGCTCGTAAACAAAATAATGTTTTCCAGCCTCGCTCAATTTTCCATCGGTGAAATATAATTGCGTGAAATAATCTGCAGTTTGCAGTTTATGCTCAATCAATCCCTGAGTTGAGCTTGATGAAATGATTTTTGTGGAATGTTTATCAGCGTTTCCATAAAAAGCTGCTTCATCCAAAAACTGTCCGCTCGGATAAGGATATTTTGCGAAAACCTTCAATCTTTTTTGAGAAATTAAATCCGACTCTATTTTAACCCCGATTTTATCAGAATTTTGGAAAGAAGCAGTCCAGACTTTTACAGGAGTTCCTTCTAAAGTAAATTCACTCGTAATAATTCCCGTCCACAAATCGATTTTCTGATTGATGTTTTGAATATCTGAAACCTGTGCTTTCTGACCGTTCTTTTTAATCAGTTCAATTCCCACATTTCCGAGTTGCAAACGATGTTGATTAACTCTGAAATATTCAACAGCTTTTTTATTGCGTTCAGGTTCTTTAATTTGAACACTGTACAACGCTTTTCGACCGTCATTATTGAAATCGTAAGGCTTTAAAGTTTCCTCAAATTTGAAATTTTCAGTATTTGGAAAACTGTTCCAGCCCCATTCTGACTGCGTTCCCAAAGAAACTCCATTTTTATAATATTCAGGGAACGACTGCATTCCGGTAATGTCAACCGTGTAAGCAAATTTCCCGTTTCCAACCGTTAAAGTTGATAAAGTATCTGCTTTTACATTGACGATATTATGTCGCTGAACGACCTTTTTTCGGTCGATTTTCTGAGCATTTAAGGATGAAAATCCGATGCAGAAAAGACTCAGATATATTGCAATTTTCTTCATTTTTAAATTTATTTTTTGTTTTTAACCACAAAAGAGGCAAAAGATTTCTCTTATTATTTAGCTATTCAAAAGCTGGCAAAACGAGAATATAAACCATACATTTTGTAAACTTTTGAATTTCTTATTTTCCAATAATTTCTTTTGAACCTTTTGCGGTTTAAATTATTTATTTTTTATCAGCCACGAATGCACGAATTTTTTATTTAATTATTCGTGCATTCGTGGCATTTAATTTATCTCAAAACAGTCGCACTCATCATTCCCATTACGACATCATTGCTCACAGCCGTTAGTTTTACAGATTTTAATTCTTTATTCGCATCAATTGGTAAATCCAAAATCGTTGCAGCCCCACCATCAATCTGACGGTCTGTAAATCCTTTAATGCTGGAATATTTACTTAAACTTCCGCCTTTATATAATTCGCCTGTTTTCAATTGAACCCGATACGGAATTTTATCATCCGGAATTTCAAAAGCAAAATTGTCATCAAACAAATCCTGCTCAATCGGCCACCAATTCGTTGGGTTTTTTAATTCTAATTTTGAAGTCGAACCATCAGTATATTGAACTGTAATTGTTCCATTTATAATCTGCGACTGCATCGGATTCGTAGAACCAGCCATCAGAAAATAGATTTTCTTTCCTTTTCCACTCAGAGGAATTTCAATAGAATCAGGATAATTATCCCACTGACTTGCAAAAGCAATATTTTTATCTGTTTTATCAATTAAAAAAGGAATTCCAAGAAAATCAACCTTTCCATTTTTTCTTTTATTCATCAATCCGCTGTCATCGATTTGAGCTGTTATTAACGGATAACACCAATTCCCGATTCCCTGCCAAGGAAGCTGTAGAGTAGGTACTTTCAATCTTGGCGAAAGATATTTCTGATTGAAAATCTCAGTTACTTTTTCGTTGTATTTTGAAGCTAATGAAATAGTATTGAACTGACCTTGGTTTTCAATTTCCCAATCTGTGATTTCAATATTTTGTTTGATTCCGTTGTATTCAAGATTGATAGAATTGGTTCCTTTGCTTAAATAATTTGTTGGAATTTCAATGGTTGTATTTTCATTTTTCTGAATGCTAAAAGTTTTATTTAAACCATTAATACTCAGTTTTCCATTAATTGAATTTGTTGATTTTGACTGAATTTGTAGTTTTTTATTCGCCCATTTTGTTTCCAAAGGAAAACGGATATCTACATTCACAGGTTGCCACCAAGTCGTCCCATTTTGCTCGACCTGAACGAAAAAAGTTCCTTTTCTTTCTTCCTGAATTAAACTAAATTGATTTCCATTTCGGTTTTTAATTAATTGCTGAGGGTCAAGAATATCTTTAATTTTCTTTTTTGAATCAAAATTCAACTGAAGATTTTCCGAAATATAATTAGTAAAATCTGTCTGTTCGTTTTTCAGTTCTTCTCCGGAATAATTAATTTCAAGCTTAAAATCTTTTCCTTTTGGTGTTTCAAACTGAATAATCGGCTGTAAAATAGAATTAGGTTTAATTTTCCAATCCACTTTTTTACCATTCACTTTCACCGATTTGATATTGGAATCATTCACAGGGATCTGCATTTCCAACGAAATTGGATTTTGATATTTTGAAGTGAAAATATATTCAGCTTTCTTCGAAGTTCTCGTAAACTGATAATCCCAATCCGGAAGCTTCAATTCGGCAGAATTCCAGTCTTTCGGGAAACCAGGTTTAATGCTGATTTTATTTTCCAATAAATTCGGATAAACGCCGAAAAGTCCTTCTGTCAAAGTTCGTGAAGCGACACCAATCGGGTCGGCAAAATCCCGGTACAATTCGCCACGAAATGCATCATAATGAGACAGTTGCTCAAAATTTCCCGGACTGATGCCGTAATACATTGATTCCACCAGATTTCCTTTCCAAAGTTGGTAGGCATTCTCATTTCTTCCAGCTTGCCAATACGCCAAAGCGGTCTGTAAATTTTCTGCCAAAGCGACGTTGTTAATCGACCAGTCGTAAGGTTGCCAATTCGTTGTTGCTAATGTAAAATAGTCTTTATTTTCCGCACCTTTTACCGTAATCGGAATTTTCGGGGTGTGATTATTAATGTATTGTAAGTTCTGATAATCCTCAAATTCATTCAAAATAAACGCATCGGAAACGTGATAAATCGACCATATTCCCGGTTTATCGTGAACGATTTGGTTGCCCAAAGCATCTTTATATTCAGCAAAATAGCCTTTGTTTTTAATCCAAAGTTCATTTTTCATCGCCTTTAAAATCGCATCAGCTTCCTGTTCATAAAGTTGCGGATTTTCGCCAATGATTTTCGCCAGTTTCGCCATTTCACGGTTGGCTCTGTAATTATACGCCGAAGTATGTGTCACCTTTCCACCTGAATATTGAAGCGCATCACTTGCCCAAATCGCCGCATACGCATCATACAAATCACCACGTTTGAAATTCCGTTTTTCCCAATTCATATGACGAACCATTGTGGGCCACATTTTCTTGAGAAATTCTTTGTCTCCCGTGTAATTGAAATGAGAAAACAGCTGGTCAAAAAACACCAGATTCATATCGTAATGATGTGGTTTGGTATTGTCATTCGGATTTCTGGAAATATATCCGCTCGAAAAAACAGAAGTCCCCATTTTCTCCGCACTTCTCGCCCAATGAAGCAATGTATCCATTTCTACAGGCGCAAAATCAGGTTTTAAAACCTGAGAATTGGCATAACTTTCAAAATGTTCTTTTGCTCTGTCGTGCCAACTCAACGCATCTGCTGTGTAAGCGCCACGCCACGCATTCAGTCGCATTCTCCAAGCAACTGCTCCGTGAAGAAAAGTCGGACTTTCCCAGATTCCGTCGGCTGCAACGGCTAAATTCGCTCCGAAATTATTCAAATCTGCATCCGGAGTTTTGAGCTGAATTCGATTGGTTAATATTAAACGAGCTTTTTCAGCTTCATTAAATATGTTTTTTAAATCTTCGTCTGAAAAGTTTTTAGCTGATTTCCCTTTTGCAATTTGGATATAAATCGGATTCTTTTGAGAAGAATAGGAAGCGTAAACAATCGGAGATTTATCTGTTTTATTTTGAGTAAACTCAGCCAATTTTTCTAAAGTCTGAGCATCAGTTTGCTGTAACAAATTAACGTTTGAAAAACTTCCACTAACGATTTGACTTTCTTTTTTCTTATTTAAATAATTGAGTTGGAATTGATTTTTATTAATCTGAAACTGATTATTCAGACAATATTCAGGCAACAGATAAAATCCGGATTCCGGATCTGCGCCAATGTCGCCGTTTCTACTGAAAGTTGTTCCGCTTGCTCCGCCAAAAACTGCATAGATTTTTGTTGATGAATCTATATTCACAGTTTCCATTTTCAAAACCAAACCTTCTTCTTTGGCTTGAGCTAAAACAGTTAATTTCAAAGTTCCTATTCCAAGAATTGGGTCTTTAATTTCATACAACATCGTTCCGGGACGATATCTTGTTTCAATTTTATCAGCGTTAATTAATTTCTTAATTGAATTTCCTTTCTGAATAACGAATTGAAGATTTCCGCCCATTCCCGGAAGATACAATGCAAATTCCGGCAAATCTCCGGCTTCAACTCTCGATACACGATTGTCTCCATACAATGCACGATTGAAACGGTATTTTCCGTTAACCAATAAAAAATCGCCTTTGTCTTCTTTATAGTGCAGTTCACGCTCTTTGTTCTGCCAATGTTTTGATTGTGCAAAAGAATGTGAAAATGCCGATAAAACAATAAGTCCGACGAAAATGGTTTTTCTGCGCATTTTATGGTTTTAACTCAGTTAATGGTTGTCCGTTAACGGTTACATTTTTCAAAGTCACATTTTTCATATAATCCACTTTATAAGGGATCTGAACGCCAACCATTTTAGCATTAATCATTGTGAAATCTGTTACCGGAGAAGATTCGTAAGCATCAGAAAATACAGCATATTTTCCACCTTTGTCAACGGTTAGATTTTCCACCCAGATATTTCTCATTGTCGGAATATGATTTCCTGGCTTTTCGTAATGCATATTGAAACGAACGGCAGCTTCTTTATAAGCACCCACTTTTGTATTGTAGAAAAATACATTTTCGATGATTCCGCCACGGCTTGAACTGGTTTTAATTCTCAACGCACGATCAAGATTTTTACTGTCCATTATATTTCCGATAGCATAAATATTTTTAGCACCGCCTGCAATTTCGCTTCCGATTACGACTCCACCGTGACCGTCTTTCATTTCGCAGTTTTCGATGATGTGGTTTTCGGCATGTCTTCCGATGTCTCTTCCATCCTCATCTCTTCCGGATTTGATGGCGATACAGTCGTCTCCAGTGTCGAAATATGAATCTTTAATCCAAACATTTTTACAAGCTTCAGGATCGAAACCGTCATTGTTTGGTCCGTGACTGATAACTTTTACTCTTTCAATTAAAACATTTTCACACAGAACAGGGTTCAAATTCCACATTGGAGAATTTTTTACCAAAACATCCGCCATGTAGAAGTTTTTAGACTTGTAAGGCTGAACGAAATTGGGTCTTAAATAATAACCATCTCCAAAAATTCTTTCTCTTGCAGGTTTTCTCTGTGCCATATATTCGTGAAGTTTCGCACGGGCAGGATTTTGTCTTCCCGGACGAGTTTCGTTGTAACCGTATTTTGTTGCACCACACCAGAACCACCAGTTATCCAAATCTGAATTTCCGTCTAAAGTTCCTTTTCCGGTCACGGCGATATTCTCTTCTTCGTAAGCATAGATTAAAGATGAATAGTTCATACATTCCATTCCTTCCCAACGTGTGAAAACGATAGGGTAGTCGTTGCTGTCTTGGCTAAAAAGAATCGTAGAACCGTCGCTTAAATGAAGATTGACATTAGATTTTAAGTAAATGGCTCCCGTTAGGAAAACTCCACTTGGAACGACAACTCTTCCGCCACCTTCTGCATTACATTTTTCGATTGCTTTTTTGAAAGCTTCTGTATTTTTCGTTTTTCCGTCTCCAACTGCTCCGAAATCTGTGATTAAGTAATCAACTTTTCTGAATTCCGGTTTTTTGATCTGCTTTTTTAAAGCCTGAATTTCTTTTAAAGGTTGTTTTGCGGAAGTCCACGGCTTATATTGAGCCGATAACGATATCGATAAAGCGAGAGTAAGAGTTAGGGCAAGTTTTATCATAATGTCAGTGAATATTTAGGTTTAAAGAAAGATAGTTTAGGATCATTCTTTTATTAATCGCAATCTAAATTAATTGTTATAAAGAATTATCCTGCACTGTCGGCGTATTTTGATTTTGTAATCGATTGCGCAATTTAGGCATAATTAAGGTTTAGAAAAATAGTAATTTTTTCTTATTCTAAATATTAATAGATCTTATAAAATTCAGCCAACGGATTTTGCTGATTCATTATAAAGAAAAAGCACCATTAGAAATCTAATGATGCTGTTAGGTTTTCGTGTTTTTACCTTAGCGATTTGCGGTATAAATTGTTTTTCGTTTGTGTATTAATCAATCTTTTACCACTGCTTCATTATGTATTCTGAAGCATTGAAACTGAGGGATCGAAATTTGAAATTCTGATTGTTATTGCTTTGAATCTGAATTATTTTTTTTCGTTTCTTCAACCTTACTAGTGTTTAAATATATATAGAATGGTTTAGTTTGGTGCAAATATATAAAAATTAAGACACTAAATAGTGTCTAAAATAATAAAATTTTTCTTAAACTTGTATATTGAATGTTTAATGATGGAAAGAAAACCAGCAGCAGGCAGTATCCGCAACAAAGAACGAAGTAAAAAAAAGTTTTTGGATGCAGTAGGAAAAATCCTGAAAACGAAAGGCTACGCCGCATTAAAGATAAATCACATCGCAGCTACGGCTGGGGTTGACAAAAAAATGATCTATACCTATTTTGGAGGTATGGACGGGTTGCTAGACGAATATATTCGCTCTCAGGATTACTGGAGCAATCTGACGTCTGATAAGGTGATGCCTGAGGTAGATGATGGCGGAAGAAAAATCATCGAAGGAATGTTACAAATGCAGTATGAGTACGTGCATAGCAACAAAGATGCACAGAAACTTTTGCTTTGGCGTTTGGCAGAATCCCGAAAAGCTTTACGAAAAATGACAGATACTCAGGAAGCCAACGGAGAGTATATTTTTAAAAATATTGCAGATCCGCATTTTGGAAAACATTCTGAGGAATTTCGGTCGGTGATGGCCATTATGGTTGCCGGACTTTATTATTTGAACATGTATTCTTCGGTGAATGGGGAAACTTTTTGCGGAATTAATCTTACTACTTCCGAAGGTCGCGATCACATAAAAAAAGCAATTTCTTTTATGACGCAGATGTCTTATGAAAATTTGTAGATTAAAATGATTATTCATTTTTTATTATAGAAATTACCTAAATTTGCATCGTGAACATTTTGAGACTTTTGCTTACAATTTACTTTTTGGTGTTGTCATTGATGCCATGTGGTGATATACATGCGCAGTCTCCAACGGTGGATGAGGTTTTAAAAGTAACATTTCAGACAGATAATCATTCTAAAGATAAGACCGATGTTTGTTCGCCATTATGTTCATGCAACTGCTGCCAGATTACGGTAGCTTCTTTTAAAGTTGAACCCATTATTTCATTTCCGGAGCAGGTTCACAGCTATTATTCAAAGAAAATTCTTTTTCAGAAAAACGATTTTGCGTATTTGGTGTACGACCAGATTTGGCAACCCCCTAAAATTTAATTTTTATTGATTGTAATTGAAGGCTAATGTCTTTCATTAATTTGTTGTGGAAATTTTGCAATACCGTTGCAATGTATTCCATTCATTTTTGTCGCTCTTAATTTTCATTATTTATAGATGAAATGAGTTCGATTTTCAATAAAAATTAAATCTAATGCTAGATAAAATCATAAAATTTAGCATCAAGAATAAAATTGTCATTGGTATAATGACCTTGATGTTGATTATTTGGGGGACTTGGAGTGCCACCAAATTACCTATCGATGCCGTACCTGACATCACAAACAATCAGGTACAAATAATCACCGTTTGCCCAACGTTGGCAGGTCAGGAAGTAGAGCAATTGGTTACTTTTCCTATCGAACAGAGTATTGCCAATATTCCTGATATCGAAGAAACCCGAAGTATTTCAAGATTCGGACTTTCCGTGATTACAGTAGTTTTCAAAGAAAATGTAGATATTTATTTTGCCCGTCAGTTGATTAGCGAACAGTTAAAACAGGCTTCCGAAGAAATTCCAAAAGGAGTAGGAACCCCTGAAATGGCTCCCGTAAGTACAGGCTTGGGCGAAGTATATCAATATATTCTTCATCCGAAAAAAGGAAGTGAAAAAAAGTATAGCAGTAAAGAACTGAGAACCATGCAGGACTGGATTGTGCGCAGACAGCTCAACGGAACGCCAGGAGTTGCAGAGATTAACAGTTTTGGTGGGGAATTAAAACAATATGAGGTCGCCATCGATCCGAATCGCTTGAAGGCAATGGGGATAAGCATCAGCGATATATTTACGGCCCTTGAAAAAAATAATCAGAACACAGGTGGAGCTTATATTGATAAAAAACCAAACGCCTATTTCATCCGTGGTATTGGAATGGTGACTTCGATTGAAGACATTAAAAATATTGCGGTAAAAAATGAAACAGGAAGTGTTCCTATTTTCATAAAAGATTTTGCAAATGTTGGTCTTGGTCATGCCGTTCGTTATGGAGCTTTAACGTATAATGGTGAAGTAGATGCTGTTGGCGGTGTTGTGATGATGCTGAAAGGAGCCAATAGCAATGAAGTGGTTCAACGTATTAAAGATAAAATTCCGACGATCCAAAAATCGCTTCCGGCTGATGTGGTGATCGAACCTTTTTTAGACCGAACAGATTTGGTTGGAAGAGCCATAAACACGGTTGAAAAAAACTTAATTGAAGGAGCGTTGATCGTTATTTTCGTTCTGGTTCTTTTCCTCGGGAATTTCAGAGCAGGATTAATCGTGGCATCAGCCATTCCGCTTTCTCTATTGTTTGCGTTGGGAATGATGAATGTTTTCGGAGTAAGTGCCAATTTAATGAGCTTAGGAGCAATCGATTTTGGTTTGATTGTAGATGGTGCTGTGATTATTGTTGAAGCTACCTTACATCATTTAGGCTTAAGAAAAACCAATAAAATCCTCACGCAATCTGAAATGGATGAAGAAGTTTTTCTTTCGGCATCGAAGATCAGAAGTAGCGCAGCTTTTGGAGAAATTATCATCTTAATCGTTTATATTCCGATCTTAACTTTAGTTGGTGTTGAAGGGAAAATGTTCACGCCTATGGCAAAAACAGTCGTATTTGCCATTTTAGGAGCATTGATTTTATCATTAACCTACATTCCGATGATGAGCGCTTTATTTTTGTCTAAAAAACCTTTACACAAAGAGAATTTTTCTGATAAAATGATGAATAAGCTTCAGAAAATCTATCAGCCATTATTGGAAAAAGCTTTAAAAATAAAATATGTGCTCGTCGGAGGAACGGTTGCATTGTTTGCGATTACTGTTTTAATTTTCAGTAGAATGGGAGGTGAGTTTATTCCTCAGCTGCAGGAAGGCGATTATGCTTTTCACTGTATTTTGCCACAAGGAAGCTCTTTAAGCCAAAGCATTGAAACTTCGATGCAGGCTTCAAGAATTATCAAACAGTTTGATGAGGTTAAAATGGTTGTCGGAAAAACCGGAGCAGCCGAAGTTCCAACCGACCCGATGCCGCCGGAAGCCACGGACCTGATTGTTGTTTTAAAACCTCAAAAAGAATGGAAAACAAAAAAATCCTACGAAGATTTAGCTGATGAAATTTCCGAAAAGCTGGAAACAATTCCCGGAGTTTTCTTTGAGAAAAACCAACCGATTCAGATGCGTTTTAATGAATTGATGACAGGAATCAGACAGGATGTTGCTGTGAAAATCTTTGGTGAAAACTTAGATTCCCTTTCTGTATACGCAGACAAGACGGCAAAGATTATTCAGTCGGTTCAGGGAGCAACTTCACCACAAATTGAAAGGATAAGCGGGCTTCCGCAGATTAATGTGGAATACGACCGAACCAGAATGGCGAATTACGGATTGAATATTGAAGATGTGAATAATGCCGTAAGCACCGCTTTTGCAGGACAGTCTGCCGGTCAGGTCTTTGAAAATGAAAGACGGTTTGATCTGGTGGTTCGTTTAGACAGTTTGCATCGAACCAATATTGATGATGTCAATAATCTGATGATTTCAACCAATTCTGGGGCTCAGGTTCCGCTTTCTCAAGTGGCGAATATAAGTTATAAACTGGGACCTGCTCAAATCAGCCGTGAAGCGGGAAAAAGAAGAATTGTGATTGGTTTTAATGTAAAAGACCGTGATGTGCAAAGTGTTGTTGAAGAAATTCAACAAAAACTGGATTCACAAGTGAAATTGCCTTCCGGATATTATTTTACCTATGGGGGGCAGTTTGAAAATTTAAAAGCCGCCAGCGAAAGATTGATGATTGCTGTTCCGGTTTCATTGTTGCTGATTTTCATGTTGTTGTATTTTACTTTTCATTCATTCAAACAAGCTGCATTGATTTTCACCGCTATTCCGATGAGTGCGATTGGGGGAGTTTTTGCCTTATTGTTGAGAGATATGCCGTTCAGTATCAGTGCCGGAATCGGGTTTATTGCCTTATTTGGAGTTGCCGTTTTGAATGGAATTGTTTTAATCGGAACTTTCAATCAGCTCGAAAAAGAAGGCGAAACAAATATTTTAAAGCGAGTTTTAGAAGGAACTAAAACAAGATTAAGACCTGTTCTTATGACAGCAACCGTCGCTTCATTAGGATTTTTACCAATGGCGATTTCCACGGGTGCGGGCGCAGAAGTTCAGAAACCTTTGGCAACTGTGGTTATCGGTGGATTGGTGACGGCTACTTTTCTGACTTTGTTTGTGTTGCCGATGTTGTATATTATTTTTAATTCTACTATTAATTTAAAAAAAATTGCATCTAAAGCAGGAACAACGGTGGTAGTTTTAGGATTTTTATTTTTGGGATCAATGTTTAAAGCACAACAGGGAAAACCTATACCCATCGAAGAGGCACTTCAAATGGCTTTAACCAATAGTGACTTAATGAAGTCTAAAGATTTAGATTTAAAATCATCTGAAGCATTAATGTCTACAGCAAAAGAACTCCCGAAAATGAATGTTGATGCTCAGTTGGGGCAATATAATTCTAAGAAATTCGACCAATCTTTTTCTATTTATCAAACCATTCCGTTTCCGACTTTGTTTAAAGCAAAAAAAGAATTGATTAATGAGGAAATTAAAGGAAAGCAAATCAGCAAAGAGATTTCTGCAAATGAACTGGCAAAGCAGGTGAGAACGTATTATTATCAGATTGAATATTTGCAGTATAATCAATCAAAATTGGAGAATCTGGATAGTTTGTATAATGATTTCATCAGAATTGCAACGGTGAGATTTAAAGCGGGAGATATTAAAAAGATTGAAATTAATACTGCTGAAACCCAGAAAGGTGAAATTAATCTATTGCTGAAGCAGAATGAAGTGTATTTGATGAATGCTTATAAAAATTTTAAAACAGTTTTAAATACATCTGAAGATTTGGCTGTTCCGTTTGACTTAAATTACCAACCTTTAAAAGTAAGTGATATATTAGACAGTTCAGCGATTGCAAAACACCCTTCTATACAAGCTTTTTATCAGGAAATGGAGATTGCGGAAAAGAATAAAAATGTTGAAAAATCGCAAGGACTTCCGGAATTTACGATCGGGTATACCAATCAATCTTTGATCGGTTTTCAGACTGTGAATGGGATGGAGCAGTATTTTAACGGAGGAAACAGATTTCATTCGGCGACCGTCGGCGTTTCCATTCCTCTCACTTTTGGAGCAACAAAAGCAAGAATGCAGTCGTTTGATTATCAGAAACAAATGGCAGAATCGAATGCGAAATTTCAGCAAAAACAACTGGAAGCTCAGCTCGAAAATGCTTTCAGCCAATATCAGCAGAATGTAAAACAATATGAATACTATATGAATCAGGCGATTCCTAATGCTGAAAAGATTACCAAAGCCGGACAATTAGGCTATAAAACCGGAGAAATCTCTTATGTAGAATATCTTTTCGCATTACAGACGGCTACCAATATTCAGTTGAAATATCTGCAGTCTATTCAGCAGGTGAATGAATCTGTCGTTACTATTAATTCAATTATCAATCAATAAAAATGAAAATCAAAAATAGCATCCTTTCTTTAATTCTGGTTAGTATTTTAGCAGTTAGCTGCGGAAAGAAAGGCTCCACAGAAGAAATTCAGGGAGAAGTAAAAACTGAACAGGCGGAAGGAAAACATGAAGAAGCGCCGAAAACCATCGCGGAATTAACTGATGAACAAATGAAGTCAGTCGGTGTAACATTGGGAACCATCGAAATGAAAGAATTAACCTCAACTATCAAAGCTAATGGATTATTGCGGGTTCCTAATAACAATAAGGCAACGGTTACCTCTTTGTATGGAGGAATAATTAAAACCATTAATTTCCAGATTGGCGATTTTGTAAGGAAAGGTCAGGTTTTGGCGACCGTCAGCAATCCGGAATATATTCAGCTTCAGGAACAATATCTTACGGTAAACAGTAGAATTTCTTTTGCAGAACAGGAGTTCAGAAGACAAAAGGAGCTTTTTGACAACGATGCCGGAGCTAAAAAGAATCTTCAAAGTGCCGATGCGGAACTGAAAAGTCTGAGAACGCAGAAAGCTTCTTTACAAAGACAGCTTCAGATGATGGGAATTAGTCCGGGAAGTGTAAACAACGGAAATCTAAAATCGGGTCTGGTTATTACAGCTCCAATCAGTGGAACGATCAGCAATATTAATGCGCAGATCGGGAGCTATGTTGATATTTCGTCTCCGGTTTTGGAAATTATTGATAACAAATCGATTCATCTTGATTTACAGGTTTTTGAAAAAGATTTGCCTAAAATGAAAGTGGGGCAGATTGTTCATTTTAAACTAACCAACAATCCTGAAACAGAGTATGATGCCACCATTTACAGCGTAGGATCGACTTTTGAAAATGAAAGCAAAACGATTTCCGTTCATGCCAATGTAACAGGGAATAAAACTGGCTTGATTGACGGAATGAACATCACTGGAATTGTAAGTCTTGATAAAAGTACAACACCAGCCATTCCTAATGAGGCTATCGTAGAAGCAGA
Source organism: Chryseobacterium sp. C39-AII1 (assembly GCF_039672645.1). Lineage (NCBI taxonomy): Bacteria > Pseudomonadati > Bacteroidota > Flavobacteriia > Flavobacteriales > Weeksellaceae > Chryseobacterium > Chryseobacterium sp. C39-AII1. Next base: position 189,885 of record NZ_JBDFPQ010000007.1, read on the forward strand.
CGGAAAATATTATGTTTTTGTGCAGACCGATAAAAAACCTGATGAGCATGAAGAGGAAAATAATGAGAGCCATGAAAAAGAAAAGCCTAAAAATCAATCAAAAACAATGAATTTTGAAAAGGTTGAAATTATCAAAGGCTCAACGGATATGGGCTACACAGCCATTACTTCTGTAGGAAATATTTCTCCGAATGCTAAAATTGTGGTGAAAGGCGCCTTTTTCGTAAATGCAAAACTGACCAATTCAGGAGAGCATGAGCATTAGAATTGTATCTGATATATTTTGAAAGATAATCTTCATCGTACATTTTTAAAATATCTTGATTAATGAGAGCGGACTTTTAGTCCGCTTTCTTTATGTCTTTGTGATTAATTTGAGATGGTTTAAACTTAAAAAATAGGCTTGTAGATAAAGAAGATGACACTGGTTTTATTTTAGTACTAAAAAATAATTGATTATCATTCGTGGATTCGTGGCGTGAAAACACATCATTTCCTCTCCAATCTCTCCAACCTCTCCAAAATTTCCCCAAGAATATTCTTCTTTTCCGCTAAGGAAATATAGCCAACTATTTTATAAAATTCGGCTTGCGGTATTTCTTTTTCTGTAATTTCAGAATAATATGTAAGATTTCCGTCAATATGAGCGATAAGAGTTGAGAAAGGTTCTTTACTTTTGTTAGTCTTGTTCAAAAACAAAATATCACCATACTGATAATTCGATAAAAGACTATTGCCTTCAGAGAATTCATATACTAAATCTATATTTGCTAATATTTTTTGCAGTTTTGTAGTGTTTGGATCATTATTTAAAACCACATTTGGCAAATGATCTGCTGCAAACATTATATGATCGATATCTGAACCGCTTGCTAATTGATTAACCTGTAATGTTTCTGTTAATAAATTATGTAAATCTAAATTGAAGTAATCTGCTACTTTTAATAAGGTTTCTATTTTGGGTTCTGCTCGTCCTTCTTCATAAGAGCTGATTACCCCTCTGTTAAGTTCAAAAAGGTCTGCAAATGCTTTCTGGCTAAGCCCTCTTACCTGTCTTATCTTCTTTATATTAGTTCCGAAAAAGCTCATTAGTCTAATCTTTTTTGCAAATATACAGCAAATGAATGAAATTTATTGCTAAAAATATTTGCATTTTGAAAATTAAAATTCTATATTTGTGAAACAGAATTAGTAATAAACATGGATGCTTATGAGAAATCAAATATTTAGAAGAGTTAAAGAATGGCTGTTAGATAGTGGTTTTAATATTACTTTAGATGATGAAGCCAGAAGAATTCTTATCATTGAGAAAGAATCGCACGGAATCAAAAATATGATCCTTATCGTCTCGGATTCTATCCTTATTATGGAGCAATTTCTTTTCGAGGTTAAAAATCCGACTGAGAAAATATACAAAACCCTTCTTCAGAAAAACAGAGATATTGTACACGGTGCTTTTGTTTTAGACAATACCGGAAAACGCGTGATCTTCAGAGATACGCTACCGACTGATAATATGGCACAAAACGAGGTTATGGCCTCTATCAATTCTTTGGGAATTCTTGTCGGTGAATTTACCAATGAAATGATCGAAATGAGTAAGTAATTCCACTAAAAATATTTAAAATGAACATTTTCAAAAGATTAGTAAATATAGGAAAAGCAGAGCTTCATTCTGTGATTGATGATTTCGAAGACCCTATAAAATTAACGGAGCAAGGAATCAGAGAGATGAAAGAACAGCTTGCTGAGAAAATTGAGGCATTGGCACAACTGAAAGCATTGTCTATCCGTAAAAAAAATGAAGCGGAAGCAGAAGAGTTATCGGCTAAAGAGTATTATAAAAAAGCAGTGCTGTTGGTTCAAAAAGCAGAAAATGGAGAGGTTGATGGCGCAGAAGCAGATCGTTTGGCAAAAGAAGCATTAAAAAAACAGGCTGCCGCTCAGGAGAAGGTAGCTTCTTTGAAAGAGGAATCTGAAAAGCTTCACGGAGATTGCGATAAAATGCAGGGGAATATCGATTATCTGAAAGCGAGTATTTCTAAATGGGAAACAGAGCTTAAAACATTAAACGCCAGAGTTCAGGTAAGTGAAGCAACCCGCGATATCAATCAGAAAATGACCCAGATAGATACAGGCGGAACGGTAAGTATGCTGGAGAAGCTGAAAGAGAGAGTGATACAGCAGGAAGCCGAAGCGGAGGCTTATCTGGAGATTTCCAAAGCAGGAAAATCAGTGGATGAAGAAATTGATGCTTTGGTGAAGAATGAGGAGACAGAAGCAGGAGATGCTTTACAAAAACTAAAAGAATCACTTAAAAAAGGCTAAAGAATGACCTTTCAGGAATTTTTACATATTGCGTTTTCTCCCGTAAATACGGTTCTGAGCGTGCTTTTGACACTGTCAGTCATTTACTGGATTTTTACCATGCTTACAGGGTTGGATATTGATGTAGGAATAGATTCTGACATAGATGTCGATACGAATATAGACGCTCCGGACGGCCATATTCATATTTCGGACGATCCTTCTGCCTGGGCGCATTTTCTCAAATTCCTGAATCTGGATATTGTTCCGATGACCTACTTTCTTACCTTGGTTCTTTTACTTACTTGGTTGGGGTCTATTTACCTTAATGTTTTTATTTCGTTGCCCACTTGGGCAGAAGCATTAATGGTTGTTCCGTTGTTGATCGTGAGTTTGTTTGTAACGAAACTGATTTTAAAGCCACTCAATCCTTTTTTCAAAGAAATCAATCATAAGGGAGAAAGATCTCACGATTTTCTGGGAAGAGAGGGAAGGTTAAAATCTACTATTGAAGGCGAAAAGATCGGGATGATGGAAGTTTTCATCGGAAGCGATCCTATGATCCTGATGGTGAAAAGCAACAACGGAAAAAAGCTTGAACACGGAACGCGGGTGATGATTGTAGATGAAGAGCCGGGAAGAAAATTCTACGTTGTAGATCATGTTTTTAAATTTTAAAAACCAATGTCATGTTTTCTCTTTTTATGCTCATTCTGAACTATATTTTATCATTTCTTTAAATTTTTAACCAAAAAAAACACATTAATATATAAACTATTAAATTATGAACATACCTTTAATTGTCGGAATCATTGTTGTTGTAATTGCTACGGTAGGGCTCATTTTCTGGGTACTGTCGATGTACAAAAAAACTGTTCAGGGAATTGTAATGCTTAGAACAGGATACGGAGGCACAAAAGTATTTTTTAATGCCGGAATTGTAATTCCTGTGATCCACCGTATGGAATCTATGGATATTTCAGTTAAAAAGCTTGAAATTTCCAGAGAAGGAAGGGCTGGATTGATTTGTAAGGATAATATGAGAGCCGATATTCAGGTGGCTTTCTTTATCAGAGTAAATAAATCGGTGGATGATATTGTGAATGTGGGTCAAACAATTGGTTGCCAAAGAGCATCGGATACCAATACTTTGCGCGAGCTTTTTGAAGCTAAATTTTCAGAAGCCTTAAAAACAGTTGGTAAAAAATTTGATTTTACCGAATTATATGAAGCAAGAAGCGAATTTCGTCAGGAAATTTTAGATATTATCGGAACAGACCTGAATGGTTACGTGTTGGATGACTGTGCGATTGATTATCTTGAACAGACTTCTATTGATAAATTAGATAAAGACAATATCTTAGATTCTGAAGGGATCAAGAAGATTACAGAATTAACCGCCACTCAGAATATTAAAGCCAATCAGGTTCGCAGAGACGAGGAAAAAACAATCACCAAACAGAATGTAGAAGCCCGTGAAGCCATTCTTGAATTGGAAAAACAATTGGCTGAAAAAGAAGAGTCTCAAAAAAGAGAAGTTGCCAATATCAGAGCGCGCGAAAATGCAGAGATCTTAAAAGTGGAAGAGGAAGAACGTCTGAAATACGAATCCGTAAGAATTGCTACCGAAGAAAAATTGCAGATTGCAGAAGAAAATAAATTACGTCAGGTGGTTATTGCTGCTAAAAATAAAGAACGCGCCGATCTTGTAGAAACTGAAAGAGTACTGAAAGATAAGGCGCTTGAAGCAACAGAAAGAGAAAGAATCGTTTCTTTGGCGCAAATCGAAAAAGACAAAGCGATTGAACTCGAAAAGAAGACCATTCAGGATGCGATTCGTGAGAGATTGACAATGGAAAAAACGGTTGTGGAAGAGCAACAGGGAATCAAAGATCTTGAAGCTTTTAAAACCGCTGAAAGAACAAAGCAGGTGGAAATCACGATGGCGACTCAGGAAGCGGAGAAAAAATTAATTCAGGAAACAAAAGCCGCAGAATCCCGCAAATTGGCAGCCGAAAAAGATGCTCAGAAATATGTCATCGAAGCTCAGGCAAAAAGAGATGCCGCTGAAAAAGAAGCAGAAGCTCGCAAGATTATTGCAGATGCCAAAGCAAAAGAAGAGGCAACGGTAGGTTTGTCTGAAGCTCAGGTAATGCAGGCGAAGGCAGATGTTGCCGAAAGACAGGGAATTGTGGAAGCGATTGTTATCGAGAAAAAGGCAGACGCGATCAAGAAGGAAGGTATTGCTCAGGCTGAAGTTATCAAAGAAAAAGCATTGGCAGAAGCTGCCGGAATTACCGAAAAAGCCGAAGCAATGAAAAAGCTGAATGATGCAGGAAAAGAGCACGAAGAATTCCGTTTAACATTGGCTAAAGAAAAAGAAGTGGAATTGGCACAAATTTCTATCCAGAAAGAGATTGCAGACGCTCAGGCATTGGTATTGGCAGAAGCATTCAAATCTGCAAATATCGACATCGTTGGCGGTGATAACACATTCTTTGACAACGTGATTCGTCAGGTTTCTGCAGGAAAAGGAATTGATAAATTCATCAATCACAGTGAAAATGCCCAATTGCTGAGAGATAATTTGCTGGATGGTAATGAAAATATCATCAGCAAAGTAATGAGAATGGTGAATAAATACAATATTTCATCAGAAGATATTAAAAATATGAGCGTTGCTTCATTGATATTTAAATTGAATGGCGTGGCAGATCAAAATGAAAAAGGAATTCTGCATAGGGCTTTAGATATGGCCAAACATTTAGGAGTAGATCAAAAGCCTTTGCAATAACCATTGGAGAACCATTGAACTCAACATAAACATCAGTAAAACTCTCATGGTCGGTAGCGGATTTTCGCGAAAACTTTGAGAGTTTTTTTAACAAAAATTTTCATGAAATTCAGAATTAAAACTAATAAAAATTTTTGCGGTCTTAGTTAAGTGAAACGCCTTTGTGAACTTAAAAACATTCAGTATAAAAAAAATCTTTGCGGGCTTTGCGTTAAAATCCAATTAGTTTAAAATCAGAATTATTTAAACCAAAATTATGTCAGAAAAACTTAATTCCGGTATATACGAAATTATTCAGAACCGTCTGAATGAGCAGAAAAACGACCTTGTTGAAAGGCTTCAGAAGCTGAACGAAAAACGTAAAAGCATTTTCGGAGGTATCGATTTTTCATTAATTGCCAACGAAAGAATTTCTACAGATCACAGCTGTGTGGCAAAGGATATTTTTTCTTTCAACGATCTTCTGATTTTCGGTTCCAATGCACATTTGGGAATGCAGACTGAAGTAAATATTACCGATGTTTTTTCCATTCATAAAATTAATAATAACCGTTTTGAACCTCAGGATGTTTCATTAATCAATGATGAAATTTTTATTGATGAGTTCAAAAATTTATATAAATATTACAGAAATACCTTTTTTGCCCGTTTTTACTTCACGGAAAACTATCTGTACATGGTATTCCAGCTTTCTGAAAGCACGACGGATATCAAAGCATTCAAATGGCTGATCAAAGAAAATACGCTTATTTATATCGATTCCAGAAGTGCGTCGGAAGTAAGTTATCCGCCACAACATGGCTTTATATGGACGAAAGCAACCCGCGATATGCAGCGAAACGGAAAATATCCTCATGTTTCTCTGGCAGATAAGGTTTTTGTGGAATCTATCGGAGGCGATCTTACCATTAAAATTGAAGATAATACAGAAACGGGAAAAGGAATTTATTCCGAAGATGTGGTTCATAAAGATCAGAATCTGGATGATGCTGAAATTCATTTCTGTGATTTGGGGAATCTGGTTTTGTTTAAAATCAGGCCTTATCAGGAAACGGAGCGTTATTTTATTTATAATCATAAGGAAAAAACAGTTTCCAGGGTTGATACTTTAAAATATGCGGCGGTTTTGCTTCCTGAAAGTCAGGGGATTTTATTTTCAAATGGTTATGCACTGCAAACCGGAGGTTTAAAGGTCATTTCTCAGGATCAAAACAGGTTACATTATCTGAAAACGATTCCTGAACCTAATGGTGAAAATTTTTTATATGTTTTCTATGATGATAAAACCAATAATTATCAGCTGATTTCGTATAATATCATCACACAGACTATTGAAACGCCCATTCGATGCAGTGGCTATACAATTCTGCACGACGGAAGGCTGATTTATTTAAGGGAAAGTGTAGAAACTACGAAGCACCATCTTGCCCAGATCTGGCAGTCGCCATATTCGAAAGAATTACAGGAAAATACTGAAAAATCTGATAATTTATTATATAAAATAGGAAATAAAGACATCGTTCGGGTGATGGCTGAAAGTCAGGAACTGATTACTTTATTGAATAAACAAGATTCCTACAGCGGACTTTACGATGATATTGTTAAGCTTTCCACCACGATTCTCGATGCTTATTACTTTTTGGGTGAAGAAGAAATTCAGCATCTCGATCAGCCTTTAAAAGAGATCAGGCAAATTGCCCATTCGGCGATCAATGAATACGAAAAAGTCGTGGAGCAAAAGAAAAATACAACAGAAGCGATTGAAAAAATAAAGCTAGCCTGTGAAAAAACGCTTGATGATACAAAGAGAATTCATTATTCTGAATTAACGGAATATATCGATATGCTCTCCCAAATCCGCGCCCTGCGTGGAGAAATTACCAGTGCCAGAGAACTGAAATATGCCGATACTGAGATTCTTGATGGTTTGGAAAAATCGCTTTCAGAGCGTTCGGAAGAACTTTCTAATGCTTGTGTCACTTTCCTTTTGCAGGAAAACTCGCTGTTGCCCTATCAACAACGTGCAGAGACGATTACCGAGCAGATTATTCATCTTGAAAAAGCCATTGATGCAAAAGCCATTGAGGAAGAGATCAATAACCTGTCCGCTCAGTTGGAGCTTTTGGTAGATATTGTGAACAATCTGAAAATTGAAGATACCTCACAGTCGACTCAGATTATCGAAAATATTTCTCTGATTTTTGCAAGATTGAATCAGGAAAGATTAGAACTTTCAAAAAGAAAAAGAGAAATTTCAGGAAAAGAACTTTCTGCTGATTTTCAGGCACAAACGACTTTGTTTGATCAGTCGGTCATCAACTTTTTAGAACTTTCTCAGACACCGGAAAAATGTGATGAATACCTTACCAAGCTTTCAATTCAGTTGGAAGATATGGAAACCAAGTTTGTTGATTTTGAAGAATTTATTCAGAAGATCGGAGAAAAAAGAGAAGAGGTATACGGTCATTTTCAGAATAAAAGGGTTCAGCTTACAGAATCCAGGAATAAAAGAACTCAGAATTTATATGATTCTGCACAAAGGATTTTAAAATCTGTTCAGACCAAAGCCGAAAGTTTTGACAGTGAAAACGAGATCAACGGCTATTTTGCGACCGATCTTATGGTGGAAAAAGTCAGAGATATGGCCCGACAGCTTATGGAGATGGAAGATTCTGCCAAAGCGGAGGAAATTCAGACGCTACTGAAAACTTCTCAGCAGGAATCTGCACGAAAACTGAAAGATAAGAAGGAAATTTATGCAGATGGAGATCATGTAATTACGTTAGGTGATTATAAATTTGCCGTCAATCGCCAGAAGCTTGATCTTACGATGGTGCTTAAAAATGCACAGTATTATTATCATTTAACTGGAACAAGCTTTTACGAACCTCTCGATTTTGAAGCGCTTTCAGATTATAAAGAAGTTTGGAATCAGGAATATATTTCTGAAAACCAAAAGGTAAAACGCTTCGAATATTTATCATGGAATATTTTTAACCAAAATAAAAATATCGTCGTGGAAGAAGAAAACCGCCAATTGATTCAGCAGTTTATGACGGAACATTTTGGAGAAGGTTTGGTAAAAGGAATTCATGACGAAGATGCTTTGCTGATCACAACCAGACTTCAGCAGATGCATAACGAATTGGGACTGATGAGGTTTACTTCTCAGGAGCGTTCCGTTGCTCAGCTTTTCTGGAAGTTTCTGGATCAGAAAAGAAAGGCTTATTTTGCTAAACAGTTTGAGGCAGCGGCGCTTATTTCGCAATCTTTTATCACAGATAAAGGTTTTCAGTATCTCGTTGATGAATTGTCTTCCGAAATAGAATTATTTGCTCAAAACAGTAATTTTTTCAGTAAAACTAATTTTGAGAATGCCGCCATTTATCTTAAAAAGGAAAACAGAGAACATTTTATTATTTCTGAAAAAGCTGGAAATTTATATGAAGCATTCTTTTCAGATCTTAAAGAAAAAAGGAAAGACCTTGAATTTACAGATCAGATCGAGGCTTTATATCTGCATCCTTCAGCGTGTTATTTTATTGCAGAAAGTGCTTTGCAGGCATTTATTTTCAGTAAAGAATTAACGGTTGACGAAAATATCAAACAGGAAACAGCAACTTTTCTGGTAACTCAGAATTTTAATGAAAAAAATATTCAGCATGTTGCTTATGAAATTACGCTAAAAGGACTGAAATCTCTAGAAAAAGATGTGGAATATCATCTTAATTATTATGAATTTTCTTCGCGTTTAGATTATTTTAACGAAGTTACAGTTCCAAAATACAAAAAGCTTCAGGAATTAAAATCAACTTGGGTCAGCAGCAAGAAAAAATCGTTGAAACTGGAGACTTTCCAGTCGCAGGTGCTGAGTTCATTTGCCAGAAATAAACTGATCAGTGAGGTTTACTTTCCTTTAATCGGAGCTAATTTGGCCAAACAGTTAGGAACGGTCGGAAATGATAAAAGAACCGACAGAATGGGAATGCTGCTTTTGATTTCGCCACCGGGGTACGGAAAAACTACGTTGATGGAATATATGGCAGACAGAATGGGGCTTGTTTTTATGAAGATTAACGGGCCGTCGATCGGGTATGATATTATTTCAACCGATCCAAGTGAAGCTAAAAATGCCGGAGCAAAACAGGAACTCGAAAAGTTGAATTTAGCTCTGGAAATGGCTGATAATGTGATGTTATATCTTGATGATATCCAGCATTGTAATCCGGAGTTTTTGCAAAAATTTATCTCTTTGGCAGACGGACAGCGAAAAATTGAAGGAATTTATAATGGAGAAAGTAAGACCTATGATCTTCGTTCTAAGCGTTTCTGTTTGGTGATGGCAGGTAATCCTTACACAGAAAACGGGGAGAAGTTTAAAATTCCGGATATGTTGGCGAACCGTTCCGATACTTATAATTTAGGGGAAATTTCGGGAAGTAAAACAGAATTATTTGATTTAAGTTTAATTGAAAATGCGCTGACTTCCAACGATTATTTAAGCCGATTGACACAACCGGGAATGGAAAATTTATACAGACTTTACGACGCCGTGCAGGCAGATAATCCTGCGGTTGATCTGTTGGGCAATTTTAGCACAAACGAGATTTCAGACTTTAGAAAGGTACTTGAAAACACCATGAAAGTCCGTGATATTGTGCTTAAGGTGAATAGTCAGTATATTGCCTCAGCAGCCATGGCAGACGATTATCGTAACGAACCGCCCTTTAAACTGCAGGGTTCTTACCGAAATATGAATAAACTGATCGTACAGATGCAGCCTATTCTGAAAGAGGATGAGGTTGTGCAGATTGTTTTAAATCATTACCAAAATGAGTCTCAAACGTTGACCACGGGAGCGGAATCCAATATGTTGAAACTGAAAGAAATGATGAACATCATGACCGAACATGAAAAATTACGTTGGGAAGAAATAAAAAAGACTTTTGTTAAAAATAAAATGATCAAAGGTCTGGGTGATAATGATCGAATGGTTCAGGTAATTTCTCTTTTAACCCAATTCAGCGAAGGTTTGGAAGGGATAAAAGAGGTTCTGCAAAACAGGACAACTTAAACGGATTAAATTCAATGTAAATACAAAGCCAACTTATTATGAAGTTGGCTTTTTTCATCGATAAATATCTACAATTTCATCGACATATATCTACATTTTTGATAGATAATTTTATTTCGCAATATTGTTACTTTGTAGTATAAAATTTACCTTATGGACAATAATTAATGTTTTAAATTTTTGTTTTTATATAAATAGGTAAATCATTTATAGCTATGGTTGATAGGCTGTAGTTATAATCAATACAAATGATGAAACTGTTTTAATATAAGGTAACCTTGGAAACCGCTTCTTAAAAAGCAGATAAAAAAACACACACAATATAAAGAAGTCAAATAGGCTTTTTAGGTTATTAGTTTGAAAGGAGGATTTTTTGCCTCCTTTCTTTTTATAAATTTTGCTTTCTGAGATTGCAGTTTTTAAAATTAATCTTGTTAAAAAACAGGCTGTCGCTTAAGATAAGCCTGTTTTATTTTTTAATATTTCGAGGTTTGATGGTGTTTTTGCCGAATGTTCCTGCCTTAATGGCTTGATTTTAGATAGCTGTTAATTTATCAATCACAAAAATATCTGTTTATGGAAAGGTTTAAGAAAATCATTTTGAAAATTCTGAAATGGACGGGAATTTCCATTGCCTCCATCTTGTTTCTCATGTTTATTATTCCGATTTTATTTCCGGGAACCATTTCGGAGCAGGTAAAAATATTTGCCAATAAACATTTAGCAGGTAAACTCGATTATAAAAGAACGCATTTAAGCTTTTTTAAACATTTTCCATCACTTACGGTTTCTGTGGATGATTTTTTGTTGAAGGGTTCCAAACCATTTCAAGAAGATACTTTATTGGCAGCCAAAGAAGTAGCGGCAGGAATTAATCTTAAAAGTCTCATTTTCGACCGTCAGGTAAAAATAGATGAAATATATGTGACGGATGCTTATGCGAACGTTTTTGTAAATACGAAAGGGCAGGCAAATTACAATGTATATGTCTCAAAACCTTCTGATAAACCGAAAGATACCGCAGATTCAGGAACTTCCATAAAACTAGATTTAATTAAGCTTAAGAACTGGAATGTAAAATATAACGATCATTCTGCAAGAGTTTTGGTTGATGCTAAAGGACTCAATTATACAGGAAAAGGAGGTCTAAGTGAAGATATTTTCGATCTTGAAACCAATCTCGATATTAATAAGCTTGATTTTAGTTTAGACAGAATTTATTACGCTAAACAGAAAACTTTACATGCAGATTTAATCACCAGAATCAATACCAATGCGTTAACCTTCGTTTTGAGAAAAAACGAATTAAGAATCAATGAATTGCCTTTAAAGTTTACAGGTTTTTTAAGTATTTTGAAAGATGGGTATAATCTTGATATTCAGGCTGCATCAGAAAAAACAACTATTCGAGAAATGATTTCTGTATTGCCTCCGCAATATCTCGATTGGGCAAAAGATACTAAGATTGAAGGAAATAGTGATCTTTATTTTCATTTAAAAGGACGTTTTAGTGAACCTAAAAATCTAAAACCGCGATTAAAAGCCCGTTTATTGGTAAAAAATGGTTTTGTTTCCAATGGAAAAGCTCCGGTTCCGATGAATAACTTAAATATGGATCTGAATGTAGATTTACCATCGCTAGACACAGAACAACTTGGAATTGATTTGAAAAAACTTAGTTTTGATCTTGGTCCGAACAATAATTTCAGAGCAGTTGTAACGACTAAAGGTCTTAACGAGATGAAAATAAAGGCCGATGTAAAAGGTGCGGTGAATCTTCAAACCTTGGATGAAGCTTTAGGATTGAAAGATATTGATATAAGAGGATTGATGGATACCAATATTAAAGCGGATGGAATCTTTAGTTTAGACAAAAAATTATTCCCTAAAACGAATGGTTATTTAAACCTGAAAAATGGTTGGTTAAAAACAAAATATTACCCGAATGCGATTCAGAATATTAATTTGGTTGCCAATATTATCAATACTGACGGTACTTTCAAAAGTCTTGGCATAAAGCTGGATCCATTTAAGTTTGATTTTGAAGGAAATCCTGTGTTTGTAAATGCAGATTTGCAAAATTTTGAAGACGTTTTATATAAAGTTCGTGCAAAAGGCGTTTTAAATGTAGGTCGAATTTATAAAGTCTTTGCTAAAAAAGGCTTCGATGTTAGTGGTTTAATTATGGCCGATTTATCTTTAAACGGTAGACAAAGTTATGCCACGAAAGGGCAGTACAGTAAATTGGATAATAAAGGGAATTTAATTTTAAAAAATATAAAAGCCACCACCGAATATTTACCTAAATCGTTTTTTATTAAGGAAGGAAATTTCCAGTTTGAGAATGAAAAAATGTGGTTTCGAAAATTTTTTGCCACTTATGGAAAATCAGATTTTGCTTTGAATGGCTATCTTTTGAACACTATTAATTATTTTATAGAACGAAAAGGGACGCTTCATGGAAAGTTTAATTTAAACTCAAATTATATCCTGATTGATGAATTTATGGCGTTGAAAGAAGGTGATAACTCTAAAAAATCTATTGATGTAGAATATGCTAAAGTTGAAAATCCCAAAAGCAGTGGAGTGGTTATTATTCCGAAAAATCTAGATGTATCTTTAGTCGCTAATGCTAAAAAAGTTGAGTTTAAAGGGTTAGGTTTAAATCATCTTAAAGGTACTGCTTCTGTAGATAAAGGGCAGGTTTATCTTAAAAATACCTCGTTTGATATTATTGGAAGCCGCATGAATATTGATGCCCGTTATCAGGATGAATCTCCGTTAACTGCCAATTATGATGTAGCATTGAAAGTGTTGGATTTTGATGTTCAGAGAGCGTATAAAGAAATTGATATGGTTCGTGAGATGGCAACCGCTGCGAAAAATGTAAAAGGAATTGTATCTTTGGATTATAAACTGAAAGGAGATTTTGATAAAAATATGACACCGATTTATCCTTCTTTGGAAGGTGGTGGAGTTGTCAATCTTCGTGATGTTGAGGTTAAAAATCTGAGAATGCTTTCTGCGGTGGGAGATAATATTGGTTCGAAAGCCTTTAATGATCCTGATATGAAAGGTGTGAATATTGAGACACATATCAAAAATAATTTGATTCATGTAGATAAATTCACGTTTAAAGTTTCAGTATTAAGACCATCGATCAGCGGAACAACAAGCTTTAACGGATTATTGGATCTTCAGGTGAGAGTAGGGCTGCCGCCCGGCGGATGGATTGGTTTTCCAATCGTAGTAACAGGAACTCACGAAAAACCTAAAGTGAAGATTTTCAGCAAAACAGGGCAAGGGATTATTGATGCGCTTTATAACAAGAAATCGAATAAAGTAATTCGTGAAGAACGAAGAGCAGAGAAAAAATCGAGAAGAGAGCAACGTAAAATAAGGGAAGCTCAGGAGAAGAAAGCGAAAAATGCAGAAAAACGGATCAATAAAGATCTAAAAGAAAAATAAATTCAATTAAAAATAGTGAGTCAGTTAAGTTTATTCAATTCCGATGATTTTTACCAGTTTCCGGAGGAATTATTAGAATACACCAACCATTTTTTATCCGAAAAAGAAGCTTCAAGGCTGGAAGAAAAACTTCTGAAAGAAACGCCTTGGAAGCAGAATTCACAAAAAATGTATGATAAAACGGTTCTGACTCCCCGTTTAACGGCTTGGTACGGCAATGAAAATAAATTTTACCATTTAGGTGAGAATAAATTTTTGGTCAATCAATGGTCGCCGGAATTATTAAACTTAAAGCTTAAAATCGAAAAATTTTCCGGCTATAAATTCAATTCCGTTTTGTTGAATTTGTATCGGGACGGAAATGATTCCGTAGCATGGCATCGCGATAAAGAAAGCGAATTGGGCAATCGGCCGGTTATCGCTTCTGTGAGTCTGGGACAGACAAGAAATTTTGATTTCAGGAAGGTTGATGACCATCAAAAAAAATATAGTTTACCACTTCATCACGGCTCTTTATTGATTATGAAAGGCGATCTGCAGCAAAACTGGGAGCATAGAATTGCGAAGTCTTTGAAGATAATAAAACCAAGAATTAATCTTACTTTTCGCTTGATTAAGGAGATTGAGTAAGTTTTTGATTTTATCGAATTGTCTTTTTTTTTGAAGCTATTTCCTGCTTTCCGCACTCGCTATTTTATATATTTCGGCGCGGCAGCTTCGCTGCCGCGCCGAAATATATAAAATGAGCTCAAACAAATACTTCAATCAGGGCTAGGAAATTCGCCAACTCTATCATATTTTGTCATTCTAATTTCTATAATGAATAAATTGAAAATAATTTAAACAGATTTTATAACAAATTTTTAAACTTTAAATATCAATGTGCTATTTGTTTAATGCTTGGTTACAAATTAATTCATTAAAACAGCAAAAACTTCTAGATAAAATTTAAAAAGACTTTATAATTATTTTTGAATTTTCAATCAAAGTTTATTTTATGCAAATTAATTGTTATAACTGTGTAAAATTTTCTATAATAAAGCGTGTTTAATTGTATTTTGTTAATAAAAATAATTATCTTAGCAGCGAAAACTAACAAACTACCATGATACAAAGGAATAAACATCTTATGTCCCAACGGATATAATTCTGCCTATATTTTCTCCACTAATTACTTTTTTGTCATAACACGTGATAAAAAGAATTCTAATGTGAATATTTCCAATTTTAAATGACAAACTCCGAAAAGAGTTTGATATTTTCTTGTGGCTATAATCACTGTTTAGAGATTTATTATTATTTAAATGTATATTTTAGTTTGTTGTTGATTGATGGATTATTAGCAAAAATTATAAATCAATAATGTTATGAACAAAACCTATTACACACTCATCGGATTACTTACAACCATTACTTTATCAGCTCAAGTAGGGATTAATACACCAGAGCCAAAAGCTACTTTACATGTAAAAGAATCAGGAAATTCAACTTCTGTGGAAGGGATTATTCCGCCAAGATTAACGGGAGACGAACTGAAAGCAAAAGATCTTATCTATTCTGGTGACCAACAGGCTAGTTTAGTTTACGTTACTTCTGGAGTAACTTCAGATGCAAGTGGTAAAACGACAGATGTAAAATCAGCAGGGTATTATTATTTCGAGCCCAATCTAAATGGTGAAGGAAGATGGATGAAACTCAACACCAATCTAGATTCGCCGATTAAATTTTTTTATATGCCTTCCATTGTTTTCAACACTTCATCTCCAGGAACGGGATTAAGAAGAAATTTATATGCGGAATATAAGGCTCAGTTCACCAATAAAAAATTTGTAGCCAATTCTACAACTGGTGGGAGTATAGGGACAGAAACAAGAACCACTTTTGTAAAAAGTACGAATGCGCCGGATACCATTGGCAATATTCCAAATGCTAATGAACTTTATTATTATGTGACTGATTATGATAATACATCGATGGCAAATTTAAGTATTGATGAAAATGGCATTCTTACTTATGACGTTATCGGAACCGGAACAGATTATTCTTTTGTAAACATTGTTTTCGTATTGAAATAATGAAATATTTTGAATTGAAAAATATGAAAAATACGATTAACAAAGGCTTTATACTCCTCGTTTGCTTATTGTTTTCAGGGTTGTATAATAGTCAAACCACAGAGAAAGTAAGACCCAATACCTCATCCGGAACTAATGTCACCAGCCCCGCAAACGCCAATGACGCAGATGTAAATACTTTCGCACAAATCAATAGTTACGGAGGAACGGCTTTGGGATTATTAGGCTATTCAGGAACGCTTACAATGGAATATAACAATTCTACAGCGTATGTTCCGGCGAATTCTAAATTTTACATGAAAGTAAACTCCAATGAAACCGGACTTTTAGATGCCTTATTAGGTGGAAGTTTGGGGAATCTTTTAAAAGGAGTTTTAGGAGTGGTGATCGGAGGCGAGCACGTAACTTCATTTAATCTTAAAAATGCAGCCGGAAATAGTGTGATCTCTGTTTCTACAACTAATTCTAATGCTAATCAGGATAAAATTACCATTGCAAAAGATGCCGCTCAAAATTATTACGCTATATTTTATCCAAAAGAAGCCGTAAAAACCATTGAAATAAATGATAAAACTTCTTTTTCATTACTTTTTGGCGGGGTCAACAATTTTAAAGTGTATGATTCTTATTATTTTAAAAATGATGTTTCAGATTGTAACGTTTCCTTATTAACGTCTTATACAGCGGGCGGAGGATTATTAAGTTTAATTAATTCTGAACCTGTAACTAATGCACATTTGGCTATAGATAATGATCTTACTTCGTTTTCGAAGATCGGGATTACGGCTTTGTTAAATTTGAATGCTTCGGGAACTGTTGAGCAATTTTTTCATTTGCCCAAAGCAGTTCACGACAAAGCAGTTAGATTGAAAGTTCGCATTCCTTCGGGGCTTTTAAAATTAGATGTCGCAAGCCAATCTTCGGTGGTTTTTTATAAAGACGGACAGGAAGTTTCTTCCTTGAAGCTGGATTCTAATGTTTTAGGGTTGGATCTTTTAGGTTTAATTAATCAAAACAATGCAGAATTCAGTTTTCTGGCTGCTCCGCGAGATGCAGCAGGAAATATTATCCCTTTTGATAAAGTAGGAATCAGAATATTTAAGCCGCTTTCTGTAAACCTGATTAATGCAGAAGATATTCGTGTGTACGACGTTGCTTTCGTAGATGATATGCCTGAAATAAAAAAGGTTTGCTCTTTTGAGTTTTTAAATAATAACATAAGAACAAGGAAATTTGATATTACTCAAATCATTCCAAATTACAATGCAAATTTCGACGGATATATAGTCGTAGACAGCAATCAAAAAGAAATTCCTTTTAAAACTGTTGCTGAAAAACAAGCCAATAAATGGCAGCCACTCGGAACTTATTATATTAAAGGATTAACCGATGCCGGATATTGCTCAAGCGATTATACTTCTTTCACTGCCGTGGAAAATAAAGAATACAAGATTACCGGCAATACAAGTATTAGCCTGCCTTTGGATGCAAATTTTGATGGAATTGCTGATGCTTCAACGACTTTTAGCACTGCAAATTATCAGAGTCAGTTACCGGGAAGTATAGGGGTAAGAATTTATGATGAAATTACGAATCAGGAAGTAACTGGTCAAACGATTAACTTCCCCAAAATAGGAACTTATAATTATTATGCTAAATCTGTAAATGCCGCTGGAAATTGTGATATTGTGAAAAGAGTTACGGTTTTCGTGTATGACAGGCAAGAATGTGAGTACAGATATGTGCAAAGAATGGCCAATCTGAAAAGCACAGGCGCCATTTTAACGGGAGGAAGCACGAATAGTGAAAAAGCAATCGACAATGATCTTTCTACGTATGCCACTATTTTTAATGCAATTTCATTAGCCGGAATAGGAAATTCTTGGTTAGATCTTGGTTTTTCGAATGCGTTTGCGAGCCCGATTCCGGCAGGAACTCCCATGACGATTAAACTCGGACAAGACTACGGCGTTTTGCAATTATTAGGCGGAATTACGCTTCAAACTTTAGATAAGAGCGGAAATCCTGTTGGTCCAGTAAAATCTATTGGCGAATTGGATCTTTTGAATTTATTGGTTGGAAATAATACCGTAGATGTTTCTTTTATCCCTAAAGATGCTTCAGGAAATGCGATAGAATATGGCGGAGTAAGAATTTTAATGGGAAGCATTTTGGGACTTTTTAATTCTGCCAGAGTATACGGAATGTATATTGATGACAGAATTCCGTTGACGCAGGCTCAGGCTTGTGAAGCCAATATCTCGGTAAGCAGTGCAGAAATTCCCGGAAATTCTAGCTCAGCTCTGCTTTTGAATCATTCCGCAAAAGATGTTTTGTATGGCGTTCAGGATGCGGGATTAGGCGTTGCCACTACTTTGTCTGGTGTTTTGTATCCTTATCTTGCGGCAGATGCGATAAATAATAGTTCGTCGGTACTACACGGAACCCCGAATTACGATACGGCAGCTATTTTTAATACTTCTCTAGGAGTTTTGAATAAGCAGGTTCTTACCGTAAAGTTTAAAGAAATTGCCCGACCGGGAGACAAAGTAAGAATTGTGATGAGCTCTGAGGGATTGCCTATTTTGGATGTAAATGTGCTTGGAGGTTTTACAATTCAGCGTTATTTGGGAGATATGCCTGTAGGAGATGAGGTAAGTGCTTCAGATTCTCAGATTGTAAAATTAGATTTATTAAAGTTGATTGCCAATCAGGCTTCACAGAAAACGGCAATTATTTTAGATGGAATTGGGGCAGCTTTCGACCGTGTAGAACTTCGTTTAAATAATGTGATTTCGGCGAATCTTTTGGGAAGTAAAACGTATGTGTATGACGTTTCTGTTTTGCCTTATTTTGATCTGGAACAAGATGAACAGTCGTTGTGTTTATCAAATCCGGTAACGTTTAATTTGTTGGAACCTTGTACGTCTTATCATTTATCATTTGCTTATGCAGAGAAAGATTCGGTAGGAAATATTACGGAATGGAAAGATATTCTAAATTCTGTGATTGAAACTGTCATTGGAAATCCGTTACAAAATCTTTTAAATTTTAAATTGAATAAAATGTATAAAAATTACAGTAAAATGAATAATTTATATTTAAAAATTGAAGTGTATCGAAGTAACTGTGTTGCGGGTGAAGTACAGTATATTCCTGTGACGATTAACGGATGCCAGTCTATTGTCAATCCTTTGATGAGAAGTATACCGAAGTAAATTTGATCGTTTATTTTGAATGAAAAACAGACTGCTTTTGAGGCGGTCTGTTTTGTTATGTAAAGTGAAAAGTTATTTGAATTTTATCTAATTTTTTTATCCTGAATGGAATTTTTTGAAGTATAAGGAATAAATAATACTTTGGTATTCAGGTGTTTCATATGTTTTGATTTCGCTTTATTTTGCTCAAAATGACTTTTCTGAATAATTTAAAATTTAAACAGGTTTTGATGTTTTCACCAACTATTTAAATGAATAGCTAAAACCCTAGCCCCGATGTTCTATGTTAAAAAGCAAATTATTCAGGTTAAAATTTTAAAATCTTTTTGATAATTTGGTTGATAATTCGTTTTGTTCTTTACAACCCCAAAACAGATTCTCAAAAGCTTATTACAAACGGCTATCAATGCCAGCTTTTTAGGCTTTCCATCTGCCAAAAGTCTTTCATAAAATACCTTACAATGGGCATTGTGCTTAATTGCCGTCCATGAACAGACATATAATAAGCCTCGGATATGGGTCTTGGAAGTTCTGCATTTTCCAGGTGAATACG
>NZ_JBDFPQ010000008.1:0-67826 GCF_039672645.1 Chryseobacterium sp. C39-AII1
CGGCTAAAAGACGAATCGCGATGGAACTAAGGGATATGATTACTGCCATATTAATCATCTTTGCCGGAGGGAATCCAGATAAAGTTTTTAAAACTTAAATGGTCGGAATTTCTTCCGACCAAGACTAGGCTTTCAGCCACGCCGAAACTTTTAATGACTTTTATCATATTTTCAAGTTAATTTTCTTAATTTTCGTCCTTCAAAAAATAAATTTTGTGGAATTGAAGGCAAAAAAAATCTATCAACAACTTTACTTTCAGGTAATTATTGCGATTATAGCGGGGATACTTTTAGGACGATTCTATCCGGAATTAGGCGAAAAAATGAAACCTCTCGGTGATGGATTCATTAAACTCGTTAAGATGATCATCGCTCCTGTCATCTTCATTACGCTTACTTTAGGAATAGCGCACATGACCGATTTGAAAAAAGTAGGAAGAATTGCCATCAAAGCAATGATTTATTTTATTACTTTTTCAACATTAGCTTTAGTTATAGGATTGGTTGTTGGAAATATTCTACAACCCGGACATGGATTAAACATCGATCCTGCAACATTATCTGGAGACGTTTCGCAATATCAGCAAAAAGCACACGAATCTACGTTAACAGGATTCATCATGAATATCATTCCTGAAACGCTTTTCAGTCCGTTGGTTGGAGAAAATATTCTGCAAGTACTTTTGGTCGCTATTTTGATGGGGGTTGCTTTAGTTTTAACAAAAGAAAAAAGCCAGAAAGTAACCGATTTTTTGCAGGACCTCTCTACTCCGGTTTTTAAAATTGTTCATATGCTGATGAAGCTGGCTCCCATCGGAGCTTTTGGCGCAATGGCTTTTACCATCGGAAAATACGGACTTCATTCTGTGCTGAACCTCATCTATTTAGTCGGAACATTTTATATCACTTCTGCCCTATTTGTTGTTTTAGTTTTAGGGGCAGTGGCTTGGTATAATGGTTTTAATATATTCAAACTCATGTATTATCTAAAAGAAGAACTTCTTTTGGTTTTAGGAACGAGCTCTTCCGAATCTGCACTTCCGGGAATTATGGAAAAACTGGAAAAAGCGGGGTGTTCAAGAGCAATTGTTGGTTTAGTTGTTCCTACAGGATATTCTTTTAATCTTGACGGAACTAACATTTATATGACATTAGCCTCTTTATTCATTGCACAGGCATTAAATATTCATCTTCCGATTGAGAAACAGATTATGCTATTATTAGTCGCGATGCTAAGCTCAAAAGGAGCTGCAGGAGTAACAGGAGCTGGATTTGTTACCTTAGCTGCAACATTAGCTGTGGTTCCTGAAATTCCGATTGCGGGAATGACATTAATTCTGGGAATTGATAAATTTATGAGTGAATGTCGTGCTTTAACAAACGTTATAGGAAATTCTGTTGCGACTGTTGTGGTTGCCAATTGGGAAAAGCAATTGGATAAAGAGCAGTTGCAATATTGTTTGGATCACCCGAACCAAGTGGAAAAGAAATTGGAGGTTTAGTTTTTAGAAGCAATTTCCCGCTCTACGCACTCGCTATTTTGAGTATTTCGGCTGCGGCTGGCAAAGCCAGCCGCAGCCGAAATACTCAAAATGAGCTCAAACAATTGCTGCGATCGGGGCTAGGTATAGGTCGAAATTTAAATGTTTGTCATAAAAACTCAACACTCACTTTGTCATCCTGAAAGGATCTAAGCATAATATGAGAATGAAAAAATTCGCGTCTAGATTCCTTCGGAATGACAAACATTATGGTAAAAATGATTATTAAGATTTGAGACTGCTTTTAGACAATAACTCCCTAAACCAAAATATTCAAACTCGAAGGCTGCACTTTCACATGAATCGGAGATTTTATTTTGTTGAATTCTCCATCGAGATGCCAATTTTTAGTATTCACTTTAAATTCAATTTCTGAAACCGGAAGATAAGTGATATAATCGTCCTCTTTCAGTTTTTTGGTGAACATTCTCAAAGCAAAAAGCGGTGAATACGTCAATGGAAATTTTTTAACCAAAACCATATCTACCAAACCATCACTTTTGCTGGCGTGAGGTGCAATATATGCGTTATTCCCAAATTGTCGGGTATTGGCGATATTCACCATTAAATATTTTCCGTTGTGTTTTTGATATTGTTCATCGAAAAACTTAAGCTTGATCGGTTTATAATTAAAGAACGTTTTTAGAGAAACTTTAATATAATTTTTAAAACCGCGATTGGTTTTTTCAAATTCCTTCACCACTTTTCCGTCGAATCCTGTTCCTGAAACATTAATTGAAAGGCGGTCATTTACCGTAAACGTATCAATCTTTCTGGATTTTTTTGCTTTTAATTTTTCTAAAAGTTCATCTAAATTTTTGCTGAACTGGGTTTCATTAGAAAATCCGTTTCCTGAACCTGCCGGAAAAATAGCTAGGATTTTCTCCGTATTGATTAAGTTTTTGGCAACCGTGGAAATCGTACCATCACCTCCTATCGCCACGAAAATATCTGTATTCTCAAAATGTTCTTTGATGAATTCATCCGTTCCCGGAATAGATTCTGAGATGTAGTACAAAGGATTCTCAACCTTGTTTTTAAGTTCGTTCAAAAACGGCTGATAATTCTTTTTTGCCGAAAAAGGATTGATGATAAAAGCTACTTTTTCCATTGCCACAAAAATAAAAAATGCTCCCTGATTGGAAGCATTAAAATTTATTTAATTTTCATTCTTTCTTTAAATTCAGCATTCAACGTACCTTTCAATTCTTCCCAAGAAATCGGAATTTCGATATCTCCTGCTGCAAAAGCTGCGATTTCGTAAGGACTATAGTGGAAATACAGGTTTTTTTCATCAAAATAGAAATTTCCGGTTGCCGGAATTTTATCTACCAAAAGCATATCAGAATTATTGACTTCCCCTTTTTCATCGGTTGTTCCGCTGTTTATTTTATTGATATTCTTCTTTAATAATTCTTCAATTTTAGCTGAAGGCATTGAAGTAATATCTTTTAACTCCAGTTTTTTAGAATTTTTTAAATCGAAAACCCTTTCCATGTATGCATAATTATCATGCGCACCCCCTGAATATGAACCTCCATAATACCGAATATGAATATAATCATTCGCATGAGAGACAAGCTTCATCTTGTTATCTTCATACCACACCTCAGCAAAAGTAATATCTGAAAGGAAATCTTTAGAATCTTTTCTTACACTTTCAAAATAACCGTTTTTCTCTGCCTGAAGTAAATTTTGAACGCCAGTTTTAGAAAAATCACTCATATTTTTCTTCATATAAATACTGTCTAACAAATTTTTATCCTTAATGGATGGAAAAACCAACATTTTAGAGCTGAATTTCAACTGAAGTGAATCGCTTATTTTGATAGAATCATTGATGCTTACAGAATCTACTACAAATTGCTCAGCTTTTGGTTCGGAAGTTTCAATGGTTGTATTTTGAGTTTCGGTTTTCTTACATGCCGAAAAAATAAAGAAAGAAGATAGTGCTAAAACAGCAACTGTATTTTTCATAATTTTTAATTTTTATTATAAAAGCAAAAACCATTCAAAAAATGAATGGTTTTAAAATATTTTTGAAATTTAATTAAAATTCTACTTTTTAACTAAGCTGATTACCTGGTTTTCACTTTTTGAAGCAACTCCCCAAATCTGTTTAAACGCAGGATAATACTCTTTAGGATAATCGGCGCTCGCTACTTTTATACTTGAGGTAACTTCCAGCTTATTTCCTTTTTGTTCGGCTACGTAACTGTACTCAATTTCTTTATCGTCCGTTACAATTTTCTTACTTTTAGGCATTTCTTCAATAGAATAGCCATCCGGAATTTCAAGAACCACCTTTTTCACTTTCGTGTAAGGCGCAATAAAATCAATCTGAAATTTTCTTGCTTCCGTCTGATCAAATTCATTGGAATTTTTATTCATAAAAAGCATCGGGTTGATGATCATTTTCTTACCAACCCTATCAATCAGGTTGTCTGAAGAAAAACTCATCGTGCTTTCAAAATCACCATTTTCCAATACTTTAGAATCAATATTATTAAAATCTATCGAAAAATTTTCTTTATACTGCTTCTTGTATTTATCTGTATTTTCATCATAACTTTCCTTCGCAAACATGGCAAAAGCACCTGTATCTTTATCAGAATATGTTCCGGAAATACTGCCGTCATCATTAATTTTGGCCGTTGTCGTTAAATGTGTAAAACTTGAAGTACTGTTTACCAACTGCATTTGCTGCGCTTTATCTTTCGCAATCAAAATTCCATATTCATTCCAGTCTCTTGGTGGCAAATCATCGACATTAGATTGTCTTGAAGTCGCATCATACACATGGAAACCTTCTTTTGTATTCACCGCTGCGATCACAAAATTGGTACTTGCAACACTTGGAGAAATCAAATTAATTAATCCATTATCTACCGTAGAAATAATCATAGGATCGGCTTTTAAACCTGCTTCTCTTAATAGCATTACCAAGAAAAGATTCATTTCTGCCGCATTTCCAGTTTTTGTTTCCAGCATTTTTTTTATGCCATCTTCGGTGTAAATTCCGCGGTCTTTATTCCACGTAAATGTATTTTTAACATATTTAAAAATCGCATTGGCCTTGTCGAGATCAGAAGTAGCTCCTGAAAGATTCGGCAAATTTTCTTTAGCTAGTTTTGTTTTCTTCAGCTCACCTCCAAAATCTTCATCCTCGTACAATTTATCTTTAATCTTTTCCCATGAAGACGAATACAACTTCAATTCTCTAAAATTGGTTGAATGCAGTTCTGCACTGATTTTCGTTCTGAAGTTTCTATCATTTTTCACAAACTTTTCCGTTTTGAAACCTTTCACATTTTCATAACCAAAACGGTATGTTCTGTGATTCATTCCATACAGCATTTTCTCTTCCACCATTCTGTATTTTGGGTTTAGAGAACCTGTGTAATTTACATTATAAGAAATATTGCTTGGCGCATCCAGCACGTATTCTGTATATAAAGAAGGCGTGTCAGATTCAATCAAAATCTGTGGAATGGCATATAAAAAAGGTGAAACGACTTCATATTGATATTCAATCACCGAACCATTTTTCACATTTGGAAAAGCAAATTTGGTTACCGTCACATTTTTACTTTCCTTACTTTTATATTTGGAACTTTTATCAACTTTAGTAGAAACCGTAGCTCCGTTTTCAAGGTTGTAAGTAAAAGCTTTTATTTTATCTAATGTTTCTCTGTTGCTTCCGTTTTGATATAATGGAATTTCAAGATTCAACCAGTCTTCAACCTTATCTTTATCGTAAATTTTCACTCTGTAAAAAGCCGTTTTACGAAGATTTCCTGTATTAGTATCTATATTAAAATGAACCGATTTGTATAAAATTTCCGCGGGAGCATTTTCATCCAATGTAGATTTTGTTCTGGAAAGATCAGCATCATTAAACTTCGGAAAGTCTAAAAATTCATGCTTCTGAGCCTCAATAAAAATAACATTTAATGAGCAGAAAGCACCTAATAATATTTTTTTCATGTTTATATTTTTGTTATTAAAATTTTTGAGTTATCTGAGTTAAGTGTTTTTTTTCGGAAACTGATATAGTCGTTGTATTTTTCTTTCGGGAAAATTCCTTTATTGACTTTAATCGATCGAATGACTTTTAATTCTTCGCCATTTTTAACAAAACTAAGCTTGTAAGTTCCAAATTCTGAATTAATCATAACATTATCAGGAACTTCATCAATCTTATAATTTTTAGGAATCGCATAACTGATCTCATATTCATCATTAAAAGACTGTCCGATTTCGAAAGGAAGCTGTCTGCTTTCATCAGATTTATAAAAGCTATCCGAATAAATAGGAACCGCTCTGAAAATCAAGCTACTTCCCATATTTTTCGAATAATTACTCGCTTTAAAATCAATATCAAATTTTCCTACGGCTTTGTCACGATCATTGACGTAATTCTTCATTTCCACCTTTTCAAAATTCAGAACAGCAAGCCTTTCTTTCAACGCATCATTTTTTTCTTTTGGAGACATATAGGCAAATGCCAAACTGTAATCATATTGATTTCCGGTAAAGGCAAAATTTCCCTCTCCGTTAATACTGTTATCTTCGTTCAGTTTAATATTTAATTTCTGAACTTCCTGATTCTGTTCTGGTTTATAAGAAGGCGTATTAATGATATCAATTCCGTTTTTCGTTACCGAAAGTGTATTTCTATCTGTCGTTCTGTAACTTAAATGGTTAAAAGCAATTTGTTGTGAAGTGTTTTCCAGCCAAATATTTCCTTTTTCGGTAGGAACCATTAAAATTACGTGGTTTCCGCCCATTTTTGGAAATTCAGGATCAAAAGAAACCTCGGAAGAATTAGAATTAATCACACAATACTGCGAAGGAATTCCTGCTTCATCCAACAAGGTTTTCATATAATTGGTAAGCCCTTTACAATCGCCATAGCCTTTTTTCTGAACCTCATCCGGCATCATAGGCTGCCAACCTCCGATTCCCAACGCCACGAAAATATATCGTGTTTTGGCTTGCATGTGCTGATAGATTTTCTTTACTTTTTCTTCGGTAGAACCTTGCAGATTCAAAGAAGCAATTTCTGCTTTTATCGCTGGTGTAGAAACCGAAACCGGCTGCAAAATGCTGTTGTAATACCAAGATCCGAAATCTTTCCAGGTATTGATGCTTCCCTGTTTTCCTTCAAGATTAAATTTAGTTAAAGCAAAACTTACTTTTGGTAAAATCGTTATTGGTTTAGGCAACATCAAAGCATCGTCAATCGCCGGAACGTTTTTATAAGAATATATTTTCTCGCCTGCATTGTCGCTTTCGGTTACAGTGGCATAATTATATTTCGAAGGATATGTTTTTGTTTTAAGCTCAATTCCGGATTTATTTACGATTTTAAACTGAGCTTCTTCCAACGACACATTGGTATTGGTAAAAGGCACAAAATCAGGAATAAAAACAGTATTATCATTTGCAATCTGATACGAAAAATCTATCGTATAAGGATATTGTGTCGGGGTGTACTGCAATGCCATTACCCTATTGTCTGAGTAAAATACGCCTTGGGTATTATTGGCAAAATCGCTAAAATCTGATTTAGAAAAAGATTTTATTTTTTTACCTTGCTCGTCGTAGATCGTGACTTTTACATCCGAAATATTATCACCTTTTTCATAAGGAATATAAGCCGTTGCCTGAGAATTTCCGTCTTTATTTAAAACAGTAGTTACCGTGTTGATCTGATATTTTACTTCATCAATTTTATTAATATTAATGGTTGTAAAATCTTTTCGGACAACGATATTGGCGTTCTTTTTAAGATTTTCCGGAATGGCGGAAGCGGGATATGTTTGGGCATAATATATTGAAGCTAAAGATAATGCTCCAATCGAAAATATTTTCATCATGGTTACTAAAATTGAGCAAAAATAATAAAATAAATAATATCCTTTACCAATAATTTTACAATTAGTACCACGAAAAAAAGACCTCATTTCTGAAGTCTTTCTAGTGTTTTTTTGTATTCTTACTTTAAACGTTTTACTGAGAAATAAGTGAGTGCTGTATTACCGTTTATAGTTGATATTCCTCTCATGGTAAGAGTAGAAGCTGTTGATTGCTGTTGACCAATGTAAAATGAATACGTTTTTGAAGGTAATAAATCCAAAGCCACCAAATAGCTAACATTTTCCACCTGACCTTGGCTCAAATTCTGAATGGTATCTAATCCAAAATTTTCCCAAACATTATCAGT
This sequence comes from Chryseobacterium sp. C39-AII1, assembly GCF_039672645.1. Classification (NCBI taxonomy): domain Bacteria; kingdom Pseudomonadati; phylum Bacteroidota; class Flavobacteriia; order Flavobacteriales; family Weeksellaceae; genus Chryseobacterium; species Chryseobacterium sp. C39-AII1. The sequence continues at coordinate 7,771 of NZ_JBDFPQ010000008.1, forward strand.
TACATTGAATACTCCGTAATAGAGATTACCACTTAATGTAGCAGCATTCGGATTTTGGATAGGAAAATTCATTCCTATAAGATAAGTTCCGGCTTGTTGCACAGTAAATGAATTGGAAGCTGCAGTTCCTGTAAAACCATTATAGTTATCAATCAATTCTGTGGTCATGTTACCAATTGAAAATCTATTGGTTGTGCCAGATGGGTTTGCGGAACTTGTGGTAAAAGTCCAGTCATTACTCAATCTCAAAGACATTTCTTGAGCCACCTGAAGTACACCGTTAATCATGATAACCGTACCTGTCCCATTTGGCAAAGCATTATCTGCGCCCACAACATGCTTCCATACTGTTCCATCGAAATAATAACTTCCTGGAGTTTTAACACTTGCCGTTTGTCCCGACGGATTAGAGTCCGCAGCCGTCACATATACCTGTGCTCCCGTCTGGGCTGCGGTATATGTTTTCGCACGCAGTTGATCTCCTGTAAGTCGTGGTGGAATAAAACCATCTAGTTTTGAAGTATTGGTAGGATTACCTACTACGTCTAGAGAAGCTTTAGGATCAGAGGTATTAATACCTACTTGGGCGTAAGAATACGCAGAAATGGTAGTCATAGCAACTAGCATTACTAATTTAATTTTTTTCATCTTAAAAGGGGTTTTTTCATCATGTCTGTAACAAATATGATACCTTTATTGAAAAAAAATTAAAAAAATATTTTATATCTCTATAAAATGAAATAATATCACACTAAAAAAGCCCTAAAATTAGGGCTTTTTTGTATCTATCTAAAAATGAAAAAATTATGCGTCTATTTTCGCATATTTAGCATTTTTTTCTATAAATTCTCTTCTTGGCGGAACTTCATCACCCATCAACATCGAAAATACACTGTCTGCTTCTACTGCATTATCAATAGTTACCTGCTTCAGAATTCTGTGTTCAGGATTTAGTGTCGTTTCCCAAAGCTGCTCAGGGTTCATCTCTCCAAGACCTTTGTAACGCTGAACTTCAACACCTTTTCCGTCCGGAGACATTTCTAAGGTAAACTGCTCACGCTCTTTTTCGTTATAAGCGTACTGTTTTTTGTTTCCTCTTTTCAATAAATATAAAGGCGGCTGAGCGATATAGATATATCCGTTCTCAATCAATTCCTTCATATATCTAAAGAAGAACGTTAAGATTAGGGTTGAGATGTGAGAACCATCAATATCGGCATCGGTCATGATTACGATTTTGTGATATCTCAACTTCGCCATATTCAATGCTTTACTGTCTTCTTCTGTACCTACAGAAACTCCTAAAGCAGTATAAATATTTTTAATCTCCTCATTATCATACACTTTGTGAAGCATTGATTTCTCAACGTTCAAAATTTTACCTCTTAATGGAAGAATTGCCTGGAAAAATCTGTCACGACCTTGTTTTGCCGTTCCACCTGCGGAATCTCCCTCTACAAGGAATATTTCAGATTCTGCCGGATTTTTAGATGAACAGTCAGACAATTTCCCTGGAAGCCCAGAACCTCCCATCGGAGATTTTCTCTGAACCATTTCACGAGCTTTTTTCGCAGCCTGTCTGGCTTTTGCGGCCAATACCACTTTCTGTACGATTAACTTCGCTTCATTAGGGTTTTCTTCTAAGAAATTGGTAAGCATTTCCCCAACAATTTTATCTACAGCACCCGAAACTTCAGAGTTACCTAATTTCGTTTTTGTCTGTCCTTCAAACTGAGGTTCCATTACTTTTACAGAAACAACTGCCGTTAAACCTTCACGGAAGTCATCCCCAGTAATTTCTACTTTTTCTTTTGCAGGAAGTCCTAATTCATCTGCATATTTCTTCAAAGTTCTCGTTAAAGCACGTCTGAAACCTGCCAAATGAGTACCTCCTTCGTGAGTATTAATATTGTTTACGTAAGAGTGAAGATTTTCGTTGAATGATGTATTATAACGCATCGCTACCTCAACCGGAATATCGTCTCTTTCACCTTCCATGAAAATGACGTGCTCCATAATCGATTCACGGTTTCCATCGATATAAGCAACAAATTCCTTCAAACCACCTTCAGAATGGAAAACTTCAGTTTTGAAAGTATCATCTTCCAATTTTTCTCTTTCGTCGGTAAGCGTAATCGTGATTCCTTTATTAAGGTAAGAAAGCTCTCTAAGACGGTTTGCCAATGTATCATAATTATACACCAACTCTGTGAAGATCGTATCATCCGGCTGGAAGAACTGCTTCGTTCCTCTGTTTTCGCTGTGACCGATTTCTTCAACCTCTGTCTGAGCTTTACCTTTAGAATAGATTTGCTGATATATGTTTCCGTCTCTGTAAACGGTTGTAACCATCTGGTTTGAAAGCGCGTTCACACACGACACCCCAACTCCGTGAAGACCACCGGAAACCTTGTAAGAATCTTTATCGAACTTACCTCCGGCTCCGATTTTCGTCATTACAACCTCAAGAGCAGATTTTTGTTCTTTTTCGTGGAAATCTACAGGGATACCTCTACCGTTATCGCTAACCTCGATCCCGTTTCCTTCTTTAATGCTGACAAAGATCGTGTCGCAGTATCCTGCCAACGCCTCGTCAATAGAGTTATCTACTACTTCATAAACCAAATGATGGAGACCTCTTACTCCTACATCACCAATGTACATTGAGGGACGCATACGTACGTGCTCCATTCCTTCCAATGCCTGAATACTACTAGCTGTATATTGTTTCTGACTCATATCAAATATTAAAATCTTGCTATATGCAAAGACCTACAAATATCGTGATTTTTTTCGAGGTATGAAAGTTAAAATATGTCAAAAAAGCATTGATTTTTCCGAGGAAATCTGAAAGTATTGAATTTAAAAAATATCAAAGTTAAAACCTATTATTTAAACCATTGCTGTTGTAAATCATACTAAAATCTCTAATTTATGCTTACATTTATTTACTCAAAAGTTGATATTATGGATGATTTTCTAGCAGCCCGCGCGCAGATGGCAATGTCGCTTGGGTTTCACATCATATTTTCCTGTGTGGGTATGGTAATGCCTTTCTTAATGGCGTTTGCACACTGGAAATACTTAAAAACAAACAACGAAGTCTATAAAGGTCTTACCAAAGCATGGAGCAAAGGAGTTGCCATTCTTTTTGCTGTGGGAGCCGTTTCGGGGACAATGCTTTCTTTTGAACTCGGACTTCTCTGGCCTGAATTTATGAAACATGCCGGACCCATTTTCGGAATGCCTTTTTCTTTAGAAGGAACCGCCTTTTTTATCGAAGCCATTGCCATCGGATTTTTTCTTTATGGATGGGATAGATTTAATAAATGGTTCCACTGGTTTTGTGGATTTTTGGTAGGATTAAGCGGTTTGGCTTCGGGAATTTTAGTTGTTGCTGCCAATGCCTGGATGAACTCACCTGCCGGATTTGATTATGTTGATGGGCAATATTTAAATATAGATCCTATTAAAGCCATGTTTAATGAAGCTTGGTTTCCCCAGGCTCTGCATATGACTGTAGCCGCGTTTTGTGCGACAGGTTTTGCAGTTGCGGGGGTTCATGCCTATTTAATTATGAGAAAAAAGAATGTGGAATTTCATACCAAAGCCTTCAAAATTGCAGCCGGATTTGCTTTAATCGGAGCGTTTGGAGCTCCTTTAAGCGGGGATGTTGCAGCAAAATCTGTAGCAGAAAGACAACCTATAAAATTAGCCGCCATGGAAGCCCATTTTGAAACCGAAAAAGGTGCTTCTTTCGTGATTGGTGGAATTCCTGATGAAGAAAAAGGAGAAATAAAATATGCTTTAAAAATCCCGAAAGTATTAAGCTTTTTAGTAGCCAATGATTTTGACCATGAAGTAAAAGGCCTGAATCATTTCCCGAAAGATGAATGGCCGCCAGTTCCTGTTGTGCATTATGCTTTTCAGATTATGATCTTTTTCGGCGTTGTCATGATTATTATTGGAACTATTTTTCTGTATGCAATGTATTTTAAGAAAGAATGGCTGACGAAAAACTGGTTATTAAAAACATTTTTATTCGCTACTCCCTTTGGATATATTGCTTTGGAAGCGGGTTGGACAGTCACTGAGGTTGGAAGACAGCCTTGGATCATCTATGGAATTATGAGAACCGCAGACGCCGTAACGCCAATGCCCGGAATTCAATATTCATTTTATTTTTTCACGGCGATTTTCGTTTCATTATCAATCATTATCATCTTCTTACTGAGACGGCAAATACAAATGGTTCCGAGATTATACGATCCTACCGACGTTCAGTTTAACCCTAAAAACAAAAAATCATGATTTACGTAGTTATAGGTTTTCTTTGGCTGTCGATTTGCCTGTATGTGATCTTGGGCGGAGCCGATTTCGGAGCCGGAATTGTAGAACTTTTCACCAAAAAAAGAGCGCGAGATAAGACGAAAGATATTATGTATGAATCTATCGCGCCCGTTTGGGAAGCCAATCATATGTGGTTAATTATCGCAATTGTAATTCTTTTTGTAGGTTTTCCTGAGATTTATACTACCCTTTCCACCTATCTTCATATTCCATTGGTTTTAATGCTGGTTGGAATTATTGCGAGAGGAACCGCTTTTACTTTCAGACATTATGATGCTGTGAAAGACGATTGGCAGCATGTCTACGCTCAGATATTTTATTTTTCAAGCCTATTAACTCCCTTTTTCTTGGGGTTAATTGCTGCAGCGACGGTTTCACATTCTATCAATCCGGATGTTACTGGATTTTTAGACTTATATATTTTCAGCTGGCTGAATTGGTTTGGCGTTGCTGTAGGATTATTTACCATTTCAATTTGTGCTTATCTCGCTTCCGTATTTGCTTTGAGAGAAACCACCGACCGTCTTGAATTAGGCTTAATGATCAAAAAATCAAAACAGACAATGATCTTCGTTGTCATCACTGGTCTTTTGGTATTTCTGACGGCTTATATTTCAGATATTCCTTTGGTGATGTGGGTTTTCTCGAAACCTTTAGGAATTATGGCTACCGTTTTTGCAACCATTAGCCTTTTCCTTATCTTAAAAGCGATGAATACTCGAAAACTCCTTCCTGTAAGAGCGTTGGCAGGATTTCAGGTGATTATGATTTTGGTGGCAGCAACGTATCAGCATAATCCGAATATTATCTTATTTGGAAACGGGCAACATCTTTCTTTATTGGAACACGTGGCTGCCCCGAAAACCATTTCAGCATTAGGATGGGCTCTACTATTAGGATCTTTGTTTATATTGCCGTTTTTGTTTTATTTAATGGCATCATTTAGCAAACAGAGGAAATAACTTAAATAATTGATATTATTGGTTAATCGCAAGGGCACAAAGGTATTTTTTTGATACTTAATATTTTTTTTAGGCTGAAAGATTTTATCTGCGATAAAATAAGGAAACATTTATTTTATGCCACGAATGCGCGAATTTTAAATATTGCTGTTTTTCTGCAAAAAATCTGCGAGAAAATATTTTAAGTTTTGGCTATATAAATACAAATAAGGCGGACTAAAGTCCGCCTTTATTGATAAGATCAAGTGCTAGTTTTTTTTATCATTATAAATATTTGTTCCTGATAAGGATTCCGTTTTTAGATCTGTTTTAAAAATTCATCAACTTTTTCCGCACACTGCCTTCCTTCTGCAATAGCCCAAACAACAAGACTCTGCCCTTTTCTGGCATCTCCACAAGAAAAAATTTTGGTTTGGTTGGTTTTGTATTCTTTATTGGTTCCTATTAAGTTTCCTTTAGGATCCAGATGAATGTCTAGCGCTTCTACAAGTCCGCGGTGCTCTACATGCGTATACCCCAAAGTGATAAATGCAATATCACAGTCGATCACAAATTCAGAATTAGGTTTCTCAGTGTATAAATCCCAAGTTCCTGAGTCTTCATTTTTAGTCCATTCTGCTTCTACCAACCGAACCCCTTTCAGATTGCCCTCCTCATCTTTTATAAACTCTTTGGAATTGACAGACCATCTGCGATCGCAACCCTCTTCATGAGACGAAGTAATCTGCAACAAGGCAGGGTAATCCGGCCAGGGCATTGTTTTATCTCTTGTGGTGGGCTGCATAGGTTTATAATAAATTTGATAAATAACTTCGGCACCCTGACGATTGCTGTTTCCAATGCAGTCGGATCCGGTATCTCCGCCACCGATAACTACGACTTTCTTTCCTTTAACATCAATCTCTTCATCACTGAATGGAATTCCACTCACCTTTTTATTGCTTTGCTTAAGAAAATCCATGGCGTAATAAATTCCTTTAGCATCAGAGTTAGGAATCCGCAGCTTTTTAGGAACTGTACTTCCCATTGCCAGAACAATCGCATCAAAACTTCGGTGAAGCTGTTCTGCAGAATAATTAACGCCTACATTAACAGAGGTTCGAAATTCAACACCTTCATTGCACATCCACTCAACACGGCGCTGTACAATCGATTTATCCAATTTAAAATCAGGAATTCCGAATCTCAGCAGTCCTCCAATTTCTTCATCTTTTTCAAAAACCGTTACCGAATGCCCTGCCTGATTAAGCTGATAAGCCGCTGCCAATCCTGCCGGCCCTGAACCCACCACTGCTACTTTTTTCCCTGTTCTGAATTGCGGAATTTTTGGTTTGGCAAAACCTTGCTCAAAGGCAATTTCTACAATATTTTTTTCAATTTCCTCAATGGTTATCGGTTCACTGTTGATTCCCAATACACATGCACTCTCACAGGGTGCCGGGCAAACCCGACCTGTAAATTCCGGAAAATTATTCGTCGCAATTAAAATATGATAAGCCTTCTTCCACTGTTTTTGATATACGGCATCATTAAATTCAGGAATTACATTTCCCAAGGGACATCCATTCTGACAAAAGGGAATTCCACAGTCCATGCATCGTGCAGCCTGACAATTCAGTTGCTCCTCCGAAGGTTTAACTACAAATTCTTCGAAATTCTTGATTCTTTCCTCCGTATTCAATTTAGAGGGAAGCGCTCTTTCGTATAATAAAAAACCATCTGTCTTTCCCATTATTTAATAACATTTGCGTTACTTTCCATTACTTTTTTATAATCTCTGGGATATACTTTGGTAAAATATTTAAAAGCATTTTCCTGATCACTTAAAATATATTGAGCAACCTCGCTTCCCGTATTTTGAAGATGCTCACGAATCAATTCTGCAATTAAATCCTCATCTTCCTTCGTTATTTCCTCAAGATCTGCCATGTCCGGATTAAAATTGGTTTTCAGTTCACGATTAACATCCCATACAAAAGCAATTCCTCCGCTCATTCCGGCTCCAAAATTTCTGCCTACGCTTCCTAAAACAACGACTACGCCGCCCGTCATATATTCACAGCCATGATCTCCCACTCCTTCTACAACAGCCGTAGCGCCGGAATTTCTTACTGCAAAACGCTCCCCTGCCTTTCCGTTGATAAACACTTTTCCTGAAGTAGCCCCATACAAGGCCACATTCCCGATGATCGTATTTTCATGAGCTTTAAAAGCTGAATTTTTATCCGGAAAAACAGACAACTTCGCCCCGGAGAGACCTTTTCCGAAATAATCATTGGCATCGCCTTCCAATCGCATAGTGATTCCTTTGTTGCAAAACGCCCCGAAACTCTGCCCAGCAGTTCCTTTAAAACTGAACTGAAGCGAATCTTCTTCCATTCCTTCAGATTTATATTTTTTAGTCAGCTCATGCGAAAGGATTGTTCCTACAGCTCTGTCTGTATTTTTAATATCAAAGCCTGCTTTTACTTTAGCATTATTTTCAATAGCATCTTTAGCAACTTCCAACATATTCCACGAAATAGAAGATTCCCAGTCTTTCTCCTGATCTTCCGACTTAATAATCGGCAGATCTGTCTCTATTTTCTGTAGAAGCCTGCTTAAATCTATATGTTGATGTTTCCAGAATTTAACCTCAGATTTTTGCTCAAGACATTGAGATTGCCCCACCATTTCATCCACCGTTCTGAATCCAAGATCAGCCATAAGCTCGCGCACTTCCATTGCTAAGAAAGTAAAATAGCTCACCAAATGCTCTGCTTTGCCTTTAAAGTTTTTCCTTAATTCTTCATTTTGAGTAGCAATGCCTACAGGACAGGTATTCAGATGGCATTTTCTCATCAGAATACATCCTTCAACAATAAGTGCAGAGGTAGAAATCCCCCACTCTTCCGCGCCAAGCAATGTAGCAATTACAAGATCTCTTCCTGTTTTAATCTGCCCGTCTGCCTGAATGGTTACTCTCTGTCTGAGTTTATTTTTAATTAATGTCTGATGTACCTCCGATAGCCCAAGTTCCCAAGGTAATCCTGTATGCCTTATTGAGCCGAGTGGCGACGCACCTGTTCCACCGTCATAACCCGAAATCAATATATGATCTGCTTTGGCTTTGGCAACACCTGAGGAAATAGTTCCCACTCCGGCCTTTGAAACCAATTTTATTGAAATAGTCGCATGGCGGTTTGCATTTTTTAAATCGAAAATAAGCTGCGCCAGATCTTCTATAGAATAAATATCATGATGTGGCGGTGGCGAAATAAGCCCAACTCCCGGAGTGGAATGCCTAGTTTTCCCTATCCACTGATCTACTTTAAAACCAGGAAGCTGACCGCCTTCTCCCGGCTTTGCTCCTTGCGCCATTTTCACCTGAAGCTGCTCCGCCTCAGCCAAATATCTTGCTGTAACTCCAAATCTTCCTGAGGCAATCTGCTTAATGGCTGAACGTAGATTATCTCCGTTCTCATCAGGATGATATCGCACTTCATCTTCGCCACCTTCTCCGGTATTACTTTTTGCACCAATTCGATTCATTGCAACAGCCAGTGCCGTGTGCGCTTCCCACGAAATAGAACCAAAAGACATGGCTCCGGTTGCAAAGCGTTTTAAAATATTTTCAACAGGCTCAACCTCATCCAAAGAAATTGATTCTCTTATGTTTTTAAACTCCAGCAACCCTCTCAGAACAGAAGCATTTTCCGTCTGTTGATTAACCAGTCTTGTGTATTTTTTAAAAATATCGTAGTTATTATTCCATGTAGCCTGCTGCAGCAAATGAACCGACTGAGGATTAAACTGATGATATTCGCTATCCTTTCTCCATTGATAAATACCTCCCGGCTCTAAAATAACCGATGTACTGTTCCCAAATGCCTCTTGATGTTTAATCAAAGCTTCTTTGGCAATTTCATCAAATCCAATTCCTTCTATTCTCGATACGGCTCCGGTGAAGCATGTATTCACGACAATTCTGTTCAGTCCGATGATTTCAAAAATCTGAGCCCCATGATACGACTGTAATGTAGAAATTCCCATTTTGGAAAATATCTTCAAAAGACCTTCTCCGACTGCTTTTTTATAATTATCTTTTAACAGTTCTAAATCTTTTTCTTCTCCAAAAATACCTTCAAGAAACATTTTCCGAATACTTGCCAATGCCAGATAAGGATTGATTGCAGTTGCCCCAAAACCCAGCAAAGCCGCAAAATGATGAACTTCCCAAACATCTCCTACCTCCATTACCAAGCCTATTTTCCGGCGAATTCCTTTTCTGATCAAATGATGATGAACTGCCGAACAAGCTAATAATGAAGGAATTGCAGCATGTTGAGAATCCAAAGAACGATCGGATAAAATAATCACTTCAAAACCATCATCTACGGCATCTACAGCATATCTGCAAAGCCTGTCGATTGCTTTTTTTAAACTCCCGGTTTTACCATCGGCATTAAAGTATGTATAAATAGTCTTCGCCTGAAATTTTCCGGTATCTACACTTCTGAGCTTTTCTAATTGCTTATTATTAAGGATAGGACTTTCCAACATAATAGAATGTGCAAAATTTTTATCTTCCTGTAAAAGATTGCCATTTCCGCCAATAATCGTTTTTAAAGACATTACCAATTTTTCCCGAATAGGATCAATCGGAGGGTTGGTAACCTGAGCAAACAACTGCTTGAAATATGAGCTCAGATGTTGTGGCTGCTCACTTAAAACAGCCAACGGAACATCAAACCCCATCGATCCTATGGGCTCTTTTCCGTGCCCTGCCATTTCTTTAATTACCACTTCCAAGTCTTCCCGAGAATACCCAAACGCTTTCTGACATTTAAATATATCATCCGTTTCAAGCTTATTAAAGCGGATTTTAGGATTCGGAAGTTCTTCAATATTAATTTTCAGTGTATCCAGCCATTCACGATAAGGCTGCGATGTACATATTTCTTTTTTTAACTGATCGTCACTTACAATTTCTCCTTTTTTCAGATCTACCAAAAACATTTTTCCGGGTTGCAGATGCCCTCTTTTAATAATCTTTTTAGGATCTACAGGTAAAGCCCCTGATTCTGAAGCCATCACAACTAGGTCATCTGAAGTTACACAATATCTGGAAGGTCGAAGGCCGTTACGATCTAAAGTAGCGCCAATAATTTCTCCATCCGTAAAGGAAATAGAAGCCGGCCCATCCCAGGGCTCCATTAAGCAGGCATGAAATTCATAGAAATCTTTTTTATACTGCTCCATCTGCGCATTGCCGTCCCAAGCTTCAGGAACCAGCATCATCATGGTATGCGGAAGCGAGCGACCTGAGTGATACAACAACTCCACCATATTATCGAGATAAGAGGAATCTGACTGTCCGGGTTTTATCAACGGAAGGATCATATCCATTTCCTGTGGTGTAAACAATGGGCTTGAAAATACTTTTTCTGAGGATTTCAGCCAGTTGAGGTTGCCCCAGAGGGTATTAATTTCTCCATTATGAGCCAAAAATCTAAAAGGTTGTGCTAAGCTCCAGGTGGGTGAAGTATTGGTGGCAAAGCGGGAATGCACCATTCCAAAAGCGGAACGGATATTCGGATTGGTAAGATCTTTAAAATAATTTCTCACCTGAATACTTCTTAACTGCCCTTTATAAATAACTTTTTTACTTGAAAAAGAGGCAATATAAAACCCAATAGGATCACCGTTTACCACATTTGTAGCCTGATGTGAAATATAATTTTTAAAAACAAAAAGCTTTCTTTCAAAATCTTTTTCGGTTTCTACATCAAAAGGTCTTTCCACAAAAAGCATTTCCATTACTGGCTCTACACTTTTTGCAAGATCTCCCAATTCTATATTACTTACAGGAACCGGGCGGTACCCTAAAATTTTAAGATTTAGCTTTTCTGCAGACTGAGAAATAATTTCTTTACATTCTTCCCTGATAAAATTGTTTTGAGGAAAAAACAGCATTCCGACTCCATAATATCCAGGTTCAGGTAAATCGATGCCAAAATGCAGACCTTCGTCATATAAAAGCTCATGAGGAATCTGTATCTGAATACCGGCGCCATCACCTGTATTGCTTTCATACCCCGTGGCCCCCCGATGCTCCATATTTTCCAACATCGTAATTGCGTCGCTAATAATCTTGTATGATTTTACTCCTTTTATATTGGCTACAAAACCAACTCCACAAGAATCAAACTCAAATTCATTCTGATACAACCCATATCTTTCCTGAACATCTCCTTTCTTTTTTCTGTCTTTTCTCACCTCCATACATCAAATGTAATAAAAATAACAAATCAAAACAAATGATGAATTTAAAATAATTATAGATTATTTTTTTTAATTATAATTTATATTAATTCAAAATAAAATATCAAAATAACAAAACGCAAAAATCACAGATGAAAATCTTAATGTATAAAGAGTATTTTAATTGATAAAAAACAATAAAATGTGACAAGTCATAAAAAAAGCGAACTTATTAAATTAATAAGTCCGCTTTTTTACGTTATATTTTTGTGTGCTTTATAACTACACTAGTTTCATCAAAACATTTTCGTCGATCTTCTCCACTTTCACCAAGTTATTCTTTGTTAAAGTTTTTGAAGCTTTATCCCATTTTTTACCTGAAAGTTTAGATTGCTCTTTCACATCAGCCAAAGCAATTTGTTCTCCTGATTTCAAAATTTCAAGGATCACTTTTTCATCGTCACCCAATTCAATTTGAGGAACCACTTTTTCAGGCTTCATTTGAGGGAAGAACAACACTTCCTGAATCGATGCATTATTCGTTAAGAACATAATCAATCTATCCATTCCGATTCCCATTCCTGATGTTGGCGGCATTCCGTATTCCAGAGCTCTCAAGAAGTCTTCGTCAATGAATTGCCCTGCTTCATCATCTCCTTTTTCAGATAATTTTAATTGATCTTCGAAACGTTCTCTCTGATCAATCGGGTCATTCAGCTCAGAATAAGCATTCGCGATTTCTTTTCCGCAAACCATTAATTCAAAACGCTCTGTAAGACCTTCCTGACTTCTGTGTTTTTTGGTTAGAGGCGACATTTCTACCGGATAATCTGTAATGAAAGTTGGCTGAATGAAGTTTCCTTCACATTTTTCACCAAATATTTCATCGATTAATTTTCCTTTACCCATCGTTTCGTTAACCTCAATTCCGATAGATTTAGCAAAATCAAACAATTCCTGCTCAGATTTTCCCGTAATATCAAATCCTGTATATTTTTGAATAGCTTCCGTCATTGAAACTCTCGCGTATGGCGCTTTGAAATCAATTTCCTGATCACCAAATTTTGCTTTCGTAGTTCCGTTCACTGCTATTGCACAATGTTCTATCATTTTTTCGGTGAAATCCATCATCCAATAATAGTCTTTGTAAGCCACATAAATTTCCATTACGGTAAATTCCGGATTGTGAGTTCTGTCCATCCCTTCATTTCTGAAGTTTTTTGAGAATTCATATACACCGTCAAAACCACCAACAATTAATCTTTTCAGATATAACTCATTAGCAATTCTCATATATAAAGGAATGTCTAAAGCGTTATGATGCGTAATGAAAGGTCTTGCTGCTGCTCCACCAGGAATAGCCTGCAAAACCGGAGTTTCAACTTCGATATAGCCTGCATCGTTAAAAAACTGACGCATTGCTGTGTACATTTTCGTTCTTTTAACAAAAGTCTCCTTTACATGAGGGTTTACGATTAAATCTACATAACGTTGTCTGTATCTTAATTCAGGATCATTGAAAGCATCGTGTACTACTCCATTTTCATCAGTTCTCGGTTGTGGAAGTGGACGTAAAGATTTAGTTAAAAGCGTGAAGTTTTTCACCAAAACGGTCTTCTCACCCACCTGAGTGGTGAAAAGTTCGCCTTCAATACCAATAACATCTCCTATATCTAAAAGGTGCTTGTAGACTTCATTATACAACGTTTTGTCTTCACCTGTACAGATCTCATCTCTGTTAAAATACACCTGAATTCTACCTGTAGAATCCTGCAACTCAGCAAAAGAAGCCTTTCCCTGAATTCTGCGGGACATCAATCTACCAGCGATCTTCACCTGTTTACTTTCTGTGAAGTTCTGTTTTATAGATTCTGTAGTGTCTGTAAGTGTGTACTCATCCGCAGGGAACGCATTAATCCCCATTTCAGTAAGCTTGTTCAGCTTTTCTCTTCTAATGATTTCTTGTTCTGATAATTGCATCGTATTTATTTAAAATAACGTGCAAAATTAGTGATTTTTGAATTGATGGTCAACGACTTTTTTCAGAAATATAATTTATTTACCGAATGTTTTAATTTTCACCTCTAAATTCTCTATGAATTTATAACCAAATGTTTAAACTATGCCTAATCCCCTAGCCCCGATTGAAAGCGGCATCCTTTTTTGTTGCGGCTGGAGCGAAGCGGAAGCCGTAACAAAAAAGATACAGCGGAAAGCGGGATTAGCTTCAAAAAAAATCTAATTGATCTATTTACGTTTCGCTTCTGCAATAAATGTCCATGCTAACATTCTGCTGATTTTCTGCCCCTGAGCCATTTCGATAATCTTAACATCCTGCGTTTTTACTTTGGTTAAAAGCTTTTGAAGCCGTGGCAGATTATCTTTCTTAGAGACTAAACACGTAAACCAAAGAACCTGATTTTTAAACAAAACACTTTCCTGAATCATATTAGAGATAAAAGCGATTTCTCCACCTTCACACCATAATTCGGACTGCTGACCTCCGAAATTCAGATTGTTTTTTTGAATTTTTGATTTGTTTAAATTTTTCGTTTTTCTAAGATTTCCCTTTAAGGCAGCTTCTTCAGAATCATGAAAAGGAGGATTGCACATCGTGAAAGCAAATCGATCTTTAGCATCAATAATATTCTTAAAAATATAATCAGAATTTTTCTGTTTTTTCAATTGAATATCAGATTGTAAATCATCATTTTGATCTAAAATCTGCTGTGCATTTTGTAAAGAATCTTCATTAATATCCGTTCCTTGCATATTCCAGCCATAAGAGCTATGGGCAATTAAAGGATACACCAAATTGGCACCCGTCCCGATATCTAATCCATGAACAGATGAACCTAAAGGAATTTGTTTTTGTTGATCCGCCAGCAAGTCAGCGATATAATGTACATAATCTGCTCTTCCGGGAATGGGCGGACAAAGATTGGCATCGGGAATATCCCAATTTTTAACATTGTAAAAATGTTGCAACAATGCCTTATTAAGAAGTTTTACCGCTTTTGGAATACTGAAATTAATAGTAGTTGTTCCATATTTATTCTCAAAAACGTATTGTTTCAGTTCCGGCACACAAGAAATCAACAGATCAAAATCATACGGATTACGATGCAGATTTCTCGCGTGCAGACTGGATTTTTCAGTAGTCATATTTTATTTTTTCTGACTCAGAATATATTCTACCATTTTTTTAGCATCTTCTTTAGACACTTGTGAATGAGGCTGCATAGGTACGCTTCCCCAATTTCCGCTTCCTCCTTCTATAATTTTTGAAGCCAGAATTTCAATATCCTTTTCAGAATATTTTTCTGCAATTTCCTTATAAGAAGGTCCTATCATTCTTTCGCTCGGCGAGTGGCAACCCGAGCAATCCAATGTTCCAATAATCTGTTCTCCCGTAAGATTACTTGGCGCAGGTGTAGAAACATCAGTTGCATCAGAAGAAGGCTCTACCGATGGATTTTCTTTTTTAGAACAGGATATTATAAGCAAGCTTACCAGCCCTGTTACAAACAGTTTTTTCATTATTTTGCTGCTGCAGAATCTGTTTTAGGAGCTTCAGTTGCCGGTGCAGGCGCTGCAGCTGGTGTGTCCGCTTTTTTCGCTGTAGAATCTACTACTGTTGGAGCATCCGGTTCTGGTAACATCGTGTTGCTGTCCTGCAAATCGTGGTTTGGCTTTTTTGAACAGTTTACTACGAATAAACCTCCTACAAATGCTAATGCTAATACTTTTTTCATTGTTTTCTAATTTGGAAACAAAAATATAAAAAATAAACTTTTAAACTCATGATAAATATTATTTAAAAGTAAAAAGATAAAAGTAAAAAGAGCAAAGTAGATGAAGCCCTGATATCCGATATAACTTTTGTTTACAGCTTAATATTTTTATTATCCCTGTTAGATTATACAGTCTCATCAATTCTTAATTCAGCACTACTCTTTTTCGATCAACCCGCCGCTATTGAAAGTATATTTGAAATAAAAATCAAAGACTTTCTTACCTTATTTCTCTACGATCTGGCTCTTTTTACCTTTACCTTTTTACTTTATTTAATTCAATAATTAGTGATTTTTAATGAAAATTTTTATTTTTGTGCAATCGATTAACTAAATGATTAAAATGAAAGAAAAATTTATGCCTAAAAAGACTTTACTGAAAACAGTATTCATTACTTCCCTTTTAGTTGCAACACTTTCTTGCGACAATTCGTCTTCAGACGATCAATCTTCTGAGTATTCTGATAAAATAGAATCGGTTACTTTATTAAAAACGCAAAAATCCTGGGATGGTGCTTTGTATGATAAATATCCAGACGGACAACCTGAAATTACAGTGTTAAAAATTTTAGTTCCCCCAAATAAAGCGCTGGATTGGCACAAGCATCCGGTCATTAATGCAGCATATGTTGAAAAAGGTGAAATTCAGGTTGAAAGAAGAGACAACGGCGAAACACAATGGTTCCGACAAGGGCAAATTGTTCCGGAAATGTTAAACGTTCCTCATCGCGGTAAAACGGGAGAAAAAGGTGCAACTTTGATTGTTTTTTATAGCGGAACTCCCGATCTTCCCATCACAGAACTTGTTCTTTAATAAAAAAAGTAATTTTATTGAACTAAATATCAACTGTTTAAATACATGAATTTAATTTTAAGTTTGTTTATTTTCGCTTTTTTTGTTTTGTGTATCAAAAAAATATTCTACATTTGTCCCGTGTTAAATATGAACAACAATTTTTGGTGGTGGCATTCAAACTCTTCGTCGGGTCTGATGTTATTGTCATGTTGTAAATAGAACACAACAGAGATACAATTAAAACAATATAATAAAGACTTTGACGGATGCCGTTGAAGTCTTTTTTTGTTTACCATAAATTTAAAATTAACCTTACATGTTCAATAAAAAAATAAAAATTAAAACGACCTCGAAAAAAACATTGGGTGATCTTCAGACTCCGATGAATATTTATTTGCAGGTTCGGGATAAATTCAGAGACACTATTCTTCTGGAAAGTTCTGATGCTAAGAATATTGATAATAATTTTTCGTTTATCGCCATCAATGCGGTTGCCGGAATTGAAATTAAAAATTTAAATGAATTTGAAATTAAGTTTCCGGGAGAAAACCCTGTAAAACAATTCATTATCGATCATAAAGTTTCGGATATTTTCGAGGATTTTTCAAAATGTTTTGAATGTGAAAAAGCTAATGATGCGATTGAAGAAACTGCACAAAGTCTTTTTGGGTACACTAGTTTTGAAGCCGTTCAGTTTTTTGAAAATGTAAAATTTAAAGCACAAAGTCCTGAAGTTGAGATTCCGATTCTTCGTTACAGATTATATCAATATGTTATTGCAATCAACCATTATAATGATGAAATGCATATTATTGAAAACCAAATTCAGGGTGTAAAATCTGAGTTTCATTCATTAGAAAGTCTGATTAAAAATCAAAATACCATTATTTATCCTTTTGAAAAAAATGGTGCAGAAACTTCAAATATCACCGATGAAGAATATCTTGATCTGGTAGAAACTGCGCAAAAACATTGTATGCGAGGAGATGTGTTTCAGTTGGTGTTGAGCAGAAGATTTGAACAGAAATTTAAAGGTGACGAGTTCAATGTATATCGAGCGTTGAGAAATATCAACCCTTCGCCGTATTTATTTTTCTTCGATTATGGAAATTACAAATTATTTGGTTCAAGCCCTGAAAGTCAATTAATTATTAAAGACAATAAGGCTATCATTCACCCTATCGCCGGAACTTTCAAAAGAACGGGAAATTTTGATATTGATTTACAATCTATCGAAGCCTTAAAAAGTGATCCTAAAGAAAATGCAGAGCACACGATGCTCGTTGATTTGGCGAGAAATGACTTAGGAAAATTAGGTAAAAATATCACGGTCACAAAATTAAAGGAAATTCAACTTTTCTCTCACGTCATCCACATGGTAAGCGAAGTTACCGCCGATTTAACGGAAAAAACAAATCCGTTTGAAATGGTTGCAACTACCTTTCCACAGGGAACTTTAAGCGGCGCTCCTAAGCATAAAGCATTACAACTAATCAATAAATACGAAAAAGATTCCCGCGGTTATTACGGTGGCTGCATCGGAATGATTGGTCTAAATGGAACTTGCAATCAAGCCATTATGATCCGAACTTTTTTAAGCAAAAATAATACTTTATATTATCAGGCAGGAGCCGGATTGGTGGCAAAATCAAACCCTGAAAGTGAATTGCAGGAAGTGAATAATAAGCTGAATGCTCTGAAAAAAGCTGTTGAAAAGGCGGAAAAATTGGTTGAAAATTAATTAAAAAAGAGAAAAATGAACAATACAATAGAAAGTACAAACTCTGAAACTAAAGTCCTTGTCTTCGACAATTACGATAGCTTTACTTATAATTTAGTTCAGATTATTGAACGAATTTTGGGGTCAAAAGTTGATGTGGTTAGAAATGATCAAATCACATTAGAAGAAATCAAAAAATACGATAAAATCATTCTTTCGCCAGGTCCGGGAATTCCTGAAGAAGCAGGGATTTTACTGGATTTAATTAAAGAATATGCTTCTACGAAAAGTATTTTGGGAGTTTGTTTAGGTCAGCAGGCCATTGCCGAAGCTTTTGGCGGAAGTTTAATCAATCTTTCGGAAATTTTTCATGGTGTTGCAACTTCGGCTGATTTGGTTAAAAATGACACCAAGCTTTTCAAAAATCTTTCAAGCGGTTTGGAAGTCGGAAGATATCACAGTTGGGCAGTGAATCCGGAAAATTTCCCTGATGAACTAGAAATTACGGCAGTAGATAAAGACGGAATGATCATGGCATTGCAGCATAAAGAATATGATGTGCATGGTGTTCAGTTTCATCCTGAAAGTATTTTAACTCCGGACGGAGAGGTAATCATTAAAAATTTCCTTCTCAATTGAAAACATTAGAAATTCCTTCCACCCAAAAATCTCCAAAAATGAAAGAAATACTGCAATATTTATTTAATCATCACACTTTGTCGAAATCTGAGGCAAAAGCTATTATGATTGAAATTGCTCAAAATAAATTTAATGCGACAGAAGTTACTGCCTTTATTTCCGTTTTTCTAATGCGAAATATCACGCTGAAAGAACTTGAAGGTTTCCGTGAAGCACTGCTGCAAATGGCGGTTCCGGTAACTTTAGATACAAGTGATGCAATTGATATTGTCGGAACGGGCGGCGACGGAAAAAATACGATCAATATTTCAACATTGGCAAGTTTTGTAGTGGCGGGAACCGGACAAAAAGTAACAAAACATGGCAACTACGGAGCTTCTACGACCACAGGTGCTTCTAATGTTTTGGAAGAATTAGGCTATGAATTTAAAAATGATTCCGCCAGATTGCAGGAAGATCTGGAAAAGGCAAACATCTGTTTTTTACATGCACCATACTTCCATCCTGCCCTTCAATCGGTTGGATTATTGAGAAAATCGTTGGGTTTGAGAACTTTCTTCAATCTTTTAGGTCCTTTGGTAAATCCTGCAAAACCACAGTATTCAATGATTGGAGTTTATAATCTGGAAATAGCCAGACTTTATCAATACCTGCTCCAAAAAGATGACAAAGAATTTATTTTGGTTCATGGAATGGATGGCTATGATGAAATCAGCCTGACCCAGGACAGTAAGGTTATCACAAAAAATGGCGAAGAAATTTATTCAGCTGAAGATCTTGGATTTGAATCGGTAACAGCAGAAAGCATTCAGGCTGGAAAAACCACTCAAGAAACTGCACAAATTTTTAGAAATATTTTACATGGAAAAGGCACAGAATCACAAAATTCAGTGGTTTTGGCAAATGCTTCGGTTGCGCTTTATCATACCCATAAATTTGGAAATTATGATGATTGCCTTTTGCTGGCACAGGAAAGTTTGTTTGGCGGGAAAGCATTGAAATGTCTTGAAGCAATTAGTGAATAATTAAAAATAAAACACAAATGAATAAAGTGCTCGTATTTTTAGTTTTTTCTTTTTCATTACAAAATTGTAAAGATAAACCCGCTGAGAAAAAAATAATTCCGGTTGTAAAAACTCAGGAAAAAATTATTGAACTTCCAAAAGCCGAAAGCGAAAAAATAATAGAGATCATTAAAAATGGAGATGTTAAAGGTGTTCAAGATGCACTCAACAAAGGAATCGATGTAAATTCCCGATTTGATGGATTTTTTAGAGGAGGAAGACAAGAAAATGGAACTGATACTTCTAATAAAGAATGGACAATGCTGATGGTAGCTACTTTTTATAATCAAATAAACATTGCAGAATTGCTGCTCGACAACAATGCGGATATTAATCTTCAAAATAAAGCTGGTCATACTTCACTTTTTATGGCTTGTGCTAATAGAAACGAGGAAATGGCAAAATTTCTGCTGAACAACAATGTAAATGCTAAGATCGATAGTAAAGATTTAAATGGAACTTCTGCCTTGCAATGGGCTTTAGCTTATGAATGGAACGACGTTGCTAAAAAATTGTTAGATCTAAATGTAAACGTAAACAGCTCCAACAAAGAAACAGGAAGAAGCACACTTTTGGATGCATTGTACTCCGAAACTATTTCTCAAGAAATTATTTCAAAAATAATAGATAAAGGTGCTGATGTAAATTACACCAATCCAAAAGATGGAGAAAACGCTCTGATGTATGCCTGCAAAAGAGGTTTTACTGACATTGTAAAGAAGATTGTGAGCAAAGGCGGAAATATCAATGCGGTTTCTAAAGATGGTATAACTCCACTTTCCTGCGTCTCAAGCAATGAATTCTGCTCAACGGAGCTTATGGATTTTTTAATAAAAAAGGGAGCGAAAATAAATACTGAAAAATACGGAAGAACACCATTAATAGAAGCGGTTTCCTCCAACTGTATTGAAAAAGTAAAATACCTTGTGGAAAAGGGAGCGAATATAAACCAAAAAAGCGAAGGTGTCGGAGGTGTTTCCCCACTAACGGAAGCATTATGGAAAAACAATTTCGAAATTACAAAATATCTTGTGGAAAATCGCGCAGACGTAAATGTACAGAAAGACAATGGAGAAACAGCACTATTAGTGGCAGTTTGGAACGAAAAAAATCTTAAGGCAGTAGATTTGTTAATACAAAAAGGGGCTGATGTGAACCAAACCAACGATGATAAACAAACTCCTCTTTTAAAAGCGATTCAATACGATCTTTACGATATTGCAGTTTTACTGCTAAAAAATGGAGCCAGCACCGATGTTAAAGATTTTTATGGTCATACGATACAAAGTACATTAAAAGAAACGGTAGAACGAACAGGAAACAAAAAATGGCTTGGTTTAAAATTATAAAAACCTTAAAAATAATGAAGTATGAATATTCTCGATAAAATTATAGCAAGAAAAAAAGAAGAAGTCACTTTTTCAAAATCCACGATTTCAATTGAGGAACTGAAAGATTCTGAATTTTTCGGGAGAAAAACTTATTCTCTCAAAGAAAGTTTAAAATCAAAATCAGGAATTATCGCTGAATTCAAAAGACAATCGCCTTCAAAAGGAATTATTAACGATAAGGTTTCACCTTTGGAAGTGGCCTCAGCGTATGAAAATTTTGGAGCAAGCGGAATTTCTATTTTAACGGATAAAGATTTTTTTGGAGGAAGTTTTGACGATATTTTAAGTGTAAGAAATCATATTAATATTCCCATTTTGCGAAAAGATTTCATGATTGATGAATATCAGTTTTATGGGGCTAAAAGCATTGGCGCGGATGTTATCTTATTAATTGCCGCTTGTCTCACACCTCATCAGGTTGCAGAATTTACTGATTTGTCTCATGAACTTGGAATGGAAGTTTTATTGGAAATTCACACAGAAGAAGAATTGAAGCATTTTAACAAAAACATTGATTTAGTAGGTATTAACAATAGAAATTTAAAAGATTTCAAAGTTGATTTACAACATTCTGTTCAATTGAAAAATCAACTTCCAGATGATGTTCTTTCAGTGGCGGAAAGCGGAATTTATAGCATTGAAGATTTTCAATATTTAAAAGAAAAAGGATTCAATGGATTCTTAATGGGTGAATATTTTATGAAAAATAATAATCCAGCGGAAGCTTTCGAAGAATTCATCTCAAATATTTAATGATCAAACGTCTAGAAGTGTAACAATGACTCACCAATCATCTACTAATCAGGATAAAACAAAACTGAAAGTCTGCGGTTTAACTCACTTAGACCAAATTCAAGAATTAATTTCTATGAATGTAAATTTTCTAGGTTTTATTTTTTATGAAAAATCGCCAAGATATGTTTTGAATCATTTGAGTTTAGAGGAAATCTCAAGTATTGACCACCAAGGAAAAGTGGGGGTTTTTGTTAATGAAAGTTTAGATAAAATTATTGAAACAGCCGAAAAAGCAAAATTGAATTTTATTCAGCTACACGGCGATGAAGATGAAAATTTTATTATTGAATTAAGAAAAAAAATAAATATTGAAACAGGAATTATTAAGGTAATCAGAATAGGAAGTGAGAAGTCAGAAGTTAAAGGTAAGCCCCAGCAAACCATCAACTCTCAACCATCAACCATCAACTACCTCCTGTTCGACACTGATTCAAAAGCATTCGGCGGCACAGGAAAACAATTTGACTGGAATATTCTGAATGAAATTGAAATTCCTCTACCCTATTTTTTAAGCGGCGGAATTTCAGAAGAAAATATAAATCAATTGAATATTTTAAACCAAAAACCTTTTGCTTTAGATATTAATTCAAAATTTGAAATTGAGCCCGGAATTAAAAATATAAAAACAATAAAAGTATTTAAAGATATGATATAAATGGGAGTCCTGAAAGGACGACTTAAAACAGAATCGGATGCTAATCCGATTAAAAAAAACACAAACAAAATGTCACAATCATTAGTCAAAAACTACGTTCACATAGTTTTTAGTACAAAACAAAGAGAAGATTTTATTGATGAAAAAATAGAGAAAGAACTGTTTTCTTATATTGCCGTATTATGCAAAAACCGTGACAGTAAGGCATTACAAATTGGAGGAACAGATAATCATATCCACATCCTTTGTTTGTTATCTAAAAAAATTGCTTTAATGAAACTGGTACAAGAAGTGAAAGCACATTCTTCAAAATGGATTAAAACAAAGGGAAAGAAATATGAAAATTTCTTTTGGCAAGATGGTTATGGTGCATTTTCCATCAATGAGGAGAATGTATATGCAGTAAAGAATTATATTAAAAATCAGAGAGAGCATCATCAAACTAAAAGTTATAAAGATGAACTGATAGAAATGCTGGAAAAACAAAAAATGAAATATGACGAAAGGTATTTATGGGATTGAAAATAATTCTATAATTTAAATTGGACTAGCATCCAATTCTGTTATAAGTCGTCCCTTCGGGACTTCCTTTGAAAACATGTAAATAAACACAAAAAAACAACACACTTTGAAAAGATATTATTCGAAAAAATTAAAGCTTTTGAAAATCAAGCGGATGAACTTCGGATCTCTTGGAAAATCCGTTCATCAGGCTTTTTTTCCTATAAAGTTTAAAAATGAAAAGATTGAGAATTTACATACATTTATTTCTCAGAATGACAGCAATACAGAAAGTTGGTACATCGGTGGATTATTAAGTGATTTCATTGATATTATTAAAAATTTCAACAGAGAAGACATTCAGTATTTTTTTGAAACCATTCATCTTTGGGATAGTTATCATCTTGTCGTCATTGCCGATAAATTACTGGATAACAATGTAAAAGCTATTGTAAAATATGATTTCGGAATTGTTTATTGTAAGATTTTCTGCTTATATGAAAAGCTGGATTCTTACTTCCTGATAGACAATCTGGAAATTGCAGTAAATAGGTATCAATCTAAACCAAATTTGACAATGTTAATTGATTTAACAGCTAAAATTCAATTATTATTTCAAAATAAACAGATTACAAAACAACAATTGGAATATAATATTTCATTCATAAATACATTACAAAATGAATTATAAAAATCCCGATGAACACGGATATTATGGAGAATTTGGAGGAGCTTTCATTCCCGAAATGCTCTACCCCAATGTAGAGGAATTACAGAAAAACTATCTTGAAATCATTGAATCGGAAGATTTTCAACAGGAATATCAGGATTTATTAAAAAATTACGTTGGTCGTGCCACACCTTTATATTTTGCAAAAAATTTAAGTCAGAAATACAATACTCAAATCTATCTGAAAAGAGAAGATCTGAATCACACGGGAGCGCATAAAATCAACAATGCACTAGGACAGGTTTTATTGGCAAAACGTCTCGGAAAAAGTAGAATTATTGCAGAAACCGGAGCCGGACAACATGGCGTAGCAACGGCAACAGCTTGTGCTTTATTAGGTCTTGAATGTATCGTTTACATGGGCGAAATTGATATTCAAAGACAAGCTCCGAACGTGGCAAGAATGAAAATGCTAGGCGCAGAAGTTATTGCAGCAACCTCAGGTTCAAAAACATTAAAAGATGCTGTAAATGAAGCGTTAAAAGACTGGATCAACAATCCTGTGACCACACATTATGTGATCGGAAGTGTAGTTGGGCCTCATCCTTTCCCGGATTTGGTAGCGAGGTTTCAGAGTATTATTTCACAAGAAATTAAAGAACAGCTTCAGGAGAAAATTGGTCGTTCCAATCCAGATTATGTTATCGCGTGTGTTGGTGGTGGAAGCAATGCGGCAGGCACTTTTTATCATTTCGTAAATGAAGAAAATGTAAAAATTATTGCCGCTGAAGCCGGAGGTTTTGGCGTAGATTCCGGAAAGTCTGCAGCCACCACTTTTTTGGGAACGTTAGGCGTTTTGCATGGCAGTAAAAGCTTGGTCATGCAAACGGAAGATGGTCAGGTGATCGAGCCCCACTCTATTTCTGCTGGGTTGGACTATCCGGGAATCGGGCCATTTCACGCTCATTTATTTAAGGAAAAACGTGCAGAATTTTTCAGTATTAATGATGACGAAGCCTTACAATCTGCTTTTGAACTCACAAAACTCGAAGGTATTATTCCCGCGTTGGAAAGCTCTCACGCGTTGGCGGTTTTAGACAAAAAGAAATTTAATGAAGATGATGTCGTTGTAATCTGCTTAAGTGGTCGTGGCGATAAGGATATGGAAACGTATTTGAAACATCTTAATGATTAATTTTGTAAAAAACTATTAACAATTATGTTTGGGAAAACAATTAAAATATTTCTTATTGACGGAGAACCTAATGGAAGATTAACATGTGAACTTTCAAATTGGACAGGAAAAGCATTCAAAATTCCTAGAAATAAAATAAAAATTTCTGCTGATCGAACAGAATTGGAAAGTACAGGAATCTATATTCTTTTTGGAAAATCAACGGACAATAAAGATTTAGCTTATATTGGAGAAGGTGAAGAAATATATAAAAGAATCACTCAACATGTTTCTGGCAAAGACTTTTGGAATGAAGCCGTTATTTTTATAAGTAAAGATGAAAATCTAAATAAGGCTCACGTAAAATATTTAGAAAATAGACTTTATGAAACTGCTAAAAAGGTTAACAGATATAATTTAGATAATTCAAATATTCCAACCCGCTCAAGTATTTCAGAATCAGATAGAGCCGAAATGGAAGAATTTATTGAAAATATAAAATTATTGACTAATACATTGGGATATAAGATTTTTGAAGAATTGATTCATGAAAATCAAACAATTGAGGAACAAGTAAATAATACTTTTTATATTAAAGCTACAAGAGGAGCAAACGCTCAAGGGCAGATTACTAATGAAGGCTTTGTTGTTTTAAAAGACTCTGAAATTGCCGATTCCGTGACGAGTTCTTTAAATCAATCAATCATAAATTATAGACAAAGATTAATTGATGAGCAAAAAATTATAAATATTGATAATAAATTGATTTTCACGGAAGATTATTTATTTAGCAGTCCATCCACAGCTGCTGCAATAGTAATGGGTAGAAGCGCAA
Source organism: Chryseobacterium sp. C39-AII1 (assembly GCF_039672645.1). Classification (NCBI taxonomy): domain Bacteria; kingdom Pseudomonadati; phylum Bacteroidota; class Flavobacteriia; order Flavobacteriales; family Weeksellaceae; genus Chryseobacterium; species Chryseobacterium sp. C39-AII1. The sequence continues at coordinate 33,360 of NZ_JBDFPQ010000008.1, forward strand.
ATGGACTAACGGAATGGAGATTGTCCGATGGAAGAATTTTAAAATCAATTGAAATTTAAATATGAAAAAACTAAACATATACTTTACGGCAGGAATTCCACAATTGGAAGATACTGCTGATATTATAAAATTAATTCAGGATTCGGGAGCCGATATGATCGAAATCGGGATGCCGTACTCTGATCCTGTGGCAGATGGTCCGGTAATTTCTCAGGCTCACGAACTGGCTCTGAAAAACGGAATGACCATCTCCACATTATTTTCTCAATTAAAATCCATTAAAAACGAAATTAAAATTCCTTTGATTTTGATGGGTTACATTAATCCTGTTTTAAGTTTCGGATTTGAAAATTTCTGCAAAGAATGCTCTGAAAGTGGTGTTTCGGGATTAATTATTCCGGATTTACCTCCGATTGAATTCAAAAAAAATTATCAGAAAATTTTAGAAAAATATCACTTAAACTTTACATTTTTGGTTACGCCCGAAACTTCAGATGAAAGAATTTTGTATTTAGATTCATTAAGTTCAGGATTTTTATATGCGGTAAGTTCCTCATCTACAACAGGAAATAAAAATGCAGTTTTGAAAAATGAAGACTATCTTTCCAGATTAGCTTCTCTTCCCTTGAAAAATCCCGTGATGATTGGTTTCGGAATTAAATCAAAAGAAGATTTTGAAAATGTAACCGAAAAAGCAGACGGTGGTATCATCGGAACTGCCTTTGTGAATATTTTACTACAAAATAGAGATTGGAAAACAAAATCCATAGATTTTGTCCATTCCATAAAAGGGTAAAAATCACTAAATTTGTCTATTCAAAAAATGGTATGAACACAATTCAAAATAAAGTAGTAGAATTTGAAGATTTAGGCGTAAAAGAATATCAGCCCGCTTGGGATTATCAGGAAAAACTGATGAAAGATATTATTGATACCAAAATTAAAAACCGAGATTTACCTGCTGAACAACATATTACAACTCCGAATCATTTTCTATTAGTAGAGCATCCTCATGTATATACGTTGGGAAAAAGCGGACATGAAGAAAATATGTTAGCCGGAATTGACAAATTAAAGGAAATCGATGCCACTTTCGTTAAAGTAAATCGTGGCGGCGATATCACCTATCATGGTTACGGACAAATCGTTGGTTATCCTGTTCTAGACCTTGAAAATTTCTTCACCGACATTCATAAATATATGAGAAATCTTGAAGAAGTAATCATCAGAACCATCGCAGAATATGGTTTGAAAGGTGAACGTTCGGAAGGCGAAACAGGAGTTTGGCTGGATGTTGGAAAACCTTATGCTAGAAAAATATGTGCCATGGGTGTGAAAGCTTCCCGTTGGGTTACATTACACGGTTTTGCCCTGAATGTAAATACGGACATGCGCTATTTTGAATACATTGTACCTTGCGGAATTAAGGATAAACAGGTGACTTCTTTGAAGAGAGAGCTTGAAAGAGAACTCACTCCTGAAGAAATGGAAGATATTAAAGCCAAGATCAGAAAGCATTTTGTGGAAGTTTTTGAAGCAGAATTAAAATTCAAATAAAATTTTACTAAACCATCAGTTCTTTGATGGTTTAATTTTTATCATAAAGGCTTGTTAAACCCTTATTTTCATTAGCTAAATTTAATTTTTAATTCTATTTTTGGAATTCAAAAAATTAACCAAGATCCCAATGTTGACGAATTTCAAACTATTAACCTTTGCATTATTATTTTCATTCTTCACCCCTTTTGCACAGACGAATTATATTTTCGAAATAGACAGTTTAATCAGTGTCAAGGAACCCAGAATATTTAATGGAGTTGTACTTATCACTAAAAACGGAAAGCCGCAATATTCCAGGGCGCATGGTTTTAAAGATATTACTCATCAGACTCCTTTGCAGTTTACTGATCAATTCGAAATTATGTCGAACACTAAGCAAATCACAGCCGTTTTACTGTTGAAAGAAGTTGAAAAAGGCAAAGTAGATTTAAAGTTTCCCATTAAAAGTTATTTACCAAATCTTACACAACCTTGGGCTGAAAAAGTGACTGTTCATCAACTCTTAAATCATACTCATGGAATTACAGATCTTGAAAAGCCTTTGCTGTTCGAACCCGGAACGGATTTTAAATATGGTAACCTTTCCAACATACTTTTAGGAAAAATCATTGAAAATGTATCGGGACAATCCTATAAACAGCTGGCAACAGAACTCTTTCAGCAATTGGGAATGAAAGATACTTTCTGCTATTCTAAAGAAAATAAAGGGAAGCTTGTTACCGGTCATATGGTTAATAATAATGTTTTCAGTACCGTCGACGAATCTTTTATCAATGATGAAAATCTTCCTGCAGATGGCGTGATTACTACGGCAAAAGATCTTTCGATCTGGAATAATCAGCTTCATAAGAATAAAATCCTCAACTTTAGCTCTTATCGTTTAATGACTACTCCATCAGTGATGTCACAACATGACGTTTTCGGAAAAGAAAAAAGGGGTTACGGATATAATATACGAATCGTTAATGATGAAAATGTTCAGTATTTCGGCCATACAGGACTTGGAGACGGTTTTGCATCGCTCAACATTTATATTCCTGAAAGCGATATAAGCATCATTGTTCTTGAAAACCAGATGAATGAAAACAGTGATTTATATTATTATTTTGAAACAGAGATTAAAAATATAATTCTGAAAAGCGATTTGATTAAAAAATAGATCATTTTATCAGACATAAAAATTTTAAAACTGCATTCATCCAATGCAGTTTTTTTTTCATTATCTACTTAAATATCAATTATTTAAAATTTCATAAATATAAATTATAGATTTTTTCAAATGTTAAATTTCGGCAAATTAAATTGCACACAATATAATTGTTTGTACATTTGTACAGTTAATTCATTCAGACCTAATTCTGAATAATAATAAAGTTTAATTTTAAAATATATACAATGTCATTAATAGAAGATTTAAAATGGAGACACGCTGTAAAAGCTTATGACCCAACAAAAAAAGTATCAGAAGAAGATTTAAATACTATTTTAGAGGCAGCAAGATTGGCTCCTACTTCTTCAGGACTTCAACCTTTCAAAGTTATTGTGGTTGAAAATCAGGAATTGAAAGAAAAAATGGTTCAGGGTGCTTTGAATCCTGAAGTCATGAGAGATTCTTCACACGTTTTGGTTTTTGCGGCTTGGGACAGCTACTCCGATGAAAAAATCGATAAAGTATATGATCACCACACGGATGTAAGAGAATTGCCAAGAGGACGTTTCGGAAGTTATACCGATAAAATTAAGGAAATGTACAATGCACAAACTGCAGAAGAACATTTTGCCCACACGGCAAGACAAACTTATATTGCTTTAGGTTTTGCTTTAGCGCAAGCTGCTGAGTTGAAAATCGACAGTACTCCCGCAGAAGGTTTCAGTACTGCTGTGGTTGATGAAATTCTAGGATTAAACGAATTAGGTTTAAAAAGTGTAAGTTTGCTGTATCTTGGTTACAGAGACGAAGAAAAAGACTGGCTTTCTACCATGAAGAAAGTTCGAGTTCCGATGGAGGAATTCATCATTAAAAAATAATAAAGTCAACAGACTTTTCATTTTCAATCGTATGGAAAATTCAAAATCTTTAAAATTAGAAAATCAAATCTGCTTTCCGCTTTACGTGATTGCAAAGGAGATTACAGGGCTTTACCGTCCGTTTCTCGATGAGTTGGATATTACGTATCCTCAATATCTCGTGATGATGATCTTGTGGGAAAACGACGGACTGCCGATGAGCAGCATCGGGGAAAAATTATACCTTGATAGCGGTACTTTAACGCCTCTTCTGAAAAGATTGGAAACCAAAGGATTTATCCAGCGAAAAAGAAAAAAAGAAGATGAAAGAGTGGTTGAAGTATTCATCACAGAATCCGGAAAAGGCCTTCAGCAAAAGGCTTGCGAAATTCCGGCGAAGATTCATAAAATTGTTGATGTTCAGCCGCAAGACTGGATTGATTTAAAAGAAAGTGTCCAAAAAATATTAAGCAAAATAGAAAAATAAATGAAAACTTTATATACAACAAAAGTAACAGCCAAAGGAGGTAGAAACGGTCAGGTAAAAAGCGAAAACGGAATTCTTGATCTTGAAGTAAGAATGCCTAAAGCACTAGGCGGAGCAAATGATGATTTCACCAATCCTGAAATGCTTTTCGCAGCGGGATATTCTGCCTGTTTCGACAGCGCATTGAACAGGGTGATCAGTTTAGCTAAAATAAAAACCGGAGAAACAACAGTGGCGGCGCAAGTAAGCATTAGTCAGTTGGAAAACGGAGGTTTTGGTCTGGCAGTGGAACTGGATGTGAATATTCCTGAAGTTTCTATTGAAGAAGCACAGTCTTTAACGGAAAAAGCTCACGAAATCTGTCCGTATTCGAATGCGACAAGAAATAATATTGAAGTAAAACTTTCCGTGACAAACAACTAAAATTTGTTTCATTCAAAATATCAAATCTGTTTCTGAGGAAGCAGATTTTTTTGTTTTAACAAAGAGATATTACAAAGAAAATAATTATTTTTATGGAATCTTAATCGGATATTAAAGTCTTATTAAAAAAACAGAATAACCCAAAAAATCAACATTAAACAATAAGGAATGAACGGAAAAACAATTTCAGAATTAACAGACGAAGAGCTACTGGACAAAAGAATGAAAGCTAAAAATACTAATATTATAAGTGCTGTATTAATTGGCTTTTTTGTAGGAATTGCCGTTTTTAGTGCCGTTAAAAAAGGACTCGGATTTTTCACATTTTTCCCATTGATTTTTGTATTTATGCTGATGCGAAATAAATCAGAAGCGAAAGAACTGGATAAAGAGATTAAAGCAAGAAATCTGAAATTTTAATTTTTTTAATCAACCTCTGAAATTGAAAAAACTTCTTTTCCTCGCCATTGCGACTTTTACGTATCTACAACTTCATGCTCAAAAAACATATGCTTTTTTTGGTTCGTACAACTGGGATAAAGAAACTGAAGGAATTTATGTGTATGAACTCGATACCGTTAAAGGTAATCTTTCAAAAGTGACTTCCTACAAAGGCATTTCGAATCCATCTTATCTTACGCTATCTTCTGACGGAAAATATCTTTTTGCCTGTACAGAAAGTAAAACTTCAAATGGCGGAAGTGTGAGTAGTTTTGAATTTAATTCTGAAAAGAAAGCTTTAACCTTCATCAGTAGGCAAAAAAGTGGCGGCGAAAACCCGGTTTATCTGATGGCTCATCAAAGTGGAAAATGGCTGGTAAACGGAAATTATACACAAGGCAGTGTTTCTGTATATCCTATTTCGGAAGGCGGAAAAATTGAACCTTATGTTCAGAATATCCAATATTCGGAAGGAAGTGTAAATCCTGATCGACAGGAACGTTCGCACATCCACTCCACTGTTTTTTCTCCCAATTTCGACTATATTTTTCTTCCGGATTTAGGAGCGGATAAAATTAGAACTTATCAATTTGAAAGTGAAACCCAACAGCCGTTGCAAGAAGCTGAAATCCCTTTCACCAAAACAGCTCCGGGAAGCGGACCGAGGCATTTCACTTTTCATCCGAACGGAAAATTTGCCTATTCTATTGAAGAAATGGGCGGTGCGGTAAGCGTATATTCTTATGAAAGTGGAAAACTGAACAATTTACAGAGAATCAACACCCATTCGGAAAAATTTAAAGATGATTTTGAAAGTTCTGATGTTCATATTTCGCCTGACGGAAAGTTTTTATATGCTTCCAATCGTGGAAATGAAAATAATATTGCCATATTTTCTATTCAGAATGATGGAACTTTAAAAATAGTTGATTATCAATCGGTAAAAGGAAAACATCCCAGAACCTTCACTCTTGATCCTAGCGGAAAATTTTTGATTACTGCCAATACCGTTTCCAGCAATGTGACTGTATTTAAACGAAATGCAGAAAACGGTTTGTTAAAAAAAGTTGGAAAAAAGATTAAAATTAAAAATGTGACGAATGTGCAGATGAAGAGATATTAATTCTTTTAATACATAATAAATTTTCACTTTGAACGTTACAGTTTTTCCATAACATTACACCATGAAACAAATCTTCAGCCTTATTTTAATATTCAGTTTAATTTTTTCGTATGCACAAGAATATTCTTTTGCAAAAAAATTTAATTACGGAAAAGTTATTCTTAAAGATGAATCTACACTGGAAGGCGAATTGAAATGGTTTCCGAGCCAAAATGACAACTTAAAATTTAGAAAAAGCTCAACTGAAAGTACGGTAAAATATAAACCTACGGATGTTATTAGTTTTTCTTCTGATAATCTGAAATTTGTTCCTCTCTTTAATTTTAAAGCATACGCTGATAGCTATGCCTTAGTCGGTATTCTTACAACAATTAATGAAACCTTTGGAGAAGTTGTTTCTGAAGGGAAATTTAATATCTATTTTACCTTAATAACTGGGTATAATGCAGTTTCCAGAACAATTGAAAGCTATCCTAATTTTGTATTTCAGGATTCTTCGGATCCCGAAAAGAAATTAGTTGCATATCCTTATATGATCCGAATGAAGGATAAAAAATATGAAAAAGCTAAAGAAAATTTATATATTCTCTTCAAAGATTATCCTGAAATTGTTGAAAAAATAAAAGCTTTCAAAAAAGAAAATGACTTTATAGAAATCATTGAAATGGTTGAAGAGCTTAGCAAATAATGTTTTTTAACAGAAAATAATCACCTCGTCACCGAATCACTTTTCTTAAACGCATCTACTGGTTTATAAGAATCATTTTTCTCTTTTTCTTTTTTATCTGAGATTAAAATTCCGAAAAGATGGTCAATTTCATGCTGGAAAATCACCGCGGTAAAGCCTTCTACGATCTCAGAATACTTTTGACCTTTTAAATCTACATATTCCAATTGAATTACTTTGCTCCGGTAAAACTGATCTCTAAAATCAGGAATCGACAAATCACCTTCCGATCCCAAATTCTGTAACTCCGATTTCCAGACAATCACGGGATTGATAAAGTATTCCAACGGTTCTCCGGATTTATCAAAACGCTGAACCCAAATTATTTTCCTGTTGATTCCCACCTGTGGCGCGGCAATTCCTACCCCACCGTCTGTTGACAATAAAGAAAGCTGCATTCTTTTTACCAATGTCGCAATATTCGGATCTAAAGGATTGGCTTCTGCGGAAAGGCTTAACAACGTTTTATGCTGATGATCGTCAGTCGTTTGAAATATCGGCAAAGCAGATTTTACATCACCTTGATTAATAATTGAAATCTCAGCTTGAGTTAATTGCTGAGCATGAATAAAACCAATGAAAAGAATAAATAAAAAGGATAATTTTCTCATTCTGATATAATGTATCACAAAGATAGCTAATACATTTATTTTTCATTACTTATAAAAACAAAAAAAAGGAAGCTTTTGCTTCCTCCTTAGTGTCAAGTTACCATAAATAAATTCAAAACAATAGCGCTTTGGAATTCATATTTTTTCATCATTTGTGTTTTTCATTTGTGTTTTTACGTTTTGGTAATTTGCTGATACAAATGTAGCTACATTGAATTGTAAAAAACTTGAACTAGTTCAAAAAGTAATTTTTATTAAAAATATTTTTAATCATTTCTAAAATTTACATTAATCACATCAACCGTACAATTATTTATCTAAAATCTATATCCTATAAAAATAAAGAAAGGAAACTTTCGTCTCCTTTCTTCCCAATTTTACCCCTTATTAATTGTAAGAAAAAAACTCTTACCATTATTTTTTTCATCATTTGTGTGTTTGTGTTTATTTTCGGTAAATTGTTGATACAAAGATAGCTTCATTGAAATAGAAAAAACTTGAACTAGTTCAAAAAACAATTTTTATCAAAAATATTTTACATTAAATAAAAAATTCAAGTTAAAATAATTCACTTCTAATTGATAAAATTAATTTTCATTATAAACAACAAAAAGGAAGTACTAAGACTTCCTTCCTTTCAATTTTACCCCTTAAAATGTAAAGAATCAAACTTTACCGTGTTTCTTTGTTTTTTTTCATCATTTGTATTTTTGGCTTTCGGTAAATTGATGATGCAAATTTAGAAGCATTTCAGATGAAAAAGTTTGAACTAGTTCAAAAAAGTATCAATCATTATTTTTTTATGAGAAAAACTAACAAAAAAAAGGAAGTACAAAGACTTCCCACCTCTTCTGATTTTACCCCTTTGTAAAATGTAAAAGATTAAATTCTATATTTTTTCATCATGAATACTTGTGCTTTGGTAAATTGCTGAGACAAATTTAGATGCATTTAAATTCAAAAAGTTTGAACTAGTTCAAAAAACATCATCCATTAAAAATTTAAACTATTTTTATTTATCATAAGGAATTAAACAAAAAAGGAAGCTTTCGCTTCCTCGGTTTACAATATTACCTTATTGTCGATGCACAGTTATGAATATGCTCTACATTTTTTTTAATTAAATTTATTTTTTTTCATTTTTTGTGTGTTTGCTTTGGTAAATTGTTGAAACAAAATTAGAAACAATAGACCTGAAAAAACTTGAACTAGTTCAAAAAAGCATAAAAATGTTATTTCAATTCACAAAAAAAGGAGACCGAAGTCTCCAAAACAACAAATACCTATAATAACTGCACAATAATTGTGCTACGATACACTTTAAAATCAATACTTTCTTATCTGTCTGCTCTTATACTTACACGAATGTTTTGGTATTTTGTTAAAAACAAATCTAAAAAGATAGAGCTCGAAAAAAATTGAACTTATTCAAAAAACACACTTTTCTCTTAAATTTTAAATAAAAAAAACGAGCGTTAACTCGTTTTATATTTTGTATGATTTTGAAATTAAAAAGTCTTCGTCATATCACTCGGAATAATCAGATTAAAATCTGTTGGGACATACTCTTTTTCAGGAACTTTTAATTCAGGATTTTCAGATTCAAAAACAGAGATCACTGCCATTTTAAGATTTGGATTTTTCTGTTTGATATACCAATAAATTCCGCCAAATTCCTTACTGTGATAATTTCCGTTGTAATGAATAAACGTTTTTCCGGTTTGAAAGTTTTTCAAAATAGATTCCGCCATTGTGGCATCTTTCGTTGCCTGTGCAGAAATAAAATTCATAACCTTTGTTCCGTCTGCGTGGTCACCCATCATCGTTTTCATTTCAGGATAACCCGGCGTGTCCAACGTTACTTTAATCGGCAATTGTGCAATGTAAGATTTATCTTTTTCACTTAAATTATTCAGAGATTCCAAACCCTCTTTTGCCGTCTGAGAAGCATATCTTCTCGGAATATTGGTTGCAATGAAATTCAGCTTTTTACTTTTAGCAAAATCAACCAGCGGTTTGTAATCTGTTGCATAGTTATTCCATAAACGGGCAGAGTCTTTCAATGTTTTCGCATCAAATTTTCCGCTCAAATATTGATTTAATTGAGACTGATTATCTCTTTCAAACATTTCAGCACCCAAAATAAGCTGACCGTTTTTCTGAGCAAATAAAGCTTCTGTAATTTTCAACTGAAGCCAGTGATTGATCGAACTATTATGATTTTCGCCAAAGAAAACCACATCGTAATCGGCCAATTCTTTGATCAATTTTTCAGTCTTTATTTCTTTTCCTTTTTTATCGTAAAACTGATAGGCTTTGAAGCTTTGTGCCTGTAATGAGCAAAAACCTGCTAATAATATCGCGATGAAAATGTTTTTCATATTTTTATTTTTTTTAGTTAAAATTCTACTTAAGATTTGAAAGTATTATAAAAGGCTTCGACAAGCTCAGCCTGACACGTCGGAATATGCAAAGGTAAGACAGTTGGTATTAGCAATGCCATGCTGAGTTGCCGAAGCATCTTATTATAAATAAATCTATCGTTTTACATTAAAAAAAGCCGCCTTGAAAATTCCAAAACGGCCTTATAAAATCATCTAACTATTTATTTTTCCAATTCCGCTACAAGGTCTTTCCACTCTTGTAATTCAGGAATTCCAGGTTTTCTTTTTCCGAAGAACTGTGCGATGAAGTCACCCTCACTGTTAAATACTTCAATAGCCGTTACCTCTCCGTCTTCCGTTGGCTTTTTCACGATCCAAGCCTCATGAATTTTTGTTACATCAAGATGTAAATTGAAATCTGGATCCATTACATTGAACCATTGCTGGTGCCAAAGAACTTTTTTCACATTTCCTGTATGAATCTGAATAATTCCTCTGTTTCCAACGAAAATCATAATCGGAAGTTCTTTTTCAGAAGCATCTTCAAGAACATTTACTACTTTAGAATTATCAATTTTTTTGGTAAATCCTTCCGGAGCCAATCTCAAAGCCTGCGTTCTGCTCACTCCGAATTTTCTTGTCATCATGAAGAAATCGTGCGTATCTTTTAGTTCAGACCAAGCCTTTTGGAAGCCTTCCACATCAATATCAGCATCGGCTTTTTCAGGAGCTTTTGGAGCCACAGCTTCTAATTCTAATGTAGAATTTTGCTCATCAGCCTTAAATTTTTCAACAATCACATCAAAAACAGCGTCGTTACTGTCTTTTGTTAAATAAATCTTGTGAAGTGCCAAACCGTCTTTTCCGAAGAACTGAAGACTTTTTTTATCACCTTCCACAACACCGAAAGCGAATTTCCAATGGTTTAAGAAGATTCTTAAATCGATATCTTCCCCTACAAAAAGCTGAGCGTGCGGGCTGCTGAAATCTCCGTTTAGATACGTTCCTTTTCTCTCGTGAACACACTCGTCGTTACGCGTAAGAGCCATTACTTTTCCTAATTGTTCAACTTCTGTTAAAATATTTTGAAATTCAGGTTTAAGAACGGTAACGCCCTCTCCTACGTTTGTTGCTAATAATTCTGCCTCACTTACTTCAAGTTGTGCAGCTGCATTTCTAATTCTCAAATGCGGATTTTCAGCTTTCAGAGCTTCCCATTTTTCCTTTAAATCGTTAACTAATGTGCTCATTATTTTATTTTTTTATGGTTAAAACTGTATAATTTCTTGTAATTGTTTCGTTTCCTGTTTTACTTTTTACCTCTTCTTCCTTTTCAGAAATTTTCATTCTTTTGAAATGACTTTTAGAAACGGTTTCTTCCATTTCATCCGTATTGTATAATGTAAAATCGAATTGGGTAAAAGGTAAAGTTTCCATGAAATCTCGTTGTCCAAACGTAAGAACAAAAGTTCCGTTGTCTTTCAACACTCTGTAAATTTCATTTAAATATTCAATCGGTTTCTCCCAAAAATACACGGTGTTTACAGTAAATATTTTATCGAAAATTTTATCTTCGAAAGGCAATTTAGATCCTTCATACAAAACAAAATCTGCCTGATCTTTAAACTTTTCATTTAATCTTTTGGCTTCGTTATGCATGGTTTCAGAAATATCAATTCCTGTATATTTTACGTTTTGAGCTTTGTTTAAAATACTTTTAACGTGAGCTGCATTTCCGTGTCCGATTTCGAGAACCGTTTCATCATCTTCAATTAAAAGTGTTTTAATGCTTTCCAACGTCATCCCGATATTGGTGGCGTTCATCATTTCGCCGATCTCAATACCTTTTTCACCTTGAGGATTGGCTAAATTCTGAGCTAATATTTTTAAGTTTTCTTTGTCCATATTATCCAAAAATAATCATTGGGTTGCTTGTGATCGGATGGTCGAAAATGGTACACGGAAAATTATACGCATCACTGATGGTTTTTGCCGTAAAAACTTCCGTTGGTGTTCCGTAAGAAGCCACTCTTCCTGATTTCATCAATAAAATTTTATCTGCAAACTGTGCGGCAAGATTCAAATCATGCAAAACAACAATCGCCGAATTTTCTTTTTTGGTGAAATTTTTAATAATTTCTAATGCTTTGTATTGATGTTTAACATCCAAATTATTCAAAGGTTCATCGAGAAAAACAAGCTTATTGGTAATATCATTCTGCAATTGAGCCATTACTCTTGAAAGGTGTACACGTTGTTTTTCACCTCCGGACAAAGTATTGTATTCCCTGTCTTTTAAATGATAAACATCCGTTTCATACATCATATTATTCATGGCTTCATGATCTTCCTGTCTCGGTTGCGCATCGAAATAAGGGTAACGCCCCATCATCACGACATCTTTTACCTCAAGTGGAATATCATTGCTGTTGTGCTGGGAGAATTTAGCTTTATGTTTAGATAATTCAGCCACCTTCCAATCGCGGATATTTTTATCTTTAAATAAAATTTTCTGATCCGACTTTACTTCATTCGCCAAAACACTCAAAAGACTTGATTTTCCGGCGCCGTTGGGACCAACAATGGCTAAAAATTCACCATAGCCTAAGGTAACATCAACTTCATTCAGAATAAAAAAATCTTTATGCTTATAACTGATCTGTTCTGCTTTAACCATTACATTGATTTTTTAAATTTCATCAAAATAGCAATGAAAATTGGAGCTCCCATCATGGCTGTTAAAATCCCGATCGGTAATTCCGAAGGCTGCACAATACTTCTGCTGATGGTATCTGCCGACAATAATAAAACACTTCCCAATATGGCTGATAAAGGTAAAATATAGTTGTAATTTGATTTAAATAAAAGCCTTAAAATATAAGGAACAATTAATCCTACAAAGCCAATTGTACCGGAAAAAGCCACACAACTTCCCACCATTAATGATACAATGATGACGATTTGTTTTTTAAGCTTTTCAACATTAATTCCTAAATGCTGAGCATCTTTTTCACCCAACATCATGGCATTTAACGCCTTTCCTTTTCGCAAAAGAATGGAATACGAAAGTATTAAAATCACTGTCAAAATAATATTCTTCGTCCATGTGGCAGCGGCTAAGCTTCCCATGTTCCAGAAGGTAAGATCTCGCAATTGTTCGTCTTTCGAAATATAAATCAGAAAACCAACAATGGAAAATCCAATAGCAGAAATAGCGACACCCGTTAACAACATCATCACCACATTGGTTTTACCACCGCTTGTGGAAATTCTGTAGACCAATAGCATGGCTAAAAGCGAACCAATGAAAGCTGCAATCCCGACCAGCGAAAACTGTACTACTTCAGGAAGATATTCTCTGAAATATCCTCCTAAAACAATGGTAATGGCTGCCATTAATGTAGCTCCAGCGGTAAGCCCGATTAAATCTCCCGTGGCCAATGGATTTCTGAATAATCCCTGTAAGCTCGTTCCCGATACCGAAAGCATGCTTCCGATGAGAATTGCCATGATAATTCTGGCTGCTCTTACTTCCCAAACTACATATTTATCACTCAACGACAATGTTGAATCTCCTTTCATTACTTTACCTAACACTTCAAACGCAGATTTACCACCAAAGTCGTAAACCCCTGTATTAAGAGACCATACTGCAAGAATGACAAGCAGTATGGAACTCATTGTAATGTAAAAGTATAATTTACTTTGTGCTTTCAACTAATAATTTATTTAATCCTAAAACAGCCTCACCAAGTCTTGGTCCGAAACCGGAAACCAAACCTCCGTCCATTGCAATAATATTTTTATTTTTACCGGCATTGGTTTGAGAAACACCTGGCATTTTTAATGCTCCTTCGTTACCTCCCGCACTTTCCAGTCCGCTTGAGAAGAAGAATAAAACATCAGGATTTGCTTTTATCACAGCCTCAGGCGTTAACGGTTTGAAATCTTCAAAATCAGTTACGGCATTTTGACCACCTGCAAGACCGATCAATGCGTCCATTGGAGTTTTTGTTCCTGAAACCATCAGCATGTTCCCTCTTGCATAGATGAATAATACTTTAGGTTTTTTAGCGATAGGCTGAACTTGTTTTAAATCAGCATCGATTTTATCCGTTAATTTTTGATAATCTGTATTTCCGATCGCTTTTGCTACATCGGCGATTAATTTTTTAGTTCCGTCGACCGTAAACTCTTGTTTAAAAGTCTCCGTTTTGATTCCTGAAGCTTTAATTTTACCCATCAATTCTGGATTGATATCTTTATCAGAAGCTAAAATTAATGTTGGATTAACTGACATGATCGGCTCGATTGTCATCGACCTCATGTGCCCTAAATTTTTAGCCGTTGTTTTTAAAGATTCAGGATAGGTGCTTGTAACATCGGTTGCTACGATTTCTTTTTCGTGACCTAAAGCGGCTACGATTTCCGTAATTCCTCCGTTTAATGTTACAATTTTATTATTAGATTTTGGTGTTTCAGAACTTACTTCTGTCGTAGTTTCAGTTTTAGCTCCGGTTTCTTTTTTACATGAATACACTGCAACAAGAACCGATGCTGCCAAAATGAATTTTTTCATGATATACTATTTGTTTGATTTTATAGATTATTTTTTACAAAGGCTCAAATTCAAAATTAGGGTAACCACGTACTCCGTCTTTAGTCATCGCATTGAATCTGATCTTATAGAAGAATCCTTCTGCATCTTTCAGTATAAAAAATCTATCACTATAAGTTTGTGCTCCGTTTGCTCCAGTGGTTGTACGCCATTTATCTCCCAATGCTCTGTGATCGTTGAAGATGAACTGAGACTGATCTATATCGCTCAATTTAAAAGCTCCGTATGCCTGATCTAAAGTTCCTCCAGAAGGCACATTTACCTGGTAAGCTCCTACCCCACTTTCCATGTTGGTTGTAATAAAATCTGCATAGAAATAGCTTCCTGCACTTTGCCCAGGTCCTAAAAATACCTCATTTGTAAATGCTGTAAATACAATATCCCAGTTATTTTTCTTAGGTTGAATCTCAACAGGAATTCCTTTTTGAAGGCTAAAGAAATTAAAGTTATAATCCGTATTTTTAGTAACTACATACTCTTGGTATTGAGTATCATCTAAATTGGCATATCTTAGTTTATAACCTGTGTTCGTTCTTAGAATCTGAATTTTTTTCCAACCTCTGGCATCTCCCGTTAATGAAACTGAACCATTAGCTACTGTTCCTGTAGGAATTGTTCTACCCATGTTCACCAAATAAATAGCATTGTCTGCGTCATTCGCCTTAATTTCAGCAATACCGGTAGTTTGAGTTAAGAAATTTCCATCAGGATTATCTATGTATTGTAAATTAGAGCTTGTGAATGTACCAATTTGCACAACCTTTGTTAATTCTGATACATCAGAAGCTTTAACAGCATTGATATTTGTAGCATTTGGAATTTTTGCCACTGCCATACCTATTGCTCCATTAATAATCACACGGAATTCATCTCCGTTATAAAAACCAAGTTCCCAATCAGTTCTTACATTGGTTGTTTGTTTTGGTTTTCCCGTAACCGGATCAATATCACTTAAATCAATCCAAACCTGATTAGGTTCTGTAGCTCCTCCTACATTGGGTTCAGCTGTAGCTCCCGTAGCAGGTGGAATAACTACAATATCTTCATCTGCTGAAAAACATGATTGCAATGCAACAATTAAAGAAAGAGATAATATTTTTAAATATTTCATAATGTTAGTTTATTTAGAATTGATACATTAATCTTGCAAAGTAGCTTCTACCATAATATAGATTCAAACGGTCTGTAGCAGCATTATGCCCTGAAGCAGTACTATTTGTACTATTAATTGTTGTAACGTCAAAGATATTTTTTACACCAACCGCCAATTCTAATCTATCTTTCCAGAATGGCTGACTAACAATAAAATCCATCATGTGAAAACCATCAGTCTTTGCAAGACGGAAAGCCTCATTTTCAATAACGTATTGTCTACCTGGCCCTGTAAATTTATAGTAAAGATTAAATGCAGTTTTTGGACCTTCCAATTTATAAGCAGCATTAGCACCTACCTGAAAGTTATATTGAAAATCTGTTGGAGTCTGAACATCCATCTCTTGCTTAGACACTGAAATTCCGTTTAATGAAGTTCTTACCCCTAATGAAAACTGATCTTTTACAATATTTGCGTTAGCTGCAAATAGTAAACTTCTATATTTATCAAGATTCATATATTTATAAGTAGAAGGTCTTACGATCATTACATTTTCAATCTTATCATTAAGATCAACATATAATGCTTCTAAATTATAATTGAATTTCCAACCATTTCCAATATCAAATCCCTGATCCCAAAATAATCCTGCAGAATAACCATTTTCAGGCTTTAAATCTGGATTTCCCTGTATGTCGTGATTTACGTTAACAAAGTAAGTAAACAATTCATCATAATTAGGATAACGGTTTGCCGTACCAAATACTCCTCTTAAATTAGAATTTTCAGAAGTTTTATATCTTGCTGAAAGTGAATAATTAAATTGATTATCGAATCTATCACTTACGGATAATCTTGCTCCTGGTCTTAGTGATAATTTATCTGAGATATTCCATTCTGCTGAAAGGAATGTCCCGTAAGTAAAAATTTTTCTTTTAATATTATTTCCGTCGAATTCCCCTGCAATTAAAGCAGCATAACCATTGGTATGATCTAACTCGTAACCTAGCTGGAAATCAAATTTTTTATTGTCTAAAAAATTGCTGAACATCCCTCTAGAATAGATTACATCTGTTTTATAATAAGACTGTTCGTTATAGTTAGTATCCTTGATTTTGCTCGGAATATCGTATGTATAGTCATAGAACTTTCTATTCTGATTTTGATATGAGAAATCTCCCATGTATCGAATATGTCCTAAGTTTGTTTGAATATTAAACTGATGAATCCAACGTTCTGTATTATAATTTCTATCTAAACTCTGGTATGTTACTCCACCTTGTCCGTCATTTAGAGAAACTCTGTCAACCTTAGGGTTATAATAATTGAATGTTTCATTTAAATAGGAAGCCTTATAAAATAATGATGTTTTACTTTTAGAGTATCTTATCAAAGCATTA
This sequence comes from Chryseobacterium sp. C39-AII1, assembly GCF_039672645.1. Lineage (NCBI taxonomy): Bacteria > Pseudomonadati > Bacteroidota > Flavobacteriia > Flavobacteriales > Weeksellaceae > Chryseobacterium > Chryseobacterium sp. C39-AII1. The sequence continues at coordinate 50,234 of NZ_JBDFPQ010000008.1, forward strand.
GCTTCGTATTGATCTTTCGGATTCCAATCCTTTCCTCTTAGGTTATCCTGTTTGTAGTATTTATAACCTTGTTGCCCGCCATCATATCCCATGAACTGATTGTGATTAAAACTGATATTGGTAAACCAATTATCATTGAAATTATACCCTACATTAATATTTTGAATATGTCTTCCCTGACCTTTTTTTCTTAAGTCATAACTATTCCTTACTGTTTCTTCCTGTAAAGCTGCTCTTATGCTTAATTTTTTAGTGCTACTTTTTTTAGTAATAATATTAATAACCCCAGCCAAAGCTCCGTTACCATATTCAACCCCCATACTTCCTTTTACAACTTCAATTCTCTCGATATTGCTTAAACTCAGTTTTGTAAGGTCAATATTACTTCCTAAACCGGTATCCCCAACTACAGGAATATTGTCGATTAATATTTTAACATATGCACCACCCAATCCTAAGATATTAGCAGTAGAATTTCCGGAATTTGTATCTGGAGTAATTTGAATATTTAAAGATTGATTCAGTACCTCAGCTGCATTGGTAGCAGCCATACTTTTAATTTGATTAGCATCAATTACCTCAACTTTATAAATAGACTTATTGATCGATTGTTGCATATATTGCCCTGTGATGACAACCTCTTCTATTTTTTTCTGTTGTAGAGAATCTTTTTCCTGTGCATTTACCCATAGAACGGCAGACAATGACAGTATAGAAAGCATTTTCTTCTTCATAGACGCAAAAATTTTTCGCAAATATAGCGCTTTATTTAGAACAATTAAAAATAAATATGTATTTTTGTGGAATAATTCTAAATAAAAATAACGTTATGAATTTAAAACTACTCTTAGGGACTTTAATGCTAACGGCTGTTACAGCTAATGCGCAAGTAGCTACGATTAATGAAAACTTTAATAACTTCACTGCAGGGAATACAACATTTCCACAAGGTGGTTGGTCTGCGGTACTTCCTCCAATGAATATGCCACCAAGCCCACCCCCACCAATGATGATTGTCTATGAAACTGCAGGAAATGCTTCTGATAAGTACGTTTCATCATACTCTGGAGGTAATAAGGATACTCCTCAATATTTAGTTTCACCACAAATTGTAGCTCCGACAGGTGATAAGACTTTATCCTTTAAAACAAGATTAAATAGCTCTAACACGGCACAGGTAACACTACAAGTAGGTTTGGCATCGAGCCCTACAGATATGACTACTTTTGTGGCTGTAGGAGATCCTATTATAATTACTCAACAAACTACTTTTCAAACGTTTACAAGAGTAATTCCTAGTTCTTCTTCATCTTATATTGTTTTCAAAACTGTTAATACTGTAGCTGGAGCTCAACACACAGCAGCTGATTTTGATGATGTAGTATATGATTTTACTAGTGTTTTAGGAACTTCAGATTTCTTAAAATCAGCATCAAAAACTCAATTTGCAGTAACTTCAGACAACACTGCACTACAATTTGTAACTAAGAAAGATCCTAAAAATGTTCAGGTTTATTCAGCTTTAGGACAGAAAGTAGCAGATGGGAAATTGAACAATCAAAGATTAGACATCAGCGAACTTCAATCAGGAGTTTACTTTGTTCTTATCGAAGAAGCAGATGGTACTGCTACAAAATCTAAATTTATCAAGAAATAAAAGATTTTATTAGACTACTATATCAAGAAAGTCGATTTATGAATTTTCATAAGTCGACTTTTTCTTTTTACACCACTTCGAAAAGCCCATTAAATCTCAATATTTCAAAAAATTAAATAAAAACAAGATAAATATCATTTTTTTATTTAGAATCAATAAAAATAAATTCATAGTTTTGTGGAATCATTCTAAATAAGAATTTAAACATTAAGATTATGAAAACAAAACTACTTTTGAGTTCTTTACTGGTTCTTACAGTTCAACAAATGGTTTTAGCTCAGACAGATGCTTTAGGATACACGCAGGTGGATATGTCGATGGGAAGTCAATATCAAAATCGTGTTTTTTTTGGTCTACAAAATAATAATCAGGTTTCTCAACCTGCTAATTCTTGGGACATTGCATTCTTTAGAAATTCTGCAATGAGCTTTGGTTCAAGAGTAAATGATGCTAAAGATATCAAAGTATATGAGGCATCTAATGATATGAGCCAGTGGGATAATATCAATATTGCCAATTTATCCTCTTGGGGAGCGCCTATCTACAATCCGGATCAAACAACATCTCTTGCAGACGGTGCTTTTGAACAAGGTTCAGCTTCTTTTGGTTGGGGTAATTATAATGGAGGAACTCACCATGTGGATGGAACAATTATTTTTGTTTTACAGTATCCGGATGATAGTTATATTAAATTTGCCATTACAGATTATTTCAGTGCTTATACTTTCAAATATTCTAAATGGAATGCTGCTACGTCAACTTGGGGAGCAACAGAAACAAGAACAATCGCCAATGGGTCTGATGATGCTTACTTCAACTATTTTTCTTTTACAACGGGAGCAAAAGTTGAAAATCTGGAACCACCAAAAGCATCTTGGGATTTCATGTTTACAAAATATTATACATTCTATAATAATATCATGATGTATCCGCTTTCAGGAGTGATTCAAAGTCCAAGCATTACGGTTGCAAAGGTTCAACCAGAAACACAAGCTAGTTCTACATTTTCTGTGCCTGCCAATTCTAGTTTTTCATCTAATATAACAACTATTGGGCATTCTTGGAAACCTATTTCCGGAGTTTACTCAGACGTTGTTTATTATATTAAAAAAGGAAGTGAGTATTACAGAATGTACTTCATTTCAAACGGTGGAGCAACTACAGGAAACATGTACTTTAAATATAAAAATATCACTTCTGTGCTAGGTGTTACAGATATTGCTGGAAAAAAAGCTTCTTTCGGTATTTATCCAAACCCTACAACGGCAGATAAAAAAGTGACTGTTTTATTTGATGTTAAAGAAAAACTTGATAATAAAGGAACTGTACAGGTGTTTGATCTTACAGGAAAACAGGTTTATCAGGCAGAATTAACCAATCAGGCCGGATTCTACAAACAGGATTTAGACTTGTCTAGACTGATCCCAGGAAATTATTTAGTTAAAATCACTTACGGTGGAAGTTCTGAAACCAAAAAGCTGATTGTTAAATAAAAAAGTGAATTGTAAATGGTCAAACATGAATTTAATTCAGACCAATATCAATTCAAAAAATCTAAATTTTAATACTTTCTATTTTTTCTAATAAAGGCTGCTTTACAGATCGTAAGGCAGCCTTTTATACTTTTTAGTTGATAGTTGATAGTTGATAGTTGATAGTTGATAGTTGATAGAAGTTAACGAAATTCTTTTATCTTTTATCTTTTATCTTTTATCTTTTATCTTTTATCTTTTATCTTTTTAAATCAATAAATCTTAAATCCCTTATACACTTCTATCGATTTTTCCATGATCTTCGAAGCATCTTTTCGGAAATCCAGCAAATGATCTTGTCCGTTGTGACGATTATGATGTTCTACGCTTTCCCATAATTCGATCAGGAAGAAAGTTCCTTTATTATCCTTATCTTCAACCAAATCATATTGAAGACAACCTTCTTCTTTTCTTGTTTCTTTCACCAAATTCTGAAACAATTCTACCGCTTCCATCAAATAATTTTCATTAAACTTAAAAAGCGCAACGATATGTAAATTCATGTACTGTTAAATTAGACTGTAAAAGTAAATTATTTTCGAAGTCAAATTATTTTTTCTTCGCTTTATTTTTCCACTTTAACAGATTTTATGCTTAAAAAACAGATTTGTAAATCGTAATCGAACTCATAACGATCACCAAAGTTCCAATGATAACGAACATACTCTTCACAGGAAGTTTTGCAGTCAGCATTGCAGAAAAAGGAGCGGTAAAAATTCCACCTATCAAAAGTCCGAGAATAATATTCCAATGCTGAACACCCAACGTAAAGATAAATGTGACCGCAGCCGTAACCGTCAGAATAAATTTTGCAACCGTAGAACTTCCCACCGCAAACCTCGGAGTAAAAGAATTTTTAATTAAAGTTCCTGTCACCAAAGGTCCCCAACCTCCGCCGGCAAAGGCATCAATAAAACCTCCTATTACCCCTAATCTCGTAAGATTCGTCTTTTTCTTCAGTTTTTTATCCTGTTTGGTTTGAAAAGCATTCGATAAAATCTTAATACCAAGATATAAAGTGTAAAAAGAAATAATTGTTTTCGTGATTTTAGAAAAATATTCACCCAGATACGTTAAGGCAACAGCACCGAGAATAGCACCAATTACACCCGGAATAGCTAGTTTTTTAACTAAACTTTTACTTACATTTTTCAGTTTAATATGACTCGCGCTTCCTGCGGCAGTGGTAAAACTTTCCGCAGAATGTATACTGGCACTTACAGCATGCGGCGGAATATTCAGGAATAAAAGCGTCGTTGTGCAAATTACCCCATAGCCCATGCCCATTGATCCCGCAACGATTTCAGCCAATACTCCGACGAGCATCATCCAGTAAAAAATATAATCGTCTTTGGCTAAAATCACAAAAAGCTCATCCAGATAGCCCATTTCATACATTGAAAAAGCGACAATGAACAAAACGGCAACCGTTACAAAAAGAACGTTGAGCCTAATCTGGATTTTTCTTGAGATCACCATCATGATAAAATCATTACAGCTCCTACCGTAGAATTGCTGGTTTCATCAATCAGAATTGCACTTCCGGTATCATTATTTTCATTAAAACTGTCAAAAACAAGGGGTGAAGCCGTTTTCAATTTTACTTTTACCACTTCATTCAGTTTAATCCCAGAATAAATCGGAATATTTTCAAGGGTATTGACATCAATTTTATATTCAATTTCTTTGATGATGGTTTTTACCACTTTACTTTTATGCTGAATGAAATATTTATTGCCTTCGTTCAGTTCTTTTTTATCCAGCCAGCAGACAATCGCTTCCACTTCATTTTCCACTTTCGGCTGATTTTCTATTTTCACAAAAAAATCGCCGCGGCTTACATCGATATCATCCTCCAAATGCAGCACAGCCGGCTGATTGGCAAAAACAAGATCAACCTCTTTTCCTCCCGTTTCAATTTTTGAAATGGTCGTTTCAATATTTTGCGGAAGAATAGTAATTTGATCTCCTTTTTGGTAAATTCCTGAAATAATCTCGCCTGAATATCCTCTGTAATCATGCAATTCATCCGTTTGTGGACGAATCACATATTGCACCTGAAATCTTGCATTTTCAAGATTGGTATTGTTATTTACCTCAACATTTTCAAGGAAATCAAGCAAAGTCGGACCTTCATACCAAGGTGTTCTTTCTGATTCATCTACAATATTATCGCCGTAAAAAGCTGAGATTGGGAAATAATTTACATTTTCCAGCCCTAACTTTTGAGCAACCAACTGATATTGCGCTTTAATATCATTAAAAATCTCTTCAGAATAATCAACTAAATCCATCTTATTGATGGCAACCACCACATTTTTCATTTTTAATAATGAAGCAATGATCGAGTGTCTTCTCGTTTGCTCAATAACGCCTTGTCTAGCATCAATTAAAATAATAATCAACTGAGAATTAGACGCTCCCGTAATCATATTTCTGGTGTATTGAATATGTCCCGGCGCATCGGCAATAATGAATTTTCTCTTTGGAGTCGAAAAATATCGATAAGCCACATCAATAGTGATCCCCTGCTCTCTTTCGGCTCTAAGTCCGTCTGTAAGAATGGCAAGATCTACTCCGTTTTCGTTTTTATTTTTTGATTGTTTTTCCAAAGCTTCAAGCTGGTCAATCAATATATTTTTACTGTCATACAAAAGTCTTCCGATCAAGGTACTTTTCCCATCGTCTACACTTCCGGCTGTTATAAATCTTAATATGTCCACGTAAATAATATTAGTAATAAGTAATTGGTAATGAGTAATTTTTTCAAACCGCTCATCTTTGATAATTTAATATTAAGCTATGAGTAAAATATGCAGGATATTTTGCATTACTTATTACTCATTGCCCATTATTTATTAAAAGTAACCTCCTTTTTTTCTGTCTTCCATTGCGGCTTCCGTTACTTTATCATCGATTCGGGTTTCGCCGCGCTCAGAAATTTTGGAAGCGATGATTTCGTTGATCACGCTGTCTAAAGTTTCCGCATCACTTTCCACAGCTGCTGTACAGGTCATATCTCCGACGGTTCTGTAACGAACTCTTTTCGTAATCACCTCATCACTTTCATCGATCTGAATAAAATCCGAAGCGGCAATCAGCTGACCGTCATATTCAATCACCTCTCTGTCGTGCGCAAAATAAATCGAAGGAAGCTGAATATTTTCTTTTCGGATATAATTCCAAACATCCAGTTCCGTCCAGTTTGAAATTGGGAAAACTCTTACATTTTCACCTTTATTTATTCTTCCATTATAAATATTCCACAATTCCGGACGTTGTAATTTCGGATCCCATTGCCCGAACTCATCACGAACCGAGAAAAAACGTTCTTTAGCTCTCGCCTTTTCTTCATCTCTTCTCGCTCCGCCGATGCAGGCATCAAACTGAAATTCTTCAATTGTATCTAATAAAGTATGTGTTTGAAGCCAGTTTCTGGAAGCAAATTTTCCTTTAGGTTCGGTTAAATTTTTAGCTTTAATAGTATCTTCTACCTTTCTTACAATTAATTCAGCACCCAAATGCTCAGCCAGATAATCTCTGAACTGAAGGGCTTCAGGGAAATTGTGCCCCGTATCTATATGTACCAAAGGAAACGGAATCTTCATCGGAGCAAATGCTTTTTTCGCCAGATGAACCAAAGTGATAGAATCTTTTCCACCACTGAAAAGCAAAGCCGGTTTTTCAAACTGTGCAGCCACCTCACGCATAATATAAATGCTCTCTGCCTCCAGCTGCTCCAGATAATCTAATGTATAGTTACTCATTATTATTTGAAAGATTTTTTAATTAATTTGAATGCAGACCGCATTCTTTATGTGAACTTTCCCACCACCAACGTCCGGCACGAAGGTTTTCTCCAGGTTCAATTGCTCTTGTACAGGGCTGACAACCCACACTGATGAATCCTTTTTTATGCAAAGGCAAATCTTGGACTTTATTTTTTTCAAGATAATCCAAAACATCCTGATAAGTCCAGTGGATCAGTGGATTGTATTTGTAAAGGTTTCTTTGTTCGTCCCATTCTAAAACCTGCATATTTTCACGATTCTCAGACTGTTCAGAACGTAACCCCGTGATCCATACTTTTGCATTTTCCAATGCACGGTTCAACGGTTTTACTTTTCTGATGAAACAACATTCTTTCCTGTTTTCTACGGAATAATAAAAGGCATTCATTCCTTTTTCATTCACGTAATTTTCCACATCAGAAGCCTCCGGAAAATACACTTCCGTTTTTATTTTATATCTTGAATTGTTTTTGGAAAGTAAATCGTAATGTTCGTAGAAAAGTCTTCCGGTATCTAAAGTGAACACTTTTATCGGCAATTGCTGACTGAAAATTATATCTGTAATCACCTGATCTTCCTGACCAAGCGATGTGGAGAAAACCACTCCCTCTGAGAATTTTTCGGAGATGAATTTCAATCCTTCCTCTGCTGAAAGCTGTTTCAGTATATCTGCATCTTCTGTTGAAATCATATTTTGTTCATTTGAAGTAATGCAAATATCTGATAAAATAATTATCCTACCAAACAAGTAGACTAATTATTCAAAAAAAAGGATTTAGATCAGTCGATCAAATCCAGTAACGTTTTTTCTTCTAAAATCTTAAGAGATGCATCCCGAACCTCAATCAAAACATCGTGCAAACTACAGTGATCTTCATTACAGTCGGCACATTTTTCATAAAAATTCAGACTTACACAAGGCAGCATGGCGATAGGTCCGTTCACCAATCGAATAATTTTGGCAAGCTTCACATTTTCAGGATTTTCTTTGAAAAAATATCCGCCACCTTTTCCCTTTTTACTATCGAGAATGTCTGCTTTTTTTAATTCAAGCAAAATATTTTCCAGAAATTTTAACGGAATTTTTTTGTGTTCCGCGATTTCAGAAATCAGAATAGGCCCGTCATTCCTTTTTTCTACAAGGTATGACAGCGCCTTAAAAGCATATTGAGATTTTTTTGACAGCATTACAGCAAAATTAAGAAAAAAGAATTAAGTTAAAAGTAAAAAGGCAAAAGTTAAAAGTAAGGGTGAAAAGAATTATCATTCGAGCCTAAAGTTTTCATATACTTGGCTCTTTTACCTTTTTACTTGCTTCTTACTTTTTTCCTACATTTGTATCATGTTCAGTAAAGAGGAAGCGCAAAAATTAAAAAAGGAGTTTTGGACGGCATTCGGAAAGTCTTTTCCGAGAAAATGGATTTTGTATGATACCAAGATCAAAGATTTCTCGTTTAAGTTTTATGCAGATAAGAAAAAAGCAGAGGTTTCTTTGGATATCGAAATGAAAGATGAAATTTTCCGCGATGCTTATTACAACAAGATTTGGTCTCTCGAAGATATTCTGAAAGATTTTATCGGCGATTTCCATAAAGAAGAATTTTATACGCTTGAAAACGGAAAAGTCATCAGCAGAATTTGGGTAGAAAAGGAAGGAATTTCGGTTTTCAATAAGAATACATGGCAGGAAGCTTTTGAGTTTTTTGTTGATAAAATGGATGGGTTTGAAAGGTTTTATTATGAATATGAAGATTTTATAAAAGATGTTTAACAATTATGGTTCCTGTTTTTATGTGCAGGAAAGCAAAATTGTTTTTCATAAAGCAAAATAAAATCAGGAAAAATAAAATAAGCCTACCAATAAAACCTGAATTAACAAGGTTTGAAAAATAGCGTAGAAAATTCACATAAAACTTAAACTTCCGTTTAAATAATTTTTGTATTTTAGTCAAACTAAAAATATCAATTTATAAGTATTCATAATGCTTTTCAGTAAAATTCACATTGATATTTCTAATTATTAAATCACAAAAAATATTAACTTCATGGAAGAAAACACGTTCATCTTCACAGACGGAGCCGATCCTAAAATGATTGAAGCTTACCAAAAAGCTCAGGAAACTTTTAAATATTTCTGGAGAGAACTGTCTTGGGAATACAGAAGAATTATTCCGGCGATGAGCCTTGCCTGTGCAAAAACTTCTTTTTCTGAAAAACATCCCGAAACCGGAGAAGAAATCGTTGAACATATGTGGATCAATGATATTGATTTTAATGGAGATACCGTGAAAGGCTACCTCATTAATGAACCCAATAATCTTAGCAACATTCAGGCAGGTGATTATTTTGAAATTCCTTTGAATGAGATCAGCGACTGGCTTTTCGCGATGACACCCCCTGTTAAAAAACCAAAAGGTCTTTCCAAATTATTTTCGTCTTCAGAAGAGCGGATTCCAAAAGCATACGGAGGATTTACGATTCATAAAATGCGCGCCGATATGAAGTCTGATCAAGAACTTCAGGAACACGATGCCATGTGGGGGCTTGATTTTGGAGATTTTAATCATATTGAAGTGGTTTACGAGCAAACGGAACATCCTGAAAACCTGACTGAACATCCCATGAGCAAAAATATGAAGGAAAGTTTTATCACTTTTTTAAAGGATTATCCGAATGAATTGACCAATCTGGACGAGGAAGGTTTATCTCTTCTTCACAAAGAAACAATTGCCGGAAATTTAAGCTCGATTGAAGTACTCTTAGAGCACGGAGCCGATAAAAATTTAAAAGCAAACAACGGTAAAACGGCTTTAGATTACGCTAAACAACTAAAATGGGAACATTTGATTCCTATTTTGCAGAATTAATTTTAATTTGAAAACAATAGGTAGAGAAGCTTTCGGGTTTCTCTTTTTTATTTTATCTGATGTGCATCTTTTTAGCTAACTTTCCGATATGAAAGAATTAATACAATACTTTTTACAATTCGGCAAGTTGAAAGAAGAGGAAATCAATACTATTTTAAGTAATGTGACCACTTTGAATGTAAGCAAAAACGGACATTTTTCTGAGATAGGAAAAATTCATCATAAGGTAGCCTTTATTTTTGAAGGTATCCTTCGCGTTTATTATCATGACGAAAAAGGTGAAGAAATAACCAAATATTTTGTTGAAGCAAATAATCTTGTGGTTGATATAGAAAGTTTTAATAACCTTACCCCTTCAGATGGAAGCATCCAGGCAATGACCGACTGTAAATTTATTGTATTCTCAAGGGAAGACTGGCAAAGACTTCTTGTAGAAATTGAACAATGGAATATTATGGTTAATAAAATGATCTCTCATGCTTTACTTCAGAAAATAAAACGAAGAAGTCCGTTAGTTGCAGAAGATGCCACAACACGTTACCTTAAATTTCTGGAAATTTATCCAAATATTATAAACCAGATTCCGCTATCTTATGTTGCTTCTTATTTAGGAGTAACGCAATCTTCTTTAAGCAGAATCAGGAAAAATATTAATTAAAGTAGTAAGATGGAAGCATAAATTTAGCTTCAAAGATTAAACTTCCAACCCCCATCTCATAAAAATTTCATTTTTTGTCAAATGGCAAAAGATTTTATTTTTAAAATTCTGAATTTTGCTTCATCATTCAAAACATAAAAAATGAAATCAGCATTAATTACCGGAGCCAACAGAAGTATTGGTCTGGAAATCGTAAAACAACTTTCTAAAAAAGGATTATTTGTATATCTCGGAAGCCGTGATCTTGCAAAAGGAGAATCTGTTGTCAATAATTTAACAAAAGAAGGATTTGAAAATATTAAAGCCATCGAAATAGATGTCACCAAAGAAGAATCTATTCTTTCTGCTAAAAATAATATCGAAAAAGAACAGGGAAAACTGGATATCCTCATCAACAATGCCGGGATTTTAGGAGAAGTTCCTCAGAATTCTTTAGATACCAAAGTGGAAGATATCAAAGAAGTTTTTGAAACCAATTTCTTTGGAACCATCAATGTCACTCAGGTTTTCTTGGAATTATTAAAAAAATCCGACAGTCCACGAATCTCCAATATCACTTCCGGACTTGGTTCTTTAACATTCCATAGCGATCCTAACTGGAAATATTACGATTATAAAACAGCTGCCTATGGTACTTCTAAAACAGCTTTGAACGCCTATACCGTTGTCTTGGCTTATGATCTGAAAGATCTGCCTTTTAAAGTAAATGCTATTGATCCCGGATATACCGCCACAGATTTCAACCATCACAACGGTACCGGTTCTGTAGAAAGTGCAGCAACCTTTATCATTAAACATACATTAACGGATAAAGATGCGCCTACCGGTAAGTTCTACAGCAATGAAATTAAAGATGGTATTGAAGTAAGCCCTTGGTAGAATTTGTTTAAATATATCAAAAAGAGAAGCTTTTCGGGGGTTCTCTTTTTTATTTATAAGTAGCTCCCAAAAAATAAATTTTATCCGTCTGAATCTCAGAAAGCTTCAACCCATTTTAAACCTCTTCGTCTGAACTTCAGATTCTATAAACCAGTTTTAATTCTGCCCGTCTGAACTTCAGAAAGTATAAAGCAATAGTAGTTCTGTTCGTCTGAGTTCCAGATTACCTAAACTAGTTTAAGTTGGGCTCGTCTGAACTTCAGACGTAAAGAAAATATTTTGACTCGTCTGAGACTCAGACGTGAATATTTTTTTTCATTAAAAATGAAACATTCACGATTCAGATACATCATTCGTTGATCCAGCTACTTTTACCATCTTCCATCTTGCCATCTTTGTATCATCATTTAACAACAATAAAATATTTAAAAATGGAAACAAAAAAAGTATGGTTTGTGACAGGAGCTTCAAAAGGATTAGGATTATCTTTAATTAAAAAATTACTTGAACAAAATTATCGTGTGGCTGCCACCACAAGAAATGTACAGTCGCTGATCGCTGAAATCGGAGAGATTTCGGAAACATTTTTACCGCTTGAAGTAAGTTTAACCGACAATGAAAATGTAAAATCGGCCATCGAAAAGACAGTTCAACATTTCGGACAGCTAGACGTTGTGGTAAACAACGCAGGTTACGGTCAACTGGGAACTTTGGAAGAGCTTTCTGATGAAGAAGCAAGAGCTAATTTTGACGTAAATGTTTTTGGAACATTGAACGTGATCAGAAACGCAATGCCTCATCTCCGTGTACAAAAATCCGGACATATTTTCAATATTTCTTCTATTGGCGGCTATTCAGGAAACTTTCCGGGATGGGGAATTTATTGTTCGACAAAATTTGCCGTGGCAGGCTTAACGGAAGCTTTGGCTGAAGAAGTGAAAGACTTTGGGGTAAAAGCGACTGTGGTTTATCCTGGATATTTCAGAACTGATTTCTTATCCAAAGAATCTGTCAGAACTCCGGAAAATTCAATTCCTGAATACGAAGCGGCAAGAAATTCTGAGCAGGCTCATCTGGATGAAATCAATGGAAATCAGCCCAACGATCCCGACAAAGGAGCAGAAGCTATTATTACCATCAGCGAAGTTGAAAATCCGCCTGTACATTTCCTGCTGGGAAGCGGAACTGATGAGTTTTTGAATAACAAAATTAAAACCATTACAAGCGATGCAGAGAAATGGAGTGAACTGACGTATTCTACTGTGATTTAAACACTTTCTTTTGTCTTGAAACAAAAGAAACAAAAATTCAAGACTTGGAAACTGAATGCTAAAAATTAAAATTTAATCCTAAAATTCTCAAAACTTGCGCGAATTCAAGATTTGTTCTTTGATTCAACTTTTATCTCGCGCTTCGAACAGTGAGAATTTCTTAACGGCTTAACTTTTAATTTTCTTTACGCTTCAGTTTCCTAGGTCGTTTAGATCCTTTGACTCCGCTCAGGATGACACCGTGAAACTTTCCGTAATAATTGTAACGGTTAGTATTAGCGATGTCATCCTGAGCGAAGTCGAAGGATCTCCTCATCATCTTATTACTTAAAATTCAATTCACCTTTCAAAATAATTAAATAACTTAGTCATTATGAAAAATACGTTTCGTTTTAATACGCTTTCCGATTTTCATGCGTTCTGCAATCTTCCAAATCCTGAACATCCGTTGATCAGCTTGATCGATTACAGTAAAGTGAACTATCCTACTGATGATACAGAGCTGAAATGGATTCAGAATTTTTATTCCATCGGCTTGAAGAGGAATGTTAATGCCAAGTTTAATTATGGGCAACAGGAATACGATTTTGATTCCGGTGTGCTATGTTTTGTTTCTCCGCTTCAGTTTTTAAGCCTTGAAATGAAGCCCGATGTCGAAGTGGAACCTACCGGATATTTATTGCTGATTCATCCCGATTTTCTTTGGGGAACTTCTCTTATTAAGAAAATAAAGTCTTATGAATTTTTCAGTTATCAGATCAATGAAGCTCTTTTTTTGTCAGATAAAGAAGAGAAAATTATTGTTGATTTATTTAAAAATATTGAAAAGGAATATCAAACCAACATTGACAAATTTACCCAAGAATTGATTGTTGCCCAGCTTGAATTATTCCTAATTTATGCTGAACGTTTTTATGAGCGACAGTTTTTTACAAGAAAAAAATCAAGTCATGAACTGTTGGATAAATTTGAAGAAGTACTTTCCGAATATTTTGAAAACGGAAATCTTCTCGAAAACGGCATTCCTTCTGTAAAATTCATCGCCGAACAGATGAATATTTCACCCAATTATCTGGGAACTTTATTGCGAATTCATACCCAACAAAATACGCAGCAGCACATTCAGAATAAACTGATCGATCACGCGAAAGAACGACTAAGCACAACGAGCTTATCTGTCAGTGAAATTGCTTATGAGCTGGGATTTGAACATCCTCAGTCTTTTAGTAAGTTGTTTAAACAGAAGACGAATCAGTCGCCGGGGGAGTTTAGGAGGTTGTTTAATTGATCATTTTCATTAAAAATTAATTTGTAATTTTGATTTAAATATATCAGTCATGGATATTCAAACAAGAAAATTAAATCTCATCACTTATCTTGCTCAACTTCAGGATGAAAGTTTCTTTAATAAAATTGAAGAATATATTTTGTCTAAATTGGAGAAAGATGGCAATAATAAACCTTTTTCAATTGAAGAATTAAATTCCAGAATTGATCAATCATTGGAAGATTCAACGAATGATAGAATTACTAATTCTAATGATTTACTTTCTGAATTTAAATAATCAAAATATCACATAACAAAAAAGAGAAGCCAAAAACTTCTCTTTTTCTATATCATTTATCCAAACTTCTTCTTCCTCAACCAGAAGAATAAACCTCCTAAAATCCCGATGATTACGAGCGGAAGCAGCAAATTAAACCACTGCCAGTTGCTTTTTTCTTCGTTAATTCGGTGTCTGTCGAGAAGTCTTTCTTCAATGTTTCTGTTTCTTAAATCGATCAAATTGCTGTCATCCAGCAAATAATCTAGTGCGTTTCTCAGGAATTGTTCGTTTCCAAACTGTTCGTTGGTCATCAGATCTACGCCTAAAGGTAATGCTTCACCTTTTACAATTTTATTTCGCCCCACATCACCGTCTGCGATGACGATCATTTTATTTTCAGGACTTGAGCCTTTAAAATTCGGGTATCCTTTTCTTTCAATTCTGGAAGCATAGGCTGAGTTGAATTTACCTTCCAAAGCCACCGCATAAATTTTCGGAGTGCTTGGTTTTTCCATTTGTCCAAGGCTGTCTACGCTTGCTACCTCTTTCAATTCCACATAATTAGGAACCTGCTTCAATAAAGTCCTTTCGCTCGATTCGAAAAGAACTTTTGTTTTGATATTTTTTCTTCCGCCCAATGTATCAATGGAAGTCGGAAATTCAAATTTTACCGGATTGATATTTTTTGTGATCGGATGATCATTTTCAGCAATTCCCAACGGATAATACGGCCACGGAAGTGTTGTAAACTGAGGGTTCCCGCTTACTTCGCCTGTTACCAGCTTTAGCAAAGCGAACTTCTTTACATCTTTTACCAGCGCCGGGTTGATTCTTAATCCGTAATTAAAGAAAAAGTCAGTCATATTGATGTCTACGGGGAAAGGCATCACTTTTTGAGACCTCATCAAAGTATCCATTTCAGCATTTACGGCATCAATCATCCAAAGTGTTTTCCCGCCGTTCATGATATATTGATCCAAAATCACTTTTTCATTGTCTGTAAATGCTTTTCTCGGTTTTGCAATCACCAAAGCGCTCATTTGCTTCAACAACGGAACATCTGCCAACGTAAGTTCTGTTTGGTTTTTAGGAATAACAGGTCCGGCATCATAATTTTCTAATGCCAGATGCATGAAACCCTGAAATTCTTCAGGACTTAATTCATCCTGATTAACTAAAATTCCGACCTTTTTTCTTTTATCAACCGCGATGTTTTTAATATTTGAAACAAAATTATACTCCAGATTTTCGATTGATTTTCTCAACTGTTCATCAGCATCAATTCCTGTCTGCTGTACCACCAACGGAATAGAAACGCCATTGCTTCCATATTTTACCACCGCATAAGGAAACAGAACGATTTGTGAAACTTTCCCGTCTTTGATGTCGGGAAGAACAGAAGGCTGCATTCCCATGGCCATCAGGCTGTCTTTCGACATTTTGGTTTTAATGGGATCAATGAATTTAAAATCTATTTTTGGATTAATTTTTCTGAAATTTTCCAGCATAAATTTCGTTTCGCTCTGCAATTGTTTAAAACTTGCAGGAAAATCTCCTTCAAGGTAAACTTCTACCGTTACCGGTTTTTTCACAGATTCCAATACTTTCACCGTGTTATCGGAAAGGGTATATCTTTTCTCTTTTGTTAAATCCAATCGGATTCCCGTAACTGCTAAAATGATAGCTAACGGAAGGATCACAAACAGTAAAATTCCTAATGGAGATTTGAATGATATCTTCTTCATAATTCTACTTCTTTTTATTGATAAAATGATTGGACAATGCTAATGTAAGGCCGATAACAAAAACGAAATACGCGATATCTTTAAAATCGATCAAGCCTCTTGTAAAACCTAAGAAATGCTGATAGAAACCGATGTTCTGAAGAATAAAATCTGCGCCTCCCAGTAGTTTATAACTTGCGAGCTGCTCGATTCCAAAATACATGATAAAACACATAAAAACGCCCAACAAATAAGCCATAATCTGATTCTGAGACAGTGAAGATGCTAAAATTCCAACTCCTGAAAAAGTTGCAATCAGGATAATCAATCCGAAATAGCTTCCGAAGGTCATTCCCATGTCGATATTTCCTTCCGGAACGCCTAAAACGTACACCGTATAAAGGTAAATTAACGATGGAATAAGACATAAAATCCCGACTACCCAAACGGAAAGGAATTTTCCAAATACCAGGTCTGAAACTTTCAGAGGTTGAGAAAAAAGCCAGTTCAATGTTCCCGTTTGCTGTTCTTCCGCAAAAGTTTTCATGGAAAGTGCAGGAATGATGAACATTAGCAACCAAGGAACTAAAACAAAATAACTTTGTAAAGAAGCCTGTCCGATTTCGAAAATATTAGAATCGTTATCGAAAAAAAACAAAAAAAGAGTACTTATTAAACTGAATGCGGCAATGATTACCCATGCGCTCCAGTTTCCAAAGTAACTCCAAAGTTCTTTTTTAAAAATTGCAATCATAGTTTTATTATCAAATGTTGATTGTTGTTGGTTGATCGTTGCTAGATTTCTCATCCATCAACTATAAACTGTTAACCAGCAACCAAATCATTACTTTTTCTTATTCTTATTAACCAGTTTCACGGTCATCATGATCAAAAATACCAAAACGAAAAATCCGGCGATTAATTGCCACCAATATTCAATGACCTGAGATTTTAAGATCACGGTGAAGACAACCAGAAACAAAATGAAGGTTGCAATCTCGTTGGCCTGTCTTAATTTTATATTCGCTGTTTCCAGTGTACTTCCGTTGAGTTCTTTTAATTGTAAAACCTTCCTCCAGCACCAGTAATGGTAAATGGCTAAACCGATCAGGAAGGTTAGTTTTAAATGAAACCAAGGCATCTTCATCAGTCCAGGATTCAAAAAGATCATCACCAAACCGCAAACCGCCATGATTACGCCCGCCGGAACGGTAATAATATTCCACAGTCTTCTCGCCATGAATTTATACTGTTCCCTCAAAATGTTCTTCTTTTCTTCGGGAAATTCATCGGTATCTTTATAGTAAACAAAAATTCTCACGAGATAAAAAATTCCCGCAAAATAGCTTACCATGAAGATAATGTGAAGCGCTTTTATTATAGTGTAAAGCATTTGAAAAAAATAATGGCAAATATAATGTTAATGATAAAAATATTTGATAGAAAATAGAATAAATATTGCCTTTGTTGTTTTATGTTTAGAATTAATTATTCTTTTGAATCTAAACCTTAAATAATTGTCTTCTTATAAAAAGGTAAATAGTGGGTTGAAACAACCATTTCCTAGCCCGGATTGAGCGGCATGTTTGAGCTCTTTTTCGCTTTTGGGGTTGGGGGGGGGGGGGGGGGGGGGGGGGGGGGGGGGGGGGGGGGGGGGGGGGGGGGGG
>NZ_JBDFPQ010000008.1:67836-86381 GCF_039672645.1 Chryseobacterium sp. C39-AII1
CCCCCCCCCCCCCCCCCCCCCCAACCCCAAAAGCGAAAAAAGCGAGTAGCGAAAGCCGGAAAAAGCTCCTAAAAAAGCTACTTTACATAAGATACACTGTCCGCTTTTTTATTTCGATAAAAAGTTTTGATGTATAAAAGTTTGCCTTCTTTACTGAAATATTTCCAGTCACCGAAGTAATACCAATGGCGTTCGTTTGCTGAAATGTCCAACTTCGTTTGTCCACTTTCCATAAGCCTTCCGTCGGGAAAATATCTTTTGATCTTTGTAATGTCTTTTCTTACTTTATTTTTTTCGTAAAGCTGACTTCCGAAATATATCTTCCACTTTCCTACTTTTTCGCCTTTATTATATTTTCCAATGGCGGTAAGTTTTCCATCGTCAGATGAATACTCTTCCTTCCATTTCCCATGTCTTTTCTTGTGTTTATCATCTGTTAGAATATACTGATTCATTTTAGTTTTACATGAAATCACTAAAATTAAGGACAAAAAGAGAATTATTTTATTCATAAAAAAACAGGATTTCTGTAAATATAAGAAATCCTGTTTTAATTCTACAATTGTAGAGCTATTTTGTTTTAAGAAATCACATTCAGTTCTTTTCCTACTTTTTCAAAAGCAGCAATCGCTTTATCCAAGTGCGCTCTGGTATGCGCTGCAGAAAGCTGAACCCTGATTCTCGCTTTTCCTTTTGGTACCACAGGATAAAAGAATCCGATCACATAAATTCCTTCATCCATCAGTTTTTCTGCCATTTTCTGAGCCAAAGGTGCATCGTACAACATTACCGGAACAATAGCTGCATCTCCATCTGGAATATCAAAACCTTTAGCTTTCATCTCCGTTCTGAAGTATTCTGCATTTTCCATTACCTGATCGCGAAGTGAAGTATCATCAGAGATCATATCCAACACTTTCAAAGCTGCACCTACAATTCCCGGAGCTAATGAATTAGAGAATAAATAAGGTCTTGAACGCTGTCTCAACATATCGATGATTTCTTTTTTACCGGAAGTAAATCCGCCCAAAGCACCACCTAAAGCCTTTCCTAGCGTAGATGTAATGATATCTACTCTACCCATTACTTCGTTGGCTTCGTGCGTTCCACGACCTGTTTTTCCGATGAAACCTGTCGCGTGAGAATCGTCAACCATCACCAAAGCATCGTATTTATCTGCCAAGTCGCAAACGCCTTTTAAATCAGCAACAATTCCGTCCATTGAGAAAACTCCGTCCGTAACGATGATCTTAAAACGGTGATTTTTTTCAGAAGCCGCAATTAACTGAGCTTCTAAATCCTCCATATTATTGTTTTTATAGCGATATCTTGCCGCTTTACAAAGACGTACCCCATCGATAATTGAAGCATGATTCAACTCATCAGAAATAATGGCATCTTCATCAGTAAATAAAGGTTCAAAAACACCTCCGTTTGCATCAAAACAAGCTGCATAAAGAATGGTATCTTCAAGACCTAAAAAGTCAGCAATTTTTTGCTCAAGTTGTTTATGAATATCCTGAGTTCCGCAAATAAAACGAACAGAAGACATTCCGTAACCGTGAGATTCAATCATATCCTGAGAAGCTTTCATGACTTCCGGATTGTTTGATAATCCCAGATAATTGTTGGCACAAAAGTTCAACAGCTTCTTTCCATTGGCTTCTATTTCTGCGCTTTGCTGAGAAGTGATGATTCTTTCTCTTTTGTAAAGTCCGTCGTTATCAATATTTTGAAGTTCGTTCTGTAAATTTTCAAGATACTTTTTAGAGATCATTGTAAGTAATTTTTTAGATGTGCTAATTTAATAAAATCGCGCAAACTAAACACGATTATGATTTTTATTGCGAAAACAGTTGTGTGCGATCTGATATTTTGAACACAAAGAGCACAGAGTTTTCTTTTACTGATTGTTTTTTAAGTTTCACGAAGCCATTACACTTATATAAGATAGCAGAGATTTAAAAAGAAAATTGACATTAGTTATCATGTTTTTTTATTATCAACGGAAAAATGACAATAAAAAGCTAGCATCCAGCAACTAAAAAACAAAAACCTCAAACTTTAAATTTTAAACCTTTTTAATAAATCAAAGAAAAAATACAAATAGTCTATAATTTTAGTAGACTAATTATTATATTTGTTCTTTTAAATTCAGGAAAATGAGATTATCACCAGTACAAAAGCTTAAAAATATTTCAACCCAAGACTTTCTTAACCTCTACATGAAACCTGCTAAGCCGGTTATTATGAAAGATTTTGTTGATCCGGAAAGTCCGGCCTTTACAAAATGGAATTATGATTACTTTAAAGAAATTGCAGGCGACAATAAAGTGAATATTTACGGAAGCGAAATTGAATCTTTAGATCGTATGGCGAGTAAACCTATCGGACAAAGCACATTTGCAGAATATCTGGATCTGATTACTTCCTCTCCCACAGAACGTAGACTTTTTTTATTTAATTTATTAAGTATAAAACCTGAATTAAAAAACGATTTACATTATAATGATGTCACTAAAGGAAAAATTTTAAAATGGCTGCCATTTATGTTTTTCGGAGGTGAAGGTTCTATCACAAGAAATCATGTGGATATTGATATGTCGCATGTTTTTATTACACAATTTCAGGGAATCAAAAGAATATGGCTTTTTCCTTGGGAACAATCGGATCTACTGTATAAACTGCCTTATAATTTTCACAGTATTACCAATATTAAAGAGCCTGATTATAATGAATTTCCTGGTCTAAAGTATTTAAACGGCTACGAAGCTGTTATAAAACCTGGTGAAACGCTTTATATTCCATCGGGTTGGTGGCATTATATTCAATATGAAACTGAAGGATATTCTGTTTCTATCAGAGCTTTACCTTCCAGTTTTATTGAAAAATGGCGAGGTTTCAGAAATTTAGTTTTGATCAGACATTTCGATAATGCCATGAGAAATATTTTTAAAGATCAATGGTTCAATTTTAAAGTAAGAAAAGCCACGCGAAAGGCAAATCGAGCCATCAAAAGACAGAAAAGTTTTCAAATATAAATCATCACAATATTAACCCATAAAACTACTTGCTATGGAATTATTATATGCTATGCTTTCATCAGAAAGATCTTTATTATCGTTTTATCCTATTCTATAACTTTTAAAAGACTCGGCTCAATCTAAAGATTGAGCCGAGCTCATTTATTTTTTCAGGAATTTAATATTCTTATCGTTGATCTTAAAAACATACGTTCCGGGAATTAATTTCTGAATATCAATTGATTTTCCGGGTTGATATTTTCCTTTTTCAACCAATTTTCCGTCAACAAAATAAATTGTGTATTCTGTTGATCTGATGATTCCTTTTACAAACAATTCGTTCTTCGCAGGATTTGGATACAATGCAAAATCTTCAACGTTAACATCAGCTGTTCCTAACGTTGTATCCTTTGTTACTGTAGAATTTCTTTCCAGCATCTGATATTCATAATTAAACTGAACGCTTGCCACAGGAAATGAAACTGCTTCTGTAAAATATTGATTATTGCTCGTATTATTTAATGTAAGATAAGCCACTTGGCCGCCGGTTCCGTTTACTTTTATCGGCAAAGGCATTTCAAAAAAGCTTACCGTCGGGCTGCTTTGTGTTTGTGAAACTTTAAAGGTCAAAGCCTGGTTTGTACCAGATTGCGCCCATCGGATATCATAGGTTGGATAACCTTCACCATATACCCAATCATTAAAAAATTCTGTAAAATCTTTACCTGTAGACTGCAGCATTGAAGCCTGTAAATCTGAAGTTTTTGCATAATTATACGCTAAATTAGGTCTCGAATGGTAATCTTTTACAGCCTGGTAAAATACATCATCTCCTAAAATCCATTTCATCATTCTCAAAATATAAGCTCCTTTTGCATACGACAATCTTCCACTGAAAATATAGGATTGATTTCCAACGTTGGCATCCGAAACATACGTACTTCCTGTTGGAACCTGTGTAATATAATCTTTTTGATTAGCTAAATATGCCATAAACTCAGTATTGGTCATCAAAAGTTTTTCCTGAGCAAGGTGTTCTCCAAAAGTAGCAAAGCCTTCATTTAGCCAAATGTCATTCCACGCACCACAAGTCACTTTATCGCCAAACCATTGGTGCGCAAGTTCATGTGCAATTACATATCTACCCCAGCCACTCATTGAAGACATCGTTTGGTGCTCCATACAAACTCCGTTATAATGAAATTCCATGTGACCATATTTTTCATTTCTGAAAGGATAGGGTCCAAAATAGGTTTCAAAAACATTCATAATATCTTTTGTCCAGTTGATATCAGCCATAATTGATGCATTACTTGCCGTTGTCGGATAAAGATAATTCACAAAAGGAAAAGGTGGATTTCCCATCGTGTCATTCAGCTTAACAAAATTCGTAATCGATAAAGCTACCAAATATGCGGTAATCGGATATTGAGTTCTCCAGAAAGTCAGTTTTTTATTATCAGGAAGTGAAGTTTCAGACATCAGTTTTCCGTTTGCCGCCACGCTGTATTGATTGGGCGTGGTAATTTTAAAATCAAACCTGTCGATCTTATCATTCATGCTTTGTTTTGTCGGAAACCAATCCTGCGCGCCAAATGGCTCATTTAAAGTGGCTAAAATTAAATTCCCGTTTTGAGAACCTGTAGAAAACGCATTGTTATTCGTCGCCGGAGCTCCTGAATAATGTATCGTTAAGGAATCTAAAGTATTCGCTGGAATAGAAGCCGGAAAATCTATTTTAATTTCCTTAGTAGCCAATTGCTGGAAAGGGAGATTGTTTCCGTGATACTGAACCTGAGAAACCGTTAAAACATTCGTCAAATCAAAATAAATACTGCTCATATTTTGATTCGGTTTAAAATGAGAAGTCACAGAACCCGAAATATTATACTGTGCAGGATCTAGAGAAACATCCATTCTCTGATATTGCAGATCATAATTTAAGGTATTCGGATTGATATTGTATGTCGTCATTTTTTGAGTAAATGACTTCATTTCTTTTTCAATTAAAGCTTTTCTTTCGATATTTTCATTCTGAGAATACAATTGCTGAAAAGTAAGCACGGCTAAAAACAGGAAGTAGAATTTTCTCATATTCAGAATATTATACTCAAAGATAAAAAAAACCTTCTAATCAATGATTAAAAGGTCTTTATATTGTTAAATAAATATTTTTAAAGGTCTAAAGCCGGCTCAAGAATTTTTTCCATTCTTTTTTTTACCATATCTACAGAACCTGCATAATTGTTTACCATTAAAGAGAAAACCAACGTTCTACCTGAATTTGTCTTCAGATAACCTGCCAAAGTTTTCACTTTATTTAAAGTTCCTGTTTTAGCAAAAACCTGTCCGTTTCCGGTTCCTAGGAACATTCTTTTTAATGTACCCGACTGTCCGCCAATTGGTAATGAAGTTAAATATGTTTGATAATATTTTTCATCCATCAAAGAAGTCAAGAACTTCACCTGAGAAATTGGAGTCACGTTATTTGCTCTTGAAAGCCCGCTTCCATCAATATAATTTAAGCCCAACATATCAAAACCTTCATCTTTCAAATGGCTAGTCACTACTTTTCTTCCCGATTCAGTCGTTTGATCACCTAAACTCTGGAAACCAACAGTTTTCAATAAAGCTTCAGCTAAACCATTGTCACTGTGCTGATTGGTATAATAAATAATATCTCCCAAAGTCGGAGATTTGTAAGCAGAAAGCAATTTTCTCGTTTCAGGCGTGGCATCCGTCATTTTTGGAGTTACCTTTCCGGTTACCGCTACTCCACTTTTCACCAAAGTTGTTCTGAAAGAGTTTGCCAAATAAGCTGGTGCATCGGGCAGTTTTGTAGTTAAAATTCCGTCACCTTCGTATTTATCGGCATATACCATTTGATTGTTATACGGCGACACATAGAAAAACTTCTTATCTGTCGAGAAGCCATTTTTCTTTACAATCAGCTTTTCATTAGCCGGATTGATTTCTCTTGTCGTTCCTGCCGGTAAATAATAATTATTATTTTCCAACCACACAACATTTTCCGGAAGCTTCGAAATGTTACCTTTGAAAAGCGCTGTCTGAATGATAATATCACCGTTTACCTTTTTGATTCCTTCACGAGAAATTCCGCTTACGAAGTCTGAAACAATATCTCTATAAGGTGCAGCTCCCGCTTTATTGGTTCCCAAAGAAGGGTCTCCGCTACCTACGATATAAAGATTTCCGTTTAAAACTCCATTTTCATCCACCGTTCCTGAATATTCCAACTGCGTCATCCAACGATAATTTTCACCCAACAGATTCATCGCGGTTTCTGTGGTTAATAATTTCGTGGTAGAAGCCGGAACCAAAGGGCTGGTTTCGTTGTACGAAGAGATTATTTTCTTCGTTTTCGGGTCGTACACTACAAATCCCCAGGTTGCATTTTTCAGCACGGGATCTGCCATCATTGTGTTTACATTAATGTCTACAAGTTCTTTAGGCGACAAAATAGTTTTCTCCACCATTGAAGTAATGGGAGAAGGTAAGTTTAAACTGCTCTTTTGATTGTCGTAAGCCTGAGAATATAGAACTGTAGATACGGTAGACTGGGCAAGGAAAAATCCTGAAGCCAATACCGCGGCGCTTGAAATATATTTTCTGAAATTTACCATCTATTTTTTCATTTTGCTATATATTTTGGATAAAGTAAAAATCAATGGGTTAAATTGAAAATTAAATTTCCAAACATATAATCAACGGTCAAAAGTAGAAAATATTGTTATATAGTACTTTAGTAGACTATTATAAAAGGCTATAAAGTTTGTTAAAAATTGTTAAAAATCTACAAAAACGTCTTTTTTAATGCTTTGATAAGCAGTAATTTCTTCAAATTCCGTTAGACTTAACAAAACCAGCTTCTTATATTCTTCATACTTTTTTCCTCGCGGTAGTTTTAGCATGATCTGAAACTGATACAAATTATTCAACCTTGCAATCTGTGCTTTTTCCGGGCCTAAAACACAATCTTCAGGCAGATATTTTCTTAAAATTGAACCTAAAAACTGAGAAGCGCGGTTTACTTTGTCTTCTCTTCGGTGTTTCAGTTCAATCATAATTAATTTTGTGAACGGCGGATAATGGAACTTTTGTCTTTCCGTTAAAATATATTTATAAACCTTAGCTGGATTATTCATTTTAATTAATTGAAAAACAGAATGATCCGGATTAAAAGTCTGAATTAAAATTTTCCCTTTCCCCGAAACTCTTCCCGCTCTTCCGGAAACCTGTGTAATCAGTTGATAAGCTCTTTCTTCCGCTCTGAAATCCTGAACATATAACATAGAATCCGCTTTGGGAATCGCCACCAATTCAATGTGATCAAAATCCAATCCTTTGGAAATCATTTGAGTACCAACAACAATATCCGTTTCTCGATCTTCAATTTTTTCGTATAATTTTTCGTAGGCAAATTTCTTTCGCATAGAATCTACATCCATTCTATCAACTTCATTTTCAGGAAATAATTTCACAACTTCTTCATGAATCTGCTCAACCCCTACCCCTCTTTCGTTCAAATTCTCAGAATGACATTTCGGGCAAGTCTTTGGTTTTGAAGCTCTCTGACCGCAATAATGGCATTTCATTTCATTTGCAGCTTTGTGATAAGTCATCACCACGTCACAATTCGAACAATAATTCACGTAACCGCAAGTTTCACATTCCACTACATTCGCATAACCACGGCGGTTGTGAAGAACAATTGCCTGATTTTTCTCGTCTACAACTTTCTTAATTTCATCAATTAAATACAAAGAAAAATTTCCCGAAACTTTTTTAGAATCCTGAGCTTCTTTAAAATTAATCAGTTCATATTCAGGAAGATTTACATTTCCGAAACGTTCTTCAAGAAAAACATATTTCATTTTATCCTTTCGGGCATTGTAATAACTTTCAACTGAAGGCGTTGCAGAACCTAAAATCACATTCGCTCCGTAAAAATGTCCAAAAACCAAAGCGGCATCTTTTGCATTAAAATAAGGTGAAACTTCTCTCGGTTTGTAAGCAGAATCGTGCTCTTCATCTACGACAATTAAACCTAAATTCTGAAAAGGTAAAAACAGCGCATTTCGTGTTCCAATCAGGATTTTAATATCATTTTGACGAATTCTTCTCCAGACTTCCACGCGCTCAAAATCGGTTAGTTTCTGATGATAAAAACCAAGCTGTCGACCGTATTTTTTTTCTAAACGTTGAGTAATTTGTTTAGTTAAAGCGATTTCAGGAAGCAAAAAAAGTACATTTTTGCCTTCTTGAATGCATTCTTCAATTTTCTCTAAATAAATATGTGTTTTTCCTGAAGAAGTAACGCCATGAAGAAGCACATTTTTACCTTCTTCAAAAGCTTCATCGACTTCTATTTTTGTCGATTTTTGCGCTTCCGAAAGTTCTTCCAATTCCTCAATTTCGCCTTCATAGCTTTCTATCCGGTCTTTCTGCATATAATATTCTTCAACCAAACCTTTATCAACCAAAGCCTTAAAATGTGAACTTCCAAAATATCCGTCTTCAAAAAGTTCTGATTTTTTGATATGCAAATCTGGATTTTCAGTCTGCTTTTCTAAAATATGTAGGAAAAGATCTTTCTGCTTCTGCGCTCTTTTTAATGATAAAAGGATTTCCGTAAGATTTTGTCTTTGTAAAACCTCATCATTGATTTTCACATAAGCAACTTCTTTTGCCTTGTATTTTTCAGCAATTTTTTCATCAATTTCAATATATTGCAAATCAATCAACGAATTGATGGTCTTGATGATATCTTTCTTCGGAATGAATGCTTCAATATCCGTTAAATTAATCAACTGACGCACTTCCAATGCCTGAATAAGATACATTTCGTTGACGTCGAGATTTTCAAATTCAACTTTTACATTGGGCTTTAATTTTAAATAGGTTTCGCTTTCCAGCTTTAAAGAAGACGGAAACGCAAAACGATAAATTTCTCCCAATCCACATAAATAATACTCTGAAAGCCAGTTCCAGAATTTGATCTGCTCTTGAGGAACAATCGGTTGGTCATCCAAAATACTGATGACTTCTTTCGCGACAAACTCAATCGGTTCTTTGTCATGAAGCTCAAAAACAATTCCAGTATAAATTTTCTTACCGCCAAACGGAACCAAAACCCGCATCCCGATTTGAATATCAGAGATTAATTCTTCGGGAACTTTGTAAGTGAAAGATCCTTTTAAGTTTAACGGTAAAACAATTTGAGCGTAATTCAAGAGAAATTTTTAAAATGTAAAATTAATTTTTTCTTTTGTGAACTGCAATTTTTTTGCTTTTTTGAACGCAAAGAACACTAAGTTTTTTTTTGACTACTATCCATTTTTAAGTTCAAAAAGGCGTTTTATTTAACTAAGTTTAATTTGTGGTGAATATAGCTGCATTATTGTCATTCAGAACGAAATGAAGTGGAGTGAAGAATCTATTTAACGCAAAAAGCGTAAAGTTTTTGTTATTTTTATTGAAAAAATTTTTCGTTCGCAAGGGAGTTTCACTCAGCAAATGACCTGATGTTTTTTACAACCTGACTTCATTCCGAATGATAGTTTTTTCTTTTCCTTGAATTGTAGAGATTGCTTCGCTTTGCTCGCAATGACAAATGTTTTAAGAATGACTTCCACCCTAGCCCGGATTGCAACGGCATCCTTTTGGGTTGCGGGCGCAGCGAAGCGGAGCCCGTAACCCAAAAGATATAGTGAAAAGCCGGAAATAGCTCCTGAAAAAATTGCTGGAAGTTGAAAGATGGATGATGGAAGTTTAAATGATTGAAAATAATAGATTTCTCCTTTCTCGAAATGACAAGTTTGGATTAAAATAGATACTCAATAATATAATACCAAATTGCTGAAGTAAAAAGTCCCACAATAATACTAAATCCGATGGTTAAATTTGTGAGTTTTGTATTTAACCTGAATTGCTCGGCGATAATGCTGGAAGTCAAAACAGCCGGCATGGCAGACTCAAAAATGGTTATTTTAGCAATATTTCCCTTTATTCCAAACAGAAAAGCTAAGCCAAGCGTAATGGCAGGAGCAAGAATCAATTTATAAAACATCGATGTTGACATTTGCGGAATTAATTTCTTCCAGCCGTTGAATTTTAATTGTAATCCGACAGAAAATAATGCTAACGGACTTACTGTTGCCGCCAGTTTGTCGAAAAACGGTTCTGCTGAAGTAAAATCGATGAACTGAGATAAGACCAATGCCGCGATACAACCCACCAACGGCGGAAAAGTTATCAATCTTTTTAGAATAAATTTTGCGCTTACTTCTCCAGATTTGCTTCCTCCCTTTAATGCAGCAATCATTCCCAATGTTGACAGTGAAAAAAACATGGTCTGATCACAAATAATAGCAATGCTTAAAAGACTTTCACCATAAAAAGCGGAAACCAACGGAAAGCCTAAAAATGAGGTATTGCTGTAGCCGCTTACCAATTCCAAGGTGCTTCTCGACCGCCTTGAATATCCTTTTCTTTTGCTGTAAAACATCATGAAGAAAAAACAGAAAACCGAAGTAAGAAACGTTGCAGCAATAGGAAAAAGCATTTCGGTACTCCAATGAACTTTCGGAAGATATTTGAATGAAACCGCCGGAAGTGCCAGGTAAAGAATCCATGTATTAATACCTTTGTAAGCATCGGGATGGATAGATTTTGTTGCTTTGAAGATCATTCCTGCCAAAATACATACCGCGATCAGAACAAAATTTACCATAACTTTTTTAGATAAGGGACAAATTTAAGGCTGATTTTTGGAAACAACTTAATTTTTAAAAAAAAAGCTTCAAGGTTTTGAAAACCCTGAAGCTTTAAATATCTTAATTCATTGTATCAAACAAGCTCATCACCTCAACTTTTTCCAAAGGTTTAGAAAGTATGATTCTTTTAGAGGTCTTCGGAAGCAAATCGAAGAAATTATCACTAAAATGAGCATCTCCAATTAGGTAAACATCTTTCACCAAAACATCTGTTGAAACTTCAATTTCGGTTGGGGATACTTTTTTGATCTGAATGATTGGCTTTGAAAGATTTAAATCCTTTGGTCTGTTAAAGTAGAATAATTTTTCGGATTTTTTATCCGTAGTATTAAAACTAATTTTTAAAACCGCTTTAGACAAATCGAATTTTGTAAAATCTTCTTTTTTTATTTCAAACTGTTTTTTACTTGAATTGGCTTCTACAATATTGGCAGTATACATTGACCATAAAACCTTGCCTTCAAAATTTAATAATTCTAATTCAGCATTACCTTTTATATCATTTAATAAATCATTAATGAAATAAATAGCATACGTTTTTTCTTTCTCTTCAACCGAGATTAAAAGGTTTTCAAAACTTCTTTTCACCTGATAATGCAATGCTTTCCAGTTTCCTAAGTAATCAATCGACGACCACGAAACCACTGGCCAACAATCATTTAATTGCCAATACAAAGTTCCCATATTGTAAGGTTTTGCGCGGCGATGCGCTTCGATAGCAACCTGCATTCCACGAGCCTGAAGCAATTGAGAAACATAGTTGTATTTCACGAAATCTGTCGGAATTTTATAATCTCTTTTCATATAATTATCGATGATTTCCCAACCTCTCGAATGTTTTTCGTGCGCTTTAATTATTTCGTTTTGTAAACTTAAATCCGGTTTTCCTGAAAACATCGATTTTGTAGTTTCCAACGTTGGCATTCCCTGAAAACCGTATTCAGACGCAAACCTCGGAACTTTTTCATTAAAGATTTCAAAGGGCTGCTCGCCCCACCAAACGCCCCAGTAATGAGAATCTCCCTCTGTTAAGCTTTCTTTATGTCCCCAACCGGTGGATGGTGAACTCGGCCAATAAATCGATTTATCTTTTGAAGCAACTTCATGAATTACATTAGGAATCACTTCATGAAAAAGCTTTTTATAATCTTTCCAAACTTGTAAAGAATCTTCTTTGGAATAATTAAGCTGCTTCTGATATCCCCAATTCACAATGGCTTCATCAATTTCATTATTTCCACACCATAAGGCTAATGATGCATGATTCTGAAGCCGATTTACCTGATATTTTACTTCTTCTTTTACATTATTAAGAAAATCTTCATCTGCCGGATAAAAGCTTCCTGCAAACATAAAATCCTGCCAAACCAAAATTCCGTTCTCATCACAAGCTTTGTAAAATTCATCATCTTCGTAAATTCCGCCTCCCCAGATGCGAATCATATTCATATTCCCATCTTTAGAATCTTTGATGAGCTTTTGATATTTTTCTTTGGTAATTCTTGGCGTGAAACTATCAGACGGAATCCAGTTCGTACCTTTTGCATACATTGGATTTCCATTGACTTTAAAATAAAAAGATTTTCCTTTCCCGTCTTTTTCCTGAATTAATTCAATTGTTCTCAATCCAATTCGTTCAGATTTTTCAGCGATAGTTTTCGAATCTTTTTGAAATGAAATCTTCAAATCATATAAATTCGGTTCTCCCCAACCATTGGGTTGCCATAATTTTGGATTTTGAATCTCATAAGGAATTGAAATTTGATTTAAGCCTAATTTTAAATTAATACTTTGAGATTTTCCATTAATTAAAAAACTATATTTTCCTTCTTTTTCCGCAAAAATTTCAGCATGGATTTTTAAATCTGCTTTTTGTTTTGTTACAATTTTCTGTTCAATTTTTACATTTTCAAGTTTGGCCTGATTCCAGAAATTTAATTTCACTTCCTTCCAGATTCCTGACGTCACCAATCTCGGCCCCCAATCCCATCCAAACTGATACTGTGCTTTTCTCACAAAACTTCTCGGTGTTTCAGGCATTGTAAACGGAACTTTTTTTGCTAATTCTTTTCCAATATTTACTGCCGATTTAAATTTAATCTGTAAAATATTTTCACCAATTTTTAAATTTTGCTTAACAGGAATTTCCCATTTTCTGAACATATTATCAGTGGTTTGCAGTAATTTTTCATTTACATAAATTTCAGAAAACGTATCCAATCCATTAAAAACCAATTCAATATTCTGATTTTTTAATTCGTTCGAAGAAATATTAAATGAAGTCTGATAATCCCAATCTTCATTTTCCACCCACTGTACTTTTTTTTCATTTTCATCTTTGTACGGATCGGGAATAATTTTGCTATTCATCAAATCCAAATGTACTGTCCCCGGCACGGTGGCCGTGAGCCAATTTTTATCCTTACTATTCTTAAAAATCCATTTTTCTGAGGATAAATTTCGTTCGGAAAACTGAGCATTGATTAGGGTTTGTATAAAAAGAAACGCAAAAAATACAGTTTTTTTCATCAATAATTTGAGTTATATTGGTATTTAACGGAATGCTTGTCATTCTGACGAAGGAAGAATCTAAACCATTAAGATTAAAGTTTAGTTTTAAGAATATTAAGTTTAGATTCTTCACTACGCTTCGCTTCGTTCTGAATGACAAACTAAACGTATATTTTTTTAATATTTATTTACTCTTCAAAGCAATCACTTCATCCGCATTTGCAAAAGCCTCGCCATCAGTAATTGCAGAAGAATGAAAATATCTGGCTTTTGTAAACTCTCTAAGTTCTCCGATATTCGAAGAACGAAGTCCGCCACCGACAAGAATTTCGATTCTTCCGTTGGATAATTCAACCAGCTTTTTCAGGTTTTCTTTACCTTCTGAAACGGTTGGTTTTTGTCCTGAGGTTAAAATTGTTTTAAAACCACATTCAATGACTTTTTCCAAAGAATTTTCTAAATCTTTTGCTCTGTCGAAAGCACGGTGAAAAGTACATGGATAGGGTTTCGCCAATTCAACCAACTCTTTATTCTGTTCAACATCAACCTCATCATTTTTATCTAAAATTCCGAAAACGAAACCATCTACATGTAATGATTTTAACTGAATTAAATCCGATTTCATTTGTTCAAACTCCGTGTTAGAATACGTAAAATCTCCACCACGAGGGCGAATCATCACAAAAATCGGGATATTGATTTTTTCTCGAAGCTGTTTTACAATTTCGAAATCCGGTGTGGTTCCGCCTTCGCTTAATCCGTCGCATAATTCTATTCTGTCGGCTCCGTTTTCAAACGCAATGATGGCTGATTCAGGATTAAAGCATGCTATTTCTATTTTTGACATTCTTTCAGTTTAAAGTTCAATGTTTAAAATTTAAAGTTATTTCAAAGCAAACTCAGGTTTTTCCAAACGGTTTCCTTTCTGATCATAAACGGCAAAGTTAAATCCATCCTGAATACAATACGAACCATATTCCCCTTTTTTATTAATCGCGATAAAGCCAACCTGAATATCTTTTAAGTTTTTATTTCTTCTTTTTGTAATGTTTACAATTCTTTCAACCGCCTCTTTACAAGCCTGTTGAGGATTTCTGCCCTGTCTCATTAATTCAACAACCAAATGAGTTCCAACCGTTCTAATGACTTCTTCACCATGACCTGTTGCTGTCGCTGCACCTACCTCATTATCAACAAATAAACCCGCTCCGATGATTGGCGAGTCTCCTACTCTTCCGTGCATTTTGAACGCCATTCCACTTGTTGTACAAGCTCCTGAAAGATTTCCCTGTGCATCCAAAGCAATCATTCCGATGGTATCGTGATTTTCAATATTGACAATGGGTTGATATTTACTGTCTTTAAGCCATTCTTTCCACTCTTTTTCGGATTCGGCAGTTAAAATGTTTTCCTTTTTAAAACCTTGAGAAACGGCAAACTGTAAAGCTCCGCCTCCCACCAACATCACGTGAGGTGTTTTTTCCATTACCGCCCTTGCCACAGAAATAGGGTTCTTAATATGTTCCAAAGCTGCCACCGAACCAATATTGTAGTTTTCATCCATAATACAGGCATCCAGAGTCACCTTTCCGTCTCGGTCAGGACGCCCGCCATAGCCAACACTTCTTTCCGTCGGATCATTTTCAACCAAACGAACGCCTTTTTCCACCGCGTCCAAAGCCTTTCCGCCTTTTCCAAGGATCGTCCAGGCTTCTTCGTTCGCTTTTAAACCAAAGTTCCATGTGGAAAGAACGATTGGTTTATTAATTATTTTAGGGTTCGCCTCAGGCAAATCTTTAGCAATTAAATCCAACGGATTCAACAATAAGGCGGAAGATGCCAATGCTGTATTTTTAAGAAATTTTCTTCTTGAGTTCATTTAAGTTTAGGGTTTAACGTTCTTTGTTCAAGGTTCAAGGTTTAAAGAAAAGTAGGTAAAGTCCTATGTTTAAATTTTGAACATTAAACATAGAACCTTTAATTTTATAGAGCTCCAATTTCGTCAACAAAAAGCCAAGCTTTTGAATCTGCTCCCGGATTTCCTGCCGGAATAATTCCTGCATTTTCTATTTTGAGTTTAAGATATTTTGAATTTTGATTTCCAACGTTGAGTTTAATTTTTCCTTTCGCTGCCAGAATTTCATCTTTTCCGATTTCTTTAATCATTTTAAAGCTCTTTCCATCATCAGACACAAAAACCTGAGCCGATTTTGCAAAATGAATCCAGCTTCCTTTATTATCTAAAGTATTAAAGTATACTTCTGAAAACTGAGTTTTCTGTCCTAAATCAATCGTTGCAACCACATCTTTTCCCTGGAAGCCCAGCCATGTTTTTCCCAGTTGCTTTACATTTCCGACAATTCCATCAATTAAGGTAAATGCGCCACCGAAAGAATAATTTTCACTGGGTTGCTGTTCCAAAGTAATGGTTTTTCCTGTCGTTTTTGATGTTATAAATTCCTGTGAAGAAACCGCACTTTTTAATTCACCATTTTCAAAATAAGCAGATTTTATGGTCATTGATTTTGACACAGGAATCGGATTTTGATAAGTCTGAGAATTTGCAGTCGGATTTGTTCCGTCTAAAGTATAACGAATCCCGTTTGGATTTTGCGAAGTTGAAAGTTCATAAGAAATCCCTTGAGTAGCTGAGATTACTTTTCCGGTAACATTATAAATACTTTTCGCATAATTAACGCCCATTTTATCCAATAATTTGAATTGATTGATAACACGACCTTCAAATTCCTTATAATTTTTAGAATCCGAAGTACCCCAACCTACTTCCGAAAGCGCCATCATTCTTGGAAAAACTTGATATTGAACTGTTTTAAAATCAAGAATATATTCTGTCCAAAGATTTGCCTGAACTCCCAAAATATATTTAGCCTGCTCCGCATTCAACTCCTCAGGAATCGGGTTATAAGAATATACTTTATCTAAAGGTGTAAAACCTCCAAAAGCAAGAGGCTCTGTTTGAGGATCTCCCTGATAATGATCAAAATAGCAATAAGAACCCGGCGTCATCACCGCAAAATGTCCTGATTTTGCAGCTTCTACTCCACCTTTTATTCCTGTCCAGCTCATGACAGCTGCATTGGGAGCCAATCCACCTTCCAAAATCTCGTCCCAGCCAATTATTTTTCGACCTTTTGAATTAACATATTTTTCAATCGTTTGGATAAAATAACTTTGCAATCCATGTTCATCCTTCAGGTTATTTTTCTTGATTAAAGCCTGACAATGTGCACATTCTTTCCATCTTGTTTTCGGGCATTCATCGCCACCAATATGGATATATTTTGAAGGAAAAAGCGCAATCACCTCATCCAAAACGTTTTCTAAAAATTTGAAAGTCTCCTCTTTGGGGCAAAAAACATCATCAAAAACACCCCATTTCGTAGCCGGTTCAAAAGGACCTTTCGTACAAGCCAGTTCAGGATAAGCTGTTAAAGCAGCCAAAGCGTGCCCCGGCATTTCGATTTCCGGAACAACCGTGATATGTCTTTCTGTTGCGTATTTTACCACATCTTTAATTTGATCTTGTGTATAAAAATAAGGTCCGTAAGGTTTTCCGTCAAATGTATTATCAACATACGCTCCAATCATCGATTCTTTACGTTTTGCACCAACAGTTGTTAATTTCGGATATTTTTTAATTTCAATTCTCCAGCCTTGGTCGTCTGTTAAATGCCAATGAAAAGTATTCAGTTTGTACATTGCCAAATAGTCGATATATTGCTTCACTTCTTCAACCGTGAAGAAATGACGACAAACGTCTAAGTGCATTCCTCTCCAGGCAAACTTCGGTTGATCTTCAATTTTTACCGCAGGAATTTTTTTATCTTTTTGATTACTTTGGATTAATTGTATTAACGTTTGTAATGCTAAAAAATATCCCTGTTTTGTATAAGATTTTATCTGAATCTGTTTTGGAGTGATTTCTAAGCTATAAAACTCATCATTCTGTTCAGATTTTCCTGATTTTGGCAGTTGAGAATACACCAAATTAGCGTCTGACTTATTAGATTCTTTAAATTTCAGGTCTGAACTTAACCTTTTTTTAAAGTATTCAGTTTCATTTTTAGGTAATTCACTATTAAGTATAAATGTTTCGGGAAGTGTAAAATTTCCTTCATTTATATTCACATTATGGGGATAAGGAATTAAATTCAACTTATTTTGCGAAAAAATTGTATTTGAAAGCAATACAAAAAATATTAAAATAGCGCGTATCATTGGTTCGGATTAGGTTTTAGCTAATATAATTATTTTATGAAAACTTCTGTAAACAATTTAACTTTTTGCATCAGAAAACATCTAAATTTGCAAAAATATCTTATGAGAAAAACGATTTTATTGGTTAGCGGATTACTATTTTCAGTTTCAACACAAGCGCAGATTTTAGATGTGATAAAATCTACGGTAAAAGATAAAACAGGCATCGACCTCAACACTCCTGTAAAAGGAACAACCACTTCTACAACTCCTACAAAAACTTCGACAAAGACTTCGCCTATCAATTTGGGAAGTTTAACATCAACTCAGATTTCATTGGGGTTAAAAGAGGCTTTGAGCATGGGCGTAAGAGAAGGAGTGAAAAAACTAGGTGTGACTGATGGTTTCCTGAAGAATGAAGCGGTGAAAATTTTAATGCCCGAAAAATTAAGAAAAGTAGATGCTACATTACGCTCTGTTGGGTTAGGAAGTCTGGCGGATCAAGGTGTCAAATTACTGAACAGAGCTGCTGAAGATGCAGTAACAGAAGCCACTCCGATCTTTACCAGCGCGATTACTTCTATGACAATCACAGATGCCAAAAATATTCTTTTAGGCAACGATAATGCCGCGACCAATTATCTGCAGGGAAAAACCCAAAGTCAGTTATTTACTGCTTTTGAGCCCAAAGTAAAGGCTTCGCTAGGAAAAGTAGGCGCAGATTCAGTTTGGAAAAGTTTGATTTCAAAATATAATATGTTAACGGGGCAAGCGGTAACCACAGACCTTAATGAATACGTAACCACGGAAACCATCAACGGTGTTTTCAAAATGGTGGCTGATAAAGAAAGTGGCATCAGAAACACGCCGACAATGAGAACCACAAGTATTTTACAGAAAGTTTTCGGAGCTCAGGATAGCAAATAGTTTTTGAAGCTATTTCCCGCTCTCCGCACTCGCTATTTAGTTAGGTTTCGGCGCGGCAGCGAAGCTGCCG
>NZ_JBDFPQ010000008.1:86391-201568 GCF_039672645.1 Chryseobacterium sp. C39-AII1
CCCCCCCCCCCCCCCCCCCCCCCCCCCCCCCCCAAACCTAACTAAATGAGCTCAAACAAATGCTGCGATCGGGGCTAGAATGACGACATATCATTAAATAGAAAAGAAATTCACTCAAATTTTGTCACCTTTTAAGACTCAATCTCAAAACTTGGGGCGAAAGTAGATCAACTTTTTATTGTATTTTATAAGTAGATTGGCTTTGCCTCAATTATAAAATTGATTTAAGCTGAATCGGCGAAACTTCGTTTTGTGAAACTTAAAACAAATGGAAGTCAAAAAAACTTTGTGGACTTTGTTCAAAGTTTAAAGCTTTGAATTTTTATCATTAAGCGAGTTTAATATTGCTATCATTTGCTGAGTAGAACGCCATTGCGACCGAAATGTTTAAAACAAAATGCAAAACTTTAGGGATCGATAGCGTTAAAAAGAAAATAAAGAATTGTTTTAGCCTCGTTTTCTAATAGCTTAGATTCCTACCAAGTTGACAAACTTTAATAGATACAAGTTTTTTGCCTACTCTACAAGTTTTGTAACCGATGCTTTTTAAGGCAAGAAAATAACATAAATATTCAGACAATACTTTCAAAAAATAACAATCTATCTTACCATTTTGTAAGATGGATTTTTTGTTCTTGATAAATTAAATTTCATCTAAAATCAACAATTATATTTTACAATAAGTCGCACTTTTCTGTTGTGCATTTTTAACGAATTATTTTAATCGTTTAATCAACCGAAATGCAAATGTTTTTTTCACAAAAAGAAGAAAAAATTAATATTAATATCAATTTTAGGGAAATAACGGATGCTAAAAACGAACAAAATATGACAAAAATCATATTAAATCAACAAATCAAACAAAATTTAATCCACTGATTTTTAAAAACTTAATCGCTAAAATTAACATTACGTTAAAAAAAATGAAAATTTTATTAAAAAAAGTTTAATATAGAAAACTAAAAAAATATTAATCGAAATGCGCAATCGATTACATTTAAATTTTAATTAATTTTTTCAACAAATTTGATGAGAAGTAGCTAATCTCAGAGTTCTTGTTGGGAAGTAAAAATTTAACTCAAAAAATTAAAACTATGTCATGTGAAAAAATAGCAGAATCCGGTTTTAGGATTCGTCAAAAGCTTGCTGTTTTATTTCTGTTTTCCTCTGGAGTGGTTTTTGCGCAGCAGGGTAAAGAGGTGAGCGGAAAGATAACCAACGACAAACAGGCTCCTCTTTCTAATGTAACGGTAAAGGAAGAAGGTACAGAAAATACCGTTACGACCGATGCTGAAGGAAAATTTATCATTACATTATTAAAAGATCAGTCTTCACTTTCTGTTGAAAATGAAGGTTTTCAGTCGCAGATCATCGCTGTGGACAACCGTTCTTTTATCGCCATTCCGCTAAAGGAAGAAAGAACAAAAACCATTGAACAGGTGGTATTGGTAGGTTACGGAAGTGTGAAAAAGTCGGATCTTACAGGTTCTGTGAATACACTAAGTTCAGACAAAATTGTAGAAAGAAATACAACAAGTCCGCTTGAAGCGATACAGGGAAGTATGCCCGGAGTTCAGATTACGTCTAATTCAGGACGAGTGGGTGACGGTTTTAAAATGACCATCCGTGGAAATAATTCACTGATTTCATCTGGAAATCCTTTATACGTTGTAGATGGTGTTCCTACGGATAATATTGACTTTCTGAATCCTCAGGATATTGCCAGAATGGATGTTTTGAAAGATGCCTCTTCAGCAGCAATCTACGGTTCCAGAGGAGCAAGTGGTGTGGTTTTGGTAACAACTAAAAATGGGGCAACCGCAAAAGGAGGAATCAATGTCTCATTGGAAACTTCTTATGGTGTACGAACTGCAGCCCGCTTGCCTAAAATGATGAGCGGCGCAGAATGGTGGAATTTCCATCAGGCAGCTTACCTTAGTGCAACTCCGAATACCCAGACACCGGCACAGTTGGCAACTTTAGCAGGAAATCAGAGTCCGCTTTTGGTACAAAGAGCCAATAACGGATATAATTTCGACTGGTACGATGCCGTTTTGCAACCCGGAACTATGCAAAATCATTATGTAAATATTTCCGGAAGATCTGATGGGGGATTGGGATATAATATGTCCTTCGGAGTTCAGGGAAACGAAGGTTTGATTGCCAATGATTCTAATGATAAGTATACTTTCAAGCTCGGAATCAATCATAAAATAAATTCCAAATTTTCTACGGGAGCCAATATTACCGTAGCAAGAACGATTACAGAATACGGAAGTGATACGGCGATGCGTTCTGCATTCAGCTTCAGTCCGTTGTTATCTCCTTATGCAATCGATTCCAATGGCAATGATATTGACGGACAATTATTTTTACTACCCGGCAAACTGACGTATCCTAACGGCGCCTGGGCAATTAATAAAACAAGTACGATCAATCCATTATTAGAAATTGCCAATTCGAGACAAACCGAAAGAACCTGGCAGACATTAGGAAATATATTTTTCCAGTATCAACCAATGAAGTGGTTATCATTTAAAACCACTTTTGCTGCAGGATTTTCAACTTCAAGTTTAGGAATATCGAATACGGCAGATACCAATATCGGGATTGCTCTTAATAAACAAAACTCCGCTTCTTTAAGCAAAACTGAAAACTTTAATTATACCTGGGATAATCAAATCGATTTAAAACATACGTTCAGCGATGTACATGATGTAAGTTTATTATTGCTTCAGAGTACGTATTCTAATGAAGATCAGTCCTCTTACGGATATTCACACGGACAGTCTTTTAATTCAGAATATTATAACTTAGGATTTGGGCTACCAAGCAGTTTTCAGCTGCAATCGCCGCCTTATATGAAAAGGACTTTGAACTCTTTTGCTGCAAGGTTAAACTACGGATACAAAGACAAATATCTATTAACAGCTTCCACAAGATGGGACGGATCTTCGGTATTGTCTGAAGGGAATAAATGGACTGCCTTCCCTTCTCTTGCCTTAGGATGGAAAGTTAATAAAGAATCTTTTCTTGAAAATGTAAAAGCGATCTCAGACTTAAAACTAAGGGCAAGTATCGGTTACACAGGAAATGATAATGTAGCACCATATCAATCATTAGCGTTATTAGACCAGCAGACGTTTTATGCTAATGGATCTACTTTGGTTCCGGGATTACAGTCTTCTGTTTTTGCGAATCCTTTACTTACTTGGGAAAAAACACGTGAACTTAACTTCGGATTGGATTTTGGTTTTCTTCGAAACAGAATTACGGGTACCGTGGATGTTTACGACCGTCTCTCTGAAAATCTAATCTATAAACAACAGTTACCTGCCGAAATGGGGGTAAAATATACGTATGCCAATGTAGGATCGGTAAGTAATAAAGGGGTTGAAGTACTTTTAACTACAAAAAATATAAAAAGTAAACTCATCAATTGGGAAACCACTTTTACCTTCACCAAAAACATCAATAAGCTTGAATCGATCTACAATCAGGATCAGGTGAGCGATCGAGGGAATAATCTTATTTTAGGTTCCAGTTTAAATCCGAATTTCAATTATGTGTACGACGGCGTTTGGCAGGAAAGTGAAGCCGCACAGGCAGCAGCTTACGGAATGGCTCCCGGACAGGCAAGACCTAAAGATATCAACGGCGACGGAAAATTTGATGCCAACGACAGAACAACCATCGGAAGCTCAGTTCCAAAATGGCAGGGAAGTTTTTATTCAAGATTTACGATAGGAAAATTTGACTTTAATTTTTCAATTATTACCAGCCAAGGGCAAACAGTTTTAAGCACTTTCCACCAAAATTTTGCTGATGTTTCAGACCGCGGACGCCAAAAAATGGCAATGGATTATTTTGTACCGACCAACAGTGCCGGACTTGCTTCTAATGCCAATAATACCAACCCAAGACCAGGACCTGTAGCCACTGGAGCAGGTGCATTTTGGTCAACAGGATTTGGCTATTACCGAGAAGTTTCTTTTACGAAAATTAAAAACATCTCATTGGGATATACTTTTGATTCCGACTTCCTGAAAAAAGTAAAAATGAGCAGCTTAAGAGTTTACGTCAATGTTCTTGATCCTTTTGTATTCACCAATTTCGATGGATACGATCCGGAATGGGCAGCTGCTAATATGGGAGTCAACAGACCGGCTGCCATTACTACACAATTGGGATTAAGCGCTAAATTTTAATTAAAAGATCATGAAAAATATAATATTTACACTTGTACTGGCTACAGCGATTTTCAACTCGTGCAGCGATTTTATAGAAGAAGAAAGTTTATCAAACGTACCCGCTGATGAAGCTTATAAAACAGCTACTGGCTTTCAGCTGCTTGTGAATACGAATTATGCATGGCTAAAAGGCATTTATGGAGGCGATCCGTGGCTTTTTGTTGCAGGAACCGATATGTATGCCGAAGGAAGAACGCCTGAGCCGGCTGGTCTCAGCCAATACACGCAGCTAATTCCTGCCTCGGAAGGAGTTGACCAATTATATATGGCTTGTTATCAGTTGATTCAGTCGGTTAATAAAACGGTATATTATTCCTCGATAACTGAGCAGACTTCCAGTGTTCCCACTTTAGTGGCAGAAGCAAGATTTTTGAGAGCTCAGGCTTATTTTCTATTGGTGCAGACCTATGGCGGAGTTCCTATTGTTGAGGAAAATTTTACGCTTCCCACTTTACAATTCAACAGAAATTCTGCAGAAGAAGTTTATACATATATCATTAAAGAATTAGAGGCATCACTTGCTGCTGTTGGAACTACGGCTTATGCTACCAGCGGTAAAGTAAACAAGAAAGCGGTAAATGATCTTTTGGCTAAAGTATATTTAACGCGAGGATATGAAAGCTTTGGAGCAAGTACAGATTTTGCCACCGCGGCGACGTATGCAGACGCTGCCATTGCCGGACAAGGCCTGACAGTAGAACCTTCTAAACTATTTTATCCAGGAAATGAATTGAATGCAGAAACCATTTTCTCGGTGCAATATGACTTTAATTCTACCTCAACCTCTCCGACTACGCTGGGAAATAAGCAGTTTTACTATTTCAGCTCGTATTTGGGAGGTGCAGAAACCAATGGAAGCGCGCCTTTGAGAAGCTACAATCTTTGCCCGACAGCCTATGCTCTCAACTTATTCAAGCAAGGCGATCTAAGATGGGAAGCCACTTTTATGGATGTTGTCTATGAAAAATATTACGACTATTTCAGAGTTGCTGATAAATCGGATCTGAAAATTAAGCATTTTTATGAGCCGATGTGGTACACCGCAGCCGATAAAACGGCATGGATGACGGCGAACGCATCAAAATTAGCCACAGGATTTCTTTATCACGATAAAGGAACTTATGATGCAGCCTATACGTTAGTTAAAAACTTAGATTATCAGACAATTCCGGTGAAGAAATTTGATGATCCGGCAACCACTACGCCAGCCAGCACAGGCGCGGTAAGCACAAGAGACATCATCATTTCCAGATTGGCAGATACCTATCTTATTGCTGCCGAAGCCTATTTAAAATCAGGAAACTCGGCGACAGGACTGGCAAGATTAAATGTGGTAAGAGCACGAGCAGGTGTGGCAGCGGCAACAGCAGCAGAATTCAATATCAATTATATTCTGGATGAGCGAGGCAGAGAAATGTTGGGAGAATACAACCGTTGGTTTGACTTAAAGCGTACCGGAACTTTGGTTTCAAGAGCCGTTCAGTATAATTATAAGATTACCAGCGCTTCTAATTTTAATGGAAATAATGGCGTTCAGAAAATTTTAAGACCGATTCCTCAAACGGTTTTAGATTTAAATCAAAATAAAGATTTTCCACAAAATCCTGCGTATTAAAACAGGAATAATATGACAAAAAAATCCGTCTCGCAAATGTGGAGACGGATTTTTTTATGAATTAAAGGCAAAAGTAAAAGGTAAAAAGAGCCAGGTTGATGAAGTGATTATCCTTTTAACAAAATAGTAAACAAGAACTATTTATATTAAAGTCATCAATTTAAACTTCCAGCTTCAAGCCTCCTTCTTCTAACCTAGTATTTAAAACTGCATTTCAGGAATTTCACCTTCAATGATCAGATCTGCTTCTGTAGATTGAATAATATGCTCAACAGAAACTCCCGGTGCTCTTTCAACAAGCTTAAATCCTGCAGGCGTGACATCTAAAACGGCTAATTCTGTCACTACTCTTTTCACACAATTCACACCCGTTAAAGGCAACGTACATTTTTTAAGAATTTTGCTTTCTCCCGCTTTGTTCACGTGCATCATCGCTACAATAATATTTTCCGCAGAAGCCACCAAATCCATTGCACCGCCCATTCCTTTTACCATTTTACCCGGAATTTTCCAGTTGGCAATATCTCCGTTTTCTGAAACTTCCATCGCTCCAAGTATTGTTAAATCTACTTTTTGAGCTCTGATCATCCCAAAACTGAAGGCAGAATCGAAGAATGAACCTCCGTTCAAGATCGTGATCGTTTGTTTTCCAGCATTGATGATGTCTGCATCTTCTTCTCCTTCGAAAGGAAAAGGTCCCATTCCCAACACTCCGTTTTCACTCTGAAATTCTACAGAAAGATTGTCCGGAACGTAGTTGGCCACCAATGTAGGGATCCCGATTCCTAAATTTACATAATACCCGTCTTTTACTTCTCTGGAAATTCTTTGTGCAATTTGTTCTTTAGTTAACATAGCTTTATCTTATCCCGCCAAATTAGCCATTTTTTCAGAATTACAAAAAAAATTCTTTTCTTATCCTATGATAAATTTCCCTTTTCAAATTGTTGTAAATTTGTGGACTTTTAATTTTAGCAATGAAAATTTTATTAAATTATTTAAAACCATATAAATGGCTGATATTAGCTTCCCTTTTATTAGCCTCAGTCAATCAGGTATTTTCACTGTTTGCGCCTGCCATTACGGGAAATATATTAGACAAACTGGTTACCCATCCTAATT
The DNA here is from genome assembly GCF_039672645.1 of Chryseobacterium sp. C39-AII1. Classification (NCBI taxonomy): domain Bacteria; kingdom Pseudomonadati; phylum Bacteroidota; class Flavobacteriia; order Flavobacteriales; family Weeksellaceae; genus Chryseobacterium; species Chryseobacterium sp. C39-AII1. The sequence continues at coordinate 93,379 of NZ_JBDFPQ010000008.1, forward strand.
TTTTTGATAAAGAAAAAACGCTTCCGAGAAATATGACTGAATATCTGAACGGAACCGATCTTTATCACGGAGTATTCTATTTTTTAGGATTATTGATCGGAACGGCGATGATAAGCCGAATTGCAAAAGCCTTTCAGGATTATGTAGTGAATGTGATCATCCAGAAATTTGGGGCAAAGATTTTTACGGATGGTTTAAAACATTCTATGAGACTGCCTTTTCAGGAATTTGAAGACCAGAGAAGCGGTGAAACACTTTCCATTTTAACAAAAGTTCGTGAAGATTCGGTGAAGTTTATCAATAATTTCATCAATGTATTTTTCGGAATTTTGGTAAGTATAATTTTCGTTTCGGTATACGCCATCCGTTTGCACTGGACGATCATGCCGGTGTATGTGGTCGGGATTATCTTTATTGCAGTTGTGACCAATTTATTAAGCAAAAGAATCAAAAATATTCAGAAAAGTATTGTTACTGAAACAACAAACTTAGCCGGAAGCACCACCGAAAGTCTTAGAAATATTGAAATTGTAAAGAGTTTAGGACTGACCAATCAGGAAGTTGAACGTTTGAATAACAATACGTATAAAATTTTAAATTTAGAATTAAGAAAAGTAAAAAGCATCCGTTCTTTAAGCTTTGTTCAGGGAACTTTGGTTAATTTTTTACAGCAAACGATTACCTTCACTTTATTATTGTTGATCTTTAAAAACATTGTAACGCCGGGACAATATTTATCTTTGATGTTCTACGGATTCTTCATCTTCGGACCGATGCAGGAAATTGGAAATATCATTATTTCTTACCGTGAAGCTCAGGCTTCGTTGAATAATTTCGATCGCGTGATGAAAAAAGAAGTAGAACCTAAACCTTTAACTCCCAAGAAAATCGGTGCTATTGAAGATCTGAAATTCCAAAGTGTTTCTTTTCAGCATCAAAGCGCTCATTATAAAGCCATCAATTCGATTTCATTTGATGTGAAAAATGGAGAAACCATTGCTTTTGTCGGTCCCAGTGGATCAGGAAAAAGTACTTTAGTGAAATTGCTTGTGGGTTTGTACAGACCTCAGGATGGAGCTATTCTTTATAATAATATTGATGGAAAGGAATTTGATTTTGATGAATTAAGAAATCAAATCGGATTTGTAACCCAAGATACTCAGCTTTTTGCAGGAACCATCAGAGAAAACCTTTTATTTGTCAATCCATCGGCAACCGAGGAAGATTTGCAGTTAGCCTTAAAAAAATCAAGCTGTACGGCACTTTTAGAACGCGCTGAAAACGGAATTGAAACCGTAATCGGAGAAGGTGGATTAAAATTGAGCGGTGGTGAAAAACAAAGAATTGCCATTGCCAGAGCTTTATTAAGAAAACCGCATTTATTGATCTTTGATGAAGCAACATCCGCTTTGGACAGTATTACCGAGGAAGAAATTACCATGACTATCAAGGAAGTTTCTAAAGAAAAAGAACAGATAACCGTTCTTATTGCGCACAGATTAAGTACTATTATGCATGCGGACAGAATCTATGTTTTGGAACGTGGGCAAATTGTGGAAACGGGATCACATCTCCAGTTAATTGAAGAAAAAGGTTTATATTACGCCATGTGGAGACAGCAAATTGGAGAAAGAAAAATTGCTGAAACGCTGATTTAAAAGGATGGAAGTTAGGTGATGGAAGCTGGAGGTTTACCTGATTGAAAACAGAGATTCCTTCTTCGTCGGAATGACAACTTTGAAAATAAATAAATTACCCCGAAAATTGATTTCGGGGTATTATTTTTTAGAGCTGATGAAAAAATTAATCTTTTTTTCTAACCGTTCTCTGCTCAATTCTTTTTTCAAATTTCTCTCCTTGGAAAATTCTTTGGATCATGATTCCCGGAATGTGAATTTGGTTAGGATCCAATTCTCCTGGTTCTACCAATTCTTCAACTTCCGCTACGGTAATTTTCCCTGCTCCAGCCATCGGATGATTGAAATTTCTCGCCGAACCTTTGAAGATTAGGTTTCCGGCATGATCGCCCTTCCAAGCTTTTACGATTGCATAATCTGCTTCGTAAGCGTGCTCTAAAATATGAGGTTTTCCTTTAAAATCTTTTACTTCTTTCCCTTCTGCTATTTCAGTTCCGAAACCTGCCGGCGTATAAAAAGCAGGAATTCCCGCCTGTGCAGCTCTGCATTTTTCTGCCAAAGTTCCCTGTGGAGTCAGCTCAACTTCCAATTCTCCCGAAAGCATCTGTCTTTCAAACTCAGCATTTTCTCCCACATAAGAAGAAATCATCTTCTTGATCTGTCTTTTGTGAAGCAATAATCCCAACCCGAAATCATCTACCCCTGCATTGTTTGAAATACACGTAAGATCTTTCACATCGCTCTCTACCAAAGCATTGATTGAATTTTCAGGAATACCGCAAAGTCCAAACCCGCCCAACATCAACGTCATTCCATCCTGAATTCCTTCGATGGCTTCCTTTGCATTTTTTACTCTTTTATCTATCATGAAATATTAGATTTTCTGTTGGCTTAAATTTAATAATTTTTCTCAAATATCCTATGTTCCGCATTTTTTTGATGATGATATGATAACTTTTTATACATTTGATAATTATAAATACTGTCAAATCTTTTACTCAAAAGTATTTGATTTAAAATTTAACCTCACAAATTATTACACAAATGAAACAGGAAAATTTAAACAAAGCAGGAGATGTTTTTTATGTACTTTGCAGAATGAGCATTGGTTTATTCTTCTTCATTACAGGTTTCAACAAACTTTTTCATCCCGTTTTTCAAGGGTATATGCTGAAAACAATGGAAGGTCTTGGTTTTTCAAATCCACAGTTTACGGCACATTTTGTAGCAACTAATGAAATGGTTTGGGGATTATTTTTATTGATTGGGCTTTTCACAAGGATAAGTTCTTTTGCATTAATTGTTATCATGTTGGTCGCTTTGATTTCAAAAGATATCCATTCTATTCCGACAGAATTGGTTCCCATTGATCCTAAAATAGAGAACATTCCTATTGACAATTTTACATGGCTTACGTATTTCTTCTTTTTACCTCAGGTATTATTTATAATGCTGTTGGGAATGTTTTCATTATATGGATATAAGATCTTTGGAATTGATAGGTTTTTAAACAAGAAAAGGAATATTTACAGATAAAGTAATCGGGGGAAAATTAAAAATTTTCTCCCGATTTTATTTTAACAATCATCTTTTTGATTGGATTCTCATCCAATCCTGATTTAAATCGTCCCTTCGGGACTCTTTCTTTCTATATATTTTAAATTAGTGTAAATATATTTCGTTGTCATGGTCTGATTTTGGTTTAATTATAATCAACATCACAAAAAATATTAAAATTATGGAAACGAAAGACATTTCAAGAATTGCTTTAGGTACCTTTTTAATTACGGCAGGAATCGGTCATTTAACATTCGCAAGAAAAGAATTTCAGGCTCAGGTTCCAGAGTGGGTTCCTCTGAAAAAAGACGATACCGTTGTTTATTCCGGATTTGCTGAGATTGCATTGGGAGCAGCAGTAATTCTTACTCCTGAAAAATATAGAAAAACAATGGGACAAGTGGTTGCCGGATTTTTTGCTGCCGTTCTCCCCGGAAATATTGCTCAATATAAAAACAGAAGAGATTCTTTTGGACTGAATACTGATAACGCAAGATTTGCAAGACTTTTTATGCAGGCTCCTTTAATGGCATGGGCAATAAAATCGACTGATGAATAACTTTTTTGATTATAATTAAAAATTAAGTTTTGGCTAAAGCCTTATGAATTTAGGAAATAAAGAAACGGGCTAAAGCCCGTTTCTATTGATCCTTTCAACTATTTTTTGAAAATATTTATTGAGGATTTATTTATGATTCAACCTTTTTAAATCAATTTAATCTTTATTGATAATTCATAATTGGATTAGCATCCAATCCTGATGTAAATCGTCCCTTCGGGACTCTTCCTTTAATCTTTATATTTTACTGAATAATCAATTTCAACGTAAATAATTTTCTTGAATGAACTTTCACAAAATACACCCCTTTCGGAAGGTTTTCATTTACTAAAGAAAATCGTTGATTCTGTACATTTTCAGACTTATATAAAAGATCTCCGTTGGCAGAAAGTAATTCTATCTTTTCAATTGGATAATCACTTTTTATAAATGTTGGCTGTCCCGGTTTTGTTGGATTCGGATATAAAACAACTGCTTTTTCATTATGATTTTTTGTTTCATCAGTTCCTAAAGTTGCTCCCTGTACCTGAAACTGAACTCGGTTTGAAACCTCAGTATAAGAATCATTGGTAAACATCACCATATAATAATTTCCGGGAGTTGTAGGCAATGCAGCACCATTGATATTTTTCGTTCCCTGAGCAATTCCGTCAAAATAAGTATAAGACACAAAATTATCATCCGGCGTTTGAATATTTTGAGGGTAAATTCCCAACCAATCTTTGATAATTCCCGGAGAATCCGTCCAAGAAGCGGTAATATTTTCACCTAATGTATAAACCGGTTTGTTCGTCCAAAGTTCCGTAACAATGTCTCCAACTTTAAAGAAAACCTTCTCTCCTACTGTCGTGTAGCCATCTTCAAGAAAATACTGAGCATAATAATACCCTTTCGGAAGTCCTGTAAAATTCAATGTTCCTGAAGCTGTTGTTACATAACTCCACTTTATAGAAGGCGTTGGCCCTGGAACTTGTCCCATTTTGTAAATTCCGATCCAGTCTTTCGTTAAATTTGGTCCGTTATTGAAATTTACAACAACTGTTCCACCAACAGGATATGTGTCTGCGGAGGTATTTAAAACTACTTTTGGTCCTACATAAAAGTTCTTTCTGGCTGTAATTTCTGTGTATCCGTTGTTCGCAAAAAACCCTGCGAAATACTGACCTTTAGCTGAAATTCCATTGGGGAAAGTTGTCGTTCCGGCAGTTTGCCCGTTGGTATAAAGATAAGTTTGTGACGTTACCGAAGCTGGATTCTGATCTTTTTTATAAATTCCGATCCAATCCTGCTGATTTCCGGGACCGTCTGTAAACGTTGTAACAATTGGCTCATTTTGAGTATATTCTGTTTTGCTTAAATTGAAGGTAGGATTGGAAACCACACTTCCCGTTACTTCAAATTGTTTTGCATCACTCCAATCGCTCCATTCTAAATTTCTGTCTCTGTAACGAACTTTCACATAATAAATTCCGTTTGTAATTGAATTTGAAGCAATTGTAGCTTTGGTAATATCAACTCCGGCATTTAGATTTTTAGTAATATCGGGCGTTCCGTTACCATCTTTTCCGAACCAGTTTTCGTAATCTCTGTAAAATTCTTTTTCAACAACAGAAAAATCAGCAGCTTTACTGATTAAAAACTGTGTGGTATTTAATAATTCTGAATTTGTTGTGGTAAAAGTGCTTCCATTTAGTGTTAAAGGTAACGTAATCGGAGCTGAAAAAGTGTTTGTAATGGAAGGTTTTGTTGGTTTTGGCTGATTTTTATATCGGTGAAAAGTATCAACCAATTCATTATATTTTTTATGATAAACTCCCCCAATTGAATAACTTTCAATATCAACTTTTCCTGTATTTACATCTACTTCAACGATTTGATAGGTCCAATCCGTCAATGTTTTCTGAACATCGTCAAAATCCTGTTCATTCGACATTCCCCAATATTGATCCCACGCTACTCCACCGGAAATAATCTGATAATTCGGAGATTCTTTTAACTGACCTCTGTGATATAAATGGTGATGCGCCCCAACGTGCATTAAATATTTATTAGAAGTCGTTAACAGAGGAACCGCCGTATTTCTCACCCAAGTCGAAATATCTCCCACATATTGTTCCGCCTGATAAGGTCTGTGGCTTAAAGAAATAATCCAGTCTACCGTAGGATCGTTGTTTGCTTCATTTAAAATTTGCTGAAGCCAAGTTTGCTGAGCCGAACCTGTATGTTCTGAACTTAAGCTTACAAATAAAACATTTCCAGCTTGTTGAGCATAATAATTCTCATTTCCTGAAGAAATATTTTTGTATTTAATTTCATCAATATAAAAATGAGCATAATAAGAGTTCATCCCTAAACTACCATACGTTTCATGATTTCCCACTGTGGTCTGGATCGGAAGATAAGGCGAAAGCTTAATATTCTTTTTAAAGTGAACATTTTCATAATGATCTAATGTTCCCACATCTACCTGATCTCCAACCATAAACGTTAGTGCGATATTATCAGAAGGATCAGAATCTATCCCGAATTTTTCCTTTAATTTTTTATAAGCATTTAAAGTTAAACTATCATATCTCGGTTCAGCTTTAATCTGATTGTCACCCATGATCAGGAAACGTATTTTTCCATCAGCTGTTATAGGTTGTCCCGGCAAAGGAAGCGTTCTGAAATTATAAACTGCAGACTCGCTGGTTCCTGTTTTAATTTTATAATAATACTTTGTGTTTGGCTGTAAATTGGCAATTTTTGCTGTGTGATAATAATAGTTGTTATTGTATCCTGTATCCGAAAAAATATTAGTCGTTCCGGTGAAAGTTACATTTAAGTTAGTAGGTGTTGCGCCATACATAACTGTTGTTTCGTTATTCGATGATGTTTTCCAATTCACGATCATCGAATTTGGCGTTGGATTTTGTAAATAAGGAACTAAAGTCTGCCCAAATGCCATCTGGACGGCGAAACAAAAAAAGAATAAGTAATACTTCATTGTAGTTCAGTTTTTAAGTAGTGTGATATTTATTGTTTATAATAAAAAGTATTGATTAACTGATTTTTATCATTGCGCAAAAGTAAAAATCACATATAAACTTTATCTGATGGGAACTTAAAGGAAGTGTTAAGTTTTAAACGAAAAAAGAGATTAAAAATTTATCATATTTAATATATAATTTGTTTGGAAAATTTGAAAACTATTTTATATATTTGCAACCTGTTATTCAACCTCTGACGAAGTCCGTGTAAGTTGCTTAGCCTTAACATTTTATTTATTAATAATGGATTTATTAAAGTACGTACAAGACAAGTACATTACAAAAAAAGAATTCCCTGAATTCAAAGCTGGTGATACAATCACTGTGTATTACGAGATTAAAGAAGGTCAAAAAACAAGAACTCAGTTCTTCAAAGGTACTGTTATCCAATTGAGAGGTACTGGATCTACAAAAACTTTTACCATCAGAAAAATGTCTGGTGATGTAGGTGTAGAAAGAGTATTCCCAATCAACATGCCAGCTCTTCAGAAAATTGAAGTTGACAGAAGAGGTAGAGTTAGAAGATCTAGAATTTACTACTTCAGAGACCTTAGAGGTAAAAAAGCGAGAATTAAAGACGCTGCTTACAAGAAGAAATAATTCAGACAACAATACATACAAAAAGAGACTGCTAATTTTTAGTGGTCTCTTTTTATTTTTGGAGTATTTTTTAGGAGCTATTTCCCGCTTTCCGCTATATCTTTTGTTTCGCTTTGCTCACAAAAGGATGTCGCTGCAATCGGGGCTAGGAAATTTCGAATATAATTGACTATTTATTCATAAGGTGAAAGTCATGACTTTCTTTTGAAACCACCCCGACAAAAATTTCTTTGAAATTTTCGCCACCCCTCCAAAGGAGGGGAATTTTAAACGTAATATATTTTTCTTATTTCTTTGTAAAAATATTCTCAATCATTTAAACTTCCATCATCCAGCTTCCGGCCTCCCTACTTTATAAATTCATACAACGCATTCCAAAATTTATCATAGACTTCAATGTGAGGAAGATGTCCCACATTTTCGATTTCAACTAGTTTTGATCCGGCGATTTGTTGTTGGGTTTTCTTTCCTAATTCCTGGTACTGCCCCATTTTCGGCTGCAGTTCTTTTGGCGCTCTATCTTTTCCAATTGCCGTTCTGTCTCTTGTTCCAATAATTAATAATGTTGGAACTTTGATATTTTTAAATTCATAACAAACGGGTTGATTATAAATCATATCAGAGGTCAAAGCTGCATCCCAAGCAACTTTTGGGTAATCTGGGTGTAAAGTCCAGCCTGCAATTAAATCCAACCAAGGTTGATATTCTGCTTTCCATCTATTATCGTAATAGAACTTTAATTGATAATTTTTATAGGTTTCTGCCGTATTTTTAAGCTCAGATTTATAGGCTTGATCTATGGTTTGATATGAGGCAAAAGTTTTGTAATCTTCTAAACCAATCGGATTTTCCAAAATTAATTTTTCAACCATATTCGGATAAAGCAAAGTAAATCTTGTGGCAACCATTCCTCCCATTGAATGTCCTAAAACTATTAATTTATCAATTTTAAGTTCATCCAAAATCGCTTTTGTATTATCCGCCAATTGTGAAAATGAAAACTGATAATTCTGAGGTTTTGAAGATTTTCCAAACCCGATCTGATCCGGAATAATCACTCGAAAACCTTTATCTGAAAGATCTTTAGCCGTTCTTTCCCAATAGGCTCCATTGAAATTCTTCCCATGAAGAAGCATGATTGTTTTCCCGTTGGATGTTTTGGGTTTTACATCCATATAAGCCATTTTCAAATCATTATTTTGAGATTTCAGATTCAAAAAATGGACTTCATAAGGATATTTATAATTAGATAATTCAGCATCTAAAGGTTTTACCTGAGAAAATATAAAGCTTGATGAAATCGATAGCATTATAATTACAGCAGCATTTTTAAAATTTTTCATAAAAATTTAATTTATATAAAAATAAAAAAACCGCTTCAAAAGAAACGGTTCGTATGTGTTAATTATCATTTATTTAAGAAAATTCAACTACCTTTTCTTCTTTTTTTGGAAGATTCATTAAAACAATGGCGAAAAGAATCAAAGCAATTCCCAACCATTGAATCATGATTACTTTTTCACCTAATAAAACAAAAGCCATCGTCACAGAAACCGGAAGTTCTAATGAAGAAACGATACTTCCTAATCCTAAACCTGCATTTGGAAAACCGACATTAAATAAAATCGGCGGAATAATAGTTCCGAAAAGCGATAAAATCAAACCATATTTCCAAAGAATCGAATAATTGAAACTGTGAATATGTTCTGTGTTTTCGGTGAAATTTAAGTAAAATGATCTTAATCCATCAAAATGTAAAGGTCCGATTTGTGCGAAAAATAAGAAGGCAAAAATAATAATTGAACCTCCACAAAGCATAATAAAACTTTTTCGGAAAACGGGTAAATGCGTTGCTAATGTATTAGATGTAAACATCGTTAAGGTATAAGAAGCAGCCGCCATTAATCCCCAGAAAACCCCTTTGAAGTCGAGTTCTATTTCTGTATTGATAAGGTTTGTAGCCAAAATAGTTCCGGCTAGAACAATGATAACAGAAACAACTTTTCTTGCGTTGGGCAATTTTTTAGTTAAGAAACTTTCAACCACCACACTAAACCAAACGGACTGCATCAACAAAACAATCGCAATTGAAACATTGATATATTGAACGGCAATATAATAAAATAAACTTGTACATCCCAAAGACGTTCCCGCCAATAGCAATGTTCTTACTTCTTTGGATGTTGGAGATGATAATTTTTGTTTTGAGGTAATGGTCTGGATAATATTCAGAATTAAAAGTCCGACCAATCCTAAAATAAATTGTGATGTGGTAACCTCCGATGTTGTGTAACCATCTTCATAAGCCAATTTTACGAAAGTCGCCAACATACCATATATACTGGCTCCAATTCCTACAAATAAAACTCCTTTTAATATATTCTTCTTCATAATTTTTTTGAACAGCCTGCAAAGGTACAACTTAAAATTCAAAAGAGTGATGAAGATTAATATGATAGATAAACGAAATCGGCGCAAGCTTCGCTTGCGCCGATTCTAAACAATATATTTTAAGAGTGATTATTTTTTGATCAATTTCTCAGTATACACTTCATTTTTATCAGAAACCACTTTCACAATATAAACTCCCTGATTTTGAGAATGAATATCGATTTCAACTTCTTTTTCGCCGCGGAAAGCTTTGTTATAAACCACATTTCCACTTACATTCATTACCCTTAATGTTCCGGAAATAATATTTTTATCTAAAACTACTTTAAATAAACCGTCAGTAGGATTTGGGGTTAATTTAAATAATGATTTAGGTTCTGTTTTTGGCGCCGATCTTAAAACACAATCTAAATCAAAATCATAATCAAAATACGGATAGTTGTTATAATTACTAACCATAAAATTACTTCCGTTAAATGTATAGAACATATTCAGTCTAAATCTGTATTGCCCGGTTGCTCCTGCAGCTGAGGAAGCTCCAAAATCCGCTGGATACATATAATTATAATATAGCCCTGTAGTTCCCCATTGTGAAATATTGCTCAAATCCACCGGATAAACATCTCCTGTAGCATTATTAATCATTTCAAGCTTAAAGGCATCAAGCGTAGCACCCGGAGGCAGAGAATATGTCCAATTAATAGCCTGCATTCCGTTCAATGCACATCCGTTAGGTTCATAATACATCGATGTGATTTGTCCCCAATTTGTCGAATTACAAATATTATTTGCCGCTTCTATCCAAAGTGTACTTTCAGTTTGATACAAACTGAATCCGTTTGTTCTGTTGTAATACATTCTTGGTAAAGATCCTCCATCGAAATCACCAGGAAAATTCTCAAGAGCTCCCATATAAGTACCTCCCGGACTTGAAATTACAGCCGCTGCATTTTGAGCTGTAGGATTTGGAGTCGGAGTATAATGGAACATTACAAATCTCGCATTTCTTCCCGCTTTAAATTCGGTAACATTTTCAAAAGCACCATCATTATTGAAGTTTGTATTAAATTCATTTACCAAATACGACCTGTTGATTGGAGCAGTTCCTGTATTTCTGCTCGCATCTGTAAAAGTTATAATATGTAAAGGCTGATGATGATCTAAATTTAAAGTCTTTTGTGGACTTATAATATTTAAATTAGGATTATTATCTATTGCATTTCCGATTAACCCTAATGCTTCATGAAACTGATCTCCAAAGTATAATCTTCTTTGAAAATTTGTTGCCACTATGTGATCATTAGTAAAATCAGATTCAATATAAATCCTTGGCATAAAGCCTGTGTTAGGAGCACCGTACAAACCAGCGCCATAATGTACTACCGCTACTCTATTTTTAGGATTGCAAGACAATAAAGACTCGATAAATTTGCTGGCAGCCAGCTTCATTTCAGTGAAAGTCTGAACATTGATGGAAAAGCCATTGTCTAATAAGATAATGTAATCGCTGCCCGGAGCCTGTGCCGAAAGTTTTCCGAAAGACATACTTAATGCCAACAGAAACAAAAGAAATGTTTTTTTCATGGATTAAAAATTTTGTTAATTAAGTTATGTTAAAAATAATATATTTTTCTTTATATCGTGAAATAATTTGAAATATTTTTAATTAATCAAAATCTAAACTTTCAAGCATAAAAAAAGCCACTCAAACGAGTGGCTCATATTTTAAAATGAAATTAAGGATTATTTACCTTCTTCCATTTTTCTTTTCAATTCTGCTAATGCATCGATATCTCCTAAAGTAGATCTCTCTTCGTTTGAAGAAGAAGATACGTTGTTAGATCTGTTGTTAGAAGCTTCTCTTACGTTTTTCTTCTCTTCGTCTCTGAAGATACCTGTGTGAGAAACAACTACTCTCTTGAATTCTTTGTTGAATTCAATTACTTTGAACTCAGCAGTTTCACCTTTCTTGATTTTAGATCCATCTTCTTTCTCTAATAATCTAGAAGGGCAGAAAGCTTCAACTTCAGCATCTTCGAATTGTACAGAAGCTCCTTTATCGTGAACTTCTACAGCAGTTCCTGTGTGTACAGTTCCTTCAGCATATTTAGTTTCGAATGCATCCCATGGGTTGTCAGTCAATTGTTTGTGACCTAGAGATAATCTTCTAGCTTGGATGTCTAGTTCAAGAACTACAACATCTAATTTATCACCAACTGCACAGAACTCAGATGGGTGCTTGATTTTCTTAGTCCAAGAAAGATCAGAGATGTAGATTAATCCGTCGATACCTTCTTCTAACTCTACGAATACACCAAAGTTAGTGAAGTTTCTTACAGTACCTACATGCTTAGATCCTACAGGATACTTAGCTTCGATGTTTTCCCATGGATCTTTGCTTAATTGCTTGATACCAAGAGAGATTTTTCTTTCTTCTCTGTCTAAAGTAAGTACTTCAGCTTCAACTTCATCACCTACTTTTACAAAGTCACCTGCAGATCTCAAGTGAGTAGACCAAGACATTTCAGAAACGTGGATTAATCCTTCAACACCTGGAGCGATTTCTACGAATGCACCATAGTCAGCAAGAACTACTACTTTTCCTTTTACTTTGTCACCTACTTTCAAGTCAGCAGAAAGAGCATCCCAAGGGTGAGCTTCTAATTGCTTCATACCCAATTGGATTCTTGTTTTCTCATCATCAAAGTCAAGGATAACAACTTTTACAGTCTGTCCGTCCTCAAGGATTTCAGATGGGTGGTTCACTCTAGACCAAGAAAGGTCTGTAATGTGGATCAATCCATCAACACCTCCAAGGTCGATGAATACACCGTAAGAAGTAATATTCTTAACAGTACCTTCAAGAACTTGTCCTTTTTCTAACTGAGCGATGATCTCTTTTTTCTGACCTTCGATATCTGCTTCGATCAATGCTTTGTGAGATACAACTACGTTTTTGAACTCAGGGTTGATTTTCACAACTTTGAACTCCATAGTTTTACCTACGAACTGATCGTAATCTTTAATTGGCTTAACGTCAATTTGAGAACCTGGTAAGAATGCTTCGATTCCGTGTACGTCAACGATCATACCACCTTTAGTTCTAGACTTCACAAAACCGTTAACGATTTCTCCAGTTTCGTGTAGTTCATTTACTTTATCCCAAGCTTTAAGCGTTCTAGCTTTTCTGTGAGATAATTGTAACTGACCTGTTTTGTCTTCTCTTCTGTCTACCATTACTTCAACCTCGTCACCTACACTAAGGCCTTGGTTGTAACGGAATTCGTTAAGAGAAATAACACCTTCAGATTTGAAGTTGATGTCTACGATCGCTTCTTTATCAGTTAATCTTACAACTTTACCAACTAAAACGTCGTTATCGCTTAGGTTGTTCAAAGATCCGTTGTAGATTTCTTCTAAATCGCTTTTTTCTTTTCTCGCATCTGCATCAAGACCAGATTCGAAAGAATCCCAATCAAATTGTTCTGGTGCTACGTTTTGGTTTAATAAAACCTCTGCTGAATTTGTCTCTTTTGACATTTTCTAATAAAATTTGTATTCCTTCTTTTTCAACGGTCTGAATAAATGTGAATTGAAAAATACGGAAGTTATTAATTATAAGTAATTTACTCATCAAACCTTTTCGCCACAAAAGTGGGTGCAAAGATATGAATTTTATTTGAGATAAACAATTATTATCATCATGCTCAAAATAAGCACAACTTACTGAAAATCAAACATTAATTAAACTACATTGGTATTAGCGTTGTCATGCCGAACCTGTCGAAGCATCATTATTTGCAGAGAGGAAGGGATTTTAACCTTCGATAAATATAAATGATGCGCAGACCATTTATAATTACATACTTCATCCCTAGCCCGGATTGCAACGGCATCCTTTTGGGTTGCGGCCGGAGCGAAGCGGAGGCCGTAACCCAAAAGATATAGTGAAAAGCCGGAAATAGCTCCTAAAATCGTTGATGGTTGATGGTTTTTAGTTGATAGAGATTGGATACTTCATGATCGTGAATAATAAATACATTAAACTTTAAACTTAGAATTTTGAACATTAAATTCCAAACCATCAACAAGCAACGATCAACCATCAACTAAATCCTTATCTTTGCACCATGGAACTACAATCAATCTATCAAAAACTGCAGATTCAGGAGATGAATCAGATGCAGAAATCGACCTTCAAAGCAACAGAAAATCAGCAGGACGTTGTACTGCTTTCTCCCACTGGTTCTGGGAAAACGCTGGCTTTTTTATTTCCGGTTCTTAGAAATCTTAAGAAAAATGCTTCAGGAATTCAGACGTTAATTTTGGTTCCTGCAAGAGAATTGGCATTGCAGATTGAGCAGGTTTTCAAATCGATGGGAACAGATTTTAAGGTTTCAGTTTGTTATGGAGGTCACGATAAAAAGATTGAGGTTAATAATTTAATTGAAGCTCCGGCTGTTTTAATCGGAACTCCTGGAAGAGTGGTTTATCATTTAAGAAATAATAATTTTGATCCGAAAACCATTCAGACTTTGGTTTTGGATGAATTTGACAAGGCTTTAGAACTTGGTTTTCAAGATGATATGGAATTTATTTCTAATTCATTAAAAGGACTCTCACAGAGAATTTTAACATCTGCAACCGCAATGGATGAAATTCCGGCTTTTACAGGCTTGAAAAATGAAAAATTGGTTGATTTCCTGAAATTAGGCGAAGCGATACCGGATATTCAGTTGAGAAAAGTAATGACAATTTCTGAGGAAAAACTGGATACTTTGTTCAATTTAATTTGCAAGATCGGGAATAAAAGAACCTTAATTTTCTGTAATCACAGAGAAGCCGTTGATCGTATTTCTGAGCTATTGCGCGAAAAAGGAATCGACAGAGAAACCTTCCACGGCGGAATGGAACAGGACGAAAGAGAACGTGCTTTATTGAAATTCAGAAACGATTCTGCAAGAATTTTAATCACTACAGATTTAGCTTCAAGAGGTTTGGATGTTCCGGAAGTTGAGTCGATTGTACATTATCAACTTCCTCCAAAAGAAGATGCTTTCATCCACAGAAACGGACGTACCGCGAGAATGAATGCGAAGGGTTTTGCGTACCTAATTATGAAAGAAGAAGACAATTTCCCTTTTATTAAAAACGATGTTCCTGAAGAAAGTGTGGTAGGATTTACCAAAGTTCCTGAAAAAACACCTTTCCAGACGATCTACATCAGCGCCGGAAAAAAAGATAAAGTGAATAAAGTTGATATCGTTGGATATTTGCTGAAAAAAGGAGATCTTCAAAAAGAAGAACTTGGATTAATCGAAGTAAAAGATAACACTTCTTATGTTGCCGTTGCAAGAAATCGTGTGAACGAT
The DNA here is from genome assembly GCF_039672645.1 of Chryseobacterium sp. C39-AII1. Classification (NCBI taxonomy): domain Bacteria; kingdom Pseudomonadati; phylum Bacteroidota; class Flavobacteriia; order Flavobacteriales; family Weeksellaceae; genus Chryseobacterium; species Chryseobacterium sp. C39-AII1. The sequence continues at coordinate 108,524 of NZ_JBDFPQ010000008.1, forward strand.
GTGCTGAAAAGACTCGCTCATGAAAAGCTGAAAGGCAAGAAAGTGAAAATGGAGGTTGCTTATTAAGGTTAAGGTTGAGATTAAGGTTTAAAGTTAACGTTGTGTTTTAACCTCAGCCTTAATCTCAACCTCAAATTATTTCACCCCTTTTACTTTTGTTGGTAAAGTATACACCGACTTTGAAGCAGTAATAAATAAAGTTTCATTATTTTTTCCTCCGAATGTTACGTTGGATGTCCATTCTTCTTCAATCGGGATGTGATAGATTTTCTTACCGTCGCGGTTGAAAACATGAACGCCTTTTCCGGTTAAATATAAATTTCCGTGCTTATCGAGCGTCATTCCGTCGGAGCCCATTTCACAGAAAAGTTTTTTTTCAGATAATTTGCCTTCGCCAAGAATCTCATATACGTAAGTTTTTCCCGCATCAATATCAGAAACGTATAATTTTTTAAACTTCTCACTACCTACAATTCCGTTGGGTTGTGTAAAGGTTTCCAATTTTGAAATTTGCCCTTCTTTATTTCTGTAATACAAACTCTTATTAGGGATTTCCTGCTTAAAATTCACCCAATAATCTCTTTCATATAAAGGATCTGTGAAGTACATTCCGCCGAATTCGTCATTCCAGACATCGTTGGGGCCATTCAGCCTTTTACCTTCAAAATCTTTAAATAAAACCTGAACTTCTTTGTCCTTAGATATTTTCCACATTTCCCCATTATCATCTGAACAGGTAATTAAATTATCATCTTTATCGAAATGCGTTCCGTTGGCACGGCCTGTTTTATCCAGAAACTGAATAATTTTATTCGTTTTCCAGTCCCAATAATAAATTTTATCATTCGGCTGATCGGTAAAATAAACATTTCCTTCTTTATCCGAAGACGGCCCTTCCGTAAAACTAAATTGATCCGAAATTTTTTCCGGTTTTACATCTTCATAAAACATAGTACTACTATTTACTGATTTACAGTTGAGTAATACTAAAACCAAACCAATATAGCCTGTTTTCAAGATATTTTTCATTACGTACAATTTTAAGGAGCACAATTTACGATATGTAACAACAGATTCAAAGATTATTTTCTCATTTTGAAACATTGAATAATATTTATGAAATGTCCGAATAATCCCATTTTAGAAGTAGATAATATTAGTAATAAAATGATTTAATTAAGAGCTTTGCATAAGAAGAAAACTCAACAATTTTCTTCGCTGCAATTTTTAAAATGAGTATTTGTTTCTATGTGAAAAATACTCATATCTCAATTTTATTATAAAATTTTAAGACGATGAGTGTACCATCCGACAATTTTTCTGCCGCTGAGATAGATTATGATGATTTCAGAAATTCGGTAGGAACAATGGATCAAACCGGAAAAAGAAAATGGGTTTTTCCACGAAAGCCTAAAGGAAAATATACCAATTACAGAGATTACACAAGTTATTTTTTATTGTTTTTATTTTTCGGATTGCCTTTTCTGAAAATCAATCATAATCCTGCTTTTTTGTTTAATGTAATTGACAGACGATTTTTCATTTTCGGACAGCCGTTCTATCTTCAGGATTTTTTCATATTAGCCTTGGGAGCCGTAACATCGGTTATTTTCGTCATGCTTTTCACGGTGGTTTTCGGAAGAATTTTCTGCGGTTGGCTTTGTCCGCAAACCATTTTCATGGAAAATGTTTTCAGAAAAATTGAATATTGGATTGAAGGCGACCGAAACAAACAGATGAAGCTGGAGAGACAGGAATGGAATTCAGAAAAGATCAGAAAAAGAGTGACAAAATGGTCGGTTTTTATCCTGATTTCGGTAATCATTACCAACTTCATGTTCATGTATATTGTAGGTTATGAAGAAGTTTTTAAAATTATTACAGAAGGACCTTTAGACCATTCATTAAAATTCCTTGGAATGGTAGGATTTGCCGCTACTTTTTATTTTGTATTCTCATGGCTTCGCGAGCAGGTTTGCACGTTGATCTGCCCTTACGGAAGACTTCAGGGTGTTTTAATTGATAAGCAGACCATTAATGTGTATTACGATTTTAAAAGAGGCGAAAACCGTTCAAAATGGAGAAATAATGAAGACCGAAAAGCGGCAGAAAAAGGTGATTGTATTGACTGCCATCAATGTGTAGTGGTTTGTCCAACAGGAATCGACATCAGAAACGGTCAGCAGCTGGAATGTGTAAACTGTACCGCTTGTATCGATGCCTGCGACGAAGTGATGGAAAAAGTAGGTCTTCCGAAAGGTTTAATTCGATATGCTACGGAGGCGGAAATTGAAAATCAGGAGAAATTTAAATTTACTTCAAGAATGAAAGTAACTGCTGTTTTTCTTGCTTTATTGATAGGATTTTTAGGATTTCTGATGTACGATCGAGGTTCTATGGAAGCGAAATTCATTAAACCTGCCGGATCAACATTTTTTGTAAAGGAAGGCAAAATAACGAATACTTTTATCTACACTTTCCTGAATAAAACAAATGAAAAGAAAGTTTTAACGATAAAAATTTTAAGTCCGAAAAACGGAGAAATTGAATTCTTCGGTTCCAGTACAATTGTTTTAAAAGGCGATCAGATTCTGAAAGGTAACATCAATATTACTTTTCCTGAAGAAGAAATAAAACTTTCTAAACAAAATCTTACCATTGGGGTTTTTGATGAAAAAGGAGAAATGGTAACCTCTTTTGAAACGACTTTTGAAGGACCTTTTAAATTGTTGCTGTGATGTTTTAGGATGAGAGGGTTTTAGGGTTAGAGAGTCAGAGTGTTTGAGTATTTACGGATATGCTATCAACTAAAAACCATCAACCAAAAACTATAAACTATAAACTATAAACCATTAAGCCTTGTATTTTTTAATAAATTGCGTGGGAGTCATTCCGGAAGTTTTTCGGAATACTCTCACAAAATAAGAATATTCTTCATACCCCAATCGAAAAGCAATTTCTACAAGACTTTCATCAAGATACATCAACATTCTTTTGGCTTCCAGCACTACTCTTTCCGTAATCACATCGGTTGCGGTTTTCTGAACAACCGTTTGCATAATTCGATTTAAATGTTTGGATGAAATATTCATTAATGACGCATAGAAAGTGATGCTTTTTTCTTTTGTAAAATATAGTTCAACCAACGTTTCGAACTCCTGATAATGCTTAAAATAAGAAAGACTTGCCGATGAAGCCAAGTGGTCAAAATCTCTGGAAAACTGCCTTGTAGATTTAATGAAAATATTAGACATCAACGAAAGCATCAGTCCGTTTTTCATGATATCTTGGGCATGATATTCCTTTTCCAACTCTTGAAATAAGGTTAAATTTTCATTTAATTCCAATTCATTTAACTGAAGTTTTCGGGGAAAATTAACTGATCCGAAGAAAGGAAAATTGCGAAGTTTTTGGTTCACATAATGAAGTTCGTAAAAATCCTGAAGACAAAAGAAAAGATAACCTTCAATATCATTAGAAAGTTCCCAACTGTGAATCTGCCCCGGCGACATAAAAAATAAACTTCCGGCTTCTACCGTATATTTTTGAAAATCAATCTCATGAACTCCACTTCCTTTCGTAAATAAAATCGTAGCGTAAAAGTCGTGTCGATGCGCTTTTTCGAGATGCCGATGGCCTACAATCAAGTGATTCTGCACTGTACTAAAATAGAAATCAGAAGTATTCTTTCCCTTCTGAAACAAGTCTATATTAAGTACCGAAATAGAATCCAATGCAGTTATTATTTTAATCAAATGTAGGTATAAAAATAAGGATTAACAATCGTTGCCGTCTATATTTTACATTAAAATTAGGTTACCTGATAATTAACTTTAAAAGTACCCGTTATGCATTATGAATACAAAGAAATAAGTTGTTAATTCGGATTGAACTGGATATTGAAATTCTTTAAATAATCCTCTATTGGCTCCATTCCTATTTCTTTTCTTCTTTCGTTCACCGTTTCAGGATTTTCTAATTTATACAATTTACCATTTTCTATTTGTGAACCATATATTTGAGGTTTCCCTTCGTCCATTAACATCCTATCTTTCATCAATGCGTATTGTGATTTAGATAAGTCTCCGTTTTCAACTGCTTTCTCTATTTGCGGAAAATACTTTTTTCTGATTTCTTTAGTACTATGTTGCAGCCCCAACCAGATTGCATCCATTTGTCTTTGATCTACCTCCTTTAGTGTTGGCATACCACACTTTTCAATAATACTAATCACCAATTCTTGATTCCTATGGTCTTCTTTAGCGTATTTGATGAGTTCATTTGATTTTCTAATCCTTTGGTCACTTTCTAAAACTTCGCTCAAGATTTGACGTTTTTTGCTACAATCTACTTCAATAATATCTACTGAACCTACATAAACAAATTTATCCTTATTCATATAAAGGAATATTGATATCATTAAAACAAGAGCGGCTAATATGCTAAATACTATTTTTTTTATTTTCATGTCTATTTTGGGGTCATATTCTAAAATAGATTGACCATTTTTGGTTAAAAGTTAATTGTAAAAATAGGAATTATTTTTAAGTGTCGGAATAAAATATGTTAAAGATGAACAGTATTATCCAAACAGAGGTTTTTGCGCACCACCGCTTATGCAAAAATATTTAATGATTCAAAACAAGAGTTTTAGCAAAGATTACAACTCTTACAATTGTTCAATTTATTAATAATAACTATTTAAACAAAAAATCAACAATCTAAAATCAAGCATATTTTAAAATGCACAATGTGTTTTAAATGTATTTTTCTTTATCAGACTATGGAATGAAACAGATTCAAATTAATGGTAAACCAAGATGATCAGGCAATAAATCATGATAATCAAATGCATATATTTTCCTCAAAACTTAAAAAAGTTTTATCTTTGAACTTTAGGATTTTAAAAATGAAGATAAATTTACCTGATAAATTATATTATTCTATAGGAGAAGTTGCCAAAGCATTCGATGTAAACACTTCATTAATAAGATATTGGGAACAAGAATTCCCTATTATCAAGCCTAAAAAAAACAAAAAAGGGAACCGATATTTCACGCCCGAAGATATTAAAAACCTACAAATCATCTATCATTTGGTGAAAGAGAAAGGCTACACCTTAGACGGCGCCCGTATTGCTCTTACGACCAACAGCAAAATATCTGAAACGATAACACTTATTGACCGATTAGAATTTGTAAAAGCAGAACTTTTAAAGCTTAAAGATTCTTTATCAGAACCCGACTCTGAGTAAATTGAATACAAAATATACAAAAAGGCATCTTTTTAAGGTGCCTTTTTTTAATTTATTCTAGAAAACATACATTTTAACGTAATTTTAAAATTAATTTTACAAAATTCACTTATCAAAATAAACTAATCATTATCAACCTATTGCATTCGATAATCTTTTATATTTAATTTAACTGAATGAAAAAAAACTATTACCAGAAAATGGCATTCATGGGGATGTTACTCCTTATCTTTTTTGTCTTTCAAAAATTTACAAGCAAAGGCAGAGAAGACTTTTCTGATATTAAATTTATTACGAAAAGTGCTTCACATATTGCCTTATCAGAATTTAATCCGAATGATTTAGATCAAAAACAATGGGAAAATCTAGGATTTTCTGATAAGCAAATTGCAACCATTTTAAATTATAAGAAAGTGGTTGGCGGACAGTTTATTTCCAAAGAACAATTCAAAAAATGTTTTGCCGTTTCCGCAGAGAAATTTTCCGAATTGGAATCTTATATTATTTTACCCGAAACCAATAAAGAAGCAAAATCGGATCATTTTAAAAATTTTGAAAGGAAGACGATCAATATTTCTGCAAAATTTAACCCAGACCACTATTCTGTAAATGATTGGATAAAATTAGGTTTCAGCGAAAAACAGTCGGAAGCTATTTTAAAGTATAAAAACTATTTGGGTGGAAGTTTTGTAAGTAAAGAAAAATTTAAAGAATGTTTTATTATTAATGATGAAAATTACAGCAAATTAGCACCTTATCTTATTCTTCCGGAGAAAACACCTGAAAATTTCAGAGGTTTTGCTAAAAATTTCAATTCAGAAAAAAGTAAAATCAATTACAGCAATTTTGACCCTAATATTTTAGATATTCAAGGTTGGAAAAAACTGGGTTTTTCAGAAGGTCAGGCTAAAGTGATTGTAAATTACAGAGATCGAAATTTGAAAGGAAGCTTTAAAAATGTAGAAGATATCCAGAAGTGTTTTGTGATTTCGGAAGAAAAATTTAATGAATTAAAATCTTATATAAAGCTTAATTCAGCTACAATTGCTAAGAATACAGAATCAGCTCCGAAAGCAGAAATTAAACAGGAAAAAACAGACTTTTCTAAAATCGATTTAAACAAAATTACGTTCAAGCAACTTTTAGAATTTGGCTTAGATGAAAAAGCCGCTGGTTCCATGCTTGGTTTCAGAAAAAAACTCGGCGGATTTGCCACAAAAGAACAAATTTTGACAACTTATAATATTGATAAAGAATTGGTTCAGAAATTAATTTCAATTTGTCAATTAAACACTTCTGAAGTCGAAAAATACACGTTGGTTGATGCTCCTGAAGAATGGCTGAAAAATCATCCGTATTTTAAATATTCTGCCGATAAAATCATTTTCTATCGCACCAGTTATCCCGATGATAAGAAAATTTGGAAGTTTTTGAAACTCAAGCCTGAATACGAAACGAGAATGCGACTTTATGTTAAATAATATATTGGTAAAAGTTTCGGCTCCGCAAAGCGGAGCCGAAACTTTTTTATTTCAAAAATGAAGACAATCATTATTCAAATGTTTTGCTAGAACTTTCCAAGCTTTTATTTAAAACTGAAAATTCATCTTCTGTAAGATCTCTCCATTTTCCAATTGGAAGATCTAATTTTATGTTCATAATACGAACTCTCTTTAATTTTTTCACGTCATAGCCAAGATGTTCGCACATTCTGCGGATTTGTCGGTTCAGTCCTTGGGTAAGAACAATTCTGAAATTCATTTCATCAATTTTTTCTACCTCACATTTTCTTGTAACCGTATCCAAAATGGGAACTCCATTTCTCATCTTGTCAAGAAATTTTGGTGTAATGGGCTTATCCACTCGTACCAAATATTCTTTTTCGTGGTTATTCTTTGCTCTTAGAATTTTATTAACGATATCTCCATCGCTGGTTAAAAGAATTAAACCTTCACTAGGCTTATCCAGTCTTCCGATCGGGAAAATTCTTTTTGGATGATTGATGTAATCGACAATATTATTTTTTTCACGTTTAGAATCTGTGGTACAAACAATTCCAACAGGTTTATTGAACGCAATATAAACATGCTTTTCCTGAGGTTCACGGATGGGTTTTCCGTCAACTTCTACCACATCTTCATCAGAAACTTTTGTTCCCAACTCAGGAATTTGTCCATTGATTTTTATCCTTCCTTCTTCCAAAAGTTTATCTGCGGCTCTTCGTGAGCAGTATCCAACTTCTGATAAATATTTATTAATACGTGTTTTTTCCATTAATCTTCTCCGTAACCTGTATAATTTTTATTGCTGAAAATTGTAATTCCGTAGCTTAAACCAACATATTTAGCGTTAGAACTTCCCAATTTATGTCCTTCAAAAAAGATTCCTCCTTCCTGGCTCAATCTTTTAGAATAAGAAACCTGTATTCCCAATCTACCGCCCCAAAATTCTGAATTATTAACTACCGCATTATTCAATTGTTTTCCATAATTCAAATCAATATAAAACGGGCGGTCTCCCGGTTCAAAGACAATTTTAGGCTGAATAACCCAATAAATTAAATGGAAATTATCCTGCATAAAACTATATCGAAAACCAGTTCCAATTGCAAAGTTAGGAAGAAAATTGTAACCACCAATTGCAGTAATTCCATACGTTAATTTACGCGGAATTTCCTGTTGAACATATTGAGAATTATAATCTGTATTTCTTTCTTTTTTCAAATTGAGACCAACATTCACCGAAGGATTAAAATAAAACCCCATCGATTGCTTTTTAGTCTCTGTATTTTGTGAAAAAACCAGCATTGAGCTGGATAAAGTAAGTAATAAAAATAGATTTTTTATCATATCGTATTTTCAAATCTGAACTCGTTTTCTAAAAAATCAGATGTTGCATCTTCAATTTTATAATCACCAATTTTTGTTCTCCTCAATTGAGTAAGATAAGCTCCAACACCTAATTCGTGCCCGATATCATGAGCTAAACTACGGATATAAGTACCTTTAGAGCATCCCACCGTAAAACTTACCAACGGAAAATTAATTTCGACATCTTTAATATAAAGAATAGTTGTTTTTCTGGATTTCATTTCAACCTCTTCACCAGCTCTTGCCAGATTATAAGCTCTTTGTCCATCAATTTTAATCGCTGAAAATACAGGTGGCTTCTGATCGATTTCACCAATGAATTTTTCTAAAGCAGTATTTACCGCTTCTTCGGTGATATGAGCAATATCCTGATGAAGAATTTCAGGTTTTTCGGTGTCGTAAGATTCTGTCTGAACTCCAATTTTTATTTCGGTCCAGTATTCTTTTGGAGCATCCTGTATTTCTGGGATTTTCTTGGTAAATTTTCCGCAGCAAACAATAAGAAGCCCGGTTGCACGTGGATCTAACGTTCCCGCATGACCAATTTTGAATTTTTTAGGTAAATTAAACTCTCTTTTGAGTTTGTATTTCATTTTATTGACTGCCTGAAATGAAGTCCAATCCAAAGGTTTGTCTAATAAAAAAATGTGTCCTGATTGTAAATCTTCAGCTGTCATTAATTATAAGGAAAAATTGTTGTTAGTTGATGGTTTTTAGTTATTAGTTTATTTAAAGAAATAAAAATAAATCAACAAAGCTAATCCAACGAAAATACGATACCAACCCCAAGGTTTGAAACCATATTTATTCAATACACCGATGAAAGCTTTAATGGCAATTAAAGCAACTATAAACGCCACCACATTTCCTACAATAAAAATCATAATGTGATCTTGTGAAGCCAAAATCATTTCATATCCTTTTTGCGGATTCGGAGTTTCTTTCCCCCAAGTTTTCACAAAAACTGAATAGACAGTAACCGCCAACATCGTAGGAACTGCCAAAAAGAAAGAGAATTCAGCGGCAGCTTTTCTTGTTAATCCCTGAGCCATACCACCGATGATAGAAGCCGCACTTCTACTCGTTCCCGGCATCATCGCAAGACATTGCCAAAAACCAATGGTTACGGCATTTTTTATTGTAATTCCTTTTTCGTCGTCGATTTTTGGATTTCTAAACCATTTATCAGCAAACAAAAGAACGACTCCACCCAATACCAAAACGGATGAAATAGCAATTTGATTTCCTAAAACAGCTTCAATCTTATCATCAAATAAATAGCCCAAAACCAATGCAGGAACTACCGCAAAAGCCAGCTTAAAATAAAACTGTAAATTATTCAGATCGAAGAATTTTTTCCAATAAGCCACAACAACTGATAAAATAGCTCCAAATTGAATGGAAACCTGAAACATTTTTAAAAATTCGGTTTCTTCAAGCCCCATTAGATTGGCTGTGAAACCCATGTGTGCAGTGGAAGAAATAGGAAGATACTCTGTAAGACCTTCTATAATGGCAATGATGATTGCATTGATTAAATCCATAATTTATCTAAAATTAAAAGATTAAGAAATTGAGAAATTTAGAACACCCTGCCCAAATCTCTGAATTTCTTAATCTTTAAATAAAAATTTATTTTCTATTTTCTTTTTAAAATCGCGTATACTTCGATGGCAAAACCGATGACCACAAATAGCGGTGCAATTCTGATTCTGCGAATGGAAAAAATATCTTCATTCCACGAATGTGGATCAAATTTTCCGTCTATCGTATTGGCATCAGCACCCATCATCAGAAGAAAACCGACAACGATAAATGCTAAACCAATCAGCATCCATTTGAAGTTTTGCTGTCCGAAATAAAAAGTGTTTTCCTGTGGCGTTTCAGCAGTTTCTTTACCGAAGCTTTCTGCGGAAAATTTATTTGTTTTTTTGCTCATTTTATTAAGAGTAATATAAATCGTCTACACTTGATCTTAAGAATCTCCAAGTTGCAATAACTGTACTTAAAACCGTAATAAAAATACCCACACCAAGGACTAAAATTACCAACCAGAAGTATTGATTAGTATCCTGAACGAAGGCAGAACCAATCTGGCTTGTGAAATAATACCAAACCCCGAACAATGCCAAAAGCCCGATTACAGAACCGATAGCTCCTAAAACAATAGCTTCGATTATGAATGGTTTTAAGATAAATCTTCTCTTCGCACCTACCAACTGCATGGTTTTAATGATAAATCTTTTGGAGAATATTTTCAGACGGATAGAATTGTTAATCAACACAACCGCCAAGATCAAGAACAAGATAGAGAAGCCTAAGATCCATTTTAAAATTCTGCTTAAGTTATTGTAAACGTCTACCATTAAAGTACTGTCGTTCTTCACTTCCAGAATTCCCGGAACGGCTTTGATCACTTTAATCGCACCGTCAATTTTTGCAGGATCTACATATTCCGGCTTTAAAGCAACTTCTATAGATGATGGGAAAATGTTTTCTTCGAAAAGTGCATCGGTATCAATTCCCATACTTTTTTTAGCTTCCTTAGATGCCACTTCTCTGGAAATATAAGTCGCTTTTTTTACGGGAGCCAACGTCTGTACTTCTTTCAGAACTTCAGCTTCCATTTTTGCAATTTTTACAGAATCTTTAGCATCATAATTTTCATCAAAATAAGCATTTACTACAAGCTGTTCTTTGATATAGTCGGAATATTTCTGAGCATTAATTAAAATAAGCCCCATTAATCCTAACAAAAATAACACTAAGGCAATACTTATTACCACTGTAATATTGCTGGAACGAAGCCTTTTCTTATTAAATTCATCTACAGATTTAGCCATTAATATTAAAATTTTTGGCTAAAATAGAAAAAATCTTCCGAAATTTGGGAACGAAAAAGAGAAAATCACTGTTAATAAAATCATAAAAAACATTGAGTGTAAAAGCAAAAAAGCATCTTGGTCAACACTTTTTGACGGATGAAAACATCGCAAGAAAAATCGTAGAAGGTCTTAGTTTTGAAGGCTATAATAACGTTATGGAAGTAGGCCCCGGAATGGGAGTTCTTACCAAATATTTACTGGAAAAAGATCAAACGACTTACCTTGCAGAGATTGATACGGAATCTATCGAATACCTGAAAAACAACTATCCTAAAATTACAGAAAATACTTTTGTAGGAGATTTTCTGAAACAGGATTTTGCATTTATAGGAGACGAACAAATTGCCATCATAGGGAACTTTCCTTATAATATTTCTTCGCAAATTTTATTTCAGATCATCGATCATTATGAATTGATTCCTGAAATGGTAGGAATGTTTCAAAAGGAAGTTGCAGAAAGAACAGCCGCGGTTCCGAGAACAAAGGATTATGGAATTTTGTCTGTTTTAATTCAGGCTTATTACGATACTTCTTATATGTTTACAGTGCATGAAAACGTGTTTAATCCGCCACCGAAAGTAAAATCTGGAGTTATCCGATTAACAAGAAATCCAAAAGAAGGTTTAGCCGGAAACGAAATATTATTTAAGCAAATTGTAAAAACGGGATTCAATCAAAGAAGAAAAAAACTGTCGAATGCTTTAAAACCATTAAATATTCCTGAAGCTTTAAAAACTCATGAATTTATGGATAAAAGAGCAGAAGAATTGAGCGTTGCAGATTTCATCGCCTTTACTCAACTTTGGAAAGAAAATCAATAATTTCTTTTGATGTAAAGATTGAATTGATGTAGGAATTCAAAAATTTCATCAAATAAAAAAAGCCTTTCAAAATAAATCTGAAAGGCTTTTTTGTTGCATTATCTGTTACAAATTATTCTCTGTTTTTCAGCAAGATCCATCCTGCTCTTTCCATTTTCGCTTTTGATTTATCATAGTCGAAATTGAATTTGTACCAGTATGTACCTGTCGGCAATCTCTTACCGCCTACTGTTCCGTTCCAGATTGGGGTTTCTTTAGAGAATTTAAACATCTCAACACCATATCTGTCATAAATAGAACCTACAAAGTTTTTGTATTTCGTAAGCGTTGTAAGGTCTAACACATCATTTACACCATCTTCGTTCGGAGTAATAATATTGTTGATCTTTAATGTAAAGAAATCAATCGTTCCCATACAAGAAGTTCCTTTTACTCTTACAAAAATTGTATAGTTTGTATTATCTAAAAGGCCTGAGAATACGTTAGATTCCTGCCAAGTAATTCCGTTATCAACTGAATATTCCAACACACCCGTAATATTATTAATCGGTGGATTTTCAGCTGTTAAAGTTAAATTATGATCGTTGTCATAGCTTATATAAGTAAAGTACGGAATTGGTGCTGCCATTACTTTAGCTTCAAAGATTTTCTTACAGAAACCATTATCGATTTCTACCGTGTACACTCCCCATTGATTTACCTCAATTGTTGGTGTAGTTGCACCTGTACTCCATAGATATTTATATTTAGGATTCGCTCCGGCATCTAATGTTACTCTGTCACCTAAACATACTTGCACATCTCTTAAAGGACTTGTAAGCTCATCGGTAACTTCTACTGTAATAATTGCAGGATTTAAAGATCTACATCCTTTTGGCCCTATCGCATATACTTTGAATGTTGTTGTTTGATTTAAAGTTACCGTTTGAGTATCACCTGTACCCGGGAAGTTTTCCCATAGATAAGTTGCACCTCCTGTTGCTTTTAGATTTACAGATTCTCCCGGACAAACTTTAACTCTGTTTGAACTTACCTGAGCTGTTGGCGCGGGCTCTTTTGCTAGGGTTAATTCGATCAGCTTACTACAGAAAAGTCCGTTTGAAACTACGGTATATAAAATCTGACCGTCAGTTCCATTATAATTTAAAATATTGGTAATGTAATTTCCATTTTGCGCCAAAGCATCTGCTTGATTTTCATAGAAAAAGAAAACAGCACCCGGCGTTGGACTTATTAAAGGAATTGCCTGTGTTAAATCATAAGTCGTAATATCAGGCGTTGTACAAAGCAGTAACGTTGCATCTTGTGCCAATGGAGTAAACCCTCCGATTACCTTAATAGATGCTTTACCCGGACAAGGGTTTCCAGGAACTGAAACTTCGATTTCGTAATCTCCCGGTGTAACTACCGTAATTGAGTTAGAAGTTGCTCCAGGCAATGCTACACCGTCTCTATACCACTGATATAATAAATTAGGATCACTTACAGAAGCCGTAATCACCTGTGGAATATTATCACAAACATTTACCGAAGGAGGTAACGTAGCACCACTTGGGTCTAATAATTCAACACCAATGTTGAAAGATCCTCCTTCAAGGAAAACAGCTGAATCATAACTTCTATCCGTAGCATCTGCAATTACCATTTTAAAATGATAAGACTGCCCCGGTACTACTGTTGCAGTAGCAGTAAGAGGTATTGTACGACCGCTGAAGTTGGTTTCTATATTTGCGTTATTATATCCTGCGAAAAAAGTTGGATTCACAGCACCGCAATACAGGTTACTTCCGTTATATTGAGTATCAGGTCTGATGTTTGTTACACTCACAGGTCCCGCTCCACTAGGAAGAACCGCCATATTAATATAAGGACCGCCCGAAGAAGGTCTTAGCAATAAAGCAAATGCATCAGAAAAACTACAAGGGAAAGTACCCGTATATTCTTCAGAGGCAAAAAGATAATTAAATTTAACCTGAGAAGAGGTCGGTATAAAATCGAACTCTAAGATTGCCGCATCCTGCAAAGAAACTGAAGGATTGGTAGCAGCCACCAAATCAGGATCACTTGGAGTTCCTAAATTGAATCCCAAAGTACTGATAGGCGTATCATAATCTATATAAGAGTTTCCTGCTTCACTCGCCTTCCCCGTCATTAGAATAATTCCATCTTTAAACGGAAAAGCCGTTGTCGCTCTGTTAAAATATCCCCAAGCTCTGTTAGGATTACTCGCCGCCAATCCAGGGTTAACCACCACATTCGACACACTTGGAGTCACACAAGAGTTGGTACCCGAAGATATCAATACGTCTTTTACCAATTGAGTAATGGTATAAGCCGATTCTGCGTAACTCGGTGCATTTACATCTATAAAAGCGCCTGCTTTTTTATCTAGATTTCTGGGTTTAGTGTTAACTTTTCTGGGGGGAGCATTTTGTGAAAAAAGGAAATTTGATGAAACTAAAAATAATAAAAACGGTAGATATCTTCTCATAATACTTTTGTTTCAACAAATTTAATTTTTTTTTAAATATACCACATAGATATTTAACTTTTTTTATCATAAAAAACAAAAGTCTCTCAATTATGAAAGACTTTTAGATTATATGATTTTTATTATTAAATTTTCTTTAATTTCTATTTTTCAGCAATATCCAGCCGGAACGCTGATCTAATTTTTTACTCGCAGGATTCTCCCATTGCACTCTGTACCAATACGTAGCAGTTGGCAACACAAGACCTTTCACGGTACCTCTCCAAACGGTATTTCCTTTCGAAGCTTTGAATATTTCAGCACCATATCTATCGAAAATAGATGCAGAGAAATTATTGTACTTGCTGATTCCTGTAAAATCTACCTCATCATTTACCCCATCGTAGTTTGGCGTGATCGCATTTGCAACCACAAATGTGAAATACTGCAATGTTGTACTACATTTCGCACCAACTACTCTTACCATGAAATTATAATTTGCATTATCCAACACATTATAGAATACATTTGAATTTTGCCAAGTTACTCCTCCATCAATAGAAAATTCTAAAGGCCCTCCCGTTGGGTTTGTTGTTGTAAGAGTAAGAACATGGTTTTCATATCCTACATTGGTAAACTGTGGTAAATCTGGATTTAATAACTGAGCTGAGAATGTTTTGGAACAAACCCCATTGCTGATTGTCACAGAATAAGGGCCAACAACATTTGTAGAAATAGTTTGCGTAGTTGCACCATTACTCCAAAGGTAAGTATAATTCGGGCCTGCTCCAGCATCTAAAATTCCTGTATCTCCAACACATACGTACACATCTTCTAATGTTGAAACAATCGCAGGTACTACTTCAATTTTAATCGTTGTAGGATTAGCCACTTTACAACCGTTTCCACCTAATGCAAATACTTCATATGTTGTTGTCGTTAATGGTGTCACCGTCTGAGTTGGTCCATTTCCTGGTAAACCTATCCATTCATATGTAACACCTCCGGAAGCTGTTAATGTAATTGTTTCTCCGGCACAAATTTTACTTTTTGAAGCTGCTAAAATTGCCACTGGGGGGCCAACAATTACTGTCACTGTGGCAGGCGTTGCAGATACACATCCATTAGCTCCGATCGCAGTTACGGTATAAACTGTTGTTGAAGTTGGTGATACAGTTTGAGTACTTCCCGTTCCCGTAAGACCATTCCCCCAAGTATAAGTGGAACCACCAGAAGCCGTTAAGGTAACAGATTCTCCTGCACAAATTTGTGGAAGTGATGAAACTACCGTTGTTACAGGAGGCGTTGTATCTTTAATTACATTTACACTGATGGTAAATGTACATGTTAAATTTTGTGGCAAAGTAACATTGGTTACCGTTAAAGTATAAGTTCCGCCCTGATTAACAATCGGGGTTAATGTATTTGCTCCTGAAACGATATTTCCTGTCCCAGATGTCGTCCATTGAATTGTAGACCCTGCCGGAATTACAGATGCCGAAGCATTCAATGTAACTTGCGTCGTCGTACATGTAATGGTTTGAGGAGTTGCTACTGACAGATTGGTGGTTGCAGTTCTTATCAATTGTAATGTAACCACATAGTGACAACCTCCGTTTTTCACCAAAACATAAATTGTTTGATTTCCTGCACTCTGATAAGCAGTTGGAGTTGCAATAGTATTCGCATTTCCTGCATTAGCATCAGCCTGAAGCAAATAATAATCAAAAGTAACCCCTGGCGCCGTTGTCATCTGTGGCTGAGCCGAAGTTAAATCATAAGTAATATTTCCCGGTTCATAACATTTAATTAAAGAAGCATTATTCACCGTAATCGGCTGTGAAACATCAATGGTAATGGTTGCAGAAGTTGAAGAAACACAGCCATTTGCCCCCACAGCTGTCACTGTATAAGTAGTTGTTGCTGTTGGTGTCACGGTTTGTGTATTTCCTGTTCCTGTAAGACCGCCTCCCCAATTATAAGTTGCTCCTCCGGAAGCCGTTAAAGTAACAGATTCTCCGGCGCAGATTTGAATTTTAGAAGCTGTAAGCCCCGTCGTAGGCGGTGCGCTGTCTCCTGTTACGGTAATTGATCCAGAAGTAGAGCAAACCGTATTTCCCGGTTGATAGGTATTTGAAATCGTTAAAGTATATGTTCCCGCAGCGTTTATCACGGGGTTCAAAGTGTTTCCACCTGAAACAATATTTCCGCCTGTCGTCGTCCAGTTAAATGTAGAACCTGTAGGATAAGTTGATGCCGAAGCATTTAATGTTATTTGAGAATTCGTACACGTTAAAACGGTTGGCGGCGCGATAGAAACTGTAGATTGTGGCGCTTTAATTAATTGTAACTCTGCAATTTTAGAACAGAAACCATTTTTAACCAAAACATAAATAGTCTGACCTCCCGCACTTCCGAAAGCCGTAGGAACTGCAATATTACTTGCGTTTCCAGCCACAGCATCTGCCTGATTTACATAATACGTAAAAGTAGCCCCCGGCGTCGTACTTATAGATGACTGAGCCGATGTTAAATTAAAGGATGCGTTACCCGGCACATAGCAGGCGGTTAATGTAGAATTTTGTACCGTGGGCGAAGTTCCTCCCACAACTGTTACACTAGCCGTTCCCGGACATGAATTTCCCGGTAAAAAAACCTGAACGGTATATGTTCCCGGCGCTGTTGCCGTATAACTTGGTCCTGTTTGCCCCGTAATCGGAACGTTATTCAACAACCACTGAAAAGTAGCACCAGAACCTTGAACAGAAGCTGTAAAAGTTTGAGGTGTATTATCACAAACATTAATAGATTGAGGCAATTGAACCCCTGCCGGATCTAACAATTTAACTCCGATATTGAATGAACCCGCTTCCAAAAACACCCCAGAATCATAATTTGAATCCTGATAATCTGCCAAAACCATTTTAAAATGATACGTAACCCCAGGAGTTACTGTTGCTCTGGCTGTTAATGGAATTGTACGTCCGCTGAAATTGGTTTGAATATTTGTTGTATTGTATCCTCCGAAATAAGAAGCATTGGCAGCAGCACAAGCCAACGGAGCACCATTAAACTGAGTATTTGGGTGAATATTGGTTACACTCACAGGCCCTGCCCCACCCGGTAACACTGCAAGATTGGTATAAGCACCTCCTGAAGCAGGTCTCAGCAATAAAGCAAAACCGTCTCCAATCGTACAAGGATAATTACTTTCATATTCTTCAGAAGCAAAAATATATCTGAACGTAACTTCCGTAGAAGTCGGTACAAAATCGAATTCGATATAAGTAGCATCGTGAAGGTCTGAATTACTTACATTTAAAGCAGTCGCTAAATCTGTATCGCCATTAGTTGGCAAACCGTCATTCAGCTGACCAGATTGAAATACATTTCCGGCTTTTCTGGCGTGCCCTGTAGTAAGAATAATCCCTCTATCAAAAGGAAACGCTGTAGTTCCTTTATTAAAAAAGCCCCAGCTTCTACCTTGGTCGCTAACGGATAAATTAGGAGAAACAACAACGTTAGTTACATTTGCCGTGGCACATGTAGAACCTCCGGAAATCAAAACATCTTTTACCAACTGAGTAATACTGTAACTGGATTCTGGATAGTTTGTGGTATTAACGTCTATAAAAGATCCTGCCTTCATTGTAGATGACGTAGCTTTATGAGTACTTCCCGTTTTTCTGTTTTGGGAGAAAGTAAAAGTACTTACAAAGGCCATCAACAAAGTCAAAAATAAACTTCTTGTCCTCCTATTTAACATTTTATATTATTTTAAACAAAAATACTATTTTTTTTAATTAAAATTTAATTCAAAGCAAATTGTATTATTACTAATATATTTTTATTTATTACTGAATATTAATTTTACTTTTACCATAGAAACAAAAAAAGACTAACAATATTGCTAGTCTTTTTAAAATTTTATTTAAAGCTTATTCTATATTTTTCAATAAAATCCAGCCTGTTTTTACTGTCAACAACTTACTTGCAGGATCCTGGAATGTTACCTGATACCAATAAGTAGCTGTAGGAAGGCGTTTCCCTTGGAAGTATCCGTCCCAGTAAGGGGTCATTTTGCTCGCCGTGAAAACTGTTTTTCCGTAACGATCGAAAACAAATCCTTTGAAATCTTTATACTCACTAACTCCTCGGAAATCAATCATATCATTTAAATTATCTCCGTTTGGCGTAATCACATTCTGCATTACAAAGGTGAAATATTCTAAGAATCCTACACAACTTGTGCTCTTCACTCTTACTCGGATAGCAATCACCGTATTTCTTGGAACTCCTGAAAATACATTAGAATTTTGCCAAGTCACTCCGTTATCAACAGAATACTCCAACGGTCCGTTACTTGGATTACTAGCTGTAATCGTCATTACACCATTTTCTTTGTAATCAACCTTAATTATTTCAGGAATAATCGCACGAATTACCTGTGTTGTAAATGTTTTTGAACAAACTCCATTGGTAATTGTCACGCTATAAGTACCCGGAGTACTCACTGTGATGGTTTTAGAAGTATCTCCTGTACTCCAGATATAACTGTAATTAGGGCCTGCACCTGCGTCTAATGTAATTTGATCGCCTTGGCAGATCATTCCGCCTTTTAAATCAGAAACAATAGCAGGAACCACATCAATTGTTAAAGTTGCCGGCGTTGGAGATTTACATCCCTGAGCTCCGATAGCGTATACTGTATAGGTAGTTGTCTGTGTTGGGCTTAATGTTCTCACAGCTCCTGTGTTAGAAGTATCTCCCCATTGGTAAGTTACCCCTCCAGAAGCTGTTAACGTTACAGATTCTCCCACGCAAAGCCTTAATCTATCTGCGTTAAGCTGCGCAATTGGCAAATCTTCTTTATTTAAAGTTAAAGTCACCACTTTGCTACAGAAAGCACCGTTGGAAACCAGAACGTATAAAATTTGTCCGTCTGTACCGTTATAAGCTGCAAGGTTAGCATCTGGGATAAATGTATTATCCTGCGCTGTTGCTCCACCTTGTGTTGTATAAAAACGGAACACTGCTCCGGTAGTAGTACTGATTAAAGGTTTAGCATCATTTAAATTAAATGTACTATTGGTAGGTGTAGAGCACAATTTTAAGTTGGCATTCTGAGCTGTTGGCGTAGTTCCACCTAAAATGGTAATGATAGCAGATGCCGGACAGTTGTTCCCCGGAACCATTACCGACACCTCATAATCACCTGGTGATGTAGCCACATAGGTAGCGCCAGTTGCTCCATTGATTGCAGTTCCTCCCTTAAACCACTGGAAAGTCATTCCCGGCTGGGGAGATACTTGAGCTATTAAAGTTTGTGGTGTATTGTCACACATTTTCAACTCGTTAGGCAAGACAACACCGTTGCCATCAACGATTTTAATTCCGATATCAAAAGAACCCCCTTCGATAAATACAGCAGAATCAAAACTCCAGTCTCTATAGTCGGACAATACCATTTTAAAATGATAAGCTACACCAGGTGTTACATCTCCAACCGCAGTTAAAGGAACTGTTCTTCCATTATAATTTGTCACAATATTAGCCGAATTATATCCATCAAAGTATTGCTCATTCACCGCAGCACAACCTCCAGACCCCGTAATAGCAGGACGGATATTTGTCATTGCAACAGGTCCTGCATTATTTGGCAACACCGCTAAATTTACATAAGGACCTCCAGAAACAGGTCTGATTAACAAAGCAAATGCATCTGAATATTGACAAGGATAATTACTTGTATATTCTTCAGAAGCAAATAGATAATTAAATTTAACCTGATTAGAGTTGGGTACAAAATCAAATTCCAACATTACATTATCATTATAATGATCTGTAGGGCTGTTATTAGGCACTGCTACCAATAAATCGGGATCATCTGTACCTGCTCCAGGGATGGTATAACTGGCACTAGCAGCTACATTTCCGGCTTGTGCTGCTTGCCCTGTTGTTAAAACAATACCGTCTGTAAAAGGAAAGTTTGTAGTTCCTTTATGAAAATATCCCCAAAAACGATTGGCTTCTGAAGCCGCCTGGTTGGGCGTTACAGTTACATTACTTACATCCGGTACAGAACAGGTAGATCCTCCGTTGATCAAGATGTCTTTTACCAATTGTGCCGGCGTATAATTAGAAGGTGCATAACCGGCAGCATTTACATCAATAAAAGCCCCCGCTTTGCTGTTCATGGAATTAACAATGTTTTTTGGTGGCTTTCTCTGAGCAGATAAAGAAGTTGAAACAAACAATAATACTAAGAGAAAAAGGTAGTTTTTTAGTCTATATTTTAACATTTTGTTGTTGTTTGTTCAAAAATACTAATTCTTTTTGATTAAAAACCCATGCTAACCTGTATAATTATCAACGATAACTCAATTTATTTAAATTCTAATCTGATTCTAATTTAGTTCTAATTTTAAAACAAAAAAGACTAATCTACAATTAGCCTTTTTCATAAATATATTATTTACTGTTCTTATAAATTAGTATAAAATTAATCTTTTTTCAGTTCATCAATCATATTCTGAAGCTCCTGAATTTTATCTTTTAAAGATTTAATTTCATTTTTATTAGAATTCACATTACTCTTCAACATTACGGCTTTTGCCCTTTCACTGTGATCTTCATCATCTTCATCTTCGTTAATTTCTTCAATATCCTCCTGAATATCTTCAATATCTTCATTGATCTCTTCAATATCTTCGCTGATTTCCTCAATATCTTCACTGATCTCTTCGATATCTTCCTGAATATCTTCAATATCTTCCTGGATATCTTCTATTTTTTCATGACTTTTATTCACCGACATCTGAATGAAAATCGCCAGATAAATGGCTTCAAGAGAAACCACCGTAGTAAGAATCAACAACATCTTATCAAATTCTACCAAATGAAGCAGTGGCAAAAGAAATGAAACGATAAAAAATAAGGTATGCGCAATTAATGAAGGTATAGAACCAATCCACCAGGTAATTCCGTTGGCAATTTTTTCTAAAATCTCAGTTTTTTCAGTGTCGTTTTTCATTGTGTTTTTATTTTAAAGTAATTCTTTAGTTACGCCTAATCCAAACAATGCAAAATCATATTTTGCAGGATCTTTTTCATCAAATTGTCTAATCACAAGATCCAATTCCTCTACCGTTTTCCAATCGTTCTGTGTTCTTGTAATTAATCCCAGTTTTCTGGAAATATTTCCCGTATGCACATCCAAAGGTATGGATAAATTTTTCTGATCGATACTTTCCCAAATACCAAAATCTACGCCACGTTTGTCTTTACGCACCATCCACCTCAGAAACATGATAATTCTTTTTGTAGATGAATTTTTATAGGGCGAACTTACGTGTTTGTACGTTCTGTGCTTTTCAATTCCAAGAAAATTGGCTCTGAATCGTTCAATAGCATGAGAAAAATTAATTTCCGAATCATTTACTTTAAATAAACTTTCCAGACTTTCATTTTCAGTATAAATTCTATTGAATTGCTTGATAAAATAGGTAAAATCTTCCCCATTAAAAGTTCTGTGAATACTTTTACCCTGAATTTCTGTTAAATCTTTTTCAGAATAATTCATCACAAAATCATAAGGCGAATTTCCCATAATGTCCAGCATTTTTTCAGCCGAATTAATAATTGATTTTCGGTTTCCCCAAGAAATGGTTGCCGCTAAAAAACCTGCAATTTCAATATCCTGCTTCAAAGTAAAACGATGAGGAATCTGTATAGGATCATTTTCTATAAACTCAGGATGATTGTATTGATCTGCCTTTTCATCTAAGAAGATTTTTAATTCTTCAAACTTCAACATAAATTTTTAAATTTTCACAGGCTCCAGCGCCTTCGGTAAAAAAGTATTCGGGAAAATCTGTCTCGCTTCATCGGTAAACACCGTAAGATCACCATAACGGTTTGAGAAATGTCCTAAAATCAATTTCCCAACTTGTGCTTTCTGAGCGATTGTTGCCGCTTCCAATGCCGTCGTATGCCCCGTATAGTCTGCCATTTCCTTTAAGTCATGTAAAAAAGTAGACTCGTGATATAAAACCGTTACATTTTTAATAATCGGAATTACGCTTTCCAAATATCTTGTATCACTGCAAAATGCATAAGAAACCGGCGGCGCAGGATCGATGGTAAGAACTTCGTTTTTCAGTACATAACCATCGCTCAATACAAAATCTTTTCCGGCCTTTATATTATGGTAATCGCAAGATTCTATTTCGCTGTATTTGGCAATTTCCTTCATATTCAGATGTCTGTCTTTCGGTTTTTCTTTAAATAAATAACCATTACAGTAAATCCTGTGATCCAAAGGAATTGTATACACTTCTACTCTATTGTCTTCGTAAATTTTCTCGGAATAATCTTTATCCAATTCATGATAAACAACTTCAAAACCACGATGCGTTTCCGTAATCGTAAAAATGGTTTCCAGCATTTTTTTTATTCCTTTTGGCCCATAAACATGCAGCGGAGTTTCCCTTCCCAATAATCGGAAAGACGCAATAAGCCCCGGCAAACCGAAACAATGATCGCCATGAAGATGTGAAATAAAAATATGATTGATCTTCGAAAATTTTGCCTTTGCTTTTCTCAACTGCACCTGAGTTCCTTCGCCACAGTCTATCAGAAAAGACCTTTCTTCCATTTCCAAAAACTGCGCAGTGGGAGAAGAATTGATCGTAGGAATCGCTGAGTTAAAGCCTAATATCGTTAAATAAGTACTCAAATTAATTGTTTATTATTAAGACAAATGTACGACAGAAAATCTACATTTTCTTTTGTCTTGAAACAAAAGAAACAAAAATTCAAGACTTAGGAAGCTCCGACTAGAAATTTAAATTGAATCCTAAAATCCCCAAAACTCGCACGAATTCATAATTTGTTCTTCGGTTCATCATTTACCTCGTGCTCAAACAGTGGGAATTTTTTAACGGATTAAATCTAAATTTTCTTAACGCCTCCACTTCCTAGGTCGACATTGAGTGTAATCTCAATCTAAAAAATTATTCTGTCACTTTCAGGAAATCCAAAAATAGATCCAAAGCCTTTTTTCTGTGGCTTATTTTATTTTTATCTTCCGGTTCCATTTGTGCAAAAGTCATTTCATAACCTTCTGGAACAAAAATAGGATCATAACCAAATCCTTTAAACCCTTTATTCTCAGTTAATAAATTTCCGTGAGCTCTGCCATCAAAATATTTAGCCCCGTTTTCGTCGTAATAACATAAAACTGTGATGAAATAGGCTTTTCTGTTTTCAACACCTTCCATTTCGCTTAATACCTTTTCGATATTTTTAGCAAAATCGTGATCGCCAGCATAACGGGCAGAAAAAATTCCGGGTCTTCCGTCTAAAGATTCAATTACCAAACCGCTGTCGTCGCCCAAACTTGGAATTCCTGTTTTCTCAAAGCAATATTTAGCTTTAATTAGAGCATTTGCATTAAAAGAATCGCCATCTTCTACAATTTCCTCATGAATATCATAATCTGTAAGGCTTTTTACGACAAATTCATTTCCTAAAATCTGCTGAATCTCTTCTTTTTTATGTTCGTTGTGTGTGGCAACTAATAATTCCATATCCAATTTCATTTATTTAAATTCTATTTTTTTGTTTTAAACACTAAAAGCACAAATAATTTTCACGAATAACACCAACATTATTTGTGAAACTAGTGCTTAAAAATTTGTGTAATTTGTGTTTAAAATTAAATCTCAGTATAATGCACTTTATTTTTTCTCGTAAAAAGATAAAAAAACAAGGCAAAAAGTACAATTCCAATGGCTAAAATCATCCATTCAGGAACTTTAAAAGCATCAGCAAAACTTTCGGTTTTCGTATACGTAATTAATAATGTGGAGCATAAATTATTGAACCCATGCAGCAACATCGGAAGCAGTAAAGATTTCGTTTTATAATAAACCAATCCCAAAACGCAACCTAATAAAACCGCACCTACCAATTGCCATGGATTGGCGTGTACCACTCCGAAAATTAATGAAGCGTACAAAATGGCTTTCCATGGTTCAACACCTTTATTAATTAATCCTTTCTGAATAATTCCTCTGAAAATAATCTCTTCAAAAATGGGAGCACAAATCACGGCCGTAATAATCATTACTATAGGATCATCTGTCAACTGATCCATCAATTGAGTGAAAAAATCGTAATATTTTCCGAAAAACGGACCTGTTGTAGGAATTTGTGAAGTAATAAATTCTGCAATAAACATCATCCCGATCATCATCGGAAAAATCAATAAATAGGTATAAAAATTGGTAGGCGAAAAATTGAAATTAAGCTTTTTTCCCGTCGTTCTTCGCACAATAAAAAAATCAAAAAAAGCTATTGCAGAAAGAAATCCGGTCGCGTTAGACAGCATAAAAAACCAGTCTTTATACTGAAGATTTTCTTTCATTACAAACATCCAGAATACATTAAAAAAAGAAATCACCATTGTTCCCGCGAACAAGCCTACTAACAAAGTAAGGCCGCCGAGCCATGTAAATGTAAACTTAGGATATTTGCTGTTTTCCATGTTTTTTGATCGATTTTTATTAAAACAAAGATAATTTTTTTGATTGCCTTTAGCAACTAAAAAAAGAAATACTTATTTTCGCCAATTCACCATCTTTTCATCATAAAATAATATGGTAGCACCATTTCCAAGTATAAAATCCGAAACAAGTCCTTTTTTGACATTCCTCTTAAAAGCTACTTTTTTTATTCTTCTATTTTTCGCTTTTGCTTTATTTTTTATTCTTCCGATTTACGGTATTTACAAAAGAGGATTTGACGTTATGCTTTGGCCTTCTGTCATTTCTTTTAGCATTTCTTTTTTAATTTTAATTCCTGCGTTTCATTATTATTTCATTAAAAGAAAAAAACTGGCGAAAGAAATTATCATCAATAAAGACGGAATTTTCCATTACAATTCAGATCAAAGGATTACCGAAAAAATTTTGTATTCAGACCTTTGTTCTTCTGATGAATTATTTGATGTAAAATCTGTGACCACGCGATCATCCGGCATGTACCCTCTTCTTGAAATTTACGTTACATCTGAAAAAAGGAGGTAAGCAAATGAAGCGTTTAGATATGAATTTAACTTTACTGGCAGTAAACAATAAACTTTCTTTATACGCATATTTTTTACAGGGTATTCATACTTTTCGTCCTGATCTCAAGATAAGTCCGACTGTTTTTTCTGATTATTATATTGAAAAAGAAACGTGGACAGTCAATAAAAAAGTGAAGAATAAATCCCTTTTTATCATATTTTCATTGGCGATCATCATTTGTGCAATTATCTTTTGGTTTGTATTTTCATTCACTTAAATTATGACAGATATCAAAGAAAAATTTCCGGCAATGGAATCCCAAATCAGTTACTCGGCTAGGATTTTTGGAGCAATATTAATCTGGTTCATTATTGTAGTATTCTCCGGACTTTCAATTTTCACGTTTTATGAATTATTTCGTCACGATTTGATAGATAATTTGATGAAAGATACCTCAACTTTATTACTATTATTCTTACTGGCGATTGTTTGTGGGCTTGGGAGTTTTGTCATTGCTATCCATTTTATCCGAAACAGAAAACGAAATAAATACAGTGTATTGGTGAATGACCAAGGCGCTTTTATCTTTTCGCCGGATGGTAAAATTTCAGAAGAGTTTTTATATTCAGACTTGTGCGCTGCAAAGGAAAATTATAAATCTGATATAAGCGTTCTGCTCAACTTTAAGCGTGTAAGCACAAAATTAATTGTCTATAAAAAAGATAAATCTAACAGAGCTCACGAACGTATTCTGAGCTTTCAGTGGGAATATCATCCTTTAAAAAACAAATTCCAGCTTTACAGGCATTTTCTAAAAGGAGTACAGATTTTCCGTCCGGATATAAAAATTCAACCTAATACTTTGGTCTATTTTAAACTGATGCCTCCGCCTGAATTAACGGAATCTCAAAAGAAATATGATAAAATATTCAATATTGTCTTTTATATCTTTGGGATTGCTATCCTGATATTCATTATTTATGTTATATGGATGTTCATCAAGATCTTTTTTTACAAGTAAAACCATTCTCTTATTTTTTTAATTCCATGAAAACTCATTGATTTAATTATTTTTAATTTATAATTAATCCCAATCAGGATTTAATTAAAACCAATCCATTTGTAATAAAACCGCTTTAGGATTTGTTATAAATGAACTCATTTTAATTAAATCCTTATTAGATCTCATTTCAAATAGATCTAATGATAATAAATCCTGACAAGGTTTTAATATAAAGTACATCTCCTGTAAATAATCCTTATATTATTTTAACTAAAATAAGAACAGGTATACCCTTTCATCATTATCTTTAAGAAAACAGATGAAAATTTCATATTATTTTAAGGTAAATTTCTCTTCTAAGCTATTTTTATGGAGTAACTTTGCACTTTAATTTTTTTCACAATGGATAGTTTAGTAAATCGGTCAGAGAATGTTAACTTATCCTTGATTACTTATGTATGTTTTACGTTTGTAGGTTACTTTATCATAGGATTATCTCTGTCTGTTCTTCCGATTTTTATTAATAAAAGTTTAGGATTTAGTTTAGTAGTTGCCGGATTGGTGATCAGTCTTCAATATGTTTCCACGTTTTTTCTGAGGGCATATTCGGGTAAGATTATTGATGGAAAAGGTCCGAAACCTGCTGTCTTATTTAGTATGGTCAGTTTTTCACTGACAGGAATATTTTTAATCATTGCTTATTATTTTAAATTCTCCCCTTTCATCAGTCTTTCGTTTTTAGTGGTTACACGTTTACTCACAGGTTGTGCGGAGGGAATGATTGGCGCGAGCCCGATCAACTGGGCGATTATGGCAGTTGGAGAAAAGCATACCGCAAAAATCATTTCTTACAATGGTGTTGCCTGTTACGGAGCTTTAGCGATTGGTGCTTCTTTGGGCGTTACGATTGAACATGAATTCAGTTTATATGGAATCGGGATTCTTTCCATTATTCTGGGTATTTTAGGATTTCTTTTTGCCAAAACAAAAGAAAATAAAACCAATACCAATCCTCAGGAAGCACAGTCTTTCTGGAAAGTTTTGGGTAAAGTTGCCCCTTTCGGCGTTTGTCTGGCTTTAGGTGGGATTGGTTTTGCAAGCATTTCCACTTTTATCACCTTATATTACAACTATTTCCACTGGAATAACGGTGCTTTGTGTTTAAGTATTTTTGGAGGATTGTTTGTTGCCGGAAGATTGGTTTTCAGTAATGTCATCAATAATTATGGTGGAATTAAAGTTGCCATCGCTTGTCTTATTGTAGAAACTATCGGACTTTTAATTATCGCCTTCGCAACCAATTCTCAAATGGCATTGTTAGGAGCCGGAGTTACCGGTTTAGGATTTTCATTAATATTTCCAGCATTGGGAGTTGTTGCGATTAAAAGTGTTTCGCCATCAAGTCAGGGTTCTGCATTGGCAGGTTACGGACTTTTTATTGATCTCTCATTAGGTGTTGCCGGACCACTAATTGGTGGTGTGGCAGATATATACGGGATGAGTTATATTTTCCCTTTCAGTGCAGGAATGGTTTTCGTGGGATTGGGATTAGCTTATCTTCTTAAAGTAAAATCAAGTTTAAAACATTAATTGCACGAATTTTATTTAGAAATTTAAATATTTTTCTAAATCAATTGTAATTATTAGTGTAAAAATCAATAATATGAATTTTCAGGTTGGTTTTTCACAAAGGCGCAAAGTTTTTTTATTTAAATATAATGTTTTAAGGCACGAGGATTTTATCTGCGATAAAATTAATTATTAACATTATAAAAGAAAATCTTCGATTTTCTCCTTGTATCTTAAAAACAGAATACTTCTACTAAACCTTACGCCTTTGTGTTTTTCCAACAAATTCAAACTCATCATAGTCTTTAATCAAAAATAAAAATCAAATTTTCAGGATTCGACAAAATTCACGATTTTTGCAACTTCAAAATACGATATGTCAGACTTAATCAAAGAAATAGAAAAAAGAAAAACCTTCGGGATTATCTCTCACCCCGATGCCGGAAAAACCACTCTTACAGAGAAGTTACTACTTTTCGGGGGTGCAATTCAGGAAGCGGGTGCGGTGAAATCCAACAAAATAAAGAAAGGAGCTACCTCCGATTTCATGGAAATTGAAAGACAGAGAGGGATCTCCGTTGCAACTTCCGTGTTGGCTTTTGAATACAGAGATCACAAAATCAACATTTTGGATACTCCAGGTCACAAAGATTTCGCCGAAGATACCTACAGAACTTTAACGGCTGTGGATTCAGTTATCGTTGTGATTGACGTTGCAAAAGGGGTTGAGGAACAGACAGAAAAGTTGGTTCAGGTTTGTAGAATGAGAAATATCCCAATGTTGGTTTTCATTAATAAACTTGACCGTGAAGGTAAAGATGCTTTCGATTTATTGGATGAAGTTGAACAGAAATTAGGATTAACGGTTTGTCCGCTTTCTTTGCCAATTGGTATGGGTAGTGATTTCCAAGGAATTTATAATATCTGGGAAAACAACATTCAATTATTCTTAGAAGAGAAAAAACAGAAGGTTGGAGATTCTATTAAGTTTGATGATATTAATGATACTTCGATCGATGATGTAATCGGTGAAAAAGCTGCGACTACTTTAAGAGAAGAGCTTGATTTAGTTCAGTCTGTTTATCCTGAATTTAATCGTGAAGATTATATGAAAGGTGATTTACAGCCTGTTTTCTTTGGTTCTGCCTTGAATAATTTTGGAGTTCGTGAATTATTGGATGCTTTCATCGACATCGCTCCAATGCCACAGCCAAAAGAAAGTGACACCCGTTTGGTAAAGCCTGAAGAAAGCACTTTTACAGGATTTGTCTTCAAAATCCACGCAAATATGGATCCGAAACACAGAGACCGTTTGGCTTTCGTGAAAATTGTTTCAGGAACGTTTAAAAGAAATGAAAATTACTTATTGGTAAGAGAAGGCAAAAAAATGAAATTCTCTTCACCGAATGCATTCTTTGCCGATAAAAAAGAAGTGGTAGACGAAAGTTTCCCTGGAGATATCGTAGGTCTACACGATACAGGAAGTTTTAGAATTGGCGATACGTTGACAGGTGGTGAAAAATTGAGCTTTAAAGGAATTCCGAGCTTCTCTCCGGAACATTTCAGATATATTAATAACAACGATCCGTTGAAGGCAAAACAACTGGCAAAAGGTATTGATCAGCTTATGGATGAAGGTGTTGCACAGTTGTTTACGCTTGAAATGAATGGCAGAAAAATCATTGGAACCGTAGGGGCGCTTCAGTATGAGGTAATCCAATACCGTCTGGAGCATGAATACGGTGCAAAATGTACCTATGAGCCACTTTCTATGCATAAAGCATGTTGGGTTGAAGCCGATGAAAAATCTGATGAATTCAAAGAATTTGCAAGATTGAAGCAGAGATTCTTAGCAAGAGACAAATACAACCAATTGGTTTTCTTGGCAGATTCTTCATTCACGATTCACATGACGCAGGAGAAATTCCCGAATGTGAAACTGCATTTTATTAGTGAATTTAGAAATGCTTAAATCAACAAAACATTTTAATAATATAAATCCGTGGAAATATTTCTACGGATTTTTTTGTTAAATTCATTATTAATAAATTTTAATCATAATAAATCAATATTATTTGAAATACTATATGCTCCTTATAAAAAGTTTGATGTAAATTTAAAAAAGTAAAGCATAAAAAACATCATATCCATGGAACAACAAAGTATTATCGCTGGTTTTCAGCAAGTCGATCATTCTCAGCATCAATTTTTAATGAAATTTTTAGAAGATGTAGCAGATCAATCCGTAGTAAAAGAATCTTTAGAATTACAGATAAAATTGCTTGATGCAAAACCGGGCGACCACCTACTCGATGTGGGTTGCGGAATTGGAATTCAGGCAAAAAGAATTGCGGAAGAAGTTGCTCCAACAGGAAAATTCGTGGGAACAGATATGAGCAATGTTATGATTGAATTGGCTAAAGAAAGAACTGCTGACCTAAATTTACCCATAGAATTTTATGTGGCAGAAGCTGACTCACAACCTTTTCCCGATGAATCTTTTGACGGAATTCGAACTGAACGCGTTTTAATGTACATCAGCAATACTCAAAAAGTATTTCAGGAATTTATGCGACTTCTAAAACCAGGTGGTCGACTTGTCGTTTTTGATTTTCATTGGGATGGATCTCTGATTTCACATAAAGATAAGGTCTTAACGCGAAAAATAATTCAATATACTACAGACAGTTTTCCTAATGGTTATTTAGGAACAGATTTGCATAGGCAATTACGAAATGTTGGATTTCAAAATATAAATATCCAGCCCTATAACTATTCCGGAACCAACGAAATATTATTTGAGCTTATAAAAAGAGCTTATGGAGGAATTTTGCAGTCTGGAGTTGAAAACGGAACATTTACACAACATGAAATTGACAACTGGTGGCAAGCTCTTGAAGATGATGCTGAAACCGGAAACTTTTTTGTTTCTTTAGCAGGGATTATTGCGTATGGAACTAAGGGCTAAAAAATACAAACCCTCAACTATTTACTTAACAAAATTCAAAAATAAAGTGGTAAAATAAAAAGACTTATTATCTTTTCATTTTACCACTATTTTAGTAAGATATATAGAAATTTTTTCTTCCTGTTATTCCATAAATAGACTATTATTCTTTAATCCATTTAATGGTTTTTTCAAAATCTTTCGTTTTAATTTTCAATAAATAATCACCTTTAGTTAAATGCGTAAGATCAAAAGTTCCTAAGTTATCTTTGCTCAATTTGTTGTTTAATGAATTAAATACCAATCTTCCGCTTGTATCATAAACAGTAACATCAAAATTATCTTTTTGATTGCTAAATTTAATATTTAAAAGTCCTTTACTTGGATTAGGATATACCGCAAAAGCATCTTTATTTGCAGCCGTTTCACTCACAGCCAAAACCTGCTGAGTAATAGTAAAGTTAACAGGATTGATATTGTAGAAAACATTTCCTACAGATGCCACCATAATTCTTGCCTGTGTAGTACCAACATTCGGAATTGTGATCGTCTCTGAACCATCATTTGGCGTAGAAGCCACAATTGTAGTTGGATACGTAAGTCCGCCGTCTGTAGACAATAAGATAGCTACATTAGCACAATTTACAGGAGCTGCGGTTGTATTAGCCACATTCCATGTTATTGTTTGCGTAGAATTACCTGCCCAGTTTACTGCAGTACCAGGTGCTGTTACTATAAAAGGTCCTGAAGCACCATCTACTGTAACGGCAGCATCATCATTCGCTACCCCTGCACATCCTGCATTATTATCTCTTACCGTTAACCTAAACTGCATTGTTCTTGCATACGATGGTAAAACCTCTCCTATTGTTACTGTATTATTAATAACGTCTGTAAGTTTAGGAAAATATCTATATGGAACCGTTACTGGCAAAAAAGATCTGAATATAGCTGCATTTCCTGATGGAGTATTCCAGTTACCAGCAGGGCCGATATCATTTTGCTCCCATGAATAGGTCAACGCATTATTCTCTGCGTCTGTTGCAGAACCTGTTAATTTAAAAGGAGTACTTTTAGGAATTGTATAATCATTACCTGCATTTACAACAGGTGCCGTATTGGAAACCGGAGTTGTTACCTGGCATGTTTTAGATAAAACTGTTTGTGTGATCGATTGGAATGAATCAGTATGAAAAGTTGCAATACTGTTAGCTGCCAAATTATTAGCGCTACCGCAAATACCAGCGTATGCCATAATTGTTATTCCGCTTCCCGGTTCTACAGCATGGGCAGCGCTTCGGTTACCACCTCCACAATTCACTGTAGTTGAATTGAAGGTATGTGGCCCTCCAAACTGATGTCCCACTTCATGCGCAACATAATCAATATCATAAGGATCTCCCACAGGATTTGGCGATCCGGTAATTCCTCTTGCTTTATTTGAATCACTACAAATAACTCCTAAACCGGCTAATCCGCCACCGCCCGTACTGAAAGTATGTCCAATATCATAATTTGTTGCTCCAATGATAGAATTAATGTTATTCTGACTTTCAGTAATTAATACATTAGCATTATTATTCCCATTGAATGGATCCGTATCTGGATCTACAAACACCACAGAAGCCTCATTATCTATAAGAACCAATCTTACAGCTAATTCCTGCTCGTATACTCCGTTTACTCTATTTACCGTTGTTACTATTGCAGAAAGAGCCTGTGCAACGGTAGGAGAAGCCAGCCCTGTAGCAGCCTTTGCATATTCGCCCGTACATGCCACCACAAATCTGAAAATTCTGATCTGGCTACCTACGCTTGGCGTTACGCTTTTTTGTAGATTTTTTTTTTCTATACCCAGCTCCTCATCTTGTGCATCACAAATTCTTGGTGTTTTATTAATCAAATCGCTTTTACGGTAAATAATGTAATTATTCACATCACTTTTCATATAAGGATCAATATATAGATCGCCTGTAATCAAAGATTTTATCTGAGCGTGAAATCCAAGCTCTGTAATATCCATCTTTAGAGTTGCATATTTATCATCAACACCTTGCCCCGTAAGCGTTACTAATTGAGGAAACTGTTGAGCTAATTTTGATCCCATCACAGAAGACTTCCAGATTCTGAATTTAGCTTTTGTACCATCAGGCATTGGAAGAAGAATAATCGGAGCCTGATCTTTAGATTCATTATCTCTTAGTTCCGGAACAGAATTTAGATACCCTTTAATAGCCGTAACATCTAGTTTATAGGTAAGGTATTTTTCGGGTTCAACTGTTCTTTTTGCAGGATCTGCTTTAATAGATCTTTCGTCGATTTTAGAAAAATAATCCTGGGCTTTTGCTAAGGGAAAGGATAAAATACATATCCCCAAATAGAGTAATTTTTTAATTTTCATATTTCATTTATTTAAAGTTTTTGAGAAGTAAATATATTTTTCATATTATTTTAATCATTCAACAATTTCATTATTTATTATCCTATTTAAACAAATATATTGAAAAAAGAAATACAAATTACTGAAATTAAGACAACTGAATAATAATTCAACAAATAATGAATTTTAAAAACTGAATATAATATTTTTAAATTAATTAAAAGAAAATTCCATAAAAGTGATTGTATAAATTGTAAAACTCTTGTAAAACACATACAAAATATTGATTTTTAATTAAATAAAACTTTACGACAGAAATACATTCCTTTTACAATCTTTACAAAAGCTTCACTCCTAATTTTACTTCATCAAAAAAATTAATCTTATGAAAAAGTTCATATTAATGGTTGCCGCATCAAGCATCTTTATCATGTGTAAAAAAGGAGAAGCAACAAATTCTAGTGTTGAAAATGCTATGAGTTCAGCAGATAGTGCAATATCGGTTGCTTCAGATAAAATAAACGAAGCGAGCGATCAGGCAAGCGCTGCGTTAGATTCTGCAAATGTAAAGATCAAAGATTTTGAACATGCTAAACATGATGTTCAGGAAAAAATAGAAAGTACAGCTAAAATTGTAGATTCACTTTCAAACAAAATCTCGTCTGTAAAATTAGAAACAGAAAAGAAAGATTCAATTCAGAAAAAAGATGATAAAATTGTGGTGAATGTTCCGGCTCCAAAAGTCATCAAGGAAACAAAAGTTATTTATAAAGACAAACCAAAGAACGAAAATTTTGAACTAAATCTTCCTAAAAACAAAATGGTAAAATCTGGTTTTATCTCCATTAATGTAGATAATGCCGAAACGATGAAAGAAATTGTACGTGAAGAAGTAAAAAAGAACAAAGGTTTTATCGCCAGTGAAGAAATGTCTTATGTAGAATCTAGTTCGGTAAATAATTCATATAATTCTGATGATGAAAGAAAATCTTACCTTTTAAAAGTAAAAATTCCGATTCAGAATTTTGACGATCTGATGAGCGAGCTTAATTATAATCTCGGCGATGTCGAAAGCAAAAACGTAGAAGTTTTGGGCGATAAATACGTCGAAAATGCGATTTGCAGTATCTCAATTTCTTTAACCGATAAATCTGAAGTTACAAAAGAACCGAAAACCTTTGGTGAAAAATCTTTTGCCGCGATAGAATCTGGTTGGGATGTGATTACCTCTATATTTCTATTTATTCTTCCGTTGTGGCCTTTACTTTTGGCTGGCGGAATCGGATATTATTTCTATAAAAAGAAAACTAAACCCAACTCTGAAAATAATTTAAATGAATAAAAAACCCTTGTTTTACAGGAAAAAATTATTTTAATATTTTTTTAATTAATTTTTCATTAATATAAAATTTCTTCTTTTTAAATTTATGATATAATAAAACAAACGGAAATTTGTTTTAGATTTAATAAAGAAATAATTTTTCTATTATATTTTATATTAAAGTTATGATTTGGTGTAAAAATAAGGCCCTCGATTGAGAGCCTTATTTGTTTTTACTATTTCATGTGTTCTGCTTTATCTGAAATAAGTCAGTTTTTAAGCAATTTATTTTGAAATGCTTCTTGAAATCACAATTTTCTGGATTTCAGAAGTTCCTTCATAAATCTGAGTGATTTTTGCATCTCTCATTAATCTTTCAACGTGATATTCTTTTACATATCCGTATCCGCCGTGGATTTGAACTGCTTCAATCGTAGTATCCATCGCAACCTGAGAAGAATATAATTTAGCCATCGCTCCACTTTCAGAAATATCTTTTCCGGCATCTTTCTCACAAGCCGCCTTGAAACAAAGCATTCTTGCCGCCGTAATCTGAGTCGCCATATCTGCCAATTTGAAAGCAATCGCTTGGTGATTAATAATCTCAGTTTTGAAAGCTTTTCTTGTTTTAGCATATTTCAACGCCAATTCGTAAGCTCCGGAAGCAATACCTAAAGCCTGAGAAGCAATACCAATTCTACCACCGTTCAAAACAGCCATAGCAAAATTGAATCCGAAACCGTCTTCCCCGATTCTGTTTTCTTTTGGTACTTTTACGTTGTTGAAGATCAAAGAATGCGTATCACTTCCTCTGATTCCCAATTTGTCTTCTTTTGTTCCGATTTCGAAACCTTCCCAACCTCTTTCAACGATAAACGCATTGATTCCTTTATGTTTTTTCTCAGGGTCAGTTTGTGCAATTACGATATAATATGTAGCTGTTCCACCATTTGTAATCCAGTTTTTAATACCATTTAAAAGATAATAATCCCCTTTATCCTCAGCAGTTGTTTTCTGAGAAGTTGCATCAGATCCCGCTTCCGGCTCAGACAAAGCAAAAGCTCCGATTACCTGTCCGCTAGCAAGAGGTGTAAGATATTTCACTTTTTGCTCCTCAGAAGCGAATTTTTCAAGACCTGCGCAAACCAATGAATTGTTTACAGACATTACAACAGCCGCAGAAGCGTCGATTTTTGCAATCTCCTCCATTGCCAAAACGTAAGAAACGCTGTCCATCCCAGCACCACCGTACTTAGGATCTACCATCATTCCTAAAAGCCCCATCTCTCCCATTTTTTTCACCTGCTCCGTAGGAAACTTCTGATCTCTGTCTCTTTCGATTACTTCAGGTAAAAGTTCGGTTTGTGCAAAATCTCTTGCCGCCTGCTGAATCATCAGCTGCTCTTCTGATAAATTAAAGTCCATAAAAATTAATAATTAGATAGTCGCTAATTTACACTTTTTGAGCAAATCTGAAAATAGAATTGAAACTTCCTGTTTACGCCCTGACAGATAGCGATTAAAGAGATTCAGCAAAGATTCAACATCATATAAATTATCACTAAAAATTCGCTTTTCGGCTTACTTATTATTGATAAATTATTGCGAATATTTTATCGATTCCTAAATCTAACAATCAAATTTCTCTAATTAAAAAAAATTCTTATATTTAAATTAATTAAAATTATACCTAAAGAATCATGGCCATCAAAAGATTATTCGATATACCGCACTACGCTTTAGAAAAATATCCTAAATCGGATATGTTTGTGACCAAGTATCACGGCGAATGGAAGAAAACGTCTACCCAGGAATTTATCAATCAGGCAAATAAAATATCAAGAGGACTTTTAAAACTAGGCATAAAACCTGGTGATAAAATAGCTTTAATTACTACAAATTCCCGTACAGAATGGGCGGTTATGGATTTGGGACTTTCCCAGATCGGAGTGGTTTCTGTACCTGTTTACCCTAGTATTTCGCCGGAAGATTACGAATTTATCTTTAATAATGCTGAAATTCACTATTGCTTTGTTTCAGATAAAGAGCTTTTCAATAAAGTAACTAAGGTAAAACATAATATCCCGTCTTTACAGGGAATTTTCACATTTGATAATGTAACAGGTGCTGCCAACTGGAAAGAAATTTTGGATCTTGGTGAAGATGATTCTACTCAAATTGAAGTGGAAGATCTTTCTAAAGCCATTAATTCTGATGATTTGGCAACCATTATTTACACTTCCGGAACAACAGGAAGGCCGAAAGGTGTACTGCTGACGCATGACAATATTGTTTCAAATGTGTTGGGATCTATTCCGAGAATTCCGAAGAAAAAAAGTTTAGACTATAAAGATACGAGGGTTTTAAGCTTTTTGCCGATCTGTCATATTTTCGAAAGAATGCTTTTCTACCTTTTCCAATACAATGGTTTTTCGATTTATTTCGCTGAAAGTATTGATAAAATGGGCGAAAACGTAAAAGAAGTAAAGCCTCACTACATGAGCGTTGTACCAAGATTGGTTGAGAAAGTATATGATAAAATTTATGCAACAGGTTCTTCTGCCGGAGGTTTAAAACAAAAAATATTCTTCTGGGCACTTAATCTTTTGAGCAAAAAGAAAACAGTTTCTAAACCATCAGGATTGCTTGAAATTATTGCTGACAAACTTGTTTTCAAAAAATGGAGAGAAGGTTTGGGAGGTGAAATTATAACTTTAGTTTCAGGTTCTGCCGCTTTGTCAACAAGATTAAATTTACTATTTCAAAATGCGGGAATTCCAATTTTGGAAGGCTATGGTTTAACAGAAACTTCGCCTGTAATTTCTGTAAACAGTTTCGGTAAAATGAAGATAGGAACGGTTGGTCCACCATTGGATAATTTACAAGTAAAAATTCAGGAAGATGGAGAAATTACCGTAAAAGGTCCTTCTATATTTAAAGGTTATTTCAAAAATGAGGAAATGACGAAAGAAGCTTTTACAGAAGATGGTTATTTTAAAACCGGAGACATCGGCTTAGTCGACAGTGACGGGTTTCTACAAATCACTGATCGTAAGAAAGAAATGTTTAAAACATCAGGAGGTAAATATATTGCTCCTCAAACGATAGAAAATTTGGCAAAAGCTTCTAAATTTATCGAACAGATCATGGTTGTGGGTGATGGTGAAAAAATGCCAACAGCTTTAGTTCAGCCTGATTTTGAATTTGCGAAAAGCTGGGCAATGAGAAACAATCTAAACATAGGTTCTACTCCTCAGGAAATTGCGAAAAGCCCCGAATTAAAGGAAAGAATCGAAAAAGAGATGGATAACATCAACGAACATCTTGGAAACTGGGAAAAGATCAAAAAGATAGAGCTCACACCAGAAGTTTGGAGCATTGAAGCCGGACTTTTAACCCCAACTTTAAAGTTAAAAAGAAAAGCCATAAAAGAGAAGTTTATGGATCTGTATAATAAAATGTACGAACATCACGAATAATATCAACCGCTTCTTTGGAGGCGGTTTTTTTATGCAAACACGAATGCATAAATTTTTGCACAATAACACAATTATTTAAAATTTCCGAACAGAATGTAACGTTATTTTATCTCTCGCAGATTTAGCAAATTTAGCAGATGACTGCGTTTAAAATCTGCGTCATCTGCAAAATCAGCGAGAGACTAAAAACAAAAAAGCTGTCTCAAAATTGAAACAGCTTCTATATTTTTAAAAATAAGTAATTAGAATTTAATTACAGATTTCATTCTTTCGTTTTCTTCCATTACCAACTCGTCGTCAACAAGGATTTTTCCTGAATGCTCATCGATAATGATTTTCTTTCTCTGAGCGATTTCCATTTGCTTTTGAGGCGGAATTGTAAAGAATGAACCTTTCGGTGCACCTCTTTCCAAACCTACAACCGCAAGACCATTTGGAGAGTTTGTTCTGATTCTGTTGTAAGAAGCCAATAACCTCTCATCGATCTTACCTGCGAATTCTTTAGACTGCTCGATCAAATATTCTTCTTCTTTTTGAGTTTCAGAAATAAGACCGTCTAATTCTTCTTTTTTGAATTTTAAGTGATTTTTAAGATCAGAAATCTTATTGTTAAGCTCGCTTAAAGTTTCGTTTTTGTGAGCAATTTTAGCTCCGAATTCTTTAATTCTTTTCTCAGCAAGTTGAATTTCAAGCTCCTGATATTCAGTTTCTTTACCTAAAGCTTCAAATTCTTTGTTGTTTCTTACGTTATCTTGTTGAGATTTGTATTTTTCGATCAAAGACTTTGCATGGTTGATTACCTCATGCTTAGTTTTGATTTGGTCGTCCTGCTCTTTAATATCTGTATGAAATTTTTCAGCTCTTTTCTCAAGACCTTCAATTTCGATTTCAAGGTCTTCCACCTCGATTGGCAATTCTCCTCTTGTATTTCGGATTTCATCCAATCTAGAATCAATGATTTGTAAATCGTATAAAGCTCTTAATTTCTCTTCAACTGAAATATCGTTGGTTTTTGCCATATTTAAATGAAATAATTTACTGGGTTGGTTTTCTCAATAGATTTTGAAATTGCAAATGTACTAAATTTTTGTGATAAAATTTCAAATAATTGTTGCGTTACAAATTGTTCAGATTCATAATGCCCGATATCGCAAATCAACATCTTAGATTCGGCGAGGAAAAAATCGTGGTATTTGATATCTCCCGTAAGATAAGCGTCGCATTTTTTAGACAAAGCCGATTTTATAGCACTCGCCCCAGAACCACCTAAAACCCCTACTCTTCTTATCTTTTTTCCGGTAAAATCTGAATGTCTGATGATCTCTAAATTGAATTTCTCTTTCACCAATTTCAGAAAGTCAGCTTCCTCCATCGCTTCTTCAAATTCGCCAAACATTCCCAAACCTGTGTGATGATTGTCATTATCCAACGAATAAATCTGATGAGCCACTTCTTCATAAGGATGTGCAGCTTTCATCGCTGCAACAATCTGGCCTTGCTTATAGCTTTCAAAAATTACAGAAATCATATCTTCATCAGCATTTTCTCTGATAT
This sequence comes from Chryseobacterium sp. C39-AII1, assembly GCF_039672645.1. Lineage (NCBI taxonomy): Bacteria > Pseudomonadati > Bacteroidota > Flavobacteriia > Flavobacteriales > Weeksellaceae > Chryseobacterium > Chryseobacterium sp. C39-AII1. Next base: position 148,149 of record NZ_JBDFPQ010000008.1, read on the forward strand.
TTTGCTGTCCGGAAAAAGGTTTGGAACCTTCTATTGGTCTGAAAGTCCCGTTTCCGTTGATGGTGAAACTGCATTCATCATAAAAACCGATATTTCCCGCCCCTGCCGAAAACAAAGCTTCTTTTACATTTTCAGAATGATCTTTAGGAACGAAAACCGTTAATTGTTTTAAATTATTTTTTTTAGGCTGAAGAATTTTCAAATCTTTTAAACCTAAATGATTACAAATTCCTGCATTTACACCAAAAAAATCATTATCCCAAGCCGTATGAATCGCATAAATGGCCACTTTATTTTCAATTGCTTTTAAAACGGCTCTTTCAACGTAATTTTTCCCGGTTAATGATTTTAACCCGGAGAAAATAATCGGATGAAAACATACTATCAAATTACAATTTTTCTGAATAGCTTCATCCACAACATTTTCAAGCGCATCGTGGCAAACCAAGATTCCGCTCACATTGCGACTTGGGATGCCGCACAGCAATCCTACATTATCAAAATCTTCTGCCTGCTGCAACGGAATGCGCGTTTCTATTTTTGAAACTACTTCGCTTATTGTCATTTTATTCTGTATGTTTGTTACGAAAATAGGCATAATTTGTTAATTTAGAAAAAACAATAAAAATGGAAAAAGAACACAGTCTTGTTCCCGAAGATTCGCTTTGGAAAAGGCATGTTTACCGAATTATTTATCGTTCAGACACCAAACTCGGAAAATTATTCGACATTACTTTATTGTCATTAATTCTTGTAAGCACCTTCATTATTATGATGGAAAGTGTTCCCAAGCTTGATAATAAATACCATTATACCTTCATTATTCTTGAATGGATTATTTCATTGTTTTTCACGGCAGAATATTGGTCGAGAATAGCCGTGGTGAAGAATAAGAAACATTATATTTTCAGTTTTTTCGGAATTATAGATTTTTTTGCGCTGGTTCCTTTTTATCTGAGTTTTATTTTTCCGGTGACAAAATATTTTCTGATTTTCAGAATGTTGAGAATGCTTAGAGTTTTCCGTGTTTTCAATCTTTTAGATTTCATGAATGACGGAACTGTGATTGTAAGAGCTTTAAAAAACAGCTCACGAAAAATTTATATTTTCCTTTTATTTTTAATTATTTTCTCAGTAATCGTTGGTTCTCTGATGTTTATGGTGGAAGGCGGAAGACCTGGTTTTGAAACGATTCCGCAATCTATTTATTGGGCGGTAGTTACGGTAACAACAGTTGGTTACGGAGATGTTTCACCAATAACCCCAATGGGAAAATTTTTCGCTGTAGTCTTAATGTTAGCAGGTTATTCAATCATCGCGGTTCCTACCGGAATTGTAACAGCGGAAATGAGAAACAAACGACAAAACCTTGAAAAAGTATGCGAACGATGCGGAAATGAAGATATTGACGATGATGCGAGATATTGTAAACAATGTGGCAAGAAATTAGCTTAGTTTAAAATATTAACCAAATATCACAAAATCATGGAACCTAAAAAGAAAAACAAGCCCAACAGTTTAGTAGTTATTCTATTTGCGCTTGTTATATTAATGATTATTATCTACTTTGTCCTCGTAACATTTTTCCCGGCAATATTTGATATGATGAATACCGGTGAACTACAGCCTGTTCCTGCGGATAAATAAACAACAATAAAGGTGGCAAAATTGCCACCTTCCTTTTTTTTAAAATTTTATATTATTTAGGGTAAATTTTAAACCAAATTAACTTCAGAATGGTAAAATTAAAGTTATTTCTTAATAGTTTTAATCGTCACTTGCGTACCATCTGACTTAAACAGTGTGATAAGATACATTCCCTGTTTTAAATCTTCCAGATATAACGTTTGCGAAGGCTTATCAATTGTTTTGATTAATCTTCCTGAGATATCTGTAATCGAAAGAGATTTTACGTTAGAAACATCCGAAATAGTAATGTTATCTGTAAATGGATTCGGATACACCTTAATAGCTTTATCTTTTTTAACCATCGCTGAAGTACTTAATACATTGCTCAACATATTAATAGTAAAAGTATCTTCCATTGCATCTGAAAAGCCGCTGAAATGCCCTACATTAACATAGTAAGTATTTCCCAAAACCGTCGGAATGCTGATAAATTCTCTTCCACCTTCTTCAAAATCATCAACAGTGCCTTCACAAATAAGATTATTGCAATTTCCGCTGTAAACCCCAATTTGAGGATCAAACAAACTATCGTTAGGCATTAAGACTTCGATATCTACATTTGTACCATTTCCTGTAAATTTAAACCATACTCCATCATTCATATGATCTTCCGTGCAGGTTGTGATAAAACCATTGTTATTGGTACTTCCCGCAGCATCTAACTGCGTATGATTATAAGGAAAACCTGCAACCGAGAAAGCTCCAAAACAATCATCATTAACAGGCGCAGGAGGCATCGTTCCCACGCAAACATTGAAGCTTTGTGCATAATCCCCGCCCCAGTAGCTGTAAACTCTCACATAATACGTTTCTCCCACCGTAAGCCCCGGAACCAAGGAAGAATTTGAATCTGAACAAAAAATACTCGATAAATTTCCGCAATTTCCGCTAAAAACCTGAAAATTCATATCTGTACTATAATCTGAACCAATAGACTGAATATTTCGTAAAGAAATTACATGAGACGATTCTGTAGCAAAAAATTTAAACCAAACATCCGCATCGGGAAGTCCATTGCAAGGATCTGGTGTGATGCCTGAATCTGAACCGCCCAGATTATAACCTGCTGTTACAGTTCCACAATTCAAATCGGGATTTACTGTTAAAGGAACAGCATCAGAACATTCATCATTCGTTGGAGTAAGCGGAACAGTTGTGAATTTAGAAACTGAACATCCGGCAGATTCTCCCGCCGCAGTTATTGCTATTAATTTAATATAATAAGATGAATTGATATTCAAAGTTGGCGCGGGAGTGTAATTTGTTGCAGAGGTTAATTGCTGACTTACAATATCTTCACCTCCCGGTGTCGTACCTACAGAAATTCTATACTGTAAGGCTCCTGGCACTGCAACCCAGCTAATTTGCGGATTAATGAAAATGAATTCGGAATTATCACTTGGAAAAGTAATGGTAGGACAAGCCGGTGTAGTATTAGCCGTTAATCCTTCTATGGAAATAACAGATTTTGTATCATTTGGAGTTCCGGAAGGGGGCGAAGAAAGATTAGGATTGGTAAAATCGCTTCTAAAATACATAGATGAGCGCGGAGCAGAATCGTAAACATAAAAAGCTTCGGCACTTCCATCATAACCGGGATCACTTTCTTTAATGGCAACCACCAAATTATCAGCATTATTATAAAAGAAAGGCGTTGTGAAATTTATACTTACCACTCCATTATTATTCAGCACATTACCTGAAAAAACCTGAGTGAGCTGAGAGACTGGAATCCAGCTATTTTCGAAGTCAAAACTTCCTTTACTCGTATGCCCAACGTAGACTGCCCAATTTGATGAATTTGTTAAAGATAATGTATTATTTAAATAAAATTTTAATCCTGTAATGCTTCCCGCAGAGACGGCATTGATTTCATATTTACTAAAAATTTGCTGAACGTAAGAATAGCTGTAGTAATTGCTGATAGGCTGCGGACCAGCTGACGTACTTCCTGTGCCCAAGTTTATCTGAGCGTGTGTAATCATACCTATTAGAAATAAGCATGAAAGTAGAATTTTTTTCATAAGCAGTAATTTATTTTGTGTATTACTAATTTAGCAATAATAAACACATATACTTATGATTTCAATTATAATTCATCATAAAAATATAGCGACTAAAAAATATTAGCCGCTATATTGAGTTTTTATGAAATTAATTCAATTTATTTCTTGATTGCCTTAATGACTTGTCTTGTTCCATCTTTCAATTCAAGTGCAATAAGATACAATCCTTGCTTTAAATCTCCCAAACGAAGAGTTGAAGTTGGCTTATCAATTACTTTCACTAATTTTCCTGAAAGATCAATCACTGAAACTGACTTCACATTAGAAACATCAGAAATCGTAATTTCATCTACAAATGGATTTGGATAAATCTTAATATCTTTTGCTTTTGCAGATTGAACATCTGAAGTTGCCAATACTGCCGTTGAAGTAATATTCAGATTAAAGTTACCTTCTGCACTATCACTAGAACCACTGTAATATCCCACATTTACAAAATATTGAGTTCCCGCTACAGAATTGAAGGTATACGTTTCAACAGAACCATTACCACCAAAACTTGAATCAGCAGCTCCCACGCAAGTAAACGAACCGCAAGATCCACTATACACACTTACTTTATGATCCCAACTAGAAGTAGTAGTTGCTTTTACAGCAATTGTATTTCCGTCACCGATAAATTTAAACCACATTCCGTCATTAGCACCCGTGGAACAAGTCATCACATAACCCGATCCGTTGGTAGAACCCGCTCCGTCCGTCTGAGAATAAGTATAAGGGAAAGACGCAGCCTCCAAAGCTCCCGAGCAATCATCATTAGCTGGCGCGGCAACCGTATTTACAGTAAATGATCTTTCTGTACATCCTGTAGATGTATTGGTGTTTACCTTGTAATAATATTTCGTTCCTAAAGTTAATGGAGTTGTAAATGTATACGTTGTTACATTTCCAACATCTACATTATTCATAATATCAGAACCTCCAGAAGTAGTTCCCACTGTTAATGTATAAGATGAAGCAGTAGCAATACCATTCCATTTAATTGTAGGTTTTACAGGCTGAAGAGTCGCCCCATCACTAGGATAAGAAACTATAGGACATGCATTCTGAGTAGTGAAATTTCTCTCTGAACACCCAGAACTTGCCTGGGTAGCAGTATATCCGTTAACCGTATAATAATATTTAGTACTGAAAGCCAAAGGAGTTTGATATGTATAAGTGGTTACGTTTCCTACATCCACATTATTCATAATATCAGTTCCGCCAGCAGTAGTTCCTATCGAAATTCTATAACCTGTAGCTCCTGTTACCGCTGTCCACACAAATGTAGGCGTAATAGAAACATTTGTAGCAGATGCCGACGAAGGCGTAGTAACCGTAGGACACAATGATAATGTTGTAAAGTTTCTTTCTGTACAGCCTACACCTGTTTGAGCAGCTGTATACCCTACAATTGTATAGTAATATTTTGTATTATAGTTTAATGAAGAATTATAATTATACGTTGTTACATTTCCTAAGTCTAAAGCATTCAGAATATCCGTCCCCCCGGCTGTTGTACCGATAGAAATCTTGTACCCAGTTGCTCCGGCAATAGCAGACCACGCAAATGAAGGCGATACAGAAACTCCAGTCGCAGAAGAAGATGGAGTACTAACCGAAGGACACAATGTAAGCGTTGTAAAACTTCTTTCTGTACATCCTGAAGATGTAAGCGTCGCATTATAAGAATTAACGGTATAATAATACTTCGTTCCGTAATTTAAAGGCGTATTGTGAGTATAAGTTGTTACATTACCCACATCAGCATTATTTAATATATCAGTTCCCCCGGCAGTGGTACCGATAGAGATCTTATATCCGGTAGCTGTAGCACTTGCCGACCATGTAAAAGTAGGGGTAACGGAAACTCCCGTTCCTCCCGATGAAGGTGCAGATACTGAAGGGCAAGGTATATTTCTCGTAGTAAACACTCTTTCTGTACAACCTACTGTTGTTCCCACAGAATTCACAGGAGAAACCGTTAAATAATAATTGGTATAATAAGAAAGCGACGATGCAGAAGGCACAGTATAAGTTGTTACGTTTCCAACATTTACATTATTCATCACATCAGAACCTCCCGGCGTTGTTCCCAACTTCACCACATAAGAAGTTGCACCCGATGCTACCGCCCATGTAAATGTAGGAGTAAGAGAAACATTTGTTTCCGCTGCAAGAGGCGCGGTAATAGTGCTACAAGGAGGTGTAGAAGCAGGATTTAACCCTAAAATCTGCATCACAGCTCTTCCTTCACTTCTACTTCCCGAAGTTGGAGGACTAGCCGGATCTGGATTGGTCGTATCATTTCTGTAATACAAAGTAGTATTTGCAGCCGCAGTATATTTATAGAAATATTCATTTAATGAACTACCGACTGTATCATAACCGTCTTTATTTTCATCAACAGCAACCACAAGATTATCTACATTATTATAGGCAAAAGGGGTTGCAAATGTAATTTCAACAACTCCGTTATTGTTGGTTACCGTTCCGGCATACACCTGAGTAAGCGAAGAAAGCGGCACCCAGCTTGAATTGGAAGTAAAGTCATCACTGCTCGTATGTCCTAGATAAACAACAACATCGTCAGAATTCAACAAAGTTTTCGAAGCAGCAAGAAAAAACCTGATTCCCGTTATATTTCCGGCATTGGTATTAAGCTCAGATTTTTTAATGATTTGCTGAGTATAAGAAAATTTGTAATAGTTGCTCCAGGGAGCTGGTACGGAAGTCGGAGCAATTGCAGTTCCACCTCCTAATTGAAGTTGAGCAGACGCACTTACACCAAGTGCCATCATGCATGCAAGTAGAAGTTTTTTCATATATTAAAGAAATTTAAAATTCGTGGGTAAATGTAATAAAATATTACATACAATTCATATTTTATTTATTTTTTTTAATAATTAAACAAACATTTAACAAAATTTAAAAAATAATCTTAAAATCATTCATTTATAAATAGTTATTACTTTAAATCTTAAATTATTTAGATAAAATTTTTACAATCTAATTCATTTAGTACAAATAAATTCTATAAATAGTCTTAAATCACAATAATTAGATACCACAAAATTTAAAAAAAATAGACAACAAAAAAAATAAGCAGCAGATTTAAAAACCTACTGCTTATATTTTAGAAAATTTATATTAATTATTTCCTAATCACTCTTACCGTTTGTTTTGAGCCGTCTATTAATTCTAAAGAAATGAAATACACAGCTTGTTTCAAATCACCTAAGCTAAGTGATGAAGAAGGTTTGTCAAATGTTTTAACCAATCTTCCTGAAACATCCATCACTGAAATAGATTTAACTTTAGAAACATCAGAAACATGTAGTAATTCAGTAAACGGATTCGGATATAGTGATAGCTTATTTTCTAAATTAGCTTCACCAGTATTCAAACATCCTGAAGAGTTGACCGTTGCCACCACCGGATATCTTTCAGACTCACAACCAGTAACGAATTTAAAATTATAAAAACACATATAATAATTTTCGTTATAACCATTCCCAGTAATACTGGCAACAGAAGAAACATAAGGATAAATGGCTCCAGACATATTTCTCATCAATCCACCGCTTGGCAATGTCGGATAGATCGTATAATCTCCCGGAGGTAAGTCTATATCAAGCGCAACAGTCTGCGCCGTTGTTCCTCCAGAAACATTAGTTGTAAAAGGAATCGTGGCAAAAGCAGAACCACCAAGCGAAACAGTTCCATTTACGATATTAATAGCCCCAGATTGACCACTCTGAACAGGGAAAACATCAATAGACTTGAATTTTGCAGGCTTTTTTACCGTAAAATAAACTCCCCATGTAGTGTTTGTCTGAGCAGCAATCCACCCTCCTATAACAGCCGGCGAGGCCAACCCGGCAGTATCTATAACTCCCGTTAATGCAGATGCATAGTAAGTAGTCGTATTATTCAACATAGGTGTCGTAAAGGTGTTACCTGTTGCCAAAATACTTCCGCCCAAAGAAGAATTATACCAATTGACTACAGCACCAGCACTTGGCGTCGCAGAAAGCATCACAGCCCCTCCCGGACAACCCAAGCCTCCCGTAGTGGAAAGCGATGGTGTTTGACAAAGCGTAGTAAACATTATGGGAATACCCGTCCAGATACTTTTACTAGTAGCATCACAAAGAGATCTCACCCAAACATAATATAACGTAGAAGGCGTTAACCCCGTTATCTGAGCAGAGGTAGTATTTGAGGCAACGGAATTTGTTGCATCCAAAACCGTAGCCGATGTAGGCGCTACATTTACTGTACTGTAATATATTTCATAGCCATTAGCCGGAATTAGCGAAGGAGCAGCCCAAGATGCGATAGCAGTTGTTTGTGCTATATTTGCATCTGCAATAACCACGGCACCTGGCGTAGGACAACTAGGCGGCGACCACGTAAAAGTAAGCCCCGATGCAGGAAAATTTGTATTATTTCTTGAAAGAGATGAATTACTTGCCGTTCCAGCAGATGAATTACTCCATGACGTACCCGCCCTATTGTTAAAATCACTTTTTGACGCTCCTCTAAAACCCACATAGGTTGGTTTATTCGCCGTACTCTCAATAAACTGAGAACCATAGACAATTGAAACTTTATTAGTTGTTTCAGCCAGCCTTAATTGAAAGTTTAGATAGCTATGCTCTGTAGCATTATCATTGTACCCCAACCATTCTACCACAAAAGTTCTATTTGGCGCCACTCCTTCTACAGAAGTAAAAACCTTACCAGTTCCATAGATAACAGGAGCACTAAAAACAGTTTTTGTAGCCGGGAGAGACATCGTAATTGTACCCGCAGTCTCATTAAAAGCAGTTATCGTAGCCCCCGAAGCAATACCATTACTTACCGTAATATTACCAAAATCAACAATAGTCTTCAATTTTTTCCCTACTGCAATACCCTTAAACGAAGCTACGCTAGTAATCATATTAGAACCGTTAATCACATTTCCGGTCGTTTCAAATTCTCCATTCAGATCTCTATTCATCACGGCTATAGCCGCGGAATAGGTAATGGTTGAAGAAATCAAAGAAGGGCCGTCACTTTTTAAAGTGCCAAATGTAACCCCTCCGTTTGAGTTTACATACATAGAAGTATAATCACTCCCGTTAAATTTGAAATTAAAAGGAATAGAAACATCCCATCCTGCAGTATCATTATTTCCAGGATTACTTACCGTAGCCTCACTCCCCGGAACCAGAATACCAGTAGCAGCAATACTATTAAAAAATCCTGTACTCTGAGCAAATGCATAATCAGCCACCTGAGCATTTACTCTTTGCATGGCGCCCAAAATCACGAGAACTGCGACACCTGCATTTCGCAAACCAACGTATCGATCCCATGTTTTTTTGTAGAAATTTTTCATGTTTAGTTTTGTTTAAAGTGTGAAAATTACAACAAATTCAATTAAAAATAAAAATTCATCAACAAAATTCTAAACATTAACATAATTATACGATTAAAAACACAGGATAAGTTCAATATAATTAAAACTCCCAAAGGATTGATTTAACCTTAAAATAATTATAATCAATAAATTAAAAAGCAGCAGATAAAAAAACCCGCTGCTTATATTTTATAAAAATTTATATTAATTATTTCTTAATCACTTTCACCACCTGTCTTGAGCCGTCTTTTAGTTCTAAAGAAATTAAATACATACCTTGTTTCAAATCACCTAAACTAAGTGATGAAGAAGGTTTGTCAAATGTTTTTACCAATCTTCCTGAAACATCAACCACCGAAACAGATTTCACTTTAGAAATATCCGATATATTTAAATTCTCAGCAAATGGATTTGGATGAACCTTAATATTGTTTTTATTAGATGCAGAAGCTTCAGAAGTAGCCAATAAAGAGGTATCGTAAGCTGAAATTTTAAACTCACCATCATCAGAAGAAGTATACTTCCAAACACTAACATATAAGGTAGTCCCAGGAGTTTGCCCTGTCAATTCTATTTTAGAGAAAGCATCGGTTCCTCCATCATCATTACAAGCAATAGACGTTGTAGACGAGCAATCTGTGAATACCGACAACACTGTATCATCCAAACCAGATCCAGGAGCCGCATCTGTTTCAATCGTTAAGTTTCCAGATGCAGGAACTACCACCTTGAACCAAACATTATTTTCGGCATTAGAAGAATTAAACAAACATGAAGCCCCTAAGCCAGAAGCATCACTTGCTCCAATTGTATTACCCGTAATGGCATTTTGTACGAATGAGCCACCCGCCGTAAGCGTAATAGCACCAGAACACTCATCATTAGTAGGTGGAGACATTGTTGTAAACGAAATTTGAGAACATCCCACCGCATCTCCAAGATTATTATAAGGAGTAATTGTTGCGTAATAGGTCGTATTCATATTCAATGTTCCCGGAATATTATAATTGATAACATCTCCTAGATCTTCATTATTTACAACATCGGTTCCGCCGCTTGTAGTTCCAACTTTCAATTTATAGCCGGCAGCACCTGAAGCAGAATTCCATGTAAAAACTCCGTCAGAATTTACCCCCGTAGCACCATTTGTTGGGGATGTAAAAGAAGTACATAAAGGAATAGCTGTCGGTGTCGTATCTACCACAAATGTATCTGCATACAAATAAAGCTGGTCAGCATCCGTCGCATGTATAGCAACATAAACCGTCTGCCCTGCATAGGCAGATAAACTGAAAGTTTTTTTCGTCCAAGTTTCTGGCGCTTTTTCAGCAGCCTGAAGAACATTGGTAAAAGCGGCAGCAGCCTGATTCGTAGTTGATAATAAAACCTCATAATCTTCAAGATAAAAATCATCATCTGATTTTACATAAAAGGAAATTCTATCACTTACACCTGCCTGAACCACAATCGCCTTTGTAATTAAATAATCATTGTGAGCATTAGAGTTATACAAAATACTTGCAACATAGTTCCCTGATTGAGCAGACCCCGTACTTGGCTCTGAAATCTCCCAAGAATTACCACCATCAACATCCACAACAGCCCATCCCGCAGGTAAAGTAGTTCCTGCATCGAAGTTCTCAGTCCATTGCCCAAAACTTAAAGCCGGAAAAGCCAAAAGAAATAAAAGTTTCTTCATAATACATAAATTTAAAATTCAAATCAAATTTATACATTATTTAAATATAATTAACTAAAAATCACAAATTTATATAAATAAATTAAAGCAATCGATTACATCACACAAATATGATAATTAAAAAAGACGATAAAAATTATCGTCTTTTAGTTAATATCGAAAAATAAACTTCATTAATTCAAATAAAATTCATATTTATTTAGTAATTGAATATTTTTAATAAGCTCTCCGCTGAGGTTTACCGAATGTTTCATCGACTGAACTTCGAGCTGCGTATCGTCTTCAATATTTTTAATAAAGAACTTAAGCTTTTGGTTTCCTTGATTTTGCTGAAGTACATTTCTAAAAAAGGCTAAATCTTCAGGTCGGAAATCCATCACATCCATTACTAAAGAAATACTTTTAGCATATTTATCAAAAGCTTCCTGAAGCTCAATTACATCATTTACATTCACAAAAACTCGCCCGTCTTTTACCTGAGCAAATTTAATCTTAAAAATAACAAATCGTTGAACTTCCAGCTTCTCCTTTAATTTCATATAATCACGATCTCCCAATCGGAAAGAATAGGATCCTGAATAATCTTCCAACGTTACAAAAGCTACTTTTTCGCCACTCCTGAAACCATCTTTCACAACATATTCCGTAATCAAACCGGCAACGGTATATTCTTTTCCGCCACCGCCATTCTCTCTTTCTTTCTGAAGTGTTTTCCAGTCTTTTTTCTTTTCTTCAAATAATTCTTCCTGTTTATTGGCAAAAGCCTGCTCTTTATAAGCATCGACCTCATCTAAATTAAGGAAGAGAAAATTTCCTTTAGGTTCTGCTTTTTTTGTAACTTCCTCTATTATTTCTTCCTCTTCTCCAGCCACAATATCGTCGGAAACAATTTCGGTTAAATCTGTCGTCTCATCTACCGCATCCTGCTCCAAAATCGGAGCTTCATCCACAACAGCTTTTCCTTCTTCCTCTTTTTCCAGCACAGATTTTTTTGAAAGATTACCTGCTATAAACTGAAACTGATATTTAAACTCATCCAGCGGATGCGCCGAAAGATAGAAACCAATGGTTTCTTTTTCTTTATTCAGTTTATGCATGTTCGGCCATTCCGGACAAGGCAATAACTTCGGCTGCTCGATCTGAACTTCATCAGCAAAATCAGCAAAAAGTGAAAATTCCATTTCGTTTTTACTTTCCTGAAAGCTTTGTCCGTAACGGATTAATCTCTCCAAATTTGTTCTTCCCGCCATATCAATATCAAAATACTGACCTCTGTGGAAAGAATCTAATTCATCAAAACCTCCTGCTAACACCAAACTTTCCGCTACTCTTTTATTCATTTGAGAAGGTAAGATCCTTTCAAAGAAATCATAGATATTTTTAAACCTGCCATTTGCTGCTCTTTCTCTTGTAATCGCTTCACTTGGCCCTTCACCAATCCCTTTAATCGCCCCTAAGCCAAAACGGATCTGTCCTTTTTCATTTACCGAGAATTTATACTGAGATTCGTTTACATCCGGTCCCAAAACATCAACTCCCATACTTTTACAATCTTCCATAAACATGGTAATGGAATCTGTATTGTTAATGTTATTACTCATCACACTCGCCATATATTCTGCAGGATAATTGGCTTTTAAAAAGGCAGTTTGATAAGCAATAAACGCGTAACAAGTCGAGTGAGATTTGTTGAAGGCATATTCCGCAAAGGCCTTCCAGTCATTCCAGATTTTCTCTAAACGCTCTTCATTAAGATTATTTTTTCGCCCGCCTTCAATGAATTTAGGATACATTTTATTCAGAACGTCAATCTGCTTTTTACCCATTGCTTTTCTCAACGTATCAGCTTCACCTTTCGTGAAATTTGCTAATTTTTGAGACAACAACATTACCTGCTCCTGATAAACGGTAATTCCGTAGGTTTCCTTTAAATATTCCTCGGTTTCCGGTAAATCGTAAACAATTTCTTCAATTCCGTGTTTTCTGTTAATAAAATTCGGAATATATTTAATAGGTCCCGGACGGTAAAGAGCATTCATCGCAATAAGATCGGCAAAAACTGTTGGCTTCAGCTCTCTCATGTACTTTTGCATCCCCGGACTTTCATACTGGAAAATCCCGACCGTCCTTCCTTCTTTAAATAACTGATAAGTTTTGGTATCATCAAGCGGAATAAGATCCGGATCGATATCAATATTATATCTTGCTTTTACTAATTTCAAAGCATCCTTAATGATCGTCAATGTTCTAAGACCCAAGAAATCCATCTTCAATAATCCGGCACTTTCCGCCACCGAGTTATCGAATTGTGAAACCAAGATATCCGCATCTTTTGCAGCAATTGTCACCGGAACCAGATTACTCACATCTTCAGGCGTAATAATTACCCCGCAGGCGTGAATACCCGTATTTCGGATACAACCTTCCATTTTTTTAGCACTCGCCAAAACACCGTGACGGGCATCATCAGGACTGTTAAGAACATATCTCATCTCATCAACGAGCATCTGTTCTTCTGGTTTTAATTTATCATATTTTGCTAAAGCTTTCGCAATATTCATCCCCGGACTCGGAGGTATCAGCTTGGCAATATTATTCGTATCAGGAATCGGAACATCCAACACTCTTCCTGCATCTTTAATCGCAGACTTCCCACCCAAAACTGAGTATGTAATAATCTGTGCAACCTGAGTTTTACCGTATTTCTCGACAACCCATTTGATAATTTTATCACGACCTTCATCATCAAAGTCGATATCAATATCGGGCATCGAAACCCTTTCCGGATTCAGGAATCTCTCAAAAAGAAGATCGTATTTAATAGGATCAACATTGGTAATTCCGATGCAATATGCAACCGCAGAACCAGCCGCAGAACCACGACCTGGACCAACCCAAACTCCCATATTTCGGGCTTCGTTACAGAAATCCTGTACAATCAAAAAGTAACCGGGATAACCTGTGTTGGCGATAACTTCTAATTCGAAATCTAAACGTTCTTTAATCTCAGGCGTTATCCCCGGGTTGGGTTCATATCTTTTTCTTGCGCCTTCATAAGTTAAATGAGTTAGATAAGCCATCTCGCCACGTTTTCCTCCATCAACCTCATCTTCAGCATGAATAAATTCCTCAGGAATATCAAATTTCGGAAGAAGAACGTCTCTTTTTAACGTATAAGGTTTAAATTTTGCCGTAAATTCTTCATACGCATCAAAAGCATCAGGATACGCCAAAAATGCTTCTTTGATCTCCTCCGCATTTTTGATATAATACTCTCCCGTAGCCAATCCTCTTCTTTTACCAAACCCTTTCCCTACAGGCGTTGACAGCTTTTCACCATCTTTGATACAGCTTACAATATCTTGAATATTAGAGTCGTCTTTATTGGAATAAAAAGTTTCGTTTTGGGCTAAAATTTTAACATTATATTTATCTGCAAAATGAAGCAAAACATCATTTAAATGCTCTTCTTCAGGCAGTTTATGATTTTGAATCTGAACATAAAAATCATCTTCAAAAGTATCTTTCCACCATTTGAAAAGCTCCTCCCCTTTTTGCTCTCCGGTATTTAAAATAGCATCCGGAATATCTCCGAAAATCCCTGAAGTTAAAGCGATAACACCTTTTTTATATTCCGCAATCAGCTCTCGGCTAATCCTTGGAACCCCGAAATAGAAACCTTTCAGAAAACCGATACTTGAAAGTTTTGCTAAATTTTTATATCCCTCAAAATCTTTTGCCAGTAAAACAACCTGCGTCCTTCTATCAGGATCATCTTTGGTAAACTGCTTCTGTTCGTAACGATCTGAAATATAGAATTCGCAACCCACCACAGGAATTAACGGCTGAGAAGGCGGTTCTTCTTCATTAAATTCCGTTCCGTTTTCTTCTGCTTCCTGTTTTTTTGCTAAATATTCTTTATGCTTTTTCGTACGGTCACCATTCACTCCTTCAACCGCAGAAACGAATTTGAAAGCACCCATCATATTTCCTAAATCCACCATTCCGACGGCAGGAAAATTATCATCCGTTGCTTTTTTAATCAGGTCATTAATGCTTGACGTCGCCGTTAATGTCGAAAAAACGCTGTGATTGTCAAAATTGAAATACTTCCCAAGATCAATCTCATCAACACTTCCGAAATCCTGTTGCTTTTTCTTATTGTTAAAATCGGCAACTTGCCTTCTGATAACAATACTGAAAGGCTTGATCGGATCCGGATGAAGCGTTTTGAAATAAGCCAGCTGATCTTCCGAAGTTTTCAATACTTCCGCAGGAATAATCCCAATTCTCATCATCTCGAAGAAAACCTGAGCCGTTGCATTTACGTCGGCCGCCGCGTTGTGAGCTTCATCAAACTTATGACCGTATAATTTTTCGTACAGTTCTTCCAATTTCGGAGACTTGTATCTGCCACCTCTACCACCACCAAGTTTACAATAATCTGTTCCCAAAATCATTGTATCGGCTCTTGGTTTTTCCTGAAGGTTGTCTGTAATATTTTTTCTGTAAAATTCGGCTCCGACAATATTATAATCAAACTCAACATTGTGACCGGAAACAACTCTTACTTTTTCTAAAACTTTAGCAAATTCATTTAAAATTTCTTCAAGATCCCGACCTTCTTCATTGGCAATCTTCGTTGTAATCCCGTGAATTCTCGCGGCGTTGAAAGGAATATCATATCCTTCCGGTTTTATAATATAATCCTGATTTTCAATTAAAGTTCCGTCATCATCATGCAATTGCCAGGCAATCTGAACCATTCTTGGCCAGTTATCTGAGTCTGAAAGCGGAGCATTGAAATTCTTTGGTAAACCCGTGGTTTCTGTGTCAAAAACTAAATACATGTAATTTTTCTAGCTTTTATTATAAAAGAGAATGTAAAGTTACTTAATTTTACATTAAGGCATTACAATCGCTTGGATAATAATTAACTTTTTTCAAGTTCATAATTAAAACCAATTTTAAAATTTAATGTTACTTTTTTAGGTTTTAACAAATGATTCAAAAATAAATTTTGAATTTTAGATAATTTTAATAATTTAGCACATTATCAATTACTTATTTTACATATATTTGTAAGCGAATTTATTTTAAATTATTTAATATATCATGAAGAAATGTTTACTTTTGGTTAGCACTTTAGCCATTACATTACTAAGTGCACAAAACAATGATGCTTTAAACAGAGAGTTTGAAAAACAAAAAAATAAGAACAATGAGAAGTTCGATTCTTATGTTGCAAAACGTTACGGAGCTAATAAATCTCCTGAAGTATTAAAAGAAATCGAAGAAAAAAGAGAAAACCTAGCGGGATTTTTCCTTAATAAACCTTATTTTTATCAAGCTGATGATCAGAATCAAATCCTAAACAACAATGTAGATGCTTTAACTACAGCAGGTGGAGTTAATGGATTGACAGGATCTTTTAAAGGAGAAGGGATTCTTTATACCATATTTGATGGAGGAAGAATTTATGCTCCTCACACAGCATTTAATAATACAGCTGGAAGAATTTCTAACAAAGAAGCTGCAACAAATGCATACAGTGCACACGCTACTGGCGTTGCAAGTATTGTAGGTGCAAAATCATCTCCTTTAACAGCAACCGCAGAAGATGGAACAACAATGCAAGGGAATGCTATGGGAATCGCTTTAAATTCAACAATGGATTCTTACAGATTCGCAACAACAACCTTACCTGGCAACACAACTACTAGTACTGTATTTCAAAAGATACTAGCAGCTCAACCTAAGATTTCTAACCACTCTTACGGAAGTAATGCTGGATGGAATATTCAAACTGTCTCAGGTGCAACTGCTCTAGTTTGGAATGGAGCTTACTATCCAGCTACTGCTACTGATCCTACTGCTTCATTTGATCTACAAGGGACATATTTTACCCAAGATCAAAACTATGATAACATAGTATACAGTAATCCAACAAATGTTATTGTAAAATCTGCAGGTAACTATTTTGGTATGGGACCTGCTTTACCAGGTGGATCAACAGCTCCTAAATATTATACTGACGAAAATGGATCACTTGCTGCATTTACAGCCACGGATACTCTTCCTGCAACAAACTGTGGTAACGGTGGAGATTGTATCGGACCTGGTTCTTTAGCTAAAAATATTATTGTTGTAGCTGCTACAGAAGTTATCACAACTAACAACTACAGATATACAGCTTCAACAGATGTTGTAAAAGCCGATTACAGTAGTGCCGGCCCAAGAGATGATGGTGGTATCAAACCAGATATCGCTGCTCCGGGATCAGATATTTGGATGGCATCAACTGCAGAAAATACAACAGGAAGTATTGGATGGCAAATTAACAGCGGGACTTCTATGTCTGCTCCACAAGTGACTGGTATTATCGGACTTTGGATGCAGATATATAAATCAATGTTCAACAATGCAGATTTAAATGCAGCTGCCGCTAAAACTTTAATGGTACATTCTGCATCGGAAGCAGGAACTGTTGGTCCTGATGCATGGTATGGTTGGGGATATATCAATGCAAAAAAAGGAGCTGAGCTATTAGTTGGGAAGTCTAATAATACAATCTTATTTAACGATGAAACTTTAACAAGCGGTACTCCTAATCAAAAAACATTAATTGCTTCTGGAACTGAACCTTTAAAAGTTACTATTTCTTGGATTGATCCTGCGTATACAATTCCAACAAATTTAACTTGGGATGATGCTTACAATAATAGATCATCAAGATTAATAAACGACTTAGATTTAAGAATTGTAGATACTGTAACCAATACTGTTTATCAACCATGGAAACTTAATCCACTTACTCCTACGGCAGCTGCTACAAAAGGAGATAATACTGTAGATAATGTTGAACAAGTTGTTATTGATGCTCCAGTAGCTGGCAGATCATATAGAATTGAAATTGGTAATAAAGGTACTTTGAAAAATAGTACTGGAGCAAATGCACCTCAAAACTATTCTATCCTTGCAACAGGATACACTCAACAAGTTTTAGCAACGGGTGAAACTGTAAAAGATAACGGTATCATCGTAGCTCCAACAATTACTAAAGATATTGTAAAAGTATTAAAAGCTTCTGCAAAATCTACATTCAATGTATATGATTTAACAGGTAAAAAATTACAGAGCGGCATTATTAATGGCGATACCAGTGTAGATTTATCAACATATGTTAAAGGAATTTACATCATCGAAGTTAAATCTGGGAATGATGTAGTTACCAAAAAAGTAATTAAAGAGTAATATTAAAACTCTGATTAACAAATAATTCAATGCAAAACACTAACACTTGTTAGTGTTTTGTTTTTTTATGTATATTTGTCTTCTATGGAAAATACACTGCACGAAAAAGTTTCTCAAGATATATTAATTAAGGCTTATAATCACATGATGCTTGCCAAAGCGATGGCAGATATTTATGAAGAAAACAGAAATGTTTGTAAATATGTTCATAGCACATCACGAGGTCATGAGGCGATACAGTTAGCTACCGCTTATCAGTTAAAAAAAGAAGACTGGGTTTCTCCTTATTATAGAGACGAAAGCATTCTTTTGGGAATTGGTCTCGAGCCTTATCAATTAATGCTTCAGTTACTGGCAAAAGCCCAAGATCCTTTTTCGGGAGGCAGATCGTATTATTCCCATCCTTCAAGCAGGGATGAAAATAAGCCTAAAATTATTCATCAAAGTTCTGCAACGGGAATGCAAACCATTCCTACAACAGGAGTTGCACAGGGAATTAAATACATCCAAGATTTTGATTTACAACAATTCGAAAACAATCCGGTTGTAGTTTGTAGTTTAGGTGACAACTCTGTAACCGAAGGTGAAGTGAGTGAAGCATTGCAATTTGCAGCTTTACATCAACTTCCTATCATTTTTCTAGTTCAGGATAACGAATGGGGAATTTCCGTAACCAAAGAAGAGGCAAGAACTTGTGATGCTTACGATTTCGTTGCAGGATTCGCGGGTTTAAGCAGAATGAGAGTAGACGGAACCGATTTCGTTGAAAGCTTTGAAGTGATGAAAAAAGCGGTTGAGTTCGTTAGGTCTGAAAGAAAACCTTTAGTAGTTTGTGCTAAAACTGTTCTTATTGGCCATCATACTTCAGGGGTAAGAAGAGAGTTCTATAGAGATGAGGAAGATTTAACTAAACACAGAGCAAAAGATCCGGGAGAGATCCTGAGAAAACATTTGCTGGAAACTGGCGTTGATGAAGAATTATTAAAGCAAATCACCAAAAAAGCAAGGCTTGAAGCTGAAGAAGCTTTTGAAAGAGCTCAAAAAGCAGAAGATCCAAAACCTGAAACGGTTATGAATCACGTTTTTGCACCAACTCCGATTACGGAAGAAACGGGAACGCGCGAACCGAAAGGTGGCGAAAAGATTGTTATGGTGGATGCTGCCATTCACGCGATTCAGGAATTGATGTGGAAACATCCGGAAGCATTGTTGTACGGACAGGATGTTGGAGAAAGAATCGGTGGTGTTTTCCGTGAAACGGTGACTTTAGGAAAAAAATTCGGAAGTAAAAGAGTTTTCAATACAGCGATTCAGGAAGCGTATATCATTGGTTCTACTGCCGGAATGAGCGCGGTTGGATTAAAACCTATTGTTGAAGTTCAGTTTGCAGATTATATTTATCCAGGAATCAATCAGCTAATTACTGAAATTTCAAAATCAAGCTATTTAAGTCAAGGGAAATTCCCTGTTAGCAATATTATCCGTGTTCCGATTGGCGCTTACGGCGGCGGCGGACCTTACCACAGCGGGAGTGTGGAAAGTATTTTGGCGAATATTAAAGGGATCAAAATCGCTTATCCAAGTAATGCAGCAGATTTTAAAGGTTTATTAAAAGCGGCCTATTACGACCCAAATCCGGTGATTATGCTGGAACACAAAGGTCTTTACTGGAGCAAAGTTCCGGGAACTGAAGATGCGAAAACCATTGAGCCGGCTGAAGATTACATTTTACCTTTCGGAAAAGGAAAAGTAGTCATTGAAGCAAATAAAAATGAAACCGAAAAAGGCAGAACTTTATTGGTGGTAACTTACGGAATGGGCGTTTACTGGGCTAAAGAAGCTGCGAAAAACTTTCACGGAAAAATTGAAGTGATCGATTTGAGAACACTAATTCCTTTGGATGAAGAATTGGTTTTCGAAAGAGTAAAAGCACACGGAAAATGTATCGTTTTAACGGAAGAACAACTTAACAATTCTTTCGCAGAAGCTTTTGCACACCGTATTTCTAAGAATTGCTTTAAATATTTAGATGCTCCGGTTGAAACAATGGGATCTTTGGATGTTCCTGCCGTTCCGATCAACTTGGTTTTGGAAAAGGAAATGCTTCCAAACGCTGAAAAACTGAGTGCTAAAATTGAAGAAATGCTGAAATATTAATTCAAAATAAAAATATAACGAATCAAAATCGATTAATTTAATCAGAATAGGAAATTTTCTATTCTGATTTTTTTTGCCTCAGTTTCAATTAATTTAATTTTCATAAAAACAGCATTTTGTATTAACAAAAATTTAAAATTAAACCTTTAAAAAGCAAAATTTAAGTTAACAATAGACAATTGTGGCATAACTTCTGATATACACTAAGCACACTTTTAAATCATAATATTATGTCGATAAAAATTAAAGTAGCGTTCTGCACAGAATGCAAAGGGTATCATTCAGCCACGCCAGCCAATCAAAAACATACAGATCACATCGATATTATAGATCATTTCTTTTATCATGGCGAACCTTGGTTTACGCTTGATCCCGGAACTTTTGAAAAAGCTTCAAAACTAGAAAATACAGAGGTAAAAACCATCAGCCTTACCGAGCATACCCAGCAAGATCGTTTATATTGCCATTGCAGTAAAAAACGAGCAAAAAGAAGACATTTCAGCTACGAATATTTTGATACTGAACCTCAACTTAAAGCTGCAAAACATACAGCTGATGCTGATTACGATTTCAGAGATCTATATTTTACAGCCAACCAATTTCATCCGGCAAAAAATACAAAATCTTACAACTAAAAAGATAAATAATGATCTAAAAATATTTTTTATCAAGCTAAATTTTACGATCACTTCATTATAACTTTCAAATAATCAAACCTTTATTTTCATTAATAAGGTTTGATTATTTTTTTATTTTGAAATGAAATAAAATGTAACTTTAATATCGTATTTGGAAATGGTATTTATTTTGCTTTCCAATGTTGTTTCACAATAAAGCGACATACACAAATTATGATTACAACGAAGTATTTCAATTACAGACAGGTTCTCAATTTATCGGGAGTTCATTTGATTTGGATTTCGATTTGGTGCACACTTATCGCCGTATTATTTCACTTTTTTCATTGGCAATGGATGACGATTCCATGGGTTCCGGTTGCTTTAATTGGTACTGCCGAAGCTTTCTTGGTTGGTTTTAAAAACAATCAGGCTTACGACAGGCTTTGGGAAGCTCGAAAAATCTGGGGAGGAATTGTGAATTCAAGTCGATCTTTTGCCTCAATGGTTTACGCCTTCAACACCAATAACGAAAATATAGGAACTTTTGACTTGGAAGATAGAAAAAAGAAAATTGTTTACCGTCATATTGCGTGGTTGTATGCATTTCGTGAACAGCTTTTGGTTCCGACAGAATGGGAGCATATTAGTGCTGAGGAAGAACATCATCACAACATCAATCAAAGAAGAAACAGGTTGATTAAAGCGGGTTTTCCTGACTATACAAGAACACCTCTATTTTTGAATAAATATCTTTCTGAAGAGGAAGTAAATTTAAAATCGCATTATAAAAATTTTGCAACGTTTTTAATTTCTCAGCAAGCAAAAGATGTTAATGATCTAAAAAATATAGATTCTATTACCGATTTTAACCAAATGCAATTGCAGACGGCTTTAAATGAATTTTATGGATTTCAAGGTCAGGCAGAAAGAATTAAAAAATTCCCTTCTCCAAGGCAGTTTGCGAGTACGGCATTTATTTTCAACGTACTTTTTATTTTACTACTTCCTTTAGGTTTAGTGAATGAATTTGAAAAACTGGGCGACTGGGGAATTTGGACTTCAATCCCATTCTGCATCATCATCGGCTGGATTTACATCATCATGGAATTGGTTGGAGATTATTCTGAAAATCCTTTTGCGGGATTAATGTTCGACGTACCGATGCTTTCGATTTGTAGAACTATTGAAATTGACCTTTTGCAAATGACGGGAGAAACCGATATTCCGGAAGCTATTCCGTCTAAAAATGGAGTTTTGGTTTAAATTTTCACACCTACTTTTCTGACGAATAAGAAAAAATTTTACATTTTCTAATATTATGATTCGATTCTTATGGAATGACAAAAAGTTTTGAAAATTTCCCGATTTTGAATTGACTGACCTCAACCATAGCCCCGATTGAAGCTTTGTTTGAGCTCGTTTTCGGTTGGTTTCGGCTGCGGCGGCAAAGCCGCCGCAGCCGAAACCAAAATAAATAGCGAGTGCGAAAAGCGGGAAATAGCTTCTAAACAAACACTTAATTACAAAACAATCGCCGTTGTATTTTTCACTTCAGAGATCATAAACGAACTGTGAGTACTCGCAATATGTTGCAAGGTCGTAAGTTTGGTCAACATAAAATTTCTGTAATCTGCCATATCTTTCACACAGATTTTAAGAATATAATCGTAATCGCCACTTACGTGAAAACATTCGGTAACTTCCTGTAAATCCATCACTTCTTTTTCAAACTGAAGCACATATTCTTTTTTATGCTGACTCAATTTTACATGACATAAAACCACAAAATCTTTCTCGATTTTATGTTTATCCAGCAAAGCAACATATTTGGAAATCACCCCCGTGTTTTCAAGCTTTCGAACACGCTCATAAACAGCAGTCACAGATAAACCAAGCTTGTAAGACAGCTCTTTGGTGGTTTGTTTAGAATCTTCCTGTAAAAAAAGAAGCAGTTTTTTATCAATTTCGTCAAGGTTCATAGATAATTTTTTGGTGAAATTTTGATGAATCCAAATATAATAAACATTTTTTCTACATAAACGAATTTTCTTAGATTTATATTCTAATATTTAAAATTTCCATTGTTATAAATATGAAATTAATTCATTTTTAAAACAAAAATATCATGGAAGATTTTAATGCAGCCAACGAAATTCAGGATTTACAGTATTTCGGTGAATTCGGAGGAGTGAATCCTTCTATTTCAGACAGCTCTACTTATACTTTTCTTTCTGCAAAAACAATGTTTGATACCTTTGAAGGAAACGCAGAAGGATGCTATTTATATTCAAGACATTCATCCCCTATGAATCTGTATCTTTCTCAGGCTTTGGCCAAAATGGAAAATACAGAGGCTGCAAACGTTACTGCATCAGGGATGGGAGCCATCACTTCCGTATTGATGCAGGTTTGCAAAAGCGGTGACCATATTATTTCGAGCAGAACAATTTACGGTGGTACCTATGCTTTTTTAAAGAATTTTCTTCCGCCTTATCAAATTGAAACCACTTTTGTTGACATCAGTAATTTTGAATTGATTGAAAATTCAATAAATGAAAACACAAAAATTATATATTGTGAAAGTGTGAGCAATCCGCTTTTGGAAGTTGCTGATCTGAGAAAGTTATCTGAAATCTGTAAAAAGTACAATTTACAACTGATTGTAGATAATACTTTCTCGCCACTTTCTATCTCTCCTACTTTGCTGGGAGCCGATATTGTGATTCATTCTTTAACGAAATTCATCAACGGAAGCAGCGACACGGTAGGTGGTGTTTATTGCGCGAGTCAGGAATTTATTAATGATACTAAAAATGTGAACACTGGAGCTTGCATGCTTTTGGGTCCAACAATGGATAGTTTCAGATCGGCGAGTATTTTGAAAAATTTACGAACGCTTCACATCAGAATGAAACAACACAGTCACAATGCAATGTTTTTAGCTGAAAGATTTGAGAATGATGGCTTAAAGGTTTCTTACCCAGGGTTAAAATCCCATAAAAATCATGAATTAATGAAAAGTATGATGCATGAAGAGTACGGATTTGGCGGATTATTAACCTTGGATGCCGGAACTACCGACAAAGCCAATGAACTGATGGAATTGATGCAGCAGGAAAATCTAGGATATCTAGCCGTAAGTTTAGGATTCTACAAAACTTTATTCTCGTGCTCAGGAAGCTCAACTTCATCTGAAATTCCGGAAGAAGAACGAATGACAATGGGCATTTCCGATGGATTGATTAGATTCTCAATCGGTCTGGATCACGATATCGAACGAACATACAAAAAGATGAAAGAATGCATGCTGAAAGTAGGCATTCTCAACCATGAACTCATTTCCATATCCTAATTTTATTGTTATAAAAGCTGTTGAATTTTCGACAGCTTTTATTTTTCTAATTTTTATGAAAATGTTTTGGAAAAGCATCTTCAGGTTTCATCCTGAAGATATTTAATAAAATCCAAGATTTTAAGAAGCCATAACCGTAAGAAAACATTTGAATATAAGTAGAAATAACAGCCATCACAGCGATACTAATATTTTTAGTAACAATTAATGCGTGAAGCATCACCATAAAAGTATACAGACCATAAAAAGAAAGAATAATCCCTCTTCCCATAATAAAATACTCTAAAAATCCCATAATGTAGCCTAACATAAATAATGTTGGGAAAGCAAATGAAATTTTTACGTAATTCGGATGTCTTTGATTTAAAATTGGTCTTGCGCAACCGAACTGATAAACCTGCTTTGAAAACTTACCAAAATCTACTCTCCGTTTGTGATACACCGCAATACTATCAAAAAAAGCGGTTGTAAATCCGTTTTCCCAAAGTGTCATCGACAAGTCGGGATCCTCCCCAATCCTCATCTCGGAAAAGCCGCCTACTTTTTCAAAAACTTCTTTTTTCACGCCCATATTAAAGCTTCGTGGCTGAAATTTTGAAACCGCTTTTTTATTTCCACGAATTCCACCTGTTGTAAAAACAGAAGTCATGGAATAAGAAATGGCTTTTTGCATTAAATTAAACCCTTTATGCGCTTTGTCTGCACCACCAAAAGCATCACAAGGAATTTCAAGAATATCCTTTTTGATATTTTCAACATAATCTTTTTCCACGATCACATCGCTATCTACAAACACAAGCCATTCATTTTCGGCACGTCTCGCACCATAATTTCTTGATAAACCCGGCCCTGAGTTATCCTTTTTAAAATATTTGATAGTTAAAATCGTATCAAATTTAGCAATTGTCGGTTTCAGATCCACAAAAGAACCATCATCTACAATAATAACTTCAAACTCCTTGTCCGTCTGCGCAGTAAGAGAATTTAAAAGTTCGAAAAGTTCATCTTTTCGGTTAAAAATAGCAACGATAATGGAAATTGTAGGTTTCAAATTTAAAATTTTTCAAAATTACTTATTAGAAAACGAACCTACAAAAAGTTTAACAGCTTATTCTGATAAAATTTATCAATTAAAAAATTCCTGATTCAAAATAAATAAACATGACAAGAGCGATACTCAAAATAATTGAAGAACAACAAAACAAGATCAGCTGTCCAAAACTTCTGAAATAAAACTTTTCTAAAACATATAAAATAAAGAAGAAAATGAAAGAAATCGCCAAACCAATCAAGGAAATAACAATGAGCGTTTTTATAAAATTTTCTAAAGGGAAAGGATTTTTCAAAACAAAAAATAACAAAACCGAAGCTAGAATTAAGAATACAATGCTTGTTTTTTCAGCAAGATACTTTATTTTACTATTTTTAATTTTATCATTTTGAGGATTATCAGAAGGCAAAGAAGCTCCGGTATCAATTAAAAGACCTAAAATATCTAAAGTTTTTCCAACAGTTTCAAGAAAATCAAAAGGCATTGTTTTTTAATTTGAGTTTTAAACAAAAATAGGAAGAATTTGGATTAAATTATTTGAGCATGACAAAACTTGAGAGCATTTAGAACCGTTATAAATATACCCAAAAACCCTAGCCGCGATTGAAGCATTTGTTTGAGCTCATTTTTTTAGATTTGGCTCGGCGGCTTTGCCGCCGAGCCAAATCTAAAAAAATAGCGAGTGCGGAAAGCGGGAAAAAGCTCCTAAAAAAATAAAAACCTTTCCGCAAAGAAAGGTTTTCCATATTATTTTTCAAGTTTATGAACTCTTTTCGTTCCTTCATACATTTCGTACTGTAAAAATCTCGTTGCCAGTTTTCCGTTGAAAAGTTTTATCTTTCTTGATGGGCGAAGACCAATCTTCTTCATTGCTTCCAAATCAGAAGAAATCAGCCAAGCCAGTGTATTCGGATAATTTGCTTTAAAAGTATCTCCTATTTTCTTGTAGAAATCATCATCATTGATAGAAATTCTCTCGTCATAAGGCGGATTGAAAACCATCAACAACGGGAAAAGTTCTTTTTTAGAATCGAAGAAGTTTTGTTTTCTCACCTCAATTACATCTTCCATTTCAGCCGCTTCGATGTTCATTCTTGCCGCATTCAGCATTCTTGCATCAATATCGTAACCAACGATTTTCCCTGTAAATTCTTTCACTCTGTTGATTCTGAATTCTTTAATTTTTGTAAACAACTCGTTATCATAGTTTTTCCAGTTTTGGAAAGCGAATCTTTTTCTGAAAATCTGAGCCGGAAGATCCATCGCAATCATCGCCGCTTCAATTAAAAGCGTTCCCGAACCACACATCGGATCAAGAAAATTACCTTTTCCGTCCCAACCTGCCAGTTGCAGCATTCCGCTTGCCAATACTTCATTAATCGGCGCTTCACCCTGCTCTCTTCTGTAGCCTCTTTTAAACAAAGCATCACCTGAAGAATCCATAGAAATGGTCACCAATTCTCTGTCGATATGTAGGTGAAACTTGATATCCGGACGGCTCGTTTCTACATTCGGACGTCTTTTGAACTTATCCTGAAAATAATCTACAATAGCATCTTTCATTTTCAGTGTTACAAATTGTGAATGCTTGAAAGTTTCAGAATAAACCGTTGCATCAATCGCAAAAGACTGGTCAACATCCATAAAATCTTCCCAGTTGAATTTGAAAAGTCTGTCGTAAAACTGATGCTGATTAAACGCTTTAAATTCATGAATCGGAACCAAAACTTTCAAAGCCGTTCTCGCTGAATAATTAATTTTATAAAGAAAGCCCAAATCTCCCTCACAGTTTACTGCACGGTTTTTCACCTCAACTTTTCTTCCTCCTAATTTCTTAATTTCTTCTGCTAAAATTTGCTCCAGCCCGAAAAATGTTTTTATCTGAATCTGTAGATTATCTGTATTCATGTTGCAAAAATAATCATTTTTAGTGGTTCGTTATCAGTTTATAGTTAATAGAAATCGTCGCAAATGATAAAAACCATTAACCAAGCACTATGAACTGTCGACCAAAAAAGACTATTTTTGCACTATGGAATGGTTTGAATCTTGGTTTGATACCCCTTATTATCATTTGCTTTACAGTAACAGAGACTACATGGAAGCAGAAAACTTCATCACAAAGCTTACTGCGGACCTTGGGTTACCGCCAAATTCTAAGATTATCGACCTTGCCTGCGGAAAAGGAAGACATTCGGTTTTTCTTAATAAGTTGGGATATGATGTGCTTGGTTTGGATCTTTCCAGACAAAGTATAGAATTCGATAAACAGTTTGAAAATGAAACCTTGAAATTTCAGGTTCATGATATGAGAAATCCTATTGAAGCAGAACCGAAAGATGCCGTTTTTAATCTATTTACAAGCTTCGGATATTTTGATAACGAAAGTGACGATAAAAATGTTTTCAAGTCGGTTTATAATGCGTTAAAACCAGGCGGTTTTTTTGTTTTGGATTATCTGAATGAAGATTTCGTGAGACAAGGCATCATTCCTGAATCAACTACAAAACGTGGCGAAATTGATTTTAAAATTGTAAAAAAAATCGAAGGACGACATATTATTAAGGATATTCAGTTTGAAGATAAAGGAAAGCCTTTTCATTATTTTGAAAAAGTAAAACTGCACTCGCTGGAAACTATAAACGCTTATGCTTCAGAATTTGGTTTTGAAAGAATAAAAGTTTGGGGCGATTATCAGCTGAATGAATTTAATAAAGAATCTTCACCTCGTTGCATCAATTTATTTAAGAAAAAATGATAACAGTACTTTTACTGATTTTCAGCGTTATTGCGGGCGTATTTTTAGGAAAATATTTTGGTAAGAAAGAAAAACTGGCAAAAAATTTATTAATTTTAAGTGCCGGATTTTTAATTACCATTTGTTTAAATGAAGTTTTTCCGCAGGTTTACACTGCTGAAGCCGGAAGTAGCCTCGGAATTTTCGTTATTGGAGGTGTTTTATTACAAATGATTCTGGAAGCACTAACAAAAGGCTTCGAGCACGGACATTTTCATCATCACAGTGAACACAATATTCTTCCGATGGCTTTAATGGTGGGGCTTTTCATTCACGCATTTATCGAAGGAATACCTTTGGCAAATGAAGAACATGAATTGTCACCCTATCTTTTAGGAATTGTATTTCATAACCTTCCGATCTCATTTATTTTGGGAGCGTTTTTGTTTAACCGAAACGGAGAATCTAAAAGTGCTTCTTACCCATCCATGTTGATCGTGGCATTATTTGCACTTGCTTCACCAATGGGAATGATGTTGGGTAATTATTTTAACCCAAATTTGCAACCGTATTTCTTGGCAATTGTTGGCGGAATTTTCCTTCATATCTCTTCTGTGATCATTTTTGAGAGCAATAAAAACCATAATATCGACTGGTTAAAGATCGGATTAGTGATTTTAGGAGTCTCTTTGGCCTTAACCATGCATCTTTTCCATAATCACTCTCATGTGGGACATGTTCATTAATGGGTAAAATTTCAATTCATCATAAAAATTACTAAGCTTAAAAGTTTCTTTTAAGCTTTTTTCTTAGCATAAATTCAATTAAAAGTGATTTTTATTACTCATTAAAAAAATTATTTTCTAAATCTTAAATCAATTCGATTAAATTAAAAGATAATTTTTCACAAAACCCAATAAAAAATTCACAATAATTAAGCATTGAACAAAATAAATATTTTATAATTAAATTTAATTTAAATATTTAACTTAAATTAAGAATAAAAATATAATTACATTACTATTTTTTATACATTAGCTTTTATAAAAATCGCTTATGTATGAAAAGACAAACTATCAACCTGACTACAGGGGTCTGCTTTTTTTTATTGTACGGAATCTCATCTGCCCAAACAGTAAAAAAACAACAGGACACCCTTAGAGAAAAAGACATTGAAGACGTTGTAATTATTGGGTATAAAGCACAGAAAAAATCCAGTCTTACAGCTTCTGTTGGTGTTGTTTCCGAAAAAAAACTGAAAGACGCCAGCACATCCGATGTTTCAAGTATGCTACAAGGAAAAGCAGCCGGAGCACAAATTATGCAAGGAGGCGGGGGTCCTGGTACTTCAGCTACCGTTAGAATTCGTGGTACCGCTACCATCAATGGCCCCAGCCAGGCACTTTGGGTAGTAGACGGTGTAATGATGCCGGGTGTTCCCAACTTGGATCCTAACCAAATTGAAAGTATTAACATTCTAAAAGATGCCACCTCAACAGCATTATATGGTTCACGAGGAGCCAATGGTATCGTACAGGTATTTACCAAATCGGGAAATTCAGGAAAGGGAACTTTAAGTGTCTCGATGAATAATTCATTCAACACATTTAATAACGGACGTTTTAAACTGATGGATGGCGTTCAGTTATACGATTATTATTCAACTTTAAAAAATGCACCTCCCGTACCCAAAGAATTGAGGACTCCCGGCTATGATTGGTTGAAAAACGGCACCCAGACGGGCGTTGTACAAAGTTATACATTAGACTTTAGAGGCGGCTCTCCCACTTCCAAAACTTATATTTCTGGAAATTATTACGATGAAACAGGAACCGTAAAAGGACTTGATTACAACAGATTATCTTTTAGAATTAATCATGAACAAACCATAAAACCTTGGTTGATAATAAAACCTAAATTAAGCTTATCTTACACGGCTCAAGACGACAAACAAGGAAACCTCTTTGAAATGTACCTTAACAATCCCTGGGACAACCCAAGGGATAAAGATGGAAATCTAATCAACCCTAATAATTATACACCTTGGTACGGAAGAGATAATACAAACTATTTATACGATCAACAATGGAATTATGGAAAAAGTAACCAATTGGATCTTATCGGAAACATTGATGCGGAAATTAAAATTACAGATTACCTGAGATTTATTTCCACAAACAATGTAACGTATAGAAATTATGATGATTTTTATTATACAGATCCCCGATCCATTTCCGGAAACAGTAATAAAGGAGGCTTAAGAGAGTCTAATTATAGAGATATCACTAAATTCTTCAATCAGATGTTACGGTTTGATAAAGATTTTGGAGTTCATAACGTGAATGCCTTGGCTGCTTACGAATATAATGACAGGTTTTACAAATCTTCTAGCGCAGGTGTTTATGGGATCGTTCCCGGAACTGAACTTTTCGACACAGGCGCTTCCTCGGGCGCAATTCCAAGAGGTACAAAATACGACAGAGCATACAACGCATTATTATTCAATGCAGAATATGTTTATGATAAAAAATATTTTGTACAGGGATCATTAAGAAGCGAGTCTTCTTCCGCATTTGGAGCAAGCCAACGAAACGGACTATTTTATTCTTACAGCTTAGGATGGAATGTTCATAAGGAAAAATTCTTCAATGTAAAACCAATCAACGAATGGAAATTAAGAGCCAGCCGCGGATTGGTAGGAAACACACCAAGCCCTAATTACGGATGGCAGGATTTGTATTCATTAATTCAAAAATATGACGGCCAGGTTGGCGGAACATGGAATCAATTAGGTAACCCTAATTTAACCTGGGAATCAATTTATCAGAACAATATCGGAACAGATATTAAAGCTTTTGACAACAGATTGACGTTAAATGTAGATTATTTTAGCAATAAAACTAAAAATTTATTAATGCTGGTAACACTTCCCGCATTAACAGGGGTTGATAAACAATATTTAAATGTAGGAGATGTTCAAAATAAGGGTTGGGAATTTAATGTTAACTATTCAATTATCCGAAATAAAGATGTGACTTGGGATTTAGGATTTAATGTTAGTATGTATAAAAACAATGTACTTTCAACGAGAAATAATAATATTCAAATTCTTAATAATTACCACGTTGCCATTCCCGGATATGATGTAAACTCTTTCTACATGAGAAAGTGGATGGGTGTAGATCCTAACACTGGATCTGCTCAATGGGAGATCATTAATGCTGATGGTAGCAAAGGTTTAACAACCAATTACAATCAAGCTTCCGTACAAGTTGTAGGAACCACCACACCAGATTATTATGGTTCGGTAACTACCAATTTAACGATAAAGAATTTTTACTTAAACGCCAATCTTTATTTCTCCCAAGGAGGACAAGTTTACAATTATTACAGAGAATTTTTTGATTCAGACGGAGCTTATCCTTCTTATAACCAAATGGTATTGAAAGATGGTTGGAGCCGATGGGAAAAACCGGGAGACATCGCCACTCACCCTATTGCCAATTATGATAGCAACACTTTAAGCAACAGACCATCATCTCGTTATTTGGAAGATGCAAGCTACGTTAAACTAAGATCATTAAGATTGGGTTATAATTTCCCAGCAGCATTAACTGAAAAACTGAATATAAAATCTATAGGAATTTATATTATGGCAGAAAATCTATTCACCATTACCCGATTTTCAGGAGTTGACCCGGAAGTTGGAGTATCTGATAGTGACAGACAGGAAGGAAAACCATACTCTGGTTTTGCAGGAGCTATTTATCCTATTCCAAGAAGATTTTCTTTAGGTTTTAATTTCTCATTCTAAAATGTAAACAATCATGAAAAAAATATTAATTCCCTTACTTTTATTGTCTTTAGCTTCATGCAATATAGATCGTACCCCTTATGATTCCAAGGAATCTGATGTCATATTGGGAGACGCCACAGGATTACAAACCATCACATTAGGAAATTACGCTCTTTTGAAAGGAGATGCAGATGGCGGCGGCTTTTTCAACAACCTTTATCGTGTAGGTGAATATGCAGGAGACAATGTAGACATCAGCGGAACAACATCAGACCAGTTTTTCTATTATTACAACTATCGAAGCATTAAAACAAATACCCGAACCAACACTATTTGGAATACAGGCTACAAAGCGATAGTAGGCTGCAACAGGGTAATCGCTAAAACTTCAGAAGGAAAAGATGCAGATACAGATCAGCTGATTGGTGAAAATTATTTCTTAAGAGCCTATGTATATTTTTCTTTGGTAAATGTATTCGGAAGACCTTATAATCAGGGAACCAGCAACCTTGGAGTACCGTTAAAAACTTCGGATGACGTAAACGATCTTCCTCCAAGAGCAACAGTGGGAGCAATTTATAATCAGGTGGTAAGCGATTTAAAAAAAGCTGAGCAATTGATGACTTTAGATAAAAAAAACATCTATGGTTCTAAAGAAGCTGCTCAGGCACTACTTTCCAGGGTGTATCTGTACATGGAAAATAATGATAAAGCCATTGAATACGCTGATAAAGTAATTAATTCAGGAAAGTACGCCATGTTATCTAAAACTGAATTACCTTCTTATCCTACCAGAGCACCTGAAAATAATACCGAAACTATTTTCGCTTTTAAATATAATAAGGATGGCGATTATAATGACGGCTGGAATACCATCGGCTCGATGTATGTGAATATTCAGAGTGTGGGCTGGGGCGAAATGTACCCTTCTTCCACCTATTTGGATCTTATCAATAAGCATCCTGAAGATGCCCGATTAAAATTTATTTCACCAAAATATAAAACTCCCTTGGTTCCCGTTGCATATTGGGTTCAGAAAGAAAACAACGCTTCCGGAGCAATAACCTACAATTATAAATATCAACCCACTTTCCAGCAAAGCGGAAATACATTTTTCACCTGGAATGGGGTCAATTATCAGGTACAAACGGAAGTAACTCCGTTTAAGACGAGTTATTATTTCATCAATTCCGGAGGAACAAAAACCTATGTTTACCTTGATAATGACATGGAAAAACGAAACGGCTATCCTAAATTTTATGTATTAAAATGCTCCATGCAGGAAAGTGTTCCACAGTTGTGGTCTCCTGTAATTTTGAGGCTTGCAGAAATGTATCTTAACCGAGCGGAAGCGTATGCTAAAAAAGGAAATACTTCGTCAGCACTTGCTGATGTAAATCTCATCCGAACAAGAGCAGGAATTCCGAATTACACTTCAGTTCCTGCGGGTTACACCATTTTAGACGTTGTATTGGAAGAAAGAAGGTTGGAACTAGCTTTTGAAGCCCATAGAAAATATGATGTTTTCAGAAACAAAAGAGATCTTGACCGAAATTATCCGGGTACACACTTAAACGGAGTTAATCCTTTTTATACTGTACCTTATACTCATAATAGAATTGTGGAATATATTCCTGAACAGCAGATTCAGATTCAACCTAATTTAGTTCAGAATCCTGATTAAAAATAAAGCTCCGAATGTATAATTCGGAGCTTTTATATTTTAGTTTTAATTCAATGATTAAAATTTCCAACCTAATGTAAGGAAGAAATTGTTTCTAACGCTTTTTACATCAGATACAATGTAAGCATCACTTTCGATCGTTCTTGTAGAAGAATAATACGCGGAATTAATTCCATTAGCCGTATCCAAAATTCCAAACATAAAAGGATTGGTATATTTTGATGAAATATTCTGATAAGAACCATCAATATAGAAGGATCCAAAATCATAACCAATACCAAATGAAAGCGCATTTCTGTCACTCAAAATAAGGTTACTGTATGACGCATCAGAAATTCCTCCATCATTACTGAATCTGCTTACTGTTAATGCATCGATCGGGCTTGAAGCATAAGAGTAACCTCCTCTTAATCTCACCTGTTTCAATCTGTATTCAGCACCAATTCTTAATTCTGATAAATTTTTGTAATTATCCTTAAAGAAATTGTTGATTTCTACATCTGCACCACTGTATTCTTTATATTTTGGCTTTGTTAAACCTAAAGTATAGTCAACATCCAAAGAGAAATTTTTACTTGGAACAAAAGCAGCACTCACACTTGCTTTAAGCGGAGAAGTGAATCTTCTGTTTTCGATAGCCGTATCGTCTCCGTAAACAGCGTCGTTATAGAAGTCATAACTTCTGTCGATTTCCCAAAATGTAGGTGTTTCGATGGAAGCTCCTAATCTGAACATTGGTCCAACTTTTCCGATTACCCCCAATGAAGCAGAGAAACCACTTCCTCTTTCAAAGAAAGGTGTTTCATTTTTATTAAAATATTCTGCTGCACCGTTAGCTGTAGAATTAAATCTTGCCGTATCATATTGATCGATGCTTGTATTGAAGAAATTCAAACCAGCTCCGATATATAAAGCGTGATTGTAATTCGCTCCAACTCCTAAACTTGTTCTGGTTAAATACCCTGATCTGCTGTACGCGTGTCCTCCGTAAGAAGAACTGATGTTATTAGCCGCATCAAAATCATAAATGATATTACTGTTTCCAGGAGTTTCAATATAATTATCTATAGATTGGCTTGAAAAATTTACCCCAATATTGATAAACTTCCAAGCGCTTTCAGACATTAACTGGAAAGTCATTACCGCCCCAACATTTCCTAAGTTACCTTTCGTTTTATTATAATCAATGGCAGCACCACCAAAAGACGAAGTATTTTTATAATTTGAAATGGATAAAGTACCATTTACTTCCCCGGAAATTGCAACCCCTAAACCGGCAGGGTTTGTTAAAAGAGAATTCGCATCACCTCCTAGAGCTCCATTAGCTCCTCCCATTGCATTGAATTTAGCAGAACCCACCATTGGAGAACCTGAATAAACATCAATCGAATTCCTGATTATAGATACATCCTGAGCCTGTGCATAAAATGCAGCAGCAACACCCATTAAGACTAAAGATTTTTTTAACATTATTTTTTAATAGTTATTACGTTTGAGATTTGAAAACAGTTTATCTTCTGAAGCCACCGCCTCCACCGCCGCCGGATCTGAATCCGCCACCGCTGCTTCCACCACTGAAACCACCTCCTGATCTGAAGCCGCCTCCACTGTTGGAGTTATTATAACCTCCGCTATTTCTGAAACCGCTGTCATTTCTGAAGCCACTATCGTTTCTGTATCTCGGTTGAGATTGTTGCGGTTGCTGATAATTATAGTTAGGTCTTGGCTGACGGAATCCTGAAGATTGATTTCTCGTTCCTCCGTTCATATTTCCCGGTTGTCTGAAACCTGAGTTATTAGAATTTCTAAATCCTCCTGTATTCCCTACATTTCCGGAATTTCTGAATCCGCCTGTATAAGCATTACTGTTTCTGAAACCTCCACTATTTCTGATGATAGAATTTCTGTTGCTGTTAGAATTACCAAATCCTCCTGAATAAGTGTTACCATTCATCCCACTTCTTCTGTAAACCGGTCTGTAATAGTTGTTACCCCAGTAACCGCCACCCCATCCCCAATAAGGATTTCCGTAGCCATATCCGTAGTAACCACCCCAGTAAGGATTATAACCACCCCACCCCCAAGGTGAATAGCCCCAGCCCATGTTCCAGCCGCCGCCCCAGCCCCATGAGCCACCCCATGAAAGACCAAGACCCCAGCCCCAACCGCTGTTCATACCCCAACCCCAGTAAGGATTGTAGCCGTACATACCACCCCAACCCCAAGGAGAATATCCCCAAGAGTTATCGTAATAATTGGTTTGAGAACCTGCAAAAGCACCCCAATCTGAATCGGTAGCATTACCGTTCACATTGTAGTCATTCCAAGAATCGTATCTGCTTTCTTTAGCATTAGCTTCTGCATTCTGGATTAAGTTAGAATCATTCTGATAGTAATCATAGTACTCTCCTACTCTGTTACCGCCATCATTAATGATCACTCCTTCAGGTAGGGTATCCTTGTTAGGGTCGTAATATACCCCGTCTGTCTCGCTGTACCCACCCATCTGAGCACCACAAGAAACCAATAGTAATCCACCTGATATCGCCAATACCCCTTTGGATTTTAGCATACCAAGTAAATTTTTATGTATATTTCTTTTCATGATAACGTAAAGATTTTTAATTTAAATTATATTTGCAATCTGTACCAAAAATGTACCAAAACACTGGTAAAAAAATCTATCAAAAATAGATTTTATTTTTTAGATAACAATAATAAGGAAAAGTTAAAAAAATTTTAAATAATAATGGCAAAATTAACCTCAAGAAGCGAAGATTACAGCAAATGGTATAATGAGTTGGTGGTAAAAGCCGACTTAGCTGAAAACTCAGGAGTAAGAGGATGCATGGTTATCAAACCATATGGCTATGCAATCTGGGAGAAAATGCGTGATGAAATGGACAAGAAGTTCAAAGAAACCGGTCACGTTAATGCTTATTTTCCCCTTTTCGTGCCCAAGAGCTTGTTTGAGGCTGAAGAAAAAAATGCAGAAGGTTTTGCAAAAGAATGTGCTGTAGTAACTCACTATAGATTAAAAACCGATCCGGACAATCCATCAAAATTAATTGTAGATCCGGATGCAAAGCTTGAAGAAGAATTAATTGTTCGTCCTACTTCAGAAGCAATTATTTGGAATACCTACAAAAGCTGGATTCAATCTTACAGAGATTTACCAATACTCATCAACCAATGGGCAAACGTTGTACGTTGGGAAATGAGAACCCGTCTTTTCTTAAGAACGGCTGAATTTTTATGGCAGGAAGGTCACACCGCTCATGCTACGAAAGATGAAGCAGTAGAAGAAGCAGAAAAAATGAATAAAGTCTATGCAGATTTTGCAGAAAACTTTATGGCAATGCCGGTAGTTCAGGGAATAAAAACACCTTCTGAAAGATTTGCTGGAGCCGATGAAACATATTGTATCGAAGCTTTAATGCAGGACGGAAAAGCTTTACAGGCTGGAACTTCTCACTTTTTAGGTCAGAATTTCGCAAAAGCATTTGATGTAAAATTCACCAATAAAGAAGGAAAAATAGAGCACGCTTGGGCAACATCTTGGGGAACATCAACCCGTTTGATGGGAGCTTTGATTATGACGCATTCAGATGATTTCGGATTGGTACTGCCTCCGACGTTGGCGCCGATTCAGGTGGTGATTGTTCCTATTTTTAAAGGAGACGAACAATTGGCACAAATCAGCGAAGTGGCTTTGGATATTCAGGCTAAACTGAAAGCAAAAGGTATTTCTGTAAAATTTGATGATGATACACACAACAAACCAGGCTGGAAATTTGCAGAATACGAATTGAAAGGTGTTCCTGTAAGAATTGCCATGGGACCAAGAGATCTGGAAAATAAATCTGTGGAGATCGCAAGAAGAGATAATTTAACGAAGGAAGTTCGTTCTATCGACGGTCTAGATTCTTATATCGAAGAATTATTAAAAACAATTCAGAAAGATCTTTATACCAAAGCAGCAGACTTTAGAAAAGATAATATCACTAAAGTTGATACGTACGAAGAATTCAAAAAGGTGTTGGAAGAAAAAGGAGGATTTATCTACGCTCATTGGGACGGTACTGCTGAAGAAGAAGAGCAAATTAAGGATGAAACCAAAGCAACCATCAGATGTATTCCTTTGGACGATGATGTGGAAGAAGGCGTTTCGTTAATTTCCGGAAAACCATCTGCAAGAAGAGTTTTATTTGCAAAAGCATACTAAAAATCAATTCTATATAATTAAGAAATCTTTAAAAATTCATGTAATTTTTAAAGATTTTTTTTTGAATTTAACCTTTGGACGATTTTTTGATTAAATTTATACAACATTAATCTCAAAATAATTTATTATGTCTTTAAACATCATTGATTTAATTAAAGGACAGCTAGGTCCTGCTTTAGTATCCCAAGCTGCATCGCAGTTTGGAGAAAGCGAATCAGGTATTTCAAAAGCTATTGGCGGATTATTACCTGCCGTTGTAGGCGGATTGGCAAACAATTCGGACAACCCGAATGTTTTAGACGCTATTAAAAATGCATCTTCAAACGGAATTTTAGGCAATTTAATCGGAGATTCTGCTACAAGTCCGTGGATTACCACTTTACTATCATCTATCTTCGGGGATAAGCTGAGCGGATTGGTCAATTCCATTGCCACTTATGCAGGGATCAGTCACAGTACTTCCAATTCATTATTAAATTTAGTAACCGGAGCTACAGTAGGCTCAGTGGGGAAATATGCAGCAGATAATAATTTAGACCAATCTGGAATTTCAAGCTTATTGAATGATCAAAAAGGAATTGTTTCTACTTTATTACCTGCAGGACTTTCATTAGCGAGTTTAAATGTTGGGGATTGGGCAAAAGGCTATGCCTTCGACAATGATAAGGATGCTATCAACATGCCGACTCAGGAAGCACCGGTAGAGCAGCCAAAAATACAGGTAACGAGAAGTACAGCAGAAACAGGAACTTTCCCTGACAGAAATACAAATGAAGGAGGTTCTATCTGGAAATGGCTACTTCCGCTTTTATTATTAATTGCAGCAGGATATTTCCTTTGGAAACAATGTGAGAAAAAAGAAACAACTACCACGACTACCGTAAACGATTCTACAGGAACGGTAACCGAAACAACAACAGTAACTTCCGACAGTGCAGGAACAACTACCGTAACTAAAGTTGATGAAAATATTGACCTAAATGGTACCGCATTAAAAGGCTACAAAGGCGGAATGGAAGATCAAATGATCATGTTCTTAAAATCTGACGGTTATAAAAATGCTGCAGACGACAGTGTTTTGAAAGATAAATGGTATGATTTCGACCATGTAAATTTTAAAACAGGAAGTTCTAATCAGCTGGAAGCCGGATCTGAAGGGCAGCTACAAAATTTAGTAGCTATTTTGAAAGCTTATCCTGATGCTAAAATTAA
This sequence comes from Chryseobacterium sp. C39-AII1, assembly GCF_039672645.1. Classification (NCBI taxonomy): domain Bacteria; kingdom Pseudomonadati; phylum Bacteroidota; class Flavobacteriia; order Flavobacteriales; family Weeksellaceae; genus Chryseobacterium; species Chryseobacterium sp. C39-AII1. The sequence goes on from NZ_JBDFPQ010000008.1 coordinate 187,080, forward strand.
AATCGGAGGTTATACCGATAAAACAGGAAACGAAGCTACCAACCTTAAAATCTCTAAAGACAGAGCTACTTTCATCAAAGACTGGTTAGGAAAACAAGGCGTTGGAAGCCAAGTTTTGGATGCGGAAGGTTACGGAAGTAAATTTGCTAAAGTAGATTCTAAAGCAACCGATACAGAAAGAGCTATCGACAGAAAAATGTCGGTAAGATTCGCAAAATAAATTCTTTAGAACCAATAAAAATTAAATTCCGGAAAGCGATTTTCGGAATTTTTTTGTTCAAATCATTTCTTCATTTACATTTATTTAATTAAATTTGTTAGTCATTTCTAACAATTTATGAATTTCAATATAAAAGACGCTTGGCGAAAAGATAAAACATTCCATTCATTACCGGAAGTATATTCATCGGTTAAAGTACCTAAAAATGCAAGTTTTTGGAGAAAATATTTAGCCTTTGCCGGTCCCGGATTAATGGTTGCCGTAGGCTATATGGATCCCGGAAACTGGGCGACCGATATTGCCGGAGGGGCCCAATTCGGATACACTTTACTTTCCGTAATTCTGATTTCAAATATTTTTGCGATGGTTTTGCAGCATTTATCTGTTAAATTAGGTGTTGTTGCAGAAAGAGATTTAGCTCAAGCGTGTAGAGATCACTTCAGTCCGACGACTAATTTTATTCTTTGGGTATTTTGTGAAATTGCCATTGCCGCCTGCGATCTCGCCGAGGTAATCGGCTCTGCCATTGCTTTAAACTTACTATTTCATATTCCTCTAACTTGGGGAATTGTGATTACCACAGTTGATGTTTTAATTATTCTTCTCTTACAGGCAAAAGGTTTCCGATGGATCGAAAGTATTGTCGGCGGATTGATTTTTATCATTTTAGCCTGTTTTGTTTATGAATTAGTAATTTCAAAACCAGCAATTAATGAACTTTTAGGAGGGTTGGTTCCACAAAAGGAAATTATTACCAATCCCGCAATGCTTTATATCGCCATTGGAATTCTGGGCGCAACGGTAATGCCGCACAATCTATATTTACATAGCAGCATTGTTCAGACGAGAGATTATGAACGTACAAAAGAAGGCAAAAAAGAAGCGATAAAGTTTGCTACTTTAGACAGCACCGTTTCTTTAATGCTCGCCTTTTTTATTAATGCCGCTATTTTAATTTTGGCTGCTGCAACCTTTCATACTACAGGAAATCATGGTGTGGCAGATATTCATGATGCCTATAAATTGCTAACGCCAATTTTAGGAGCCTCTATGGCAAGTATTGCTTTTGCGGTTGCATTATTAGCTTCCGGACAAAACTCTACATTAACAGGAACTCTTGCCGGACAAATAGTAATGGAAGGTTTCTTAAATATCAGACTAAAACCTTGGTTAAGACGTTTGATTACCAGATTAATAGCTGTAATTCCTGCTTTAATCGTTGCTATCTTGTACGGTGAAGAAGGCACGACAGAATTATTAGTTTTAAGTCAAGTAATTTTATCGATGCAGTTGAGCTTTGCTGTAGTTCCATTAGTGATGTTTACAAGTGATAAAGCCAAAATGGGTGAATTTGTGAATAAACCTTTCATGAAAATTTGCGTTTGGGTTATTTCATTTGTGATTATTATTCTGAATCTTTATCTTTTATATCAAACGTTTTTTGGAGAATAATATAAAGTTTCTTTAGAAGCTTTTTCCCGCTTTTCGCACTCGCTATTTTTCTGTTTTCGGCTCGGGCGGCTTCGCCGCCCGAGCCGAAAACAGAAAAATGAGCTCAAACAAAGCTGCAATCGGGGCTAGGATGTGGTTCTTCGTTATAAAATTTGGAATATTGCAACAAAGATTTTCCTTCTTTGAAAAGGTGATTTCCTGTGTTAGCTAAAGAAGAATCCATTTGTTTTAAAAAACTAAGAATAGCCAACATTATAAAACCACCCCGACAAAAATTCTTACGAATTTTCGCCACCCCTCCAATGGAGGGGAATTAATGCTACAAAATTAAAATCAAGTATAGAAAGTACTATTGTTCGCGCAACTATAAACTATAAACTATAAACTATAAACCCTAAACCCTAAACCATAAACCAATAACAAACTCTGCCTAAATGTCCTATTTTTTCCTTTGGCAAAGTGTTTGAGAATAATAAGGAAAATAAAGATTGAATTATGGAAAATCAGGATATTAACGAAGAAAGCATCAATAATCAACAAGATACGAATATTCAGAACGAGGCAACAAGAGAAGAAAATGTGACAGTTCAACCAACTGCTGAGGAACTTTTGGCAGAAGAAAAAGACCGTTACATCAGATTATATGCAGAGTTCGAAAACTATAAAAAAAGAACTTCTAAGGAAAAAATGGAGTTTTTCCAATATGCAAACCAAGACATGATGATCTCTATGCTTGGCGTGTTGGATGATTTTGAAAGAGCTTTAAAAGAAATCGCTAAAAACGGAAATCCTGCTGACCTACAAGGTGTTGAATTAATTTACAATAAATTCAAAAATAAATTAACTGAAAAAGGATTAAAAGCAATGGAAGTAAGAGCGGGAGACGCTTTTAATGTAGACTTCCATGAAGCGATCACTCAGATTCCAGCTCCATCAGAAGATTTGAAGGGGAAAATCGTAGACGTAATCGAAACAGGATATACTTTAGGTGATAAGGTGATTCGTTTTGCAAAAGTAGTTACAGGAAATTAAAACATAAGCAATAAGTAATGGGTAATAAGCAATTTTGAATATTACCCATTTCTCATTACTAATTACTCATATAAAAGATGTCAAAAAGAGATTATTACGAGGTTCTTGAGATCAGCAAATCTGCATCGGCCGACGAAATAAAGAAAGCATACCGTAAAATGGCTATCAAATTTCACCCAGATAAAAATCCGGGTGATAAAGAGGCTGAAGAAAAATTCAAAGAAGCAGCAGAAGCTTACGAAGTACTGAGCGACGAGCAAAAACGCGCAAGATACGATCAATACGGTCATGCAGGAGTTGGCGGAAACGGCGGCTTTGGTGGCGGTGGTTTCGGCGGCGGAATGAATATGGAAGATATTTTCAGTCAGTTTGGAGATATTTTCGGTGGCGGCGGTTTCGGAGGATTTGGTGGCGGAGGTGGTCGTCAGCAGGTGAAAGGTTCTAATTTAAGAATCAGAATCAAGCTGAACCTTGAAGAAATGGTAAACGGAACGCAAAAAACCATTAAGGTTAAGAAAATGAAGATGGCAGAAGGTGCTACTTCAAAAACTTGTCCTACCTGTAACGGTTCCGGAGTTCAACTGAAAGTAATGAACACCATGTTCGGTCAGATGCAAACGCAGACGACTTGTGGAACTTGTCAGGGAATCGGGAAAGTTGCTGATAAAATTCCGGCCGGAGCAAACGCTCAGGGTCTTATTAAAGATGAAGAGGAAATCTCAATCAACATTCCTGCAGGAGCTAGAGACGGTATCCAGCTTAATGTAAGAGGAAAAGGTAACGACGCTCCTTTTGGTGGTGTACCGGGAGATCTATTGGTTATCATCGAGGAGGAAGTTGACAAAGTAATCAAAAGAGAAGGTGATAATCTTCATCAGGAATTATATATTTCTTTTGCTGAAGCGGCTTTGGGAACGAAAAAAGAAGTTCCGACCGTTGGCGGAAAAGTAAAAATTACCGTTGATGCGGGAACTCAATCCGGAAAAATCTTACGATTGGCAGGAAAAGGTCTTCCAAGCATCGATAGCTACGGAAAAGGTGACATGTTCATCCACATCAATGTATGGACGCCGCAAAAGCTTACGAAAGATCAAAAAGATTTCTTCGAAAAGCAAATGAACAGCGGAGAAATGGTTGCAGAACCATCCGGAAAAGAAAAAACTTTCTTTGATAAAGTGAAAGATTTATTCAACTAAAATATAAAAGGATTCTTACGGGAATCCTTTTTTTATTGGTGATTGGCTGGTTTAGTTTTGAATCAAATAAATTAAACTATGAAACCAATATCAGTATTTCTATTTTTAGTCATTTCATTGATTTCTTGTAAAGAGAAAAAGCAAGATTCAATTATTAAAGAAAAAGCTACAGCAGCAAAAATTTATAATTTGCCAAATGATGAATTTCGTGAAAAAGTTTTGCCTAAAGTAAAACAAGGAAAAGACAAAAATAAACTAACTTCTTTTTTAGATTCGTTAGATAAAAGAAATTTAAGTTATTGCGATCTGATGAAAAGAGAATATGAAATTGATGATTCCTGCTATGATGTTGCAAGAGCAAAATATCCTGAACCTGAAATGAGTATTCAATTCGTAAAGTTACATGATGAGACTTTTGATGTTGCACACGCAAAGTTTGCGAAACAAATTAATCTCACTGAGAAACAGATTAACTATATCACTATATTTTATTACTTTGATAAAAATATTAAAAATTTCTGTGGTGAATATTGATAAATAAGATTTAGGCTTAATTTTACATAGTTCATATCCATCAAGTTTGTCATCCCCGTAGGGATCTAAGCTTAATATTAGAAAGATAATGGAAAGATTCGAGTCTAGATCCTTTCAGGATGACAAATCTGATGGATATTACTAATTTTGGAATTAAAATTGAAATTTTCTTTTCACTAAATTTTAATCTATATTTGTTTAAACACCGAAGCATTTACAGAAATTAATGGATTCCGAAACAGTATTTTTAAACGCTTGTCAAGCCATAGCAAATCAGCTTGAAGGTTTTAAGATTTATGAAAAAGGACAACGGTTGAAAAAGGTTGCTTTCGATAAAGACATTTTCTTTGAGATCACGTTTCAGAGTTATTGGATTCAGACTTTAGTTCCTGTTGGTAAAGGCGCGGAAGGATTTGATGTTTCAAGCAACGGAAAAGAACTTTGGACGGCAAAACCTGACGGACATATTGCCATTGTTGATCTTGAAAAAAGAGAAGTAATTTCCGACATTGATACAAAAGTGTTGGGATTGCATCGATTAAAATTCACTCCCGACGGCAAATATGTTTGTATTGTGAGTGTAAAAACTGGGGAATTATTGTTTTTTGATAGCAAAACCAGAAAAGAAGTCAAAAAAATAAATGCAGGACAAGGCGCCGCCATGTTGATGGATAAGGGTAAAAACAGACTTTTTATGTCTTGTACGCCGAATAATTCTGTTTCAGTGATTGATTTGAATAAAATGGAGGTTATTCAGAAACTGGATATTGGCGGAAGACCGGATGGATTGACGATTGCGGAGGTTCGATAAGTTTTATTTATCAATAATAAGTTTTCATAAACACTTCGACTTCGCTCGGTGTGACATCTCTAATACTATGCTTCTTATTATAAATGTTGTAAGGTTGAGCTTAAATAATTTAACATTAAGCAATTAAGATTTTACGACTTAAAGAACTTCAATAAAATCAACTCATTGATTCTTAACCTTTAGCGAAAAGAAAACTCTTAAATCCTTACTGTTAAAAAATAAACAGAGTTTATTTTAGTTAAGAGAATTAAGATTAAAAAAACGTCTAAATTTTACAACAAATATTTCAGTTTCCGATTGATTAGAACCAATAGCAAACTCGAAATCAATAAACTTGAGGTGAAAAGAATGTTTTGATATTGCTGAATAATTGGATAAGGAGATTTATAAATGAATTCCATTAAAAGTGGATGGATGAGATAAATTGCAGTTGAGATACTTGCCAGAATTTTAGAATCTGTTTTTGCGGGAAGGTTTTTACAATATAAAAACAGTATTGGGCAAGCCAATAACAAAGAAAACAAAAGATCAATACTTTCTTTTTGATTTAAATGTAAAACTCTGTAATTTAAAAAAGATTCAACAATAACTAAAGCCACAGAGAAAATAACCATGAAAAGAGAAGGTTTTCTTTTGATGTCGACTTGTAGTTTTTTGATTAAAAATCCCATCGCTAAAAACGGAAAGCAAACGAAAAGAAAATTTCTGTACGTAGGGTATAAATTGAGCGTCTTGTCAAAACTTCCTTTATAGTAATGAATATTTCCGAGTAACTGAATCGCGTAGCCGCAGCAGAAAAATAGTAACCCTAAAATTATTAAAACTTTTGCTGAAGATTTTCTCAAGGCAAATAAAATAAGTCCCGAAAAAAAAGTTCCGATGAGATACCATAAATGATGATATCCGAAAAGAATATTCAAGGTATAATTATCTTTTTCTTTCCACAACTGAAAATAAACGACTGACCAAATAATATACAGTAAAAGTATTCTTACCGACCATTTTTTTAATCGTTTAAAATCATCAACATAAAAAAAATAATATCCCGAAATAATCAGAAAAACAGGAACCGCAATTCTGAAAAGTCCGTTGACCAAGACATAACTTAAAGACGGATACGTCTCCCGCAACACATGCATATGCAGAAAAACCACAAAAAGGGCAAGAACGATCTTTAAAATATCAATAGACAGACTTCTCATAACAATTAAAAAAGCTTATGAATATTTAATTGGTTCATAAGCTTTATATATTTTCAAATGTAAGTTAATTATTTACTTTTTACCAAAGACAAAGCACCTTTTCCGATGGTGAAAAGAAGTACTGTTGCCAAACCTCCAATCAATCCGAATACAATTTCTTTCAAAGTATCCGGCCAGCTCGGGAATAAATGATGAAGAAATTCTACTCTGTGGGCAAAAATACCACCGGCAACCATAATTAATGCAATCGTTCCGATTACGCCTAATGCTTTAATCACAATCGGTAAAGCTTTCACTAAAATATGTCCTAATTTTCCGAAGAAGCCTTTATCATTACTTTTTTTGATTAATTTAAATCCAGCATCGTCCATTCTTACAATCAAAGCTACAATTCCGTAAACGCCAACTGTTGCAATAAATGCCACCAAACTCGTCACCAAAATCTGAGTGATAAAAGGATGACTTTCTTCTAAAACCGTTCCCAATGCAATAATCACAATCTCAATGGATAAAATAAAATCTGTGGTAATGGCTGATTTTACTTTTGTTTTTTCGATCTCTTCCGGGCTTTTTTCTTCTTTCTCAATCTCTTCTACCACTTCATGTCCTTTTTTATCACGATGAAAAAGAAATTCTATAATTTTTTCCATTCCTTCGAAGGATAAATAGAGTCCTCCGAGAATCAATACATAATTGATGGCAGGCGCATAGATCCAGTTGAGTAAAAATACAATTGGTAGAATGATGAGCTTATTGATGAATGAGCCTTTGGTGATCGCCCATAACACAGGAAGTTCTCGCGAAGAAAGAAAGCCTGTTGCTTTTTCAGCATTTACCGCCAAGTCGTCTCCTAAGATCCCGGCTGTTTTTTGAGTGGCTATTTTACTTGTCACCGCTACATCGTCCATCAGCGCAGCGATATCATCTAAAATCGCAAAAAAACCAGATGCCATATGAATTTAATTTTTTTTTAATATTTGTTAAAGAGCAAAAATAATTATTTAATTTGATTTGAGATAGCTCAGAAACATTTATTAACAGATTATTTTCAATAAAAAAGCGGCCTTATAAAAAGACCGCCTCATTTTGAAAATTATTAATCTAACTGTTTTGAAGATTAGTTTGCCGTTGCTTCACATAAGAATGCATTTAAGAACATTCCACCATCAGCTGCGGTACCATTTCCTGTATTATTAATTATAATTTTGTCATAAGTTCCTTTTAAATAGAATAATCCACTTTGAGTTACCTGATTACCAGTTACTGTAGGAGTTTGGTAACAAGACTGGCCGGATGTTAATACAGCATTTACTACATTACCTCCGTTTTCAGTTCTAACATTTAGACGTTCCGGAGTACTATTTGACTTAAATAAAGCTCTGAACGATACATTACTTACAGGTCTACTGAACTGGAAGGTAATACTTCCTATAGTTGTTGCTGGGAAAGACCATGAATTTGCATCTGTCTGGCCACCACATACATCTGCATATTGTCCATTTCCAGTGTTATAAGTTGCAACAGTTACTGTTACAGGAATTCCATTGATTAAATATGTATTCGGGAAATTAGATCTACCTAGTTTGTCAACCGCACATTGTGCTACAGGTTGCGTTCCAAAAGAAATTGTTCTTGAACAAGTACTTCCTCCGTAGCTAAACACATAAGTAAAATTACCTGAATTTGATGGTGTTCCACTTGCTGTAAGTGTAACCGTTTGAGATCCTGTAGAAGTAAATGTTCCAGAGCCACTGAACGTTATACCGTTTACTGTATTGGATGAAATAGACCAAGTACCTACTTGAGCTACATTTACATTCAACTGAATTGTGTTACCACTATTCATAGACATTCCTTTATAATAATTACCATTTAATGTCGTCGTTGAACAGTTAGTGATAGTACCACCTGATACTGCTTGAGTAAATGTAATACTTCTAGAACATGTACTGCTTCCTAACGAGAAAGTAAAGTTAAAGTTTCCAGTCGCTGAAGGTGTACCATTTGCCGTTAACGTAATCGTCTGAGATCCTGTAGTTGCAAATGTTCCGGATCCGCTGAAGGTTACTCCGTTTACTGTTGCAGAAGAAGCTGACCAAGCACCCGTTTGTGTAGCATTTACCGTTAACTGGATAGTATTGCTGCTGTTCATAGCTGTTCCTGCCTGATATGTACCGTTTAATGCACCTGTTGTACAGTTCGTAATAGTACCAGCACCTGTTGCCGCATTAAATGTAATATTTCTTGAACATGTGCTGCTTCCCAATGAGAACGTAAATCCGAAGCTTCCTGCTGCTGAAGGCGTACCGTTAGCTGTCAACGTAATCGTTTGAGATCCTGTAGAGGTAAATGTTCCTGAACCACTGAAAGTCACTCCGTTTACTGTTGCAGAAGAAGCTGACCAAGCGCCTGTTTGCGTAGCATTTACAGTCAATTGAATCGTATTGCTGCTGTTCATAGCTGTGCCTTCTGTATAGGTACCATTTAATGCACCTGTTGTACAATTGGTAATGGTTCCTGTTCCACCTGAAGAAGCAAAGGTAATTGTTCTGCTACATGTATTGCTTCCCAATGAGAATGTAAAAGCATGATTTCCGGCAGCTGCAGGTGTACCACTTGCCGTAAGGGTAATCTGATGCGTACCCGTAGTTGTGAAGTTTTGAGATCCACTGAATGTAACTCCGTTTACTGTATTAGAATTTACTGTAACAGTTCCTACTTGTGATACATCGATTGTTAATACCACCGTATTGCTACTATTCATAGGAGTGCCCACTTGGTAAGTTCCACTTAAAGCGCCAGTTGTACAGTTTGAAATAGTTCCCGTTCCCGGATTAGTTCCTCCGCCGTTGTTTGTACAGTTTCCGATCCATTCGGTAGCATTCCAAAAATGTAAACAATGTAAATCTAAGTCGTAAACCACCAAACCTTCAGGTTTCGGATTAATGGCTAAACGTTGTGCCGTAGTCATTCTTGGAGGTAAAAATCCCTTCGTCGTACTACTAAGCTCTAATAAAGCATTAGTAGCCGGAGCTGCTGTACCAATCCCAACATTACCACTAGGTGTCATTGTTGCCACCGTTGTTAATGTTTGACCGTCACCATAGGTTCCTGATGAATTTTTCCCAACATTAAACTGTAGTCCTGTTTCTGCTCCTGAAGCATTGATAGAAGGGGTATAATGATCCAGCTTAAACCAGATATTATCCCAGCTTCCAACAGCATCTGATACTTTCATCCCAAAGATCGGGCTTGTTCCCGAATTGTGGGAGGTGACATCCAAAGTAGCCTTTGGAGCCGTTGTCTTAATGCCTACTTGAGCATTACTTATTACTCCTAAAAAGAGTAATGACGCATAAAGAGCTTTTTTCATTTTTTGTGTGTATTTATAATTTGTATTGATCTTTATAAAAACATATTTAAAAAAACTTGATTTTAAAGTTCAGATAATAGAAAACCATTCAGCAATAAAAATATTACTGGATATTTCTTTATTAGTACTTTAAATACTGATAAAAACTGATAATTTAGAAAAAGGAAAATAACTGAAATCTAGCTTTAGATTGCAGCAATAAAAATTTATATTAAAAAATATAAAACATGTTTCTTTTGAATTTTACTGTATATAATTCAGATTCAAAAGATTCTTCAAAAGGTTGTGATATGTAAGTTTCTCTGAAACGAGATTTACTAGATTGTGCTTTTTCATTTTTGTGTGTATTATTTTTTCTCCTTGCAAATATATAAAAATTCACCAAACAAAAAAATATATATGCATAAAATACAAATTATTACAAGATCATACTATTAAACACAAAAAAACGACCTCTAAAAAGAGGCCGTCTCATTTAAAAATTATAATCTAACTGTTTTGATTATTAGTTTGCCGTTGCTTCACATAAGAAGATGTTCAAATACATTCCACTATCTGCTGCTGAATTATTTCCTGTATTACTAATTGTAATTGATGTATAAGTTCCTTTCAAATAGAAAAGTCCACTTTGAGTTACCTGATTACCCGTTACTGTTGGTATTTGATAACAACTCTGACCAGATGTCAGCACTGGGTTTACTGTCGTTCCTCCGTTTCTAGTAGTTATATTTAGACGCTCCGTATTGCCAATAGATCTAAATAAAGCTCTGAATGAAACATTGCTTACCGGTCTGCTGAATGTATAAGTAATTGTACCTACACTATTTCCTCTTAAGCCCCAAGAGTTGGCATCTGTTTGTCCACCACATCTGTCGAAAGCTTGTCCGTTAATCGTGTTGGAAGTTGTTACAGTAACATCTACCGGCACACCATTAATTAAATACGTATTCGGGAAATTAGATCTACCTAACCTTTGTACTGCACATTGTGCCACTGGCTGTGCTCCATAAACAATAGTTCTTGAGCAAGTACTGCTTCCATAGTTAAATACATGAGTGAAATTACCAGAGTTTGTTGGAGTTCCACTTGCTGTAAGTGTTACCGTTTGAGCTCCTGTAGAAGTAAATGTTCCTGATCCGCTGAAGGTTACTCCATTCACTGTATTGGATGAAATAGACCAGCTACCTACTTGTGTTACATTCAGATTTAATTGTATAGTATTTCCTCCGTTCATAGCTACTCCTCTATAATAATTACCATTTAATGTACCTGAACAGTTGGTAATTGTTCCAGCTGATACTGCTTGAGTAAACGTAATACTTCTAGAACATGTGCTGCTTCCCAATGAGAAAGTAAAGTTAAAGTTTCCAGCCGCTGAAGGTGTACCATTCGCTGTTAATGTAATTGTCTGAGATCCCGTAGAAGTAAATGTTCCAGATCCGCTGAAGGTTACTCCATTTACTGTTGCAGAAGAAGCTGTCCAGTTTCCTGTTTGTGTAGCATTTACTGTTAATTGGATGGTATTGCTGCTGTTCATGGCTGTTCCTGCCTGATATGTACCGTTTAATGCACTTGTTGTACAGTTTGTAATAGTACCAGCTCCTGTTGCTGCATTAAATGTAATATTTCTTGAACATGTGCTGCTTCCTAATGAGAATGTAAATCCGAAGCTTCCTGCTGCTGAAGGCGTTCCATTAGCTGTTAACGTAATCGTCTGAGATCCTGTAGAGGCAAATGTTCCTGACCCACTAAAGGTAACCCCGTTTACTGTTGTAGAAGAAGCTGACCAAGCACCTGTTTGGGTAGCATTTACAGTCAATTGAATCGTATTGCTGCTGTTCATCGCTGTACCTTGCGTATACGTGCCATTTAATGCTCCTGTTGTACAGTTTGTGATTGTTCCGGCTCCTCCGGAAGAAGCAAATGTAATTGTTCTGCTACATGTATTGCTTCCCAATGAGAAGGTAAAAGCATGATTTCCGGCAGCTGCAGGAGTTCCACTTGCTGTAAGAGTAATTTGGTGAGTACCCGTAGTTGTGAAGTTTTGAGATCCACTGAATGTAACTCCGTTTACCGTATTAGAATTTATGCTAACAGTTCCTACCTGGGTTACATTAATTGTTAACACCACTGTATTACTGCTATTCATTGCGGTACCTGCTTGGTAAGTTCCACTTAAAGCTCCTGTTGTACAGTTAGCAATCGTTCCACCTCCAGTTCCAGGATTTGTTCCTCCGCCATTATTTGTACAATTCCCAATCCATTCGGTTGCATTCCAAAACTGTAAACAGTGAGTATCTAAATTATAAACCACTAAACCTTCATGCTTAGGGTTAATAGCATCACGCTGAGCAGTTGTCATTCTGGTAGGTAAGAAACCTTTAGTTGTACTACTAAGTTCCAGTAAGGCATTAGTAGCCGGAGCCTCCGTACCAATTCCAACAGTACCACTGGGCGTCATCGTAGCCACAGTAGTTAAGATTTGGTTATTATCTCCATAAGTTCCTGCGGTATTTTTACCTACATTAAACTGTAGACCTGTCTCTGCACCGGAAGCATTGATGGATGGAGCATAAGAATCTAGTTTGAACCAGATATTGTCCCAACTACCTCTGGTATCGCTCGTTTTTATACCAAAAGTAGGTCCTAGGCCTGCATCATGTGCAGTAACATCCAAAGTAGCCTTCGGATTTGTCGTCTTGATACCAACTTGTCCGCTTGCAATTACTCCAAGAAAGAGTAATGAAGCAAAAATAGTTTTTTTCATTTTTCGTGTGTTTATGTTATATTGTTTTTACAATAATTAAAGCATAATCTATGCTCCAGGTATTTATCACACTATATCATCAGCAATTGAAAATTCCTGAGTACATAGTGACAAGTACCTTAATTTATAATTCGGATAAAATTGGATAATTGGGGATACGAAAATTATGTGTAACCTATCTTGCTAGATTACAAAAAAGCATATTATATTTTAAATATATCTTTTTAAAGTTTTGTATCTGATAAAAGTAAGTCTGTATTCCGACTCCGAGAAATTCTGTACTGTATTAGCTTTCCAGTAGCGGAAGCTAGTGAATATTTTTTTTTCATTCTTGTGTGTATATTTTTTCATTGCAAATATATGAAAATTTACATTACAAAAAAATGTAAGCCTATAAAATACAGATATTTATTATACTTTATAATATTTTACATTAAATAATAATATCTAACTAATTTTTTCACGAATATTTTTCATAAATATCAAACAAACGACAAATAATTAATTACCATTATGCTAGTGGTAGAATGAATAATATTCCGAAACTCAATCCTATTGCTATCAAACTTCGAATTTTTTAATGTTTTTTATTTTATTCACCATTAAGAGATGATTAATTAAATAAATAATAGTCCATTTTCTGTAAAAACAGAATCTATAAAATAAATTTAATTATCACTCCTGAATTTAAATTCAAATTTCGTTATCTTTATTCTATGAAAAAGCTGGTTCTTAAATATCATTTCTTCGTTGTAGGATGTTTAAGCTTTTTATTAAATTCTTGTAATACGAAATTCCGAGTTTGGGTGGGTACAGATCATCAACAGAAAATTTATAATTTAAAATACGGAGAGCATAAAAGACAAAAAATGGATATCTTCCTTCCTTCGGATTATCCTAAAAACTCTCCTGTTGTATTAATTGTTCACGGTGGCGCCTGGACGCTGGGAAAGAAAGAACATATGATTCAGATTCAGAAAATGCTTTTTAAGAATAATATTCCAAGTATTAATATGAACTACAGATTGGTTTCTAAATCTAAGAAAATTACCTATAGAGAACAGTTAGAAGATATAAGCCTTGCTATTACACAATTTAATTCCTTAGCCGAAAAGGCAAAGCTTGAAGCTGATAATTATATTCTTTTAGGTGAAAGTGCCGGCGGCCATTTGGCTTTGTTATATGGCTATCAACATCCGGATCAGGTTAAAAAAATTATCTCATTGAGTGGCCCTACGGATTTTTATTCTGAAGATTATGTGCATTCTTTTTATTCAAAATACACCTCTCCTACTTTCCAAAAAGTGGTTGGAGAAAAATTTGATCGAAAAAATATGTCTGAAGAGTTTAAAAAAGCCAGTCCGATTGCTAATATTTCAAATGTCCCCACTTTGCTTTTTCAGGGAAATCAGGATTTCTTGGTAAATCAGCATCAAGGTTTAGCATTAGATTCGGCATTAACGGCTCAAAATATTCCTCACAAATTAATTTTCATGGAAAGAACCGGGCACGTTCCGAGATTTTTTAATAAAAAGAAAAGAGACAGTATTATTTATCCTAATATTTTGAATTGGATTAAACATGAGTAGTGTTTTTTAACGCAAAGCTCACAAAGTTTTTGTGAATTGATTGGGAATATTTTTTGTTCGCAAAGGCGTTTCACTCAGCAAATGATAGCTGAATCATACTTTTAAATTTATTTTAGATTCTTGACAGGATCATAGTATTCTTTTTATTTTTCAACTATTGAAAGAAACGACTCCCACCCTAGCCCCGATGTTCTATGTTAAATTGCAAATTATTTAGGTTAAAATTTTAAAGTTTTTTTGATAATCCGGTTGATATTTCGTCTTATTCTTCACCACTCCAAAACAGATTCTCAAAAGTTTATTACAAACCGCT
>NZ_JBDFPQ010000009.1:0-130898 GCF_039672645.1 Chryseobacterium sp. C39-AII1
GGATACCTATGGAGAACATTCTGCATTTAATGGAGATTTTGATCCTAATTCTACGTTATCGAGTTATAATGGAATGGGAAGTTCAAGTGCTCATGGAATGTATTTCGCTCAGGACGCTGGTGGTGGACAGGAGGGCTCTGGAGGAGAAACTTACTATGGAAAAGAAGCCTATGATATATTACAGAGTTATTTAAACCCACAGTATACTCCTAATTTTGATCAGTTTGATTTTTCTAAGTATGGGACAGATAGTTCGCAGTTTGAAAATGTAAGTGATGAAGAGCCCGTCAACTTTTTTGGGAAGGATGATAAACCTGTTTTTCATAAAAAATTTAAAGAGATGCATGATTTTTTTAAAAATACCAAAGGAGATGGTATTTTTAGAGTATATGGACATGGAAATTTAAATATGTTATGGAATGAAGATGAAAGACTTTTTAGTGCAAAAGATTTTGACAAGGCTATGTCAGCAAAAAATAAAAACTGGGCAAATATTGATAAATATAAAAGCCCTATCCTAATTTTGTTTGCTTGTCTTTCTGCTTCTGATGTCGGAAATAATGGATCTATAGCAAAACAAATATCTAAAGCACATCCAAACCTTACAGTTATTGGATTTAGAGGATTTGTGGAATATGACTTAAGCGTAAAAGGTATTAAAAATGTTAATAGACAGCAAGGTTCAGGAGATGAAAATGGACTTATTGTTTTTTATAAAAATGGCCAGGCTCTTAGCGGATATTATTATAGAGAATTCCTAAAAAAATATAAAAATTTTAAATAATCAAATGAAAAATTTATTCATGCTTTTTGTTTTATTATCATTATTTCATTGTAATAAAACAACATCAAAAGAAAATGTACAACTTAAAAATGTATTAAATGATAATCAACCTAATGACTATATTCCTTATGTTGATAAAGATTTTGATTTTAATGATAAAAAATTAAAGGAAAATATACACAAAGCAATATATGAGGGCGATACCATAGCGTATAATAAGGCATGTAAGCAATATTCAAACAATGGAAGATATAAGGAGTTTTTATATTATGCAATCTTAATGGCAGAAAAGAATAATTTTAGCGATGCATATTGGGATATTTCTAATATTTTAAGTATTGAAGAAGATAGTCCATTATTTGATAAATATAAAAGTAAATATGGTAATTACTCAATATTAAAAGCATATGAACTAGGACAGAGAGGAGCAAAAGAATCGGTAAAATATATTTATTTAGAAAAAGGAAAAAAAATTCCAAAATCACCTTCAGTTTATTGTGAGTGAAAATAAAGATGGAAATGTTTTAATATTCCAAATATGCTGGTTTACTTTATGAATGAGATTAAACAATTAAAATCCAATAATTTTTTTAAACGGGTAATCTAAATGATTATCCGTTTTATTTGACAGTAAAATGTCAATATTTTTGTACCAAAAAAAAGACTATCTAGTAAATACGAGAATAAGCTTCTCGAAAACCAGCGAAGGCGTTCAGGTAAGAGATACCAACAATTACTATCCTTTTGGATTGAATCATATCGGGGGATCTAACGCTTCTAATTTCGGAAGCTTGTATTCTTACAAATACAACGGAAAAGAGCTTCAGGAAACAGGAATGTATGATTTTGGAGCGAGAATGTATATGCCTGACCTGGCAAGATGGGGTGTTGTAGATGCTTTGGCAGAACAGATGAGAAGATATTCTCCGTATAATTATGCGTTTAATAATCCGCTAAGATTTATAGATCCTGATGGAAATGCAGCTTATGATCCAAGATCTATTTATGGAGAGCATTCTGCATTTAATGGAGATTTTGATCCTAATTCTACCTTGTCGAGCTTTTCAGGAATGAGTAATTCATTGGCAAATTATTTTGCTCCAGATGCAGGTGGTGGGCAAGAAGGTTCCGGATCTTTATCTGGAGGAGCTTGGGAAAATCCTTCTTTCCAATTTCCAAAAAATAAGGAAGAATATTATAAGAAGAACTATCCTGCTTTTTATGATTTTGTGATGAATATTTTGCCTAATATAATAAATGATATTAATTTCATGAGTGTTTTGAGCGAAACAAGTGGGTTTTCAATTGAGGAGCTAACAAAAATGTTTTCCAGCCAAACAAATTATGGAATAATCTTCATAATGATGAAGGATATTCTAAGGCAGATTATCCCCATGCAAATAATAACTCCTATCCAATAAATTTGGTTAGAATAAACAGAGACGTTTTGGATTGGTTTGAAAAAGCAAATCATGATACTACTTCTGTAGATGGTCTTAAAAATATATTTTATATGAGTACATTAGTAGGGCATGAAATAAATCACTGGGGAGAGTCAGCAGGAACAAGAGTTAGGTTTGAAAAAACTAGTTTAGGTTCTCTTGGATATAATGATGCTGGAGACTATTTTGAAAATAAGTTATTAAAAGATACTTATTATAAAAGAGGAATTGGTGATCCAGGGAAATTTACTACAGCTTTTGATATATATATATGGAAAAAAACTTTAAATTATTACTAAATATTTTTAATTCAAAATAATGAAAAATTTATTATTAATGTTTATTCTTTTTATTCTATCGTTTATCTCTAATATAAATGCTCAAAATAAAGAATTTAACGATTACTATTTTAATGATTATATTGTACATTACTCATTAGGGAAATTTATTGGTAGTGATAAGGTTATAATTTATGATGAAAAAAAGCAACTAGGTAATGAAGATTTAATGTATATATCTTCAGATAGCTCAGTTAAAAAACTTCTTCAAATTGTACATATTATACCTAGTGTAGAAAATTATTTATTATTATCAGACTATATTATAAATGCTAATTTAGCTCTGATTTCATTTGCAACTTCTAATCGTAAAAAATATATAACTTATACTTTAAAACGGAAAAATCCACAAGATATTTGGAGTATTGTTAGTATTAGCAATGGTTCAATGAACTAGAAGAAAAAATAATATAAGTTAAGTTACATTTTTACAATAAATTAATAAAAAAGCGGATAATCTAAATGGTTATCCGTTTTGTTTTAATATTTGTAGCTACCTCTGCAGGATTTTACAGTTTTGTAGAAAACCGTTATATTTACCAGTATCAAGATCATTTTGGAAATACGAGAATAAGCTTCTCAAAAACCAGCGAAGGCGTTCAGGTAAGAGATACCAACAATTATTATCCTTTTGGATTGAATCATATCGGGGGATCTAATGCTTCTAATTTCGGAAGCTTGTATTCTTACAAATACAACGGAAAAGAGCTTCAGGAAACGGGAATGTATGATTTTGGAGCGAGAATGTATATGCCGGATCTGGGAAGATGGGGTGTGGTAGATGCCTTGGCAGAACAAATGAGAAGATATTCTCCATATAATTATGCATTTAATAATCCTATTAGCTATATTGATCCTGATGGAAATGCAGCGTATGATCCAAGATCTATTTATGGAGAGCATTCTGCCTTTAATGGAGATTTTGATCCTAATTCTACCTTGTCGAGTTATAATGGAATGGGAAGCTCTCATGGAATGTATTTCGCTCAGGATGCTGGTGGTGGGCAGGCTGGATCGGGATCTACAGGTTCTTTAAATGATCTTATAGATAAGATGTATGGATTAGGAGGTAATTGGGATACCACTTGGAGTAATACAGGAAACGGATTTACCAGCTCTGGAAATATTAGTTTAGGGTATAGTGGTAATTTTTTAAGTCTCAATACTGGCTTTTCTGAGGGTGGAATTGGAGATGCAATAATAGATATTCCAGGTGTAACTTTAACTAAAAAGGCAGGATGGGGTAATTTGTTACAGAATCATTTTAATTCTTATATGAATAAAATATGGAATGGGACTTTAGAAAGTAATGAAACTATTGATAGAATTAGAATTATTAATCATCCTTATTTTGGTGCAGGTTCGTTAGGTTTAGATCAAGCAGTTGCAAAAGCTGGTTCATATCTTACCACAGCTTTGGAAACAAAATCAACTGTGAATTTTACTATTTTAAATCGATTTGGAAAACCTACTTTTAAAACAAATGTAGCAGGTTCTATGCTTCAAACCTCTAAAGTTTCAAATCTTGCAAAGGGATTAAAAGTAGCAGGAAACGTGTTAGCAGTTACAGGTATAGCAGTAAGCGTATATCAAGTTACAACTGGACAAATTTCAAAAACTGAGTTTGGTGTTGACATGGCCTTTACTGCAATTGGCTTTGCAGGACCTGCAGGAGCTGCGATTTCACTAATCTATTTTGGAGGAAAGACTCTATATGAATATCAAACAGGTGATAAATTATTTGGAAATCCATAATTAAAAAATTATAATAAATGAAATTAATATTTAAAAAAGCTAATAAAGCTCCATTAATACTTATTTTGGGAATTTGTATGCTAAGTATCCCCTATTTATTTTTTACTAGAACAAAGATGATAGATAAAGGACAATATATATGGTTTATATATTTTGAATTATTATTTTTATTTACAATTTTTTTCTTGTGGTATAAAATTTATTATGAGATTATTTTTGCAAAAATAGAAAATGGAAAATTGTATTATAAAAGATTATTTTTCTTAGAAAAAACAATTAAAATAGAAGATATAAAGGGATTTAAAATAGGAAATGAAGATTATGAATTTTTTGTACTTTATAATAAAAATGAGAAACGATTATTTGTAATAAGAACAGATTTTTATTCAAATTTTGATGATTTTATCGATGAATTGCATGTAAAAAACTTAGGAATATATCATACAGTTTTTCAAAAATTAGTTGGGAAAATTTTCAAAAAAAAGTGGTAATATCCTAGATATGCAGGTTTTTATGAATGAGGTTATACAATTAAAAACATAATAAATTAATAAAAAAACGGGTAATCTAAATGGTTATCCGTTTTATTTTTAATTTTATTGTTACATCCGAAGAATTTTACAGTTTTATAGAAATTATTATATTAACTACTATTAAATCATTTAGGAAATACGAGAATAAGCTTCTCGAAAACCAGCGAAGGCGTTCAGGTAAGAGATACCAACAATTATTATCCTTTTGGGTTGAATCATATCGGGGGAGCTAATGCTTCTAATTTCGGAAGCTTGTATTCTTACAAATACAACGGAAAAGAGCTTCAGGAAACTGGTATGTATGATTATGGTGCAAGATTTTACATGCCGGATATTGGCAGATGGGGTGTTGTGGATCCGTTGGCGGAAGTGAATAGAGCGTGGTCGCCTTATCGTTATGCCTTTAATAATCCTTTGAGATTTATTGATCCCGATGGGAGATTGGAAGATTGGTACGAGAATAATGAAACTCATGATATTGAATGGTTTGAAGGAAGTGCAGACAAAGCTGGTTATACAAGAAAAGAGAATTCATTTACTGATAAAGGAATATATTATGCTCCTAATGGAAATAAATATGATGATTCACCTTCTGGAGGAGGTAATCCTGTAGAAAATGGTAAAACAGGAAATATTCAAGAAGTTGTCATGGATTCTCCAGGTCTTATTGCTCAAAAAAACCTTCAAGCGGCAAGAACTAGATTAGGAGCTGCAGAAGATGCATTTTGGGGGGCAAAACCAGATGCAATAAGTTATAGTCCTTCCATTTCTTATGGTATTCCAGGGACAAATTCTAATTTTAGTATAAGAGGGGGGATTATATTAAATTTAAGGGTGGTCTGGTAAGTTTAAATATAGTCCTGAATTTAATTAATATTAAATAACTATGATTAAAATGTATTTTTATTTATTTGCCTTGATGTTACTTATAATAGGTTGTGAGTTAGGACCTAATTGTGATTATAATAAAAAACTTAACAAGTCTATTGAATGTTTAGCTGTTGTAGTTTCAAAACCTGTTCATTCGAATGTATTTTTAAAAAATGGTTATAATCCTTATACAAAAAAAGAATGTAATTGTGAAGAAAATGATAGATGGATGAGAATTTACTATGACGAAATGGATATAGGGGATACAATAGTAAAAAAGAAAGGAGATTTATTTTTTCAAATACATAAGACAGATACTGTAATAACACATTTTTGGAAATGTGATCAAAAGGTATATAAATAGATTCCCGATCTCAGAGATTTATAACTTCCACTCTCGCGGATTTATAATCCGTGATAATAACAAAACAACCCATCGCTTTAACGATGGGTTGTTTTATACCTATTTGTTTTCCTTAAAACAAAATAATCTACTACTTCATAAAATACTCAAAATAAATACAGCTACCCATCAGCCCTTTTGCCGTTTCAGTATCCGAGTACTGATTCTTTAAAATGGCAAAATACGTTTTGTATTTTTCATGCTTGGTGGTGGTCATTTGTAGGTCGTGAGCGGCATTTTTCTCAGACCATTTAGGATCAGAATAATCAATATTGGCCGGATTTTTTGCCTCATACTGATAATACTTTCCTTGCTCGGCGCTGGCCATCTGGAATAAGATTCTTGCTTTTTCCTCTTTATTGTTTGACGTGTTAAGTGCCTTTTGATAATAATTAATCGACAAGTCAAAATTATCAGGCTCAATATACGTAGTGTCTAAAAAGTTTTTATAGTAATATTGGTACGGATTTTTTCGATCAGTTCGCCAGAAATCATACTTTCCACCGTTGCTGTTGTCGACATCCATCACGAAAACCTGTCTGAAATACCCTAAAACAGAAGTGTTATACAAAACATTTCCAATCAGCTGATTGGCTTTGGCCGACTTTTCATCCTTCCCGTTTCCGATTTGTTTAAGTTGAACAAGGGCATTTGCAAGTTCTAGTTTATTCATGTTGGGTTTGATGAAAGGGAAGAGGCTGTAATCTTCTGCTTTCATACTTTGGTCTTGCGGACTTTCAAAACTTTCCCAGGTATTGTGCCCGAAAATCAGATTTGAAATATTATGAAAACCGTCATAATTTTTGCCGTCATAAACCAGTTTTTCATAATTTCCGGTTAGTGGATTATAGCGCTCATAGTTTTCTCTTGGAATTCCGGCGAAGGTCTGCGCTTTTTCATAATACGATTTCGCTTTGGCAAAGTCGGCCGTTCTCATCGCTCTGTCACCATAGATCACACTGAAAAACGCATCCACATTCCCTACATTATCCATGTTTTTAGAAATAATCTGTTGCTCAAACTGGGTCTTATTCGATTTTCTGTAAAATTCTTCCACACTTTTAACCAAGCTGGAGTTCGGATTGTACTGAAGATACGACAGCTTATTATTCATCAGGTAAGATTTTCCATCTTCACCTTGTAAGAAATAACGGTTAGCCAAAACATCCTTTAAGAAATCTGCGGTTGACGGTGCAGTTCCATATTCATCATACTGATTCGTACTGTCTTTTTTTACCGATTTTTCCACAAAATATTCGGCATAATCTTTCATGAGATGATCTTCATATTTTGCATCAATTTTAGGCTGAGAAACAATATCATTTAGCACTTTCATTCTTTTAATTTCCTCAAGATATTCCGGATTGGTGGTTTTAATATCTTCTAAAATTTCAGTGCTCGCTTTATAGTCTTTTTTCAAAAACATCAGGTAAGCATCGGCGATCTGCCAATATTCATCCTTCGATTTTTCTTTTGTTTTAGAAGCAAATTTCTGCAAATCATCCAAAAAGTCTTTTTGCTGATCATTTTCAGACCCGTAATATGAATCGTTTTTAGAATATACCGGAATTCTGTTCGGGTTATCCAGCAATTCATCATCACTTTGATCAGCTTTATTTTCGGTTTCACTTTTCGATTTTGATCCTCCGAAAAGGTTTTTAAAGAATCTCACAATTTTCTGCCAAAAAGATAATTCTTCTTTTTTAGGTTCTGTATTTTCAGTATTTGTTGTATCTGAATTGTTTTGTGTGGAATTTTTAACGACAGTTCCATTTTCTGTTGAAGCATAATAGTAGGTCGGAAGATAACTTCTTTCAATTTCATTAATGCTCCTTGCCGCCATTACTTTCAGGATTTCCGAATCAGGGTTAATGTCATACATTTTTTCCATCAAAGGAATCGGATTGGTAAAATCCTGATAGCCTAAAAGGAAATACGCCATATTTTTTTCGTCGTTCGTATTCGCTCTTTTTAAAATATTATTAAATGAAGCGGTATCCGAAAGCTGCATCGAAACAAAGGCAGACTCCTTACGGCTTTTACTGTCTTTAAAAACCTGAAAGAAGTTCCAGTTGGCTTCGCTATTCATATCCATCCCGCGTTGTGAGCCGGCAAGCTGATCGAGTGCCATAATATAAGGTGCACCTTTCAGTTTGATGGGAGCGACATAGGTTTTAAAAGCCTGAGCCGCGGCATCGTAATTTCGGGTGTAATGATTAAAACGCACGAGCTGGAAACCGTAACGTTGTTTGATTTCCGGATTTTTGGCAGCGTTATAAAGTGACGTTAATGCAGCAATCGTTTTATTGTAATCAAGATTGGTAGCATTTACATCTTTCTGATTTTCGCGATAATAAAAAGAATCCGTACTTTCAATATAATTGATTTTCATATAAGGCTCAAGATATTTAGCCTCAATCAGATAATCAATTCCTTCTGTATATTTGGTGTAGAAACCCGTTCCCAGTTTTTTAAGCAGTTGGTTATTTGGATTTCCTTTTTTTAATTCATTTAAATCGTTCATGCTCATTTTATTCACCAAAAACAACGTTTCGGAGTAACTGAGCTGATTGTTAAAATATTTTCTCCACGCTTCAATATTCTCATCAGGAATTTGAGCCAGAAGCGAAGGGCTGTAATCGGTATAAAATCTTGTGGAATAGCTGTGTAAAAACGGCAGGTAAGATTTATCTTTTATAATGGTCTGCGTGAAAAGATTGAAATAATCATAATCAGGATCAGCCCATGCACAGGCATCAGATTTTGTGTAAAAAAGTGATAGTACGGCAAATGAAAGTAGGTACTTTTTCATATTAGCTGTGGTGTTTTTAATTTTTTAAATGAATGTAATTTACCCTCAATTAATTTTGAAACCTTTCCGTCAGTTCGAGTGTTTTTCGCAGCAAAGCGGAGAAAAATGTATCGAGAACCTTTCATAATTAATGATAATTTCTCAATACAGCTTTTCAAAACCTATTCGAAGCAATTATGATTTTAAAAAATCAATTGTATTATAAATTTAGTTTAAATTAAAATTTTGGTTGCTAACAAATTTACTATCTAATTGATAATAAATAATATTGTATTGTGGAATTTTTTTATCAAGGAAATGAATGACGTCCTGAAGCTGTTGATCGGAAATCTCTTCAATCTTAATTTTAAAGCCTTTATTCAGGAAATTACCGAAATAAAATCCGTCTTTCTGAATTTCAATTTCGTTCTCCGAGATTTTTCTGAAATTAAGATTATCCAGATCTTTTTGAGATAACGCATTAATTAATCGGTGTTTCCCCAGATGATTTGTCACAATTCCCCATGAATAAATGGGAAGTGCTACTTCAATTTTTTTAATTGGGTACTCTTCAAGTTTCGAAAGATAGCTTTTCAGAATATTAACATCCAGAATTGAATTTTTATCTGAATTTTCCAACGGCGAAGAAGTGGAATAGCACATCAGAAAAACTTTTGCAACAGGCGGAATTCCTGTTTGTGCCTTATCTTTTACCTGATGAAGCCGAAGCGTACAGGTAATTTCTTTTCCCGAAATTTTTTTTAATTCTTTTAAAAAAGTAAAATAATCATCTCGTGTTCCGGCTGTCCAATCACAATCAATCTGAATTTCATTATTTGTTTTTAAATGATATTCATCTGTTTTTTTCTGAATCAATTGATGAACTTTTTCCGCTAAAAATGGAATGTCGTCTTTTTTAATATAAAGAAAAGTACGGTTGGTAATAAAAACGGTGGGCGCGATTTGCTTATCGGTTTCAAAACTTTTATCTTTTGTAATAACCCCAACGGGTTGAAACTTTCCATCTACTTTATCAACATCAAAAAAACGCGTGTATAAAACGGGATCGCTGGCTTTTTGCAAAGCATCTTTTTCGGTTTTGTCTAAAGCCAGTTTCGTTTTCCAGTAATAAAATGTGTAGAGATGATTGTCTTTTTTTCCACACGAAATAAAAGATAAGAGGATTAGAAAAAGAAATGGTCTTATATACCTCATGGTTTAAAAAGTTCGCTTTCACAAGAACATTTTGTGTCAGGATCTGTGCTTTCTGCTACTGAGCAGCAGTCTGAAGTTTTTTGAATATTTCCGTTTTTATCGGTTAAATAAATTTTATCTTTTTCAAGCTTAAGATTAAAAGTTTCGTTGAACTTTTTAAAATGTACGGTCATTACTTTAGGATTATATTTTCCTACGTTAATGTCTTCTGCCGTTTCTGTTCCGTCTGCCTGATTCATCTGAACATATCCGAAATGTACATCTCCGTTTTTCTTGATGTCTACATAATACGCTGGAGTTCCGCTTCCGCTGAAGCCTTCTACAATATCATAAAATCTTTTCCCGACAAACGGTACTTTCGACTGTGCAAAAGATAAGAAGCCGATGCATAGAATCAATAAACAAAAAAGCTTTTTCATAATTAAAATTTTTTTCAAAAGTAAAAATATCCCAGCAAAAATTAAACCGTAAAATCACGGTGATTAATGAGTTTTTGCGATTTAATGAAAAATTTGAACTTAATTTTAATTTGGGAAGAATTGTTGTTTGTTGGTTAATCGCAAAGTCGCAAAGATGTTTTTAAATAATGAATGTTTTTAAAGCACAAAGATTTTATCGTTGATAAAATTGAATTCTGCCGATAAAAAGCAAAAACGTTTAAATTAATTTTGGATAAATATCATCCCTAATAATGAAGTTAACTTAATTTGTCTCAACTTCTTAACCCTATCTTAATGGTTTAAAATATTAGAATTATTTTACATTCTAAGGATTTTCATATGGAAAAAGTATTCATGTAATTTGTGTTTAAAAAAAGAACCATCCCAAAGTTGGAATGGCTCTTTCATATAGTTTTAAAATTTTAGTTTAAGCTTACATGTAATAAGGCAGCAAGACCAGCACCAATAACAGGTCCCAAAATAGGAATCCATGCATAGCTCCAGTCGCTGCTTCCTTTGATAGGTAAAATGGAGTGGATGATTCTCGGTCCCAAGTCACGGGCAGGATTGATGGCATAACCAGTGGTTCCGCCTAAAGACAATCCGATTGCCCAAACCAATAGAGTTACCGGCAATGCGCCAACGGTTCCCAAACCTATTTTGGCTTCGGAAGCATCGTTTACATAAATGCTGGCATCCACAAAATTGAAGATCACAAATACCAAAACGAAGGTTCCGATAATTTCACTGATTAAATTTGATAAAGGTTTTCTGATAGCCGGACCTGTGCTGAAACAAGCGAGTTTAGCACCTTCATCTTCAGTGATTTCAAAATGATCTTTATTAAAAAGCCATACAAGAAAAGCGCCTAACATTGCCCCGATCATTTCTCCGGCAATATACGTTGGAACGAGATCCCACGAAAATTTTCCTGCGAAGGCTAATCCTAAGGTTACTGCGGGATTCAAATGGGCACCGCTCACCGGGCCTGCAACGGTTACTCCGACAAAAACAGCTAATGCCCAAGCGGTCGTAATCACAATCCAGCCAGAATTATTTCCTTTCGTACCTTTTAAAACTACGTTGGCCACCACGCCGTTTCCTAATAAGATCATCAGCATGGTTCCGATAAGTTCTGCTATAAATGGAGTCATATCTTAGTTTTTATAAGGTGAAATTAATCTTCGATCCAGCTTTGAGAACGTTGCACGGCTTTATTCCATGTCGTTACCATTTTCTCCACTTTTTCCTGCTCGAGCTGCGGATGAAAATCTTTATCAACAATCCATTGCGATTGAATTTCATCAATGCTTTTCCAGTAACCAACCGCCAATCCGGCAAGATAAGCGGCACCTAAAGCGGTTGTTTCTAATGTTTTTGGTCTGGTAATTTTAAAACCAAATAAATCCGATTGAATCTGCATCAATAAATCACTCGCCGAAGCACCGCCATCTACTCTCAATTCCAAACTTTCTCTTCCAGAATCAGCTTCCATTGCTTTCACAATATCATATACCTGAAAAGCAATACCTTCTAAAGTAGCCCTTGCAATATGTCCGTTGGTTGTTCCGCGGGTAACGCCGACAATAGTTCCACGGGCATACTGATCCCAGTAAGGCGCACCCAATCCAGTTAAGGCAGGAACGAAATACACGCCGCCATTATCTTCGACAGTTTTAGCTAAAATATTGATCTCTTCTGCAGAATTGATAAGTTTCAACCCATCTCTCAACCACTGAATTGCCGCACCGCCTACGAAAACACTTCCTTCCAAGGCATAATTCACTTCATCATTAATTTTCCAAGCAACAGTTGTTAGCAGATTGTTTTTTGATAAAACGGCTTCAGTTCCGGTATTCATTAAAAGGAAACATCCTGTTCCGTAAGTGTTTTTTACCATTGCGGGTTTGGTACACATTTGCCCGAATAAAGCGGCCTGCTGATCTCCTGCAATTCCCGCAATAGGAATTTTGGTTGAAAATAGAGTAGTGGCAGTTTCACCATACACTTCGCTGCTTTGCTTTACGGCGGGCAATATATTTTTAGGAATATTAAATAATTTCAGAAGGTCTTCATCCCATTCTAAAGTATGAATATTTAAAAGCATCGTTCTGCTTGCATTCGAAACATCGGTGATGAACATTTTTCCACGGGTAAGTTTCCAGATCAGCCAGGTATCAACAGTTCCGAAACACAGTTTTCCAGCTTCGGCTTTTTCTCTTGCTCCTTCTACATTATCTAAAGTCCATTTCAGTTTTGTGGCAGAAAAATAAGCATCCAATACCAAACCTGTTTTTTCCTTGATGATTTCTGTATGTCCCTGTTCTTTTAATTCGTCACAATATTTAGACGTTCTTCTGTCTTGCCAAACGATTGCATTATATATAGGTTCGCCCGTTTCTCTGTCCCAAACGACAGTTGTTTCTCGTTGATTCGTAATTCCGATTGCGGCTACTTCCAAACCAGAAATTCCAGCTTTGGCGATAATTTCTGCGGCTACAGAAATTTGCGATGACCAGATTTCGTTCGGATCATGTTCTACCCAACCTGGCGTCGGGAAGATTTGTTCAAAACTCTTTTGGGAAATGTATTTAATTTCCCCTTTGTGATTAAATAGGATTGCTCTGGACGAAGTGGTTCCCTGATCTAAAGCAAGAATTAATTTTTCGCTCATGTTGTGTCTATTTATTAAGGTTGATTGTTTTTGGAGAATAAGGTGTCAGCAAATATCCTTTTGCCAATTCTATAAATTCATTAGTTTGTTCGTTGATCCATTCTTGGGAATGCCCATTTTCTCTTGCGATAATTGTAGCGATTTTTTCGGCACTATCGATGGCAGCTCTCGCGTCTAAAAATAATAATCTTACGCGTCTTGTCAAAATATCTTCAACGGTTTCTGCCATTTCATTTCGTACTGCCCAAACCGATTCTGCTATTGTGAAAGGATGTTCTGGATGTATTTTTTCGGCAAATTCAGAATTGCTTTGCTGTAATTTTTTAATTTTAGGAATATCTGAACCGTATACATATAAATGATTAGTTCTGTCTACAGTTTCAGGTTTCACATTTCCATGGATTGAAAGGTTCTCGGTTTTTGAAGTGGTAATTCCTAGTTTGTGAACTTTCATCGCTTCATCAACGGTATCTTCGGCCATTTTTCTGTAGGTTGTCCATTTTCCGCCAATGATGGAAATCAATCCGGTTTCAGAAGTAATCACTTTATGACTTCGGGAAACTTCTTTGGTGCTTTTTGCGCCATCTTTGGGAGCGGCTAGCGGTCGAAGCCCTGCGAAAACTGATTTTACATCTTCACGTGTTGGTTTTTTAGCTAAATATTGTCTTGCAGTGGTTAAAACAAATTTAATTTCATCTTCCAATGCTCTCGGTTCAAAACTTTCGTTTTCCAAAAGCGTGTCTGTGGTTCCAACTAAAGCTCTGTCATGCCACGGAACGACAAATAGAACTCTTCCGTCGGATGTTTTAGGGATCATGATCGCGTCATCACTTTTTAAAAAAGATTTATCTAAAACCAAATGAATTCCCTGACTTGGAACAACAAGTTTTCCATGTTTTGGGTTATTCATATTTAATATGTCGTTGGTGAAAATTCCGGTCGCGTTGATAACTACTTTCGCTTTAAGTTCAAATTGTTGTTTCGAGAATTGATCTTCAGCAATTACACCTAAGATTTTTCCGGAATCATTTTTAATTAAATTAATGACCTTGATATAATTAACTGCAGTTCCGCCTTTTTCAATAATTGTTTGAGTTAAATTAATGGCTAATCGGGCATCATCAAATTGTCCGTCCTGATAAACAACACCGCTCGCCAGATCTTTTTGTTCAATAGTCGGAAGTTTTTCAACTGTTTTTGCTTTGCTGATGTATTTTGTTTTACCTAAGCTTAATTTTCCTGCAAGAAAATCATATATCGAAAGTCCTATTTTATAGTAGATTCCGCCCCACCAAGTATAATTCGGAATAATAAAAGACTGATTTTTTACCACATGAGCTGCGTTCTTAGCCAACAAGCCTCTTTCTTTCAAAGCTTCTTTAACTAAACCAATATCGCCCTGCGCCAAATATCTTACACCGCCGTGTACGAGCTTTGTACTTCGGCTGGAAGTGGCTTTAGCAAAATCATGAGATTCGAGTAATAACGTTTTAAATCCTCTGCTGGTTGCATCCAATGCCGAACCTAAGCCACTTGCTCCGCCACCAATGACAATAAAGTCCCATTCTTTTACGGTGGTGAGTTTGCTGAGTTCTTCGTTTCGTTTCATAATATTTCGTTATGTTTCGTTTTCAAATGTAAAAATTAAAAATGAAACTAAAAAGAAATTAAATAAAATTTTTAATATAAAAAAAAATAGTAATTTTGGTGAAATTAATTTCGCATGGAAAAATTATTGACAAGACATAATGATATTTTAAAGGAGATCGAAGAGAAAGATCATGTTCTTGTTCAGGATTTGTGTGAAAAATTCAATGTTTCTTCGGTTACAATCCGAAAAGACCTGAATTATCTTGAAAGTTTGGGTTTGCTTTTCCGAAATCACGGTGGTGCGAGTAAGCATGTTCGTTATGCGTACGAAAAAAATGTGGATGAAAAGGAAAGCATAAATGTAGAAGCCAAGCAACGGATTGCAAAAGCGGCTTTGTCTTTAATTCAGGAAAACGACTGTATTATTCTGGCCTCTGGAACAACGATGCATTATCTGGCAAGAATGCTGGTAAACTTTGGGCCGTTGACGGTGCTTACTTCTTCTTTACGTGTTGCGATTGAGCTTTGCAATAATCCTAACATTAATATTATACAGTTAGGAGGAGAGGTGAGGAAAAGCTCAACTTCTATTGTAGGTTCTATTTCTGAAGGTATTCTGAAACAGTTTTCTTGTAATAAATTATTTCTTGGTGTAGACGGAATCGATATGGATTTTGGGATCAGTACGTCGAATGCAGCAGAGGCTCATTTAAATCAATTGATGATTGAATGTTCTGACAAAGTTGTTATTCTTGCCGATTCTTCCAAACTCAATAAAAAAGGCTTCGGAAAAATTGCTTCTTTAGATAAAATAGATTACTTGATTACGGATCAGGATATTTTAGAAGAAGACAAAAATAATCTGGAGGAAATTGGAGTGAGTGTAATTATTAAGTAAAAATCAACTCATTTTTAAATTATCTGTAATTCCAAAATATTTTACCTGAAATTTCGCCCGAATTTTTCCAAAATTATCTAAATGATTAAAAATCAAAATATTTTGCTTGAAATATTTGTCAGTTAGAAAATTATTCATACATTTGCACACTCATTTTAGGGGCGTAGTATGCCTATATCAAAAGTAGAAATTGCTTCAGACTTCCGAAAAATGACGATAAATAAAGGATAAATTTTATTATAACATAAACAATGTCAGGTATTATTGGTAAAAAAATCGGTATGACGTCTTTGTTTGACGAAGCAGGGAAAAATATTCCTTGTACAGTTATTCAAGCAGGTCCATGTGCGATTTTACAGGTCAGAACCTTAGAGGTTGACGGTTATTCTGCCGTTCAATTGGGTTTCGATGACAAGAGTGAGAAGAACGTTGGTAAAGCGTTAGCTGGTCATTTCAAAAAGGCTGGTTCTGCTCCTAAAGCTAAATTAGTTGAATTCCACGACGGATTCACAGATGCTAAAGTAGGAGAGGAAGTGAAAGTTGATCTATTCATCGAAGGTGAATATGTAGATGTAACTGGTACTTCTAAAGGTAAAGGTTTCCAAGGTGTTGTTAAAAGACACGGATTTGGAGGTGTAATGCAGGCAACTCATGGTCAGCACAACAGACTTAGAGCTCCAGGTTCTATCGGTGCTGGATCTGACCCTTCAAGAGTATTCAAAGGGATGAGAATGGCTGGAAGAATGGGAGGTGAGCAGGTAACTGTACAAAACCTTCAAGTATTAAAAGTGGATCAAGAACAAAATCTTTTAGTAGTAAAAGGTGCTGTTCCGGGAGCTAAAAATTCTTATGTAATTATCAGAAAATGGAACTAGTAGTATTAAATACATCAGGAAAAGAGACCGGAAGAAAAGTAACTCTAGACGAAACAGTATTCGGAATTGAGCCAAATCAGCACGCGGTTTACTTAGAAGTTAAACAGTACCTTGCTGCACAAAGACAAGGAACTCATAAATCAAAAGAAAGAAGCGAAATTACTGCTTCTACTAAAAAACTTAAGAAGCAAAAAGGATCTGGATCTGCTAGATATGGTGATATTAAATCTCCAACTTTCAGAGGTGGAGGTAGAGTATTTGGACCAAAACCAAGGGACTACAGGTTCAAATTGAACAAAGCTCTTAAGAGATTAGCTAAAAAATCTGTTTTATCTCAGAAATTGAGAGATAACAGCATTAAAGTATTAGAGGCTTTCAATTTCGAAACTCCTAAAACTAAAGAGTTTATCAACATTAATAACGCTTTAGGATTCGAAGGTAAAAAATCTCTTTACATCTTAGATGAAGCAAACAAAAATGTTTATTTGTCTTCAAGAAACCTACCTAAGACTAAAGTTCTTGCTTACAACGAAATTAGCTCTTATGACCTAATCAACGCAGGTGAGATCGTATTCTTAGAAGGTGCTATCGAGAAATTCCAAGAAAATTTAAAGAAATAAGTCATGTCTATTATTATTAAACCAGTTATCTCAGAAAAGGCTAATTACCTTACAGATTTAAGAGGTTCTTATTCTTTCTTAGTTGATACTAAGGCGAATAAAATCCAGATTAAAAAAGCTGTTGAAGCAGCTTACGGTGTAAAAGTAGCAGACGTTAACACAATGATTTATGCTCCGAAGGTTTCTTCAAAGTACACTAAAAAAGGTCTTCAAGTAGGAAAGACAAACAAATTGAAAAAAGCGGTAATTAAACTTGCTGAAGGTGAGGTTATCGATATTTTTGCTGTAAATTAATTATTAATTATAAATAATAGTAATGTCTGTTAGAAAATTAAAACCTATCACCCCGGGACAGAGATTCAGAATTGTAAACAATTTTGAGGAAATTACTACCAACAAACCAGAGAAATCTCTAACAGTTGGTATTAAAAAGTCAGGTGGACGTAACCAAACAGGTAAAATGACCATGCGTTACACCGGAGGTGGACACAAAAAGAAATACAGAATTATTGACTTCAAAAGAAACAAAGCAAACGTTGAAGCAACTGTAAAATCTGTAGAATACGATCCAAACAGAACTGCATTTATCGCGTTACTAGAGTACGCGGATGGAGAGAAGAGATATATCATCGCTCCAAACGGTATCAAAGTAGATCAGAAAGTAATTTCTGGTGAAAGCGTAGAACCAAATGTAGGGAACGCAATGAAGTTGAAAAACATTCCGTTAGGTACTGTAATTTCTTGTGTTGAAATGAAGCCTGGTCAAGGTGCAATTTTAGCAAGAAGTGCTGGTTCTTCAGCTCAATTAACTTCAAGAGACGGAAAATATGCAATTATTAAATTGCCTTCAGGAGAATCTAGAATGATCCTTACTGAATGTTATGCAATGATTGGATCAGTTTCTAACTCTGACCACCAGTTAACTGTATCAGGTAAGGCTGGTAGAAGCAGATGGTTAGGTAGAAGACCAAGAACAAGAGCGGTAGTAATGAACCCAGTAGATCACCCAATGGGAGGTGGTGAAGGACGTTCTTCAGGAGGTCACCCAAGATCTAGAAACGGTAAGCCGTCTAAAGGTTACAAAACTAGAAAGAAAAACAAAGTGTCTAACCGTTACATCGTATCTAAAAGAAAATAATTATGGCAAGATCACTTAAAAAAGGACCGTTCATTCATCATACTTTAGATAAGAAGGTTCAGGCAAATATAGAGTCTGGTAAGAAGACAGTTATCAAAACTTGGTCTAGAGCATCTATGATCTCTCCGGACTTCGTAGGACAAACTATTGCTGTACACAACGGGAAATCTTTTATCCCTGTTTATGTTACAGAAAACATGGTTGGTCACAAGTTAGGCGAATTTTCTCCAACAAGATCTTTCAGAGGTCATGGTGGTAACAAAAACAAAGGAAGCAGATAATCATGGGATCTAGAAAACAAGATAGTTCAATCGCAAGAAAAGAAGCTAACAAAGACGTTGTTAAAGCTTCATTAAATAACTGCCCATCATCTCCGAGAAAAATGAGATTAGTTGCTGATATCATTAGAGGAGAGCAGGTAGATAAAGCTCTTTATATCCTAAAATATTCTAAAAAAGAAGCATCTAACAAGTTAGAGAAATTACTTCTTTCTGCTATGGCAAACTGGCAGACTAAAAACGAAGGGGCGGATATCGAAGAAGCAAACCTTATCGTTAAAGAAATCTTCGTGGATAGCGCAAGACAATTGAAGAGACTAAGACCAGCTCCGCAAGGTAGAGGGTATAGAATCAGAAAAAGATCTAACCACGTTACATTAATCTTAGGTAATAAAGAAAACTAAATCAAGGTATGGGACAGAAGACAAATCCAATTGGTAACAGATTAGGTATCATCAGAGGATGGGATTCTAACTGGTTTGGTGGAAACGATTATGGAGACAGAATCGCTGAAGACTACAAAATCAGAAGATACCTTGAGGCTAGATTATCTAAAGGTGGGATTTCAAGAATTTATATTGAAAGAACATTAAAATTAGTAACAGTTACAATTACTACTGCTAGACCGGGACTTATCATCGGTAAAGGAGGTCAGGAAGTTGATAAACTGAAAGAAGAGTTGAAAAAATTGACTAAAAAGGATATTCAAATCAACATCTTCGAAATCAAAAGACCTGAGCTTGATGCAGTATTAGTTGCTGATAGCATTGCTAAACAAATCGAAAACAGAATCTCTTACAGAAGAGCTGTGAAGATGGCGATGGCAGGTACAATGAGAATGGGTGCAGAAGGTATCAAAGTTCAAATCTCTGGGAGATTGAACGGTGCTGAAATGGCAAGATCAGAATCTTTCAAAGACGGGAGAATTCCATTGTCTACTTTCAGAGCAGATATCGATTACCACATCGGTGAAGCACTTACTCAGTACGGAAAATTAGGTGTAAAAGTTTGGATCATGAAAGGTGAAGTTTACGGTAAAAGAGAACTTTCTCCACTAGTGGGACAACAGAAAAAAGGAGGTCAGTCAGACAGAGGAAACAGAGGAGGAGACAGAGACAACAGAAGACCTAGAAAAAACAACAACAATAACAATAATAATTAAAATTTTAGATTAGAAATTTTGAATTTTAAATTACCGTTACTTTTTTAAAATAAAAAAAATCTAAAATCTAAAATCTAAAATCTAAAATTTAGAAATTATGTTACAACCAAAAAGAACCAAATTCCGTAGAGTTCATAAGATGAAAATGAAGGGGAATGCCCAAAGAGGTAGTCAACTTGCTTATGGAACTTTCGGGATTAAGGCGACAGAAGGTGCTTGGATCACTGCAAGACAAATTGAAGCTGCTCGTATCGCTGCGACAAGATATATGAAGAGAGAAGGTCAACTATGGATCAAAATCTTCCCAGATAAGCCAATTACTAAAAAACCTGCGGAAGTACGTATGGGTAAAGGTAAAGGTGCTGTGGAATATTGGGTAGCTGTAGTAAAGCCAGGTAAAATTATGTTCGAAATCGGTGGTGTACCTTACGATATCGCTAAGGAAGCATTAAGACTTGCGGCACAAAAATTACCAGTAGTTACTAAATTCATCGTTGCTAACGATTTCGTTAAACCTCTTTAATCTTTGAATACAATGAAAAAAGCTGATATTAAAAATTTAAGCGCGGGTGATATTCAAGCTCAATTAACTGAAGCAAAAGCTCAATATTCTAAATTGAAATTGGCTCATGCAATCAGCCCAATTGAAAACCCGATCCAAATCAGAGATTTGAGAAAAACAATCGCTAGACTAAATACTGAGTTAACTAACAAACAATAATTTCATTTTACAATGGATAGAAATTTAAGAAAAGAAAGAATCGGAGTGGTTTCCAGTAATAAAATGGAAAAAACTATTGTTGTTAGCGAAACTACAAGAGTAAAGCACCCGATGTACGGTAAATTCGTTTTGAAAACGAAAAAATATACTGCACATGACGAGAACAACGAGTGCAACGAAGGAGATACAGTTTTAATTTCTGAAACTAGACCTTTGAGCAAGAGCAAGAGATGGAGATTAGTAAGAATCATTGAAAAAGCTAAGTAATAATGTTACAAACAGAATCAAGATTAAAAGTTGCTGATAACACAGGTGCTAAAGAAGTACTAGTTATTAGAGTTCTGGGAGGAACCAGAAGAAGATATGCTTCAGTTGGTGATAAAATCGTTGTTACTATCAAGGATTCTACACCATCAGGAAACGCTAAAAAAGGTCAGGTATCTAAAGCTGTAGTAGTAAGAACTAAAAAAGCAGTTAGAAGAAAAGATGGTTCATACATCAAATTCGAAGACAATGCTTGTGTATTACTAAACGCAGCGGGAGAAATGAGAGGAACACGTGTTTTCGGACCAGTTGCTCGTGAGTTGAGAGACAAAGAATATATGAAAATCATTTCATTAGCTCCTGAAGTACTTTAATATTTAAAATTTTAAAAAAAATGTCAAAGTTAAAAATAAAAAGAGGAGATAACGTAATCGTAACTACAGGTAAGAAAGGTCTTAAAGGTAGTACTGGTGAAGTTATTGAAGTGATCAAAAAAGAAGGAAGAGACCCTAGAGTTATCGTTGCAGGACTTAACATCGTTAAAAAACACGTTAAGCCTTCAGCTTCTAACCCTCAAGGAGGAATCACTGAGAAGGAAGCTTCTATTCATATCTCAAACGTAGCTTTAGTTGGTAAAGACGGAAAAGCTATCAAAGTAGGTTACAAAATCGAAGGAGATAAGAAAGTAAGAATCAACAAAAAAACGGGTGAAACTTTATAATTTTAAATAACACATGGAATATATAGCAAGACCCAAAAAAGCATATAAAGAAACGATTGTTCCTGCAATGATGGAAGAATTCGGATACAAATCAGTAATGCAGGTACCAAAGCTTGAGAAAATCATTTTATCTCAAGGTTTAGGAGATGCTACTGCTGATAAAAAAATCATCGATTATGCTGTAGAAGAACTTACAAACATCACTGGCCAAAAGGCTGTGGGTACTATCTCTAAGAAAGACGAAGCTGCTTTCAAATTGAGAAAAGGTATGCCTGTAGGTGCTAGAGTTACTTTAAGAGCTGATAAAATGTATGAGTTCTTAGACAGACTTACTGCTTCTGCTTTACCACGTATTAGAGATTTTTCTGGTATTAAGGCTGATGGTTTCGATGGTAGAGGTAATTATAACTTAGGTATTACTGAGCAAATTATCTTCCCTGAGATCGTGATTGACAAAGTGAAAAAAATCCAAGGGATGGACATCACTTTCGTTACAACTGCGAAAACAGATAAAGAAGCTAAAGCATTATTAACTCACTTCGGTTTACCATTTAAAAAGAACTAAGAAATGGCTAAAGAATCAATGAAAGCGCGTGAGCGCAAAAGAGAAGCACTAGTTGCTAAATACGCTGACAAAAGAAAAGCTTTAAAAGAAGCTGGTGATTATGAAGGTCTTCAGAAATTACCTAAAAATGCTTCTCCTGTAAGATTACACAACAGATGTAAACTAACAGGTAGACCAAGAGGATACATGAGAACGTTTGGTATTTCCAGAGTAACTTTCAGAGAAATGGCAAACAACGGTCTTATCCCGGGTGTTAAAAAAGCGAGTTGGTAATTTAATTACTAATTAAAAAATTCGGGACAATTAAGTTGTTCAGAAACTAAAGATAAAAAATATCAGACCGAAGATTTCTGAAGTCTGATATTTTATTCTTCAAGTCTTTACAAAACTGATTGTTCTTTAACCAATAATTTATAAAATAAAAATGGTAACAGATCCAATTTCAGATTTCCTAACTAGAGTAAGGAACGCACAAAGCGCAGGCCACAAAGTGGTGGAAATTCCTGCATCGAAAATCAAAAAGGAGATTACTAAGATCTTATTTGATCAAGGGTATATCTTAAACTACAAGTTTGAAGATAGCGCTGTTCAAGGTACGATCAAAATCGCTTTGAAGTACGATAAGCAAACTAACAAACCGGCTATCAAGTCTATCCAAAGAGCTTCTAGACCAGGTTTGAGACAGTACAAAGGTTCAGCTGAGCTTCCAAGAGTACTAAACGGTTTGGGTATTTCTATCATCTCTACTTCTAAAGGAGTAATGACTGACAAGAAAGCTAGAGAAGAAAAAGTAGGTGGTGAAGTAATCTGCTATGTTTATTAATTTTTAATCAAAGGAAAATGTCAAGAATTGGTAAAGCAATTATAACAGTTCCAGCAGGAGTTACAATCACTGAAAACAACGGTGTGGTAACTGTAAAAGGTCCTAAAGGAGAACTTTCTCAGGAGCTTACAGCAGGAATTACTATTGAACAAAAAGATGGAGAACTGAACGTAAACAGACCATCTGATGCTAAACAACACAAAGCGCTTCACGGTTTATACAGAGCGTTGATCAACAACATGATTGTTGGTGTATCTCAAGGTTTCGAAAAGAAACTAGAATTAGTAGGGGTAGGATACAGAGCTTCTCACGCAGGTCAAAAACTTGAGTTGGCTTTAGGATTCTCTCACGGTATTGTACTAGAGCTTCCAGGTGAAGTAAAAGTAGATACATTGACTGAAAAAGGTAAAAACCCAATTATTACTTTAACGTCTCACGATAACCAACTTCTAGGGATGGTAGCTGCAAAGATCAGATCTTTCAGAAAGCCTGAACCATACAAAGGAAAAGGTGTAAGATTCGTAGGAGAAATTGTTAGACGTAAAGCTGGTAAATCTGCTTAATAAATTATAAGTATTATGGCATTAAGTAAAGTAGAAAAAAGAATAAGAATCAAAAGAAGAGTAAGAGGAAAAATCTCTGGATCTTCTGAATTGCCAAGATTATCTGTATACAAAAGTAATAAGGAAATTTACGCTCAGTTAATCGACGATATCAGTGGAAAAACTTTAGCTTCTGCTTCTTCTAGAGAGAAAGGAGTAGACGCAAATGGAACTAAAACTGAAGTTTCTGCTGCTGTAGGTAAAGCTATTGCTGCTAAAGCTATCGCTGCAGGAATCGAAACTATTGTTTTTGATAGAAACGGATTCGTATATCACGGAAGAGTTAAGGCTCTAGCTGATGGTGCGAGAGAAGGAGGACTTAAATTCTAATCATTTAAATTTCGGAAAATATGTTAGGACTAGATAATATAGAAAGAGTAAAACCGGGAGGATTAGAACTTAAAGATCGTCTCGTAGCTGTTAACAGAGTAACAAAAGTAACAAAAGGGGGTAGAGCTTTCGGATTTTCTGCTATTGTTGTAGTAGGTAACGAAGAAGGTATCATCGGTTTCGGATTAGGAAAATCTAAAGAGGTTGCTTCTGCAATTGCTAAAGCAGTTGAAGACGCTAAGAAAAACCTTGTGAAAGTTCCTGTAATGAACCACACTATTCCTCACCAAACTACTGCTAGATACGGTGGTGCAGATATCTTCTTGAGACCTGCTTCTCACGGTACAGGGCTTATCGCCGGTGGTGCGGTAAGAGCGGTATTGGAGTCTGCTGGTATTCACGATATCCTTTCAAAATCTAAAGGATCTTCTAACCCTCACAACGTGGTGAAAGCTACTTTCAAAGCGTTATTAGACATCAGAAGACCTGAAGAAATTGCTAGAATGAGAGGAGTTTCACTAAGTAAAGTGTTTAACGGTTAATATATATACAATGGCAACAATCAAAGTAAAGCAAGTAAGAAGCGCTATTGGAAGAACAAAAACCCAAAAGAGAACGCTTGAAGCATTAGGATTAAAGAAACTTCACCAAGTTGTAGAACACGAAGCTACTCCTTCTATCTTAGGAATGATAGCTGCAGTTAGTCATTTACTTGAAGTTCAAAAATAATTTTTAAAATAATTTTAAAATGAATTTAAACAACATAAAACCAGCTGCAGGATCTACTTTCAATTCAAAAAGAATTGGTAGAGGTCAGGGTACTGGAAAAGGTGGTACTTCTACGAAAGGTCACAAAGGACAAAAAGCAAGAGCTGGTTATTCTCAGAAAATCGGTTTTGAAGGAGGTCAGATGCCTTTACAAAGAAGATTACCGAAATTCGGATTCAAAAACGTAAACAGAAAAGAGTTTAGAGGAATTAACCTTGATACAATTCAAACTTTAATCGAGAATAAATCTATCACTGGAGATATTACAAGAGAAGTTCTAATTGAAAACGGTTTAATTACTAAAAACGAATTAGTGAAAATTATGGGTAGAGGAGAATTGAAATCTGCGGTTTCAATCTCTGCTGACAAATTCACTAAATCTGCTGAAGAGCTTATTGCTAAAGCAGGTGGAAAAGCAATTACCTTATAATAGTAACTAATGAAAGAATTTATACAAACACTTAAAAATATTTGGAGTCTTAAAGAACTTAGAGATAAAATTCTCTTTACTTTAGGTATTATCCTTGTGTATAGATTCGCATCTTATATCTCACTTCCCGCAATTAACCTTGCAGAGGTGGGAGATCTCTTAGAGCATTATAAAAATCAAGGCGGTAACAAGCAAGGAGCAGGTCTCCTTGGCTTGCTTTCGTCGTTTACGGGGGGAGCTTTCAGCCACGCTTCCGTAATGGCGTTGGGTATCATGCCTTATATTTCTGCTTCTATTATTGTTCAGTTGATGGGGATGGCTATCCCTTATCTTCAGAAGCTTCAGAAAGATGGAGAGTCAGGTAGAAATACATTGAACCAAATTACAAGATGGTTAACTATCGGAGTTTGTTTAGTACAGGCACCTTCTTATTTAACTTCTATTACTCAATTATTCTTACCATATGCTCAATTCCAGTCTGCATACTATGTAGAGCCAAATTCTATTATGTTCTGGTTACCAAGTATTGTTATTTTGGTGGCAGGATCAGTATTCGCAATGTGGTTAGGTGAAAAAATCACCGACAAAGGTATCGGGAACGGTATCTCTATCCTTATTATGGTGGGGATTCTTTCAAGATTACCAGAAGCATTCGTTCAGGAAATGGCCGTGCAGAACGGAAAAGGAGGAATGGGATCAATCATGATCCTTATTGAAGTGATATTCTGGATGTTGGTAGTTCTTTTAGCAGTAATCTTATCGGTTGCCGTTAGAAAAATTCCTATTCAGTATGTAAGCAGAGCTCAAGCAAGAGGAGGTGTAAACAGAAATCTTATGCAAGGAGCAAGACAATGGATTCCGTTGAAAGTTAATGCTGCAGGTGTAATGCCAATTATCTTTGCTCAGGCATTGATGTTCGTTCCTGGATTATTAACAAAGTTCGATGAGTCTAATACTTTTCTTGCAGGTTTCAAGAATGTTTTTAGCTGGCAATACAATGTATTGTTTGCGCTACTAATTATTATCTTCTCGTTTTTCTATACTGCGATTACAATTCCGGTGAACCAAATGGCTGATGACTTGAAGAGAAACGGAGGTTTAGTACCGAAAGTAAGACCAGGGAAAGAAACCGCTGATTATTTAGATGATATTTTATCAAAAATTACCTTGCCTGGTGCAATATTTTTATCTATCTTTGCAATCCTTCCGGCAATTGTGCATGGAACCTTTGTTCAGACAGATGCGTTCGCCCTATTTTTCGGGGGAACATCACTATTGATTATGGTGGGTGTTATTTTAGATACCGTTCAACAGATTAATACATATCTGCTGAACCATCATTATGATGGCTTAATGCAGTCTAAATTATCAAGAACGACTGGATATTAATTTATGGCGAAACAAAAACATATTGAACAAGACGGCGTTATAACGGAAGCACTTTCGAACGCTCAGTTCCGTGTAGAACTAGAAAATGGGCATATTCTTATCGCTCATATTTCTGGTAAAATGCGAATGCATTATATTAAACTTTTACCCGGAGATAAGGTAAAATTAGAAATG
Source organism: Chryseobacterium sp. C39-AII1 (assembly GCF_039672645.1). Classification (NCBI taxonomy): domain Bacteria; kingdom Pseudomonadati; phylum Bacteroidota; class Flavobacteriia; order Flavobacteriales; family Weeksellaceae; genus Chryseobacterium; species Chryseobacterium sp. C39-AII1. The sequence goes on from NZ_JBDFPQ010000009.1 coordinate 26,594, forward strand.
TCTCCTTACGATTTAACGAAAGGGAGAATTACATTTAGATATTAAAAACAATCTGCCAAATGGAGCACTCGTTCCATTTGGCTATTGTTAAAAAATAAATACTATCAAAATGAAAGTAAGAGCATCAATTAAAAAAAGAAGTGCTGATTGCAAAATCGTACGCAGAAAAGGTGTACTGTTCGTAATCAACAAGAAGAACCCAAAATTTAAACAAAGACAAGGCTAAAATTAAATTATGGCGAGAATTTCAGGTATTGATTTACCAAAAAACAAAAGAGGAGTTATCGGTTTAACTTATATTTATGGTGTTGGAAGAAGTACTTCTTCTGAAATCCTTAAGGCTGCCGGTATCAGCGAAGACAAAAAAGTCAACGAATGGAATGACGATGAATTGGCTGCAATCAGAACGTATATCTCAGAAAACGTAAAAGTAGAAGGAGAATTAAGATCTGAAGTGCAATTGAACATCAAGAGATTGATGGACATAGGATGCCAACGAGGAATACGTCACAGACTTGGATTACCTTTAAGAGGCCAGAGAACGAAAAACAACTCTAGAACTAGAAAAGGAAAGAGAAAAACTGTTGCTAACAAGAAAAAAGCTAGTAAATAATCGTTAGGAATTATGGCAAAACAAACTAAAGTAGTTAAGAAAAGAAAAGTAAAAGTTGAAGCTATTGGTGAAGCTCATATTCAGGCTTCTTTCAATAACATCATCATTTCTTTAACAAATAAAAACGGAGAGGTTATCTCTTGGGCTTCTGCCGGTAAAATGGGTTTCAGAGGTTCTAAAAAGAATACTCCATTTGCTGCTCAGATGGCAGCTGAAAATTGCTCTGCTGTAGCTCACGAAGCTGGTTTAAGAAGAGTAAAGGTGTTTGTGAAAGGTCCTGGTGCAGGTAGAGAATCTGCGATCAGATCTATCCACAATTCAGGAATTGAAGTTTCAGAAATCGTTGACGTGACGCCTATGCCACACAACGGATGTAGACCACCAAAAAGAAGAAGAGTTTAATTTTTAGAATTTACCCATTATGGCAAGATATATTGGACCTAAAACTAAGATTGCTAGAAAGTTTGGTGCTGCAATCTACGGAGATGATAAAAACTTCGAAAAAAGAAAGAACCAACCGCCAGGACAACACGGTCCTAACAAAAGAAGAGGTGCTAAAAAATCTGAATACGCAGTTCAGTTGGCTGAAAAACAAAAAGCTAAATATACTTATGGTATTTTAGAAAGACAGTTTGCTAACTTATTCGATAAAGCACACAGAAGTAAAGGTGTAACTGGTGAAGTTCTATTGCAACTTTGCGAGTCTAGATTAGATAACGTTGTTTACAGATTAGGTTTTGCTAAAACTAGATCTGGAGCTAGACAATTGGTTTCTCACAGACACATCACTGTGAACGGAGAAATTCTTAACATCCCTTCGTATTTGGTAAAAGCTGGTGATGTAATCGCTGTAAGAGAAAAATCTAAGTCTCTTGAAGTTGTTACTAATGCATTGGCTTCTAAAGCAAATTATGAGTGGTTACAATTCAACGATGAGAAGAAAGAGGGTACCTTCATTTCTGCTCCTGAAAGAATCCAAATTCCGGAAGATATCAAGGAGAACCTTATCGTCGAACTTTACTCTAAATAATTTTTTAATCAAATTTTTGCTCAACCCAATAATATGGCAATTTTACAATTCATAAAACCCGATAAGGTAATTTTACTTAACTCTGATGATTTTAGAGGTCAGTTCGAATTCAGACCACTAGAACCAGGTTTCGGGCTTACAATCGGTAATGCTTTGAGAAGAGTGTTGCTTTCTTCTCTGGAAGGATACGCTATTTCATCTATCAAAATAGAAGGTGTAGAGCACGAATTTTCAACTATTCCAGGAGTAATCGAAGATGTTACCGAAATTATTCTTAACCTTAAGCAGGTAAGATTAAAAGCTACGGCAGAAAACCAATCTAACGAGCAGGTTGTTGCTAAAGTTTCGGGACAAACGGTTATTACTGCTGGTGATTTAGGTAAATCTATCAACGGATTTGAGGTTCTAAACCCTGATTTAGTGATTTGTAACCTAAACAGTGATGTAACTTTCGAAATTACTTTCAACATTGAAAAAGGTAGAGGATATGTTCCTTCAGAACAAAATAAGTCGAACAATGCACCAGTAGGTACTATTGCTATCGACTCTATTTTCACGCCGATCAAGAAAGTTCAATACAGCATTGAAAATTATCGTGTAGAGCAAAAAACAGACTACGAAAAACTTGTATTAGATATAGAGACTGATGGTTCTATCAGCCCTCAAAACGCTTTAACTGAAGCTTCTAAGATATTAATTTATCACTTCATGTTGTTCTCTGATGAGAGAATCACTCTTGAAACGGAAGCGGTGAAAGCATCTATCCAATATGACGAGGAAACTCTTCATACAAGACAACTACTTAAGTCTAAATTAGCAGATATGGATCTTTCTGTAAGAGCCCTTAACTGTCTTAAAGCTGCTGAAGTAGAAACTCTTGGAGAATTGGTTTCTTACAGTAAGTCTGATTTGATGAAATTCAGAAATTTTGGTAAAAAATCTTTGACAGAACTAGAAGAATTAGTGCATTCAAAAGGTCTTAACTTCGGTTTCGACGTTGCAAAATATAAATTAGACGCTGATAATTAATTAATAATGAGACACGGTAAAAAATTCAATCACTTAGGAAGAACAGCTTCTCACAGAAGCGCTATGCTTTCTAATATGGCTTGTTCTCTAATTGAGCATAAAAGAATCAACACTACTGTAGCTAAAGCTAAGGCTTTGAGAGTATATGTTGAGCCTCTATTAACAAAAGCAAAAGAAGATACTACACACAATAGAAGAATTGTTTTTTCATATCTTCAAAACAAAGAGGCAGTTACTGAATTATTCAGAACTGTAGCTCCTAAAATCGCTGAGAGAAACGGTGGTTATACAAGAATCATCAAAACAGGTTTCAGACCAGGTGATGCTGCTGATACTGCTCTTATCGAATTAGTAGACTTCAACGAGCTTTACAATCCTAATGCTGAAGAGAAGAAAACTACAAGAAGAAGCAGAAGATCTACAACAGCTAAAACTGCTGTAGCTGCTGAAGCTCCTGTAGTAGAAGAAAAAGCTGCTGAGCCAACGGCTGAAGCTGCAGATTCTACAGAGGAAAAAACTGAAGAATAATATTCATCAGATATATAAAAAAACCGTTCAGATTTCTGAACGGTTTTTTGTTTTATGAATGTTATTCTTAATTGTTTAATTTTATTTGTTTGTTGAATTATTTATGTATTTTATTTTTTAAATTAGCAATAAAACAACATTACGATGATTAAATTACAAATAAAATTATTTTGTTCCGTTATTGTATTCTTTTGTGCGATGTTATCTGCCCAACAAAATCAAAAGAAAAGTTTTGAAGTTAAAGATGGTCAGTTTTTACTTAACGGAAAATCTATTGAAATCCGATCTGGAGAAATGCATTACCCCAGAGTGCCCAAAGAATATTGGAAGCATCGTTTATTAATGATGAAAGCTATGGGACTGAATGCCGTTGCTACTTATGTCTTTTGGAATTATCATGAAGAGACTCCCGGAAAATGGGATTGGTCTGGTCAGAAAGATCTTAAAGCTTTTATCAAAACTGCTGAAGAGGTAGGGTTATATGTTATTTTACGACCAGGTCCTTATGTTTGTGCTGAATGGGAATTTGGTGGCTATCCTTGGTGGCTTCAAAATATTAAAGGATTGAAAATTCGGGAAGATAATGAACCGTTTTTATCTGCCAATAAAAAGTATCTTACGGAATTGTACAATCAGGTAAAAGATTTGCAAATTACAAAAGGAGGTCCTATTATTATGGTTCAGGCTGAGAATGAGTTCGGGCTTTTTGCTTTCCAGCGAAAAGATATTTCGGATCAATCTCATCAATCTTATTTAGGTAAAATCGTCAAGCAGATAAAAGATGCTGGGTTTGATGTTCCGATGTATACTTCCGATGTGACTGACTTTTTTGGTGGCGGTCATGTGGAAGATGCTTTACCTGGAGGAAATGGTGAAAAAGATATCAACAAACTGAAAATGGTTGTGGATAGGTTTCACAATAATCAGGGGCCTTACATGATTGCTGAATTTTATCCGGGATGGTTGACACATTGGGGCGAAGGTTTCCCCAGAACCAGAACGGAAGATATTGTAAAATTAACCAAAGATTTTTTGAGCAATGGAATATCTTTCAATTATTACATGATTCACGGTGGAACTAATTTTGGCTTTACTTCTGGAGCCAATTACAATAAAGAACATGATATTCTTCCCGATTTAACGTCCTATGATTACGATGCCCCTATTTCCGAAGCGGGATGGCGAACTCCAAAATACGATTCGCTCCGTCTGGTGATGGCCAAGTATACTAAAGAGAAACTTCCTGATGTTCCGGCCCCAATAAAAGTTATTAAGATAGAGAATATCAGATTTAATAAACTATATAATGTTTTTAGTTATGCTCAAACTCAAGAGAAAGTAAAGGCAGAAAAACCTCTTACATTTGAAGAATTGGATCAAGGATATGGATACGTTTTGTATCAACATCATTTTGATGAAGCCGTTAAAGGAAAATTGGATGTTACTGGGTTGAGAGATTTTGCCACAGTATATGTAAATGGCAAAAAAGTCGGTGAGCTTAATAGATTTTACAACAGCTATACGTTGCCAATTGATATTCCTAAAAATTCTGATTTAAGAATCTTAGTTGAAAACTGGGGAAGAATTAATTATGATGCTCAAATCAATCAAAACACAAAAGGAATTATCTCAGCTGTTAAAATCAATGATAAAAATATTACCGGAACTTGGGAAATGATAAAGCTTCCTTTTCCGGATCAGTTTTCGTTAAACATGAAAACAAAACCTTTATCTCAGGAAGAATATCACACATTGAAGGATATGCCGACCATTTATCAGGGAGAATTTAATTTGAAGGAAGCCGGAGATACTTTTATTGATATGCAGAATTGGGGAAAAGGAATCGTTTTTATTAACGGTAAAAATCTGGGAAGATTCTGGAAAGTGGGACCTCAGCAAACCTTATACATTCCCGGAGTTTGGCTGAAGCAGGGAAAGAATGAAATTGTGATTTTTGATCAGCTGAACGGGCGAGTGCAGAATTCTGTCAATACTTTAGATAAACCAATTCTAAATTATTTAACACGATAACTCATAAAAAATCCTGCTGTTGAAAAATAGCAGGATTTATGTTGAATTAAATTTTTGTTTTTACAAGTTGTATCAGATTATTTCCCTGATCCAGAATCAGGCTGTCACCTTTTACGGTAGCTTTCATATCCATCTTTTCATACGTGGTTTCATTACCTTTAGATTCGATTTTATTTAAAATGAAAGTTTTATTGTTACTTCTCACGCTCATCGTATTTTCATCATAATTGAAAGTAACTTTTACCAGATTGCCGTCCGTAGCTTTGTAAACATAATCTGTTTTTACAGATTTTTTACCGTTAACATCCATATTGTACTGAATGGTGGAATCTACTTTGCCGTTATCGGCTAATACAGGCTCCGAACCATCAGATTTCATCACACTTTTATTTCCGCTTTCTGTTGATTTTTTACAGCTAACTACCGCTAATGTAAGGATGGCATTTAGCACTAATACAGTTTTTTTCATGATTCTTACAGTTTGATATTTTGATTGATTTTTATTCTTTAATTTTATCTGAATTACACCATACAATATGAAAAAAATATTCCAAAAATTCAGTACAATTCTTTTGATTTTTTTGAGCAGTCTTGCATTTTCTCAGCATGCAGCTTCAACATTTGAAATAAAGAACGGCAGTTTTCTTTTAAACGGAAAACCTTTTACTATTTATTCTGGCGAAATGCACTATCCGAGAGTGCCACAAGAATATTGGAAACACCGCTTGCAAATGATGAAGGCAATGGGTTTAAATACCGTTACAACCTATGTTTTTTGGAATTATCATGAAGAATCGCCCGGAAAATGGAACTTTTCAGGAGAAAAAGATCTGAAGAAATTTATTAAAACGGCTCAGGAAGTCGGTTTTTATGTCATTATTCGTCCGGGACCTTATGTTTGTGCCGAATGGGAATTCGGTGGCTATCCATGGTGGCTTCAGAAAAATAAAGATGTAGAAATCCGAACAGATAATAAAGCTTTTCTTGAGGAGTGTGAGAAATATATAGCTCAATTAGCAAAACAGATTGTCCCTTTACAGATTGATCGCGGTGGTTCCGTCATTATGGTTCAGGCGGAAAACGAATTTGGATCTTATGTGAACCAGCGGAAAGACATTTCATTGGAAAACCACAGAAAGTACAGTCATAAAATAAAAGATATGCTTTTAAAACACGGAATTACCGTTCCGTTATTTACTTCTGACGCTAGCAGTCTTTTCAAGGGTGGTTCTATTGAGGGGGCGCTTCCGACAGCAAATGGTGAAAGTGATATTGATGTTCTTAAAAAAAGTGTGAAGGATTATCACGACGGCAAAGGTCCTTATATGGTTGCCGAATATTATCCTGGATGGCTGGATCATTGGGCTGAGCCTTTTGTGAAAGTGGCCACCGAAGATGTGGTAAAACAAACTGAGCTGTATATTAAAAACGGAGTCTCATTTAATTATTATATGATTCATGGCGGAACCAATTTCGCTTTTACAAGCGGTGCCAATTACGATAAAGACCACGATATTCAGCCCGATCTCACGAGTTACGATTATGATGCTCCGATCAGCGAAGCGGGATGGGCAACTCCAAAATATAAGGCATTGCGAGAAGTTTTTCAGAGAAATACAAAAAGTAAGCTTCCTGAAGTTCCAAAACCCATAAAAGCGATTACCATTCCTGAATTTAAAATAGCTAAAACGGCTTCTTTGTTTGATGTAATTGACGGAATGAAACCCATTATCAATAATCAGCCTTTGACTTTTGAAGATTTAAATAGTGGCAATGGTTACGTTTTGTACCGAAGAATATTTGATAAAGATCACAACGGAAAATTAGAAATAAAAGGTCTGCGGGATTATGCTACAATTTATATCAATAAAAATAGAATTGGCGAACTGAACCGAATGAATAAAAAGTATGATCTCGACATTGACATTAAAAAAGGAGACCAGCTGGATATTTTGGTTGAAAATATGGGAAGAATAAATTACGGAGCAGAAATTAATCACAATTTAAAAGGAATTATTAGTCCGGTAAAAATCAATGACAGTGAAATTTTAGGAAATTGGGAAATGTTTCCTTTATCGTTTGATCAATTCCCGAAACATCATTACAAGCAAAAAGATATTGCTTTAAACTCACCTGTAATTCAGGAAGCCGAATTTAATTTGAATGAAACGGGAGATACATTTTTAGACACCCGAAATTTCGGAAAAGGAATTGTTTTTATCAACGGTAAAAATCTTGGACGATACTGGAAAGTGGGTCCGCAGCAAACATTATATGTTCCCGGAGTTTGGTTGAAAAAAAGTAAAAATATAATTCAGATTCTTGAACAGCTAAACTCGAACACAAGTGTAAAAACTTTAGATCATCCGATTTTAGATCAATTAAATCTATAAATGCAGTTTCGAATTGTCATTATTTTAATATTAACTAAAATTAATTGTAAATTATTCTTCATAATTGATAATTGTAAATGAAAAATTGATTAAATTTAATCAAAACTAAAATATAATAATAACCTAGAACTCAAAACGTAAGATTACACAAAGGTGTAATTGTCTCTGCTTTGTTTTCTGTCGAGATTTGTCTTAAACAAAAGAGCATGAGTATTTCCATAGCCATAGTAGAAGACGAGAAAAACTACAACAACGCGTTGAAGAAGGTGATCGATTACCAAAAAGACATGAAAGTTGTCGCTCAGTTTTTTGATGGGAAGGATGCGCTCCAAAATTTATCAGACTTTTCTCCGGATGTTGTGATGATGGATATTCAGCTACAGGATATGTTGGGTATTGAAATCATTGAAAAGCTCAAAAAAGAATTGCCCAATACACAATTTATTATGTGTACCAGTTTTGAAGATGATGAAAAAATTTTCCATTCTTTAAAGGCGGGAGCGATGGGGTATCTCATCAAAGGTGAAAGCATGGATAAAATTCTGGCATCGATTCGTGATGTCTATAATGGCGGTGCGCCAATGAGCTTTTCTATTGCCAGACGCGTTTTACAACATTTTGAAAGAAAACTTCCTGAAATAAAAGGTTTCGATGAATTAACGCAACGCGAAAAAGAAATTCTTGAACTTCTTTCTCAAGGTTTGCTATACAAAGAAATTGCCGACCAAAAATTCATCACCCTCGATACCGTAAAAAAACACGTTGGAAACATCTACCGAAAACTTCAAGTGAATAATAAGGTAGAAGCGATAAATAAATTTAACCATTTTAAAAACTAAGAAATCATGGAAAACTTAAACGCAACAATGTCGCAAGTTATTAATAACGAAATAACTTACGAAGATGGAAGAATTGGGAATAAACTTGAGAATTTATTTAATGCAATACCATTAATAAATATTCACAAAATTATTGCAGAAAGTTTTTTTGATAACGCAAGGATTGGGGTTTTTCCTTTTATGGCAAGTCAAAACATTAACTTCAATAATGGAGGTCTTTACGAAGTAAGTTATTCATACTTAAATGAAATTTGTGAAATAATGGAAGCTATTAAGGCTACATTTTTAACTTTCACTTTTGTAGAAATTGATTCAAATGATCAAAGGTTACGAGTTTCACCCTATTCTCAAAAAGAAATGATCTATATGGTAGCATCTTTACAAAACAAAAATGAAAGAACCATTGATGAAAATAATTATCTGTTAGTTAACGCAAACCCAAACTTTCCGCTTGAGACATTAAAAATTTCAGATGAAGAATTGGAAGTTTTTCGAAGTAAATTCCAATCTAACGGTCATATAGTCTTAAACAAGTATTTTAAAAAAGAAAATACACGAACAATTAGTTACCATATTAAGGATTTAAGGACTACATTGGCAAAAGATACTTGTGAAAAATATATTATTCATCTTTGTCAAATCAGTAATGTGATGAAAATAATTTCAGATCATAATCTTCGTGATATACTAAATGAAGATCAATACAGAGAGCATTTTCAAGGACGTGAAAAACAAATAACCCTTGTTTTTACAACTGATACCGAATATTACGATATGGGTGGATTAAGACCATGATTCCAAAAATTATTGAAATAATATATTATTTAATTTTATTGTTTTTGGCTATTAAGTCTATTTTACTAATTGTAAAGTATGGTTTTATAGCCAGGAACTTTTTGAGTATATATATCGTTTTCACAGCAGCTTTAGAGTTATATTCTTATGTAAAACTATTGATTGATGAAAATAGTTCTACAGGAATGATATATAATTTTTATTGTATTTTCAGTATTTTTCTGTTTTACATCTATTTTATAAAAATATTTCAAAAAGTACAAAAATTTATTTTTCAATTTATTTTTGCTTCAATTATCATTTATTATTTTCTGTTAACAAAATTTTACCTTTCACAATTTGATATTTCAATCGGTATCTTGATTTCACTTTATTATATTTCAATTTCGCTACTTTGGTTCTACCAAAAAATTATAACATTTGACGAATCCAAAATCACAGACGATCCGGTGTTTTGGGTTTCTACAGCATTATTACTGTGGAGCTGCTTCTTTATATTCAGAGTAACTCCAATGTTTTTCCTTGACGCGCATGACAAAGCGTTTCTCGAATTTTTACGAACAACTCAAAACATAGTCAATATTTTGATGTATCTTATGTTCTATATTTCATTGATCAAATATGAAAGAAAGTTAGGATGAATCAACTTCAAGACGAGATAAAGCTGGCTTATATTATTGCTATTGGAGTAATGATGTTTTTCGTCTGCTTCATCATATTCGTCGTTCTCATGTACAATCGCAGACAATTACTTTATTTAAAAGAAAAACAACTCCAACAATCCGAACACCAAAATCAGCTTCTTCAAAAAGAACTCGAAAAACAAAAGCTAATCGAAAAAGAACGTGAACGAATTTCTCACGATATGCACGATGATTTGGGCGCCGGAATTTCCGCCTTGAAACTTCAGGCAGAATTTTTAAAGCAAAGATTACAAGATGAAGAATTTAAGACGGATATTGATGAATTGTTGAAAACTTCGGAAGAGATGAATCTTTCCATGCGGGAAATGCTGTGGAGTTTACATTCAGGAAATGATACCATTGGAAGTTTTATTAATTATGCTAAAATATACGCCGGAAACTTCCTTAAAAAAACAACAATTCAAATTGATTTTGAAGAAGAAAATATTGTTGATCATTTCCCGATTTCTACCGAATGGAGGAGAAATTTATTTTTATGTTTGAAAGAAGCTTTAAACAATGCTTATAAGCATAGCAAATCAGATCAACTAAAAATATCGTTTAAACAAACTCATGGAAAATTTTTAATTCAGATTTCAGATAACGGAATTGGACTTAATCATGAGAATAAAGAAGGTAACGGGCTTCGTAATATGCACCGCAGAATGCAGGAATGTAATGGTTCGCTGAAAATATTACCTATAAAAAAAGGAACAACGCTTCTTTTTGAAGTAATATTTTAATTTGTTTTAAATATTTACAGAAAAGACAAATTGACACATTTTTAAAATTAACTAAAATTTAACTTGAAATTACCCTATAAAATAGCCTAAAATTAGGTTAAAAAGTGAAATTTTGATTAAATTTGTATAAACTATAAAAAAAGAACAATGAGTTACATTTCTTACATAGAAGCGAGACAAATTTTGGATTCTAGAGGAAATCCTACAGTTGAAGTAGATGTATTTACAGAAAGCGGAGCAATGGGACGTGCAGCGGTACCTTCTGGAGCATCTACAGGAGAACATGAAGCAGTGGAATTACGTGACGGTGGTTCGGAATACATGGGGAAAGGTGTTCTGAAAGCTGTTGAAAATGTAAGAGAAGTAATCGCGCCGGAATTGGTAGGTCTTCCAGTGTATGACCAAAACCTTTTAGATCAGATCATGATCGATCTAGACGGAACTAAAAATAAAGGAAATCTAGGAGCAAATGCTATTCTTGGTGTTTCTTTAGCTGCTGCAAAAGCTGCTGCTACGGAACTTAGAATGCCATTATACAAATATGTGGGTGGTGTAAATGCAAATACACTTCCTGTTCCGATGATGAACGTTATCAACGGTGGTTCTCACTCTGACGCGCCTATCGCTTTCCAGGAATTTATGATTATGCCGGTAAAGGCAGATTCTTTCTCTCACGCGTTGAGAAAAGGAACTGAGATCTTCCACAACTTAAAATCTATTCTTCATTCAAGAGGCTTATCTACTGCGGTAGGTGATGAAGGTGGTTTCGCACCAACTTTTGCTGGAACTGAGGATGCTTTGGATACTTTGCTTCAGGCTATCGAAAAAGCAGGTTACAAGCCTGGTGATGATATCATGATCGCGTTAGACTGTGCAGCTTCTGAATTCTATAAAGACGGAATTTATGACTACAGAAAATTCCAGACTCCGGATGCAGCGCAATTCTCAAGCAGTGAGCAGGTTTCTTACCTAGCTGAATTGGCAAACAAATATCCAATCATTTCTATCGAAGATGGTATGCAGGAAAATGACTGGGAGGGTTGGAAAATGCTTACTGATAAAATCGGAGACAGAGTACAGTTAGTAGGTGACGATTTGTTCGTAACCAACGTAGAAAGATTGTCTAGAGGAGTTCAGGAGGGTATTGCTAACTCAATTTTGGTGAAAGTAAACCAAATCGGATCTCTTTCTGAAACGATGGCTGCAGTACAAATGGCTCAGCACAACAAGTTTACTTCAGTAATGTCTCACAGATCAGGAGAAACTGAAGATTCTACGATCGCTGACCTTGCAGTAGCAATGAATTGTGGTCAAATTAAGACCGGATCTGCTTCAAGATCAGACAGAATGGCGAAGTACAACCAATTGTTGAGAATTGAAGAAGCTTTAGGCGAAACTGCAATTTTCCCAGGGTTGGATACTTTTAAAATCAAGAGATAATTAATTGAAATTATAAATTACGGCAAGCGAATTTTTTTGTTTGCCGTATTTTATATAATGTAGTATATTTAAGAAAAAATAAATAAATAATGTCAGACAACAAAGTAATATTGAATTACGCAGGTAATTCGTATGAATATCCTATCGTGGATAGTACTATCGGAGACAGAGGAATCGATATTTCAAAATTAAGAGACCAAACAGGTTTAATCACTCTAGATTTAGGGTACAAGAACACCGGAGCTACACTTAGTGACATCACTTACTTAGACGGAGATAAAGGAGAATTATTCTACAGAGGTTACCCAATCGAGCAGATTGCTGAGAAATCTAACTTCACAGAAGTAATGTACCTTTTATTACACGGTGAATTACCAACTTCAGATCAATTCAATACCTTCAACGGTAATATCAAAAAATATAACTTCGTAGCAGAGGAGATGAAAAAAATCATCGATGCTTTCCCTCGTTCTGCTCACCCTATGGGAGTTTTATCTACTTTAACTTCAGCTTTAACGGCATTCAACCCTAAAGCGGTTAACGTAAACTCTAAAGAGGAAATGGATATAGCAGCTGAATTGCTTATCGCTAAATTTGCTCACCTTGCGGCTTGGACGTACAGAAAAACATTAGGTCTTCCGCTTAATCACGGAGATAACAGCCTAAACTACGTAGAAAACTTCTACAAAATGGCTTTCAGATTACCAAATGAAGAATTCCATATGAATCCTGTGGTAATTGATGCTTTAGATAAATTATTAATTCTTCACGCAGATCACGAGCAAAACTGTTCTACTTCTACAGTAAGAATGGTAGGTTCTGCTCATACAGGTCTTTTCTCTTCAGTATCTGCGGGTATTTCTGCACTTTGGGGGCCACTTCACGGTGGTGCAAATCAGGCAGTAATCGAAATGCTTGAATTAATTGAAAAAGATGGTGGTGATGTATCTAAATATGTTGCTAAAGCTAAAGACAAAAACGATAGCTTCCGTCTAATGGGATTCGGACACAGAGTGTACAAAAACTTCGACCCGAGAGCAAAAATCATTAAAAAAGCGGCTGACGATTTATTGAACGCACTTGGAATTCAAGACAAAGCGCTTGATATTGCAATGCAGTTAGAAAAAGTAGCATTGGAAGATGAGTACTTCGTAGAAAGAAAACTATATCCAAACGTAGATTTCTATTCAGGAATCATCTACAGAGCATTAGGAATTCCTACAGAAATGTTTACAGTAATGTTTGCATTAGGAAGACTTCCGGGATGGATTGCTCAGTGGAAAGAAATGAGACTGAAAGGAGATCCAATAGGAAGACCAAGACAGGTTTATCAAGGTGCTCAACAAAGAGACTATGTTGATTTGCTGAACAGATAATCATTATCTTATCATAATAGAATCCCAAAGTGAATAGCTTTGGGATTTTTTGTTGGAAAAAATATAATTTTATATGATTGAGTTTTCTGTGTAAATATTATTAATATGTTTGAGATTATTTGTGAATATTTTATTTACAATTACGAATAATATTTTTTATTTAAGTATTATTTATTGAATAATTTAATATTTGTTTAAATTTTTATGTTATTTTGATTAATTGTATGTTTTTTTTATACATTTGTGGGAACATAAAATTAAATCACATGGTTAAAAAATTATTTGTTGCGAAGCGAAATTATTTTACGCTTGGCATTCTATTATTGAGCCCTTTTACTTTTGGGCAAGTAGGTATCAATGTACCATCACCATCTGTAACGCTTGATATACAGGCAAAAAATGCGACAAATGCACAATCTTTGGAAGGAGTAATTGCACCAAGATTATTAGGAAGTCAGCTTTCTGCTAAAACCTATACAGCGGCGCAGACAGGTGCAATCGTTTACATTACTGATGCTACGGCTACACTCACTGGTCAAACAATTAATGTCAGTAGTGCTGGATATTATTATTTCGATGGCACTATTTGGAAAAGAATGCTCACGACAATTGCCAATAATAGTTGGATGCTCGCAGATACAGCACTAAGCTCAAGTATTAATTCTCTTCAAATTCTCACGTTGCCAGCGCAGCCAGGTACTGGCCCTTACGAAGAAGTTAATAATACTACGCTAATTGTTACCATTCCGGCAAACTATACTCAAAATAAAGTTATTCTTAGATGGGATATATGGGGAAGCTCGTCTAAGGCAGCAACTGGATCTTCACAAGGAAGTTTACGTTACGCGGTACAACGGGAATTTGGCGGTACTACAACTGAAGTTCCAAGTATAATGATGAGTGGCTGGACGAATGCATTTGATGAAACGGAGTCACCCAGATGGAATGCTCCGGTAGCTTATACCATAAGCGATCTTCCAGCCGGAACGTATACATTCAAGTTAAAGATGCATAGAGAAGGAGAGAGGAATGGTGGTGGTATTGCAGTTTGGGGAGTACAAGGTAAAGCAGATGTATATGTTAAATGATGAATTATAAAAATAACAGCTAAAAAAAAAACCTGCCTATAAAAGCAGGTTTTTCCGTTTATTTAAGGACATTGACATCTGTCGCAAGTCCAGATAAAGCATTTTCCGGAATCGTCCCATTCGCAGCAACGTCTGTTGACAACTCCAATACCTCCTTGAATAGTTTTTTGCTCTTCTCTTCCTAATTTTTGTGCGTTTTTCAGCACCGGATTTTTCTTGTTCATGATTCTTGTGATTTGATTTGTTAATAGTTAAGTTTAAATTTTAGCTAAAATTTATATCACTAATATATGAATATTATTTTAATGTTAATCAAATTTTAATTGTAAATTAATCATAAACAATAGATTGTATTTAAAAATATCTTTAAAATCGATGTTTTTCAGTAATTAAATTTATGAATGAAAAATAAAGAATAAGCGAACAACTGCCTAAAGTGATTTCTCTAGAAGAAAACTGCTGTTTGCTGCTAAAAAACCGTTAAAAGTTTCCCAAATAACGCCCTTTACTTATATTTGTAGCATTGCATAAATCTTTATGAAACTAAACATTAAAAATGAAACGGGAAGGCTGAGATCAGTGGTTTTAGGGCAGCCCAATTCTATAGGAGCGGTTCCTACGCTGGAAGAAAGCTATGACGCAAAGTCGTATTACTCAATAGAACACAATATTTATCCAAAAGAATCAGACATCATCAATGAGATGAATGCTTTTGAGGAAGTGTTGAAAAAGTATGATGTAGAAGTTCTTCGTCCTGATATTATTAAAGATTATAATCAGGTTTTTGCAAGAGATGTCGCTTTTGTGATTGATGATAAAATGATTATCTCGAATGTAATTGCAGACAGAGCCGACGAGCAGGAAGCTTATAAAACAGTTTTTAAAGAGGTTGCCTGGAGAAATATCATCAATCTTCCCGAAACAGCTCATATTGAAGGTGGTGATGTTATTGTTTGGGACGATTTTATTTTTATCGGAACTTGCTTTAGTGAAGATTACAGAAGCTATAAAACGGCAAGAACTAACGAATACGCGATAGAAATTCTGAAAGAATATTTTCCAAAGAAAAGAATTATAGATCTTGAATTAAAGAAAAATGATAAGATTCCGTATGAAGGGATTTTGCATTTGGACTGCACATTTAACCCAATTGGTAAAGATAAATGTATCATTTATAAAGATGGTTTTGTGGATGAGAGTGATTATCGTTTAATCATTGATATTTTTGGTGAGGAAAACTGTTTCCACGTCAATGCAGAAGAAATGTTTGAAATGTTCCCGAATATTTTCTCTATTTCTCCAGAAGTCGTAGTTTCCGATAAAGCGTTCACCAGAATGAACAATCACCTGAGAAACGAATGGGGAATGACCGTGGAAGAAATTCCTTACCGAGAAATTTCCAAAATGGGAGGTTTGCTGAGGTGTTCTACGATGCCGCTTATTAGAGAGTAATTGAATGGGAGAGTAATAGAGTTTGAGTGTCTGAGAGTTTTGATGTGGAGTTGTTGTTATTTTTTCTATTTTAGTTTAAAAATACAAAGATGTCAACAATTAAATTTCACCAAGACTTAAAGGTGTTTCAAAAGTCCGTAGAATTTTCTATGATGATTTTCGAACTCACAAAATCTTTTCCCAAAGAAGAATGCAATTCACTTACAGATCAAATCAGGAGATCATCCAGATCGGTTTCGGCAAACATCAGCGAAGCTTGGGGAAGAAGGAAATACGAAAAATCTTTTGTAGCTAAGCTTACAGATTCTGAAGGGCAAGCAAGAGAAACCCAAACTTGGCTTCTATACTCTTGGAAATGTAATTATATAAATGAAGAACAGTTTATTAGTTTAAACAATCAATACAATCAAATAATCGGGATGTTGGTCAACATGATGAGTCAGTCGCAAAGTTGGTGCAATTTTTTATCGAATAATAAAGATGAAAATTAATTTTGCACTAAAACACTAAAACACTAAAACACTAAAACACTAAAACACTAAAAACACTAAAACACTCAGACTCTCAAACCCAACACCACTAAAATTCAAAACTATGCAAACAACAGATACAGTATTAATGATAGAGCCGATTGCATTCGGATACAATGCAGAGACGGCGAAGAATAATTATTTTCAGATTGAACAAAAAGGAGCAGATATTCAGTCTAAAGCATTGGCAGAATTCAAGATTTTTGTTGAAAAACTAAGAAGCAAAGGTATCAATGTGATAACCGTTAAAGATACGATCGACCCTCATACGCCGGATTCCATTTTTCCAAATAACTGGGTGAGTTTTCACAAAGACGGAAAAGTGGTTTTATATCCGATGTTTGCCTCTAATAGAAGAGTCGAAAGAAGAGAAGATATTATCGAAACCATTAAAAATCAGGGATTTGAAGTTGATGAGATTGATGACTGGTCACTTCCTGAAATTCAAGGGCATTTTTTGGAAGGAACAGGAAGTATGATTTTCGATCACGATAATAAAATCGCTTATGGATCTGTTTCTTTGAGATTGAATGAAAATTTATTCAGACAATTTTGTGAGAAATATGGTTTTACGCCAGTCGTTTTTCACTCTTTCCAGACGGTTGGGGAAGAAAGACTTCCGATTTATCATACGAATGTCATGATGTGTGTCGCAGATAAATTTGTCGTGATTTGTCTAGACTGTATCGATAATGAAACAGAAAGAGCTCACGTGGTTGAAACTATTCAAAATTCAGGAAAAGAAATCATTGAAATTTCAGAAGCGCAAATGCAGCAATTTGCAGGAAATATGCTTCAGGTTCAGAATAAAGAAGGTGAAAAGTTTTTAGTAATGAGCCAGACAGCTTATAAATCTTTACATCAAGATCAGGTTTTTGCGATAGAAAAATACTGTGAAATAATTTACTCAGATTTAAATACAATTGAAGTAAACGGCGGCGGAAGTGCACGTTGTATGCTGGCTGAGGTTTTCTTACCAAAAAAATAATTGATATAAAGAGAAGGTTTCCACAGAAAATAAAAAATAAAGAGTGTAAAACTCAACCATTTGACCTCAATGCTCCAAATTGTGAGTGTTGAGGTCAAATTTTTGAGCGAAATACTCGAATGTTTGACCTAAAAGGGTAAAATTTTGACCTCTGAACTCAAATTATTGAGCAAAAAGCTCCGATCATTGAGTCTTTTACTCGAAAACTTGTGTTCTACACACAAATTATTGAGTGACATGCTTAGACTGGAATGTCTTTTTATACTTAAGGCTTTTACAGGCTCAGCCCGACAATTCTAATACTAAATGTTTTACTTTCCGCCGTCACATTCAGCAAGTTCGTTGTGTTTTCAGCTTGCTAGTAATGATTAGGATACATTTAGTAGTAGCATTGTCACACTGAGCGAAGTCGAAGTGTTTCGCCTAAATAAAAATATTAATTCAAATTTTAAGAATAACTTTTTAATCAAATCTGGAAAAACAGTTTTTATATAAAACTTTCTTAAAAAGTTAACTAAATTTGCCTTTAAAGTAAAAAATATGAAGATGCAGAAGTACTTTTTCTGGGTAGCTATTTTGTTTGGGCTTAGTGTGCAGGCACAGCAAAAAACATTTTGTAACCCCATTAATATCGATTATGGGTACACCCCGTTTGAGGTTTTTTCAAAACAGGGAAAACACCGTGCTACAGCCGATCCGGTGATTGTGAATTTTCAGAACAAAATGTTTTTGTTTTCCACCAATCAGGAAGGATATTGGTATAGTGATGATATGCTGGACTGGAAATTTGTGAAGAGAAAATTCTTAAGAGACAACAAATATATCCATGATCTGAATGCGCCTGCTGTTTGGGCGATGAAAGATACGCTATATGTTTTTGGTTCTACCTGGGAACAGGATTTCCCGATCTGGAAAAGTACAAACCCCACAAAAGACGACTGGAAAATTGCCGTTGATACTTTAAAGGTTGGCGCTTGGGATCCTGCTTTTCATTATGATGAAGATAAAAATAAACTATATCTGTATTGGGGGTCGAGCAATGAATGGCCTTTATTAGGAACAGAAATAAAAACTAAAACATTGCAGTCTGAAGGTTTTGTAAAGCCTATTTTAAGGTTAAAACCTGAAGATCACGGTTGGGAAAGGTTTGGAGAATATAATGATAACGTTTTCCTGCAGCCTTTTGTAGAAGGCGCGTGGATGACGAAGCATAACGGAAAATACTATATGCAATATGGTGCTCCGGCAACAGAATTCAGCGGATATTCGGATGGTGTGTACGTAAGCAAAGATCCTTTGGAAGGTTTTGAATATCAGCAGCACAATCCGTTTTCTTATAAGCCGGGAGGTTTTGCAAGAGGAGCTGGACATGGAGCAACTTTCGAAGATAATTATAAAAACTGGTGGCA
This sequence comes from Chryseobacterium sp. C39-AII1, assembly GCF_039672645.1. Taxonomy (NCBI): domain Bacteria; kingdom Pseudomonadati; phylum Bacteroidota; class Flavobacteriia; order Flavobacteriales; family Weeksellaceae; genus Chryseobacterium; species Chryseobacterium sp. C39-AII1. The sequence continues at coordinate 45,561 of NZ_JBDFPQ010000009.1, forward strand.
CGTTTCGACGATATTTATTTCCACAAAAAATAATTTTGAAAGAAGACTGGGAATCTGGCCTGCTGGGTTTGATAAAGATGATGTGATGTATTGTAATACGGCTTATGGCGATTATCCGACTTATCTTCCGCAATATGCGCAGGGAAAAGACTTCACAAAAGGTTTATTCTCCGGTTGGATGTTGCTGAATTATAATAAGCCGGTTCAGGTTTCGTCAACATTGGGAGGTTATCAACCCAATTTGGCGGTAGATGAAGACATTAAAACGTATTGGAGTGCTAAAACAGGGAATTCTGGTGAGTGGTTTCAGACAGATTTAGGCGAAGTTTCAACCATCAATGCCATCCAAATCAATTATGCGGATCAGGATGTAGAATTTATGGGAAAAACTTTAGGCAAAATGCATCAGTATAAAATCTATGGTTCCAACGATGGTAAAAAATGGAACGTAATTGTGGATAAAAGTAAAAATACAAAAGACGTTCCTCACGATTATGTAGAATTGGAAAAACCTGCAAAAGCAAGATTCCTGAAAATGGAAAATCTGAAAATGCCGACAGGAAAATTTGCGCTGAGCGGTTTCAGAGTATTCGGAAAAGGAGCGGGAAATGTTCCTGCAAAAGTTCAGAATTTCGTTCCGCTGAGAGCTGATGCTAAAAAATATGGAGAAAGAAGAAGTATTTGGATGAAATGGCAACAGAATTCGGATGCCGATGGATATGTGATCTATTGGGGAAAATCTCCGGATAAATTGTATGGAAGTATTATGGTCTATGGTAAAAATGAATATTATTTCACCGGAGCCGACAGAACGGATCCTTATTATTTCCAGATTGAAGCTTTCAATGCCAACGGAATTTCAGAAAGAACGGAGATTTCTAAAGCGGAGTAATTTTTAAGTTAAAGGTAAAAAGTAAAATGAGCCAAGGTTGGTGAAGCCATTATTTTAAATTCAACATCATTGAATTTTATAATGTGAAAAACCTCCATCCTCAAGCTTCTTTCCTCCAACCGATAAATTGAAGTTTATTAAAATATAATCGAACCTTTCAGAATTTCTGAAGGGTTTGTTTTTTATTTAAAATAATTGATAAAATTTAACGAAATTTACCTCACCGAATAAATAACTGAACAGCCATGCAAAAACTTAAATTTATAACCCTATCTCTGGCCTTGCTGCTTTCTTTAAGCTGCAAGAATAATAACGAGGCAGACGATTATCAGAACAATCTTGATAATTCGATTAAAAATATCCATACCAATCTTCAGAAAGAATTAAATACCGATATTCCTTCGCTGAGTGTGTATTTGGTTTCGCCAAAAGGTACTTTTTTCAGTTCCGTAATGGGCTCCAACGGTACTGCGGTGAATAAAAAAACGTATTTCCGATTTGCGAGTAATACCAAAAATTTCACATCAACTGCTATTTTAAACATGATGGAGGACGGATGGCTGAATCTTGATGATAAAATCACTGCCAATATTCCGGGAACGAGTGTTCCGTATCTTCCGACAGGAGCAGATTGGGAAATCAAATATAAAAATGATATTACAATTCGCCAGCTATTGCAGCATAATGCAGGGATTTATGATCTCACCAACGATACTTCGCAATACAGTGTAGGAGGAAAAACGTATGCAGACAATAAATTGGAAATTTCGCCTAATTTCCAGTTTTCCGCGGCAGATTATGTGAAAGTGTTGGCGAATAACAATCTTTCTTACGGTCCGCCAAATACGGTTTATCATTATTCAAATACGGGATTTACAATTTTAAGCGAGATCATTGCTAGAATTTATACTCAGAAATCAGGTACTACAAAAACTTACGGCAATTATATGTATGATAGAATTGTAGGTCCATCTTCCAAAGTTCCTTTGGATATTAAATTTCCTGAACTGGGAACTGAACAGCAATTGCCAGTGTCGTATATTAACGGTTTTATAAAATACACCGACCACTCTGAAATTACAGATAAGAAAAATGCCAGCGCACACATTGGGGAAGGAAATGGAGTAGGTTCTATGGAAATGCTTTCTCAATATATCAGAAGTGTAATGAAAGGTGAAAATGTGCTGACTTCAGCAAGTGCTCAGCTGATGAGAACAAGCAAAGGCCCTGCAACCACAAATAACTACGGCTTGGGATGCGGTTATTTCCCTGGAATTGGATATGGTCACAATGGTGCTACCGAAGGCTATCTTTCGTCAATGACTTATGATCCTGATACAGATGTTTCCATCATTGTTTTGCTTCCGTTCTGGGATTTGCGAAGCGATGCCAATTTTGAGAAATGTATTATGACTTTAAATACAACAGGTCTGGAAGCCAAGAAAGCGTTAGGATATTAAAAATCAGGCTCATTGAGAAATCAATGAGCTTTTTTATGATTTAAATTTTTAATAAAATCAACAATTTTTTGAATTAAAAACTGATCGTTTGGTTCTCTCATCCAGCCCATGTGATCGCCGTTAAATTCATAAGACTGATGATTGACTTTATATTGATTGAGAGTTGAATCTAATATTTTCATCTGTGAAATAGGAACCACATAATCCTGAGTTCCATAAAAAGACAGAGTGGGAGATGAGGTTTCGTTGATCCAATACACTGGGCTTACAAATTTTTCTTTCGGAAGATGATTGTTGATGATTTTTGGGTCGATTAAATGGTTTTCCACAAACGAATAGTCGGTGTATGTTTTAAAACTTTTATCGGAAAGATCAGCAGGCCCTACAATGTTCACCACCGCTTTTATTGTTTTATTTTTATTAAATTGATAAGCATACAACATCGATAAATGTCCGCCCGCGCTGTTTCCCAATAAAATAAACTGTGGTTTGTACTTCAGTTCTTTTTCTAAAAATTCCATCGCATTATGAAGGTCTTCTGTCTGATTCGGAATCGCAAAACGATCTTTGGAAGCCAATCGATATTCGATATTAGCAAAAATACTGTTGGGAAATTTTTCCATCAGATTTCTTGTGAAAAAAGTAAGGTCTGATTTGCTTCCTGCCCGCCATCCACCACCATGAATGATGATAAAAACCTCCTGATTTTGCTTTACATTTTTAGGAATATATAAATCTAGTTTTTCTTCAGCATATTTGCCATAATAAATATCATTTTGAAAATCGAATGTGATATTGTTTTTCAAATTCAACGTTTTTTCTTTACAACCTGAAAGAAAAAGAATCAAAAACAGAAAAAGAAGAGGTAGTTTTTTCATAGATAATAAAGATAAAAAACTCACCGATACATCGATGAGTTTGTACAAAAATAATTAAATATGAAGAAGGAGATGTTATCTCGTTCTGTTTTTTATAGCATCTGAAGCACCTTCGATGTCTCTTACTTTTTTCACTTTTTGGTTTCCGAAATTGTAAGTAAGACTCACGGTTACACTTCTTCTGTACATGTCATTTTTTACATAATTGTAATTTCCGTTGGCTTGGTAATCTTCAATTTCCACAACATTGGTTCTTAGTACGTCGTTTACATTCACAGCAAACGTCCAGTCGTTCCAGTTTTTCTTGATGCTTAGGTCTAAACTCATTAGGTTTTTCAACATTCCAAGCTCGATTTGCTGCTTATCAACATAGAAAAAATTAGCACCTAAAAACCAAGTTTTCTTTTTATCAAGACGTAAAGTATTGTTACTTGTAATCACCAAACTGGTAGATTTTACTTTGTTGGTGTATACCAATTCTTTGCCGTCAATATCTACAAAAGTATCTCCTGTTGTTGGGTCTACAGCCAATGTTCCGTTGTTGATATTGTGCTGAAAACCTGCATTGAAATTCAATGTTAAATATTGCTTGAAGAAAGTTCTCTGAACTCCAACCATTGCAGACATTTCCTGTTTATCTCCAAAATTGGTTCTGATGTAACGAAGCATATTCTGCTCGCTTACTGTTCCGTCCAAAGATTTCACATATCCCTGCAAAGGAACCTGAGTGATTTGATCTTTTACATAAGAGTGATTCAAAATAAGGAAATAAGAATTTTTATACATATACGTCAATTCCTGATTGTAAGTAGAAGAAGCCTTTACGAACGGATTGTTCTGTGTATAATTGTATTCAGAAATATAGTTTCTTACCGGATTTAGTTCCCAGAAACTTGGTCTTCTCATTCTGCTTGAAAATGAGTAAGAAATATTATTCTTATCATTAATTGCATAATTTAAGCTTAAATAAGGAAGTAAATTATTATAATTTCTTTCAATTCTGCTGTATTCCGGAGAAGCATTGTCCGAAGTTCCTAAGCTGTTGGTAATCTCATATCTTGCCCCTATTTTTCCTGAAAATTTATCTGAAAATTTCTTTTCAAGCGTTAAGTAAGCTCCATAAATATTCTCATCGTAGATAAAGTGGTTAGGACTTGCTGAATATATCGCAGTAGGAAGAGGTTTTTGATCTTCACCTGTGAATACGGTAGTAAAGTTTTTGGTATCGTTATCTGTTTTTGTTTTGTTATAATTTCCTCCGATAGAAACCGTGAAGTCATTTTTAAATTTCTGAATATAATCTACCGTTCCCGAAAAATTATTGATTACCTGAGGAATATTTTGAATAATCTGTTTCCCAATGGTTGAGTAATCATTAAAATCACCCGGAACTAGAGTTCTGTTATCAGAATACTGGAATCTTCTGTAATTTAAATACGCTGCATTGGCATTCAATTTACTTCCCAAAGAATCCAGCTTAATTTCATAATTCAAATTCACCGAGTTGTTATAATTTCTCGCATCTTCTTTGTTGCTCGTTCTGGTGTAAGTTGTCTTTTTCAGGCTTCCGTCTGTATTATATTCTGTTAATGTATTGAAAAGATTAATGGTTGAATTATAGCTTTTATTGGCCCAAGAATTCCAAGATAAAGCTAAATTGCTTTTGTCATTTAATTGATAATCAATATTTAAATAACCTCCAATGTTTTTATTTGGATCATCGATGTCTCCCACAGATTCATTTTTAACCAAATCAGTTCCGTTTCTTAAAACATAACTCTGTGGCTGAATATTTTCCCCACCGCTCAAATTAGCACTGATTCCCAGTTTATTTTTTCTGTAATTTACAGAGAAGCTTGCATTGCTTGCGTTGTATTTATTCTGAGTATTAGACATTCTCATGTTTCCGCTGGTTCCGTCGCTCATTTTTTTCTTCAGAATAATGTTGATGATTCCGTCTGACGATTCTACCTGAAATTCACTTCCCGGAACCGTAATCACTTCAATTTTCTGAATATTTTCTGCCGGTGTGTTTTTCAAAAACTGCGTTAAAGATTCCGAATCCATATTCGTTTTTCTACCATTGATGTAGATCAGAGCATTATTTTTTCCTGCAATTTTCAACGTTTTATCGTCAGTTGTCGAAAGTAGGGGAGTTTGCTTCAAAATATCAAATGTTGTATTTCCTTTTGTAACGGGCGAAGCAGCAACGTCATACACAAAACGGTCGCTTTGTTTTTTGAAAACCTGCTTGGTTAAGGTTACACCTTCTATGCTTTGAGTTTTTACTGAATCAGATTTTTTTTGTTGTGCAAAAGTGAATCCGCTGAAGAAAAGGGCTGCTATAAGAATTTGAGTTTTCATGACTTTAGTATTTAGAGTGGATTTTTTTTTATTTAATAGCTTGTATTTGTTATTATTTAACATTGCAAAGATATATAATATAATTAGTATTATGCAATACAAAGTACTTAAAATATTTTTGAATTGATTTTAATCAATTGATTATCAGAGATTAAAATTTTAATTAATTTTTTATGTATTTTGATTTTCTACAATAATAAGACAACCGTAACCCAAAATATGTTACATCAAATATTTAAATTTAATATCAATTGAAATTTGAAAAAGGTAATTTATTCGAAATTTTAGGTAAAAAAAAGAACCTTGAAAAAGGTTCTTATATTTTATTCTCTGTCGAAACGAGCAAGTTTTTTATCAATCCAGATTGTTGCAAAAGGAAAAAATGCAGCGATGAGTGCAAAAACACTGTCTTCATCGTCCCAAACATAAATTTTTCTGATGGAAGGAAGAAACAAAAGATATAGTGTGAAAAAAAATCCGTGAATACTTCCGATAGTACTGATGTAAACGATGGGTAAAACACCTTCGGGATCAATACGAATCCAGGTCATCGCTGTAAAAAGAAAAAACCAGGAAATCGCTTCTGCCAAACAGATTTGTTTAAACCATTTGATGATTTTTTCCTGAGAATATTTTGAGAAAAATTTGTAGATGAAATCCATAATTGTCAAGTTGTCATTTTCAAGCTTATGTTAAAAGTAGAACTAATAAAAACTTCCAGCTCCCATCTTCTAGCTTCCAACCCAAAAAATATGCCCAAATTTACTTATAAAAACTACTTCCATCCAAATATTCAAAGACTTCCGGCGGCAACATCGGGCGCACATTCTTACTGTCTTTTATCATGTTTCGGATCTCAGTTGCAGAAAGCTCAATGATAGGTGCCTTTATCAGAGAAATATTTTCATGCTGAAGATATTCCGACTCTTTTTTCTCACCTTCAAAAACTCGCGGATAAACAATAATGTGATGATTTTTAATCAAAAGATCAGCATTTTTCCATTTATGAAGATTGCTTAGGTTGTCTTCGCCCATAATTAAACTAAACGAATAATCAAGGTGTTTTTCGTGAAGATACGTCAATGTGTCAATCGTATAACTTGGCTTAGGCAAAGAAAATTCTACATTAGAAGCGCGCATTCCCGGATAGTTTTTCACGGCAAGTTCTACCATATCCAATCGGTTATGATCGTTCAGCAATGATTTTTTATCTTTAAAAGGATTCTGCGGACTTACCACAAACCATAATTCATCCATATCCGAATTTTCAAGAATATAATTCGCTAAAATAAGATGTCCGATATGAATTGGGTTAAAAGAACCGAAGAAGAGACCTATTTTTTTCATGTTGAGGTAGCAGATTGTAGGGGCAAGGTTGCAGTTTTACTCACTAAATTTCACATCCTTAATATTCAGATAATGTGTCACATTTCCTTTCCAATGATTTTCCTCTAAAGTAAAGGCTAAATCAAAGTTTTTATTTTTAAAATCTTCGGAAAACTGACCGAGTTTAAAGCCAACACATTCAATATTTCGTCCAGTAGATTCCTGCTTGATGTAGAATTTAAGATGATTATTATCTTTCCCCATCGTTTTTACATAGCCCGCCAACTTTTGATTTTTCAATACAAAAATAGGCTTCATATTATGCGGCCCGAAGGGTGCTAATTTTCTGTGAAAGTTGATAAATTCACGATTAATTTCTTCAATTTCAATTTCAGAATCTATCGTTATGGAAGGTTCTTTTTGATGTTCTTTTATTTTTTCAGAAACTACTCTTTCAAACTTTTCTTTGAAAGCTGCAAACTTGTCTTTCTCCATGGAAAGTCCGGCAGCAGCGTGGTGTCCTCCAAATTTCAGGAAATATTCCGAACACATATCGAGCGCCTCATGCACATCAAAATCTGAAACAGATCTTGCAGAAGCTACCATTTCACCATTATTTCCGTCGGTGAAAACCAAAGTTGGTTTGTAATACGTTTCAATTAATCTTGAAGCCACAATTCCAATTACACCTTTGTTCCATTCAGGATGATAAACAATGGTTGAAAACTTTGTTTCCTGTTGAGATTCAATAATTTGGTTTAATGCAGAAAGGGTAGAGTTCATATCAAGCTCCCGTCTTTCGTCATTAAGATTCATGATGTCGCTTACAATTTGATTGGCGTGCTTCAGGTTGTCTGAAACCATCAATTCAACCGCAGCTTTACCATGAGAAATTCTTCCGGCAGCATTTATTTTAGGAGCAATTTCAAAAACGATGTTTGAAATTTCAAAATGAGAAAGTTTATCTTCAGGAATTAATAATCTTAAACCTAGATTTCTAGTTTTTCTTAAAATTTTAAGTCCCATTTTAGCCAAAACTCTGTTTTCGCCAGTCATCGAAACAATATCAGCTGCAATAGAAATCGCCAGCAAATCTGTGAGTTCAAACAACTCGGCATCGGGAAGTTTGTAAATGGTATTTAAACCTTGGCAAAGTTTGAAGCCAACGCCACAACCCGAAAGTTCTTTAAAAGGATATCGGCAATCGCTTCTCTTGGGATCAAGGACAGCAATGGCATCAGGAATTTCATCTCCAGGTAAATGGTGATCACAAATGATAAAATCAACGTCTAAACTTTTGGCGTAATTAATCATATCGAGTGACTTAATTCCGCAGTCTAAGGCAATGATTAACGAAAAATCATTTTCTTTGGCAAAGTCGATTCCTTCTGTTGAAATTCCGTATCCTTCAGAATTTCGATCCGGAATATAGTAATCTAAATATTTTTTTTCAACAATTTTGCTGAGGTAAAGGTACATTAAGGCTACCGCAGTAGTTCCGTCTACATCGTAATCGCCGTAAACCAATATTTTTTCTCCGTTTTCAATCGCAGTGGCAATTCGCTCTACAGCTTTTTGCATATCTGCCATTAAAAAAGGATTGTGTATATCGTTAAGGTTGGGTTTGAAAAATTCTCTGGCCTTTTGATAATTGTCAATTCCTCTCAAAACGAGGAGTTTAGATTCAAAAGTTCCAAAACCAAGAGACGAACTTAATCCATCCACAATTTCTTCATCGGGTTCGGGCTTGTAAATCCATTTTTGACTCATTTCACAAAAATAGGGAAAAAGTTTCTAAAAGCCTAAGATAAAAAAATCCCTTTCAAATCATTGTTTCAAAATTTTAACTTTAAAATTATTTTCAAAATTATTATCTTCGCGATCCAAATCATTTTAAATATTATAGTATGAAAAAAATTACTGTTTGCCTTATTCTATTAGGCGCGATGCATGTTGTGAATGCACAGAAAATCAATCTTGGAAAAGCTGCTAGCGTAGTTTCTAGCGGTGCAAAAGCTTTATCTTTCACCAATGAAGATGCCATTAAATTATCCAAAGAATCTGTAGAATGGATGGATAAAAATAATAAAGTGGCTGGCCCAAAAGATCCTTACACGGTTCGACTGAACAAACTTTTCGGGAAACACAAATCTCAGGACGGTCTTAACCTTAATTACAAGGTATATTTGGTAAAAGATATCAATGCTTTTGCTTGTGCTGACGGGAGTGTTCGTGTATTTTCATCGTTGATGGATATTATGACGGATGATGAATTACTGGCGGTAATTGGTCATGAAATTGGTCACGTTAAAAATCAGGATACGAAAGATGCCATGAAGTCGGCTTATTTAAAAGCGGCGGCTTTGGATGCGGCTTCTTCGGCTTCAAATACTGTTGCAACTTTGAATGACAGCCAAGTCGGAAAAATGGCGAATGCTTTTCTTGATGCTTCTCACAGCAAAAAGCAGGAATCTGAAGCAGACACGTATTCTTATGATTTTATGAAATCCAACGGATATAATGTGGTGGGTGCTTATACAGCATTTAAAAAACTAGCGTTACTTTCCGAAGGTGGCGCGGCTCAGTCTGGATTCCAAAAGATGTTTAATTCTCATCCGGATAGCAATAAAAGGGCTGAAGCTGTTAAGAAAAGAGCTGAGAAAGACGGTTTGTGGAAAGATCCGGGAACGGTTGCTTTGCCAACATCTAAATTAACGAAATAGTTTTAGGCTAAATAATAAATAATTGAAAATAAAAATTCCTCAAATCAAATTTGAGGAATTTTTTTATGTGAATTTTAATGTTGTCTTGAGATTAAGAATACATCTTTTCTCTTAATTCTTTCACTTTTTTGTCAGCAAGATATTCATCGTAAGTCATTTCTCTATCGATGATTCCGTTTGGAGTCAACTCGATGATTCTGTTACAGACAGTTGAAAGCATTTCGTGGTCATGAGATGCCAATAAAAGATTTCCTTTGAAGTTAGACAATGAGTTGTTCAAAGTTGTGATACTTTCAAGGTCTAAGTGGTTCGTAGGTTCGTCTAATAAAAGAATGTTCGCTTTCTGAAGCATCATTCTGCTGAACATACATCTCATTTTTTCACCTCCTGAAAGTACTTTACAAGATTTCAACGCTTCATCACCCGAGAAAAGCATTCTTCCTAAGAATCCTCTTACGAATTCTTCGTGACGCTCTTCGTCATTTTTAGTGAATTGTCTCAACCAATCAACCAAACTTAGATCTTCTTGGAAGAAGTTTGTGTTGTCTAAAGGCATGTGAGACTGGTTGGTAGTAACTCCCCAAGCAACAGTTCCTTTGTCTGCTTCAACATTTCCAGCTAAAATTTCGAAAAATTCTGTAATCGCCAATGAGTTTTTAGACAAAACAGCAACTTTATCTCCCTTTTTAAGGTTTAAATCGATGTTTGAAAATAATAATTCTCCGTCTTTTGTTTTTTCTAAACCTTTAACATCTAAGATCTGATCTCCCGCTTCTCTTTCCATTTCGAAAATGATTGCCGGATATCTTCTTGAAGATGGCTTAATATCATCGATGTTTAATTTATCGATCATTTTCTTTCTTGCAGTTGCTTGTTTAGCTTTTGCAACGTTTGAACTAAATCTTGCGATGAAATCCTGAAGTTCTTTCTTCTTTTCTTCCGCTTTCTTGTTAGCCTGAGCTCTTTGTCTTGTCGCTAATTGAGAAGCCTGATACCAGAAAGAGTAGTTACCTGTGTAAAGGTTTAGTTTAGCATAATCAAGGTCACCGATGTGCGTACAAACTGTATCCAAGAAGTGACGGTCGTGAGATACAACGATTACCGTGTTTTCGTAGTCTGCCAAGAAATCTTCTAACCAAGAAATTGTATCAATATCAAGGTCATTCGTAGGTTCATCTAAGATTAATACATCTGGGTTACCGAAAAGCGCCTGAGCCAATAGAACTTTTACTTTGTCCTTATTTTCAAGCTCGCTCATCATTTGCCAGTGCATATCGTCTTTAATACCAACGTTTGAAAGCATGGTCTGTGCATCAGATTCTGCAGTCCAACCACCCATTTCGTCGTAGATTACACCTAGTTCTCCTGCTTTAATTCCGTCTTCGTCAGAGAAGTCTTCTTTTGCATAAAGCGCGTCCATCTCTTCTTTTATCTCGAATAATTTTTTGTTACCTCTCAAAACCGCTTCAAGTACCGTAAATTGATCGTAAGCAAAGTGATCCTGCTCAAGAACAGACATTCTTTTTCCAGGTTCCAAAGATACGTGTCCTGTGGTTGGGTCTTGTTTTCCAGTCAATATTTTAAGGAATGTAGACTTTCCTGCACCATTTGCTCCGATAATCCCGTAGCAGTTTCCTTTCGTAAACATAATGTTTACTTCGTCAAAAAGAACTCTTTTCCCGAATTGTAAAGATAAGTTAGATACTGTTAACATATAGTTTTGTAAATTTGGCGCAAAAATACGAAAAGAATTTGGGTATTTCGCAATAATGTAATAGTCAGGTTTTTAAATGTGGGGTATTTTTTATATATTTCATTAAAGAAATTTTACAATGAAGATTGAAAAGACAGTCAATATATTTAACAAAAGAGCCAGATTTGAGTATGAAATTCTTGAAGAATATGAAGCAGGAATGGTTTTAACGGGTACAGAAATAAAATCTTTACGTTCTTCAAAAGCATCTATTACAGAATCGTTCTGTCAGTTTATTGATGGGGAATTATACATTATTAATATGACAATTGATGAATATAAATTGGGAACATTTTATAATCACAAAACAAAAAGGGAACGGAAATTGCTCTTGCACAAAAAAGAATTGCAAAAACTCGAAAAAAAGTTAAAAGATGCAGGTAATACTGTAATACCTTTAAAACTATATATTAATGACAGAGGGAAAGCAAAGGTTTTAATTGCGCTGGGTAGAGGTAAAAAGCTTTTCGATAAAAGGGAGAGCATAAAAGATAGAGAAAATAAACGAAACCTGGACAGAATATTAAAGAAAAGTTAAAAATCATTTGAAAAACTTTGTATATAAAGAAAAATTATATTTATTTTGCATTATCAATTATTTAATCATTTAATTCTATGAAAAATCTAAAATTAGGAATTTCAGCATTGGCACTTACTGTTGCTTCTACTGTGTTCGCTCAGACTACCAACAATCCGTGGATGATCGGAGTTGGTGCTCACGCTGAGAACCACACAGCTCAGAGAAACAACTTCAGTAATACTTTTGCTGCAAAAAATTTGACGAAGAATATGTTCAATATGAACAACTTCTCTATTACACCTCCACTATCTAAACTTACAGTTGCTAGAAACGTAGCGAAAGGTTTTGTAGTAGATTGGCAAACTTCTGTTGGTAATGTTGCTAACAAGAGATTTGATATGGGGAAAGAGTTCTTCTTAATGACTGGTCTTGGTTTACAAGTTAAAGCTGCTGGTCTTTTATGGAACGAAGAATCTTGGTTTGATCCATATTTGAGAGTTGGTGCTAACTATTTAAGACATGATTATACTGCACTTACATTCCCAAGAACTGATGTTAATGGGGAAGTAGTAAGTAACGGTGAAAATGGTAACGAAAATGGTAAAGCTAACTTCTTTACAGTTTCTACAGGTGCTGGTGTTAACTTCTGGTTGACTAAAAACTTCGGTTTTGGTGTTCAAGGAGATTATGTATCAACTCCTGGTGATAAATCTACAGTTGCTAACTTCTGGCAAGCTTCAGCTTCATTGAACTTCAGATTTGGTAACAGAGATAGAGATAAGGATGGTATCTTAGATAAAGACGATTTATGTCCAGATACTCCAGGTCTACCAGAATTCCAAGGATGTCCTGATACTGACGGTGATGGAGTTCCAGATAAAGACGATCAATGTCCAGATGTTGCTGGTCCAGTTGAAAACAACGGTTGTCCTTGGCCAGATACAGACGGTGACGGTGTAATCGACAAAGATGATGCTTGTCCTACTGTTGCAGGTCCTGCTGAAAACAATGGTTGTCCTTGGCCAGATACAGATGGTGACGGTATCTTAGATAAAGATGATGCTTGTCCTACAGTTCCAGGTCTTCCTGAATATAATGGATGTCCTAAGCCTAAAGAACAAACTGCAATTGACGTTGAAACTAAATTAGGAAGCGTATTCTTTGACTTCAACAAAGCTACTATCAAAGCAGAATCTAAAACTGCATTGGACGAAGCTGCTGAGATCATTAAGAAAGATGGAGGTAACTATCTATTAGAAGGTAGAACTGATGCTAAAGGTGCTGCTGCTTACAACTTGAAATTATCTAGAGAAAGAGCTGCTGCTGTAGTTGCTGCTTTAGATGCTAGAGGTGTAGATGCTAATGCTCTTAAATCTATTGGTGTAGGTGCTGCTAAAGCTAAAATTCCTGCAACTGCTTCTGATGCTGAAAGACAAGTTGATAGAAAAGTTGTTGTAACTGCTATTACTGACGCTGCTCAGTGGAGTGCTATTCAAAAAAGAGATTATGCAGATCCAACTCCAGTAAAAGTTAAAAAAGCTACTAAGAAAAAAGCTCCTGCTAAAAAAGTAGTTAAAAAGAAAAAATAATTAAATTTTTCTAAATATAAATACCTCCAGTTTTCTGGGGGTATTTTTTTTTTGTGGACTTTTAAGTAATTTTGTTGAAAATTTAAAAATAAAAATGGGAAGAGCATTTGAATATAGAAAAGCTTCTAAAATGGCCAGATGGGATAAGATGGCCAAAACATTCTCTAAAATAGGAAAGGATATTGCCTTAGCAGTAAAAGCCGGCGGACCAGATCCTGAATCCAATCCTGCGTTGAGAAGATGTATCCAGAATGCTAAAGGAGCAAACATGCCAAAAGATAATGTGGAAAGAGCGATCAAAAAAGCAAGTGGTGCGGATGCGGAAAACTATGAAGAGATCACTTATGAAGGGTACGGACAAGGTGGTGTTGCTTTTTTCGTGGAATGTACGACAAATAATACCACAAGAACTGTTGCGAACGTAAGAGCTGTTTTCAACAAGTTTGATGGTAACCTTGGTAAAAATGGTGAATTGGCATTTATCTTCGATAGAAAGGGAATTTTCACAATCGACTTAGCTCAAATTAAAATGGATTGGGATGATTTTGAAATGGAAATGATCGATGGTGGTGCTGAAGATGTAGAAAAAGATGATGAGGAGGTGATGATCACAACGGCTTTTGAAGATTTCGGTTCTTTATCTCACAAATTAGATGAACTTAAAATCGAAGCTAAAAGTGCCGAACTTCAGAGAATTCCAAACAATACAAAAGAAGTTACGCAGGATCAGTTTAAAGCAAATATGAAAATGCTTGAGCGCTTCGAAGAGGATGATGATGTGCAAAACGTTTATCACAATATGGAAATCACGGAAGAGCTTTTAAATTCTTTATAAAAATAGGTAGCTGTTTACAGTATTTACAATACTTCGCCACGAATTCACGAACTTTATCAAAGAAGTTTTTTAAAGAAACTTTGGTAATTCATTCGAGTATTCGTGGCTATTTTATGTTTACAAATTATAATAGTAACAAAAATAACATTCCATTCATATATAGTTTATTTTCAATTAGTTTCTTTGCATAAGAATCAATTGTGAAATCGCCATCAGTGGTAAATTAAAATACTTACAGTAATGGCGATCACATTTGATCTTGGTAAGATAAATATCTGCAAATGAAAAGAAACGTTGAATTGGTTGTCATTTCGGATGTTCACTTGGGAACTTATGGATGTAAGGCCAAAGAATTATTAAGATATCTCAATTCCATTCAGCCAAAAACCTTGGTGCTGAATGGTGATATTATCGATATCTGGCAATTTAAAAAGTCTTATTTCCCTAAACCTCATTTGAAAGTAATTAAAAAGATTCTTTCGCTGGCGACCAAAAATACAGATGTTTACTATATTACCGGAAATCACGACGAAATGTTCCGAAAGTTTACCGACTTCGAACTGGGTAAGCTGAAGGTTTGTAATAAAATTTGCCTCGATCTTAATCAAAAGAAAACCTGGATTTTTCACGGGGATGTTTTCGATGCATCTGTTCAACATTCAAAATGGATTGCCAAATTGGGTGGAAAGGGTTACGATTTATTAATTGTAATAAATAATGTTGTAAATTGGTTTTTAGAAAAAATGGGTAGAGAGAAATATTCATTTTCAAAAAAAATTAAAAACAACGTAAAAAAAGCGGTAAAGTATATCGGTGATTTTGAATTAACGGCTTCTGAACTGGCGATTGATAATCATTACGACTATGTAATTTGCGGGCATATCCATCAACCGCAGATTCGTGAAGTCGTCAATAAAAAAGGTTCTTGTATGTATATGAATTCCGGCGACTGGATTGAAAATCTTTCTGCTCTGGAATATCATAATAATGAATGGAAAATTTTTTATTATGATGAGCATAAACATTTGCTGAAAGATGATGAAGCGGAAGAAATTCAGGATATCGACAACTCTGAGCTGCTGAAAATTGTAACCAACTTCACGAAATGAAAATCCTATACGCCTTTCAGGGAACAGGAAATGGTCATATTGCACGAGCGCAGGAGATTATTCCTATTCTTAAAAAACATGTTTCTGTTGATACCCTTATCAGCGGTCACCAGTCGCAGTTAAAAGCCACTTTTGACCTTGATTATCAATATAAAGGTATTTCGCTGCTTTACGATAAAACTGGTGGATTATCCTATTGGAAAACATTTACGGAGAATAAATTTCTTGAAGCCATCAAAAACATTAACAATTTAGATTTATCAAAATACGATCTCATTATTAATGATTATGAACCATTGACGGGTTGGGCATGTAAAATGAGAAAGCTTCCGATGATTGAGCTGAGCCATCAGGCTTCGATGTTGTTTAAGGAAACACCAAAACCTGAAAAGAAAGATATTTTCGGAGAGATGATTTTGAAATATTATGTTCCGAGCGACCGAAAGATTGGTTTTCATTTTGAAAATTATCATTCTCAGATTAAAAAGCCGGTGATCAGAAAAAAAATAAGAGATTTAAATCCTGATAAAAAAGGATATTATGTCGTTTATCTTCCGAGTTTTTCAGATGAAAATATTATTAAAGTGTTAAAACAAATCCCTGTCGAATGGAAAGTGTTTTCAAAATACAGCAAGCTTCAGCATAAAGAAAGCAATGTTGAAATTTTTCCAATTGATGAAATTCAATATCTAAAATCTTTTGAAAATTGTGACGGAATTTTGTGCAATGCCGGTTTTGAAACACCCGCCGAAGCACTTTTTATGGATAAAAAATTGTTCGTGATTCCTATTCATAATCAATACGAGCAGGAATGTAACGCATGTGCTTTAGACAAAATGGGAATTCCGAATTCTAAAATTTTAGAACTAAAAGAAATTCAGGATTGGGTAGCTTCTGATCATCATCTTCAAGTAAACTACCCTGATGATATTGAAGAAATTTTAATAAACGAGGTATTAATTCTTTAGAAAAATATCATCAACATCATTCATTCTTGTCATAACGGCTCTTGCATAAGAACAGTGAGGATACACTTTCCATTTGTTTTCTCGTGCAAATTTTATGGCTTCTTCAACCAGATATTTACCCATTCCGCGACCTTCGAATTCGGGATGTACCAACACGAAGGAAATAATATATTTATTGTCATCAGGAAAAATTGTGTATGTCAATCTGCCAATTTCTTTGATTTCGTTATTTAAAGTAATGACTCCGCCGTTTCCTGATTTATTATTTTCGAATCTCATAATTTAAGTTTTAATGATTAGTAAAAATACAAAAACCACACCGCAGCAATTTTGATGTACATCAAGAAAGGGAATTGATGAATAGTGAAATAGTCAATTCATTTCATTCGTGAATTTTGGAAGCACTTAAACTCACCATTAACTTGCAAAGCAAAATTGACCATTCGCTTTAAATATCTTTCCCCGTGTAATAATTATAATCTTTAATCACCACCCCAATAAATTGCCTTTCCGTCATTTTTGTATGTTCTATGTCGAGCTTTAAAATACTTTTGATCTTGTTAGAAAGTTTGGTAATAATCTGTCGGTCATCAACGCGTAAAGCTTTTATATAATTGTCTTTGATAATTCGCATGTCATTATCACTTAAAGCAATAACTTGTGGAAAAGTCGGTATATAATCGTCGTGAATATTTTCAAGAATCGTATGGGAAATATTGATATTATTTTTTAACGAAATAACTGCCGTTCCGGATGCGATGTCTCCTAAACGTTGGTTGTTTTTAGAAGCAATCATTGAGATAAGTCCGATAATGCCGCTCATCATCAAAATATCAATTAATCGAAAGATCCAACGGATAAGATAATCCCCAAAACTCGCCTGATAACCATCAATTTTCACCACACGTATTTTCATGACTTTTTTTCCGGGCGTTTGCCCTTCCATCAGGCTTTCCAGAACTAAAGTATAAATATGAATAGGAAATGTGATCGCAATATAAATTGCCATTTGCGACCATTGATCAAGCCCGTTCATAATCAGTCCCAATCCGAGAAATTTAAAACAAATGTAAAGCGTAACAATGACGTAAGCGATCTTGATCGCCAGATCAATAAAAAAAGCAAGTATCCTGTCTCCCACACTGGCAATGTTGAAGTTAATATTTACATTTTGTGAGGTATTAATCGCAATTTGAGACATAATTTTTATTATTTTAGCCTTACAATTATGAGAGAAGTTTATTTCATTAAACAAAATAAAGAAAAATGGTTGGGAATTGAACAGGTTATTCAAGGGAAAATTAAAAAAAATCCTGATGACCTGTCTTCGTTGTATATTAATCTTGTCAACGATCTTGCCTTTGCCCAGACCTATTATCCGAAAAGTAATACAACGGTTTACCTGAATCATTTATCTTCTCAGATTTTCCAGAAAATTTATAAAACCAAAAGGGTAGAGCAGAACAGACTGCTTTATTTCTTCAAAACGGAAGTCCCGATGTTGGTGTATGAATACAGAAGATATTTACTGTATGCCTTTTTGTTTTTCATTCTTTTTACCTCTATTGGCGTCCTTTCAGGGATTTATGATAAAGGTTTTGCCAATATTATTCTCGGCGAAGGTTATGTAAATGATACCATCGATAATATTAAAAAAGGAAATGCGGTTGGTGTTTACCAAAGCGGTTCAACTTGGGGAAGCACGATTGGGATTATTTTCAACAATATCGGAGTAGGTGCCAAACTTTATATTTACGGAATTTTTGGTGGTGTTGGCACTTTGTATGCTTTGCTTTCCAATTCTGTGATGTTGGGATCTTTTCAGTACTTTTTCTATGATTACGGAGCTTTGAAAGACAGCGCAAGAGGAATCTGGCTTCATGGTGTTTTTGAAATCTTTGCGATGGTGGTAGAAGCCATGTGCGGATTGATTTTGGGGGCTTCCATTTTATTTCCAAGAACCTATTCAAGGTTTGAATCTTTTAAAAGCGGATTCAAAAATTCATTCAAAATATTTTTAAGCACCATTCCATTTACAATCTGTGCAGGAATTATAGAAGGTTATGTCACTAGACATGCCTTAAAAATGCCTTTAATTTTAAATTTAATAATCATCTTCGGATGTCTGGGAATTATCGGATTTTATTATTTTGTTTATCCTTATATTGTCAATAAAAACATTAATAGCCAAATCAATGATGCAGTTTTATAAAAAAAGAGATTTTGGAACTTTTATAAGTGACAGTTTCGCTTTTTTCAAATTATACGGAAAAAATTACTTTAAGAATTACCTTTTTATCAACGGTTTGCTGTTGATTTTGATGGTGGCGATCTTTATTTTCGGTTTTAAAGAATTATTCTCCACGATGTTCGGTTCTAATATGAGTGGACAGGCCAATTATCTCGATAGTTATTTTGAAGATAATTTAGGAATGCTGATTACAGTCGGCATCTTAACATTTCTGCTTTTCATCGTTTTAATGATCATCAATTACCTGTATCCGGTATTTTACATAAAAAGAGTGGCACAGGGAAGTACAAAAGTAAAGACAGACGAAATTTTTAGCGATCTTAAAAATAATTTAGGAAGAATAGCCATTCTTTGTCTGGGAATGACATTTTTGGTCACTCCTTTAGCATTAATTGTTCTTGGAATTTCCTATGCGCTTATTTTAATTTTTATAGGAATTGTATTGATTTTTTTAGTGTATCCCACGGTTTTTAATGTGGTTACTTTCTTAATGTTTGATTATTTCAACACCGAAAGAGGATTCTTTGAAAGCCTTAGCTATGCGATGCGCGCGCAGTTTTCTTATCCCAATGGGAGAGAAAATTCTCCATATTGGAAATATTGGGGATCATCATTGGTGATTTTCGTCATTATGTATGTTATCACCACGATTTTTACGATGATTCCGATGCTGTTTTTTTACGGATCATTACTCACTTCTCCGTCATCGGCGCAATATGAAGAAAATCCTTTTACGGGAACTGTCGGGATTTTATTTTTCGTGATGTACGGAGTTTCCATGTTGGTTTCGTTATTACTTTCCAATTTAATGTACATTAATGCTGGATTAATGTATTACGACAGCAGAACAGACCTTCACCAAAAAGTTGAACTGGCAGAAATAGATACCATCGGCATCAATGAATAAAATTCTTATTTTTTTTCTGATCTTTTTTTCTGTAGGATCTACCTTTGCACAGAACGGCTATGATGAGCCCGTTGTGGAAGAATATGTAGATACGCTGAACACGGGACATTACAGAAATATGCTTCGTGCAGATTCTGTTTTACTTAAAAATCCGGTGACGGAAAATTCAACCTATCCGAAAAAATTCAAGGAAAATTTTAACTCAAAATATAAAGACAAAGAATTTGATTATTCTACGTCAAAACCTAGAGAGTCTTTTCTTCAGAAGCTTCAGCGTAAAATATCGAAGATCATGCAGACTATTTTCGGAACGTCTGTTTTCAATACTTCATCAAATGTCGCTTGGCTGGTAGTTCGTTTGTTGGGTATTCTTCTTGTCGGTTTTCTGCTGTATGTTATCATTAAATTTTTAATGAATAAAAATGGTGGTTTTTTCTTTGGCAAAAAGAATAAAAAAGTGGTTATTAACGAGCAGGAACTTCATGAAAATATCCATGAAATCAATTTTCCTCAAAGTATTGCTCAATTTGAAAATTCTGGAGATTACCGTTCAGCAGTTCGGTATCAGTTTTTATTTATCCTGAAAAAATTAAGTGATAAAAAGGTAATCAACTGGAATCCCGAAAAAACCAATAAAGATTATATTGTTGAATTAAAAGCAGCTCATCTGAAGAACGATTTTTCCAATCTTGCCTATATTTTCGATTATGTATGGTATGGGGAGTTCAAGATCGATCAGCAGAGTTATCTTAAATTTAAAAATCAGTTTCAATCTTTTCAACCGTAATTAAATTTTTTCAAAATGAACAAAACTTTCAAAATATATGCTGCAATTTTCATCATCGTTATGGTGATTCTGGCATTGCTTGAAGTTAATAAAAAGGAGGTTGTAGATTGGCGAAAAAACTTTAATGTTACTCAAAAATCTCCTTTCGGACTCTTTGTTTTTAATGAAGAAGTGAAAGGGCTTTTTAAGAATAAAATCGTAAAAATAGATCAATCGCCATTTGATTATTATAACGAGCATACAAAAGAAAAGCATAATATTCTAGTTATTGAAAGCGATATTGACAGCGAATCTTGGTCGAAAATTTTAAGTGAAGTTTCAAAAGGTTCGGATGCGATGATAATGGTTTCTGATATTCCGAAAGAGATCTCAGACAGCATCGGATATTATGATTCTGAAATTTCGTTTGAAGAGCAAAATGTTTTAAAACTTACGGATAAAAAATTCCGGAATGATTTTATAAAACTCGATAAATTTCCTTCAGGAAGAGGTTTTACTTATATTAAGCCCAATGTTGAAGTCTTAGGAAAAGCAGTTGAAAAAAATAATCAGGATCAGGCTAATTTTATAAAAGTGAAATTCGGAAAAGGGAAGATTTATGTTCACAGCGAACCGCTTTTCATCACCAATTATTATTTGCTGAAGCCCGGAAATATAAAATATACGCAGGATGTTTTTTCGTATCTTGACGATAAAGAAACGCTTTGGTTTGTAAAAGGTAAAACAAGTGAATCGCGATTTTTCATGCGGTTTATTCTTTCAAATCCAGCGCTAAAGTATGCTTGGTGGGTGTTTTTAGGTGGATTATTGCTGTTTATTTTCTTTAATGCGAAACGAAAGCAGCGTATTGTTCCAAAGATAGAACCGCTGAAAAATACCTCGGTAGATTTTGTGAAAAGTATTGGCAATCTCTATCTTCAGGAAGGCGATTTTCATGATATGATGGCGAAAAAAGCGCAATATTTCCTTAATAAAGTGAGAATGGATTTGCTGATTGATACCCAAAATTTAGATGAAGAGTTTGTGAAAAAACTTCAGCTGAAAACAGGAAAACCAATCGAACTTATTCAGGAAGCGATTGATCTGATTAAAAAAGGTCAGGATCGTTATGCAAATGTAATGCAGGAAGATCTGGTTCGAATGAATAAAATTTTAGATGAGATTCTAAAATAATAAAGGAGAGTCCCGAAGGGACGACTTAAAAAAAGAATTGGATGAAAGTCCAATTATATGAATAGGTAGTATTTAAAAATATCATTGTAATAATTCTCTGTTAATTGGTAAAATGTTACATTGATAAATTGTTAAATTATATTATATGGAAAACTTTGATAACCCAAATATAGAAGATCAAAATTCTATTCAATTCAATAAAAAAGAAGACGAATTTCAGTCAAGGATTGATATGATCGAACTTCGTACGAGTTTGGATAAAGTAAAAACGGAAATTGCAAAAGTAATTGTCGGTCAGGAAAATATGGTCGAACATCTTTTGGCAGCTCTTTTATCCAACGGTCATGTTTTGATTGAAGGCGTTCCGGGAGTTGCAAAGACGATTACGGCGAAGTTACTCGCGAAAACAATTGATGTAGGCTTCAGCAGGATACAGTTTACACCAGATTTGATGCCTTCTGATATTCTGGGAACCTCAATTTTTAACGTAAAAAATTCTGAATTTGAGTTTAAAAAAGGTCCGATTTTCTCAAATTTTATTTTGATTGATGAAATTAACAGATCGCCTGCAAAAACGCAGGCAGCCTTATTTGAAGTGATGGAAGAACGCCAGATCACGATGGATGGAACGCGTTATATCATGGAAGAGCCTTTTCTAGTGGTGGCAACACAAAACCCAATCGAACATGAAGGAACATACAGACTTCCTGAGGCTCAGCTTGACCGTTTTTTGTTTAAAATAAATGTTGGCTATCCTAATCTTGAGCAGGAAATTGCCATCATCAAAAATCAACACGAAAGTAAAAAAGAGGATAAAACAGAAGTGGTGAATCGTGTGATCTCTTCACAGCAACTTAAAAGTTATCAACAATTGGTAAAAGAAATCATTGTTGAAGCTCAGTTGATGGAATATATTGCAAAAATCATCATTAACACCAGAGAAAATCAGTTCTTATATTTAGGGGCTTCACCAAGAGCAAGTTTGGCATTATTAACGGCATCGAAAGCTTTTGCGGCATTAAGAGGAAGAGATTTTGTTACGCCGGAAGACATCAAAGAGGCAAGTTACGCGGTTTTAAGACACAGAGTAATTGTATCGCCGGAAAGAGAAATGGAAGGCTTAACCGCAGACGAAATTATCAGACAAATTTTAGAGGGAATAGAGATTCCGAGGTAGGTTGCAGTTATTAGATTGCAGGTAGCAGTTTAGAGGTGTTAGGTTATAGTTTGCAATTCTGTGTTTAAAAATTTTATATATGGCTAATTTTAAAGAACTTTTAGTTTGGCAAAAATCTATTGATTTTGTAACCGAAATCTACAAGATAACTGATACCTTTCCTAAAGATGAAACCTTTGGTTTAAAATCTCAAGTAAGAAGAGCTTCCGTTTCGATTCCATCCAATATTGCTGAAGGAAATTCCAGAAGAAGTAAACCTGATTATTTACAGTTTTTAAAAATTTCAAGAGGAAGCTGTGCGGAAGTTGAAACTCAATTAATTATTTCTAAGAACCTCAAATTTTTAAATGAAGAAGAATGTTTAAAATTAAATAATGATATTATCGAAATTTCGAAAATGTTAAACGGACTTATTAACTCTCTAAAATAAAACGCTCATAAAAACTGCAACCTAAAATCTTCTACCTGCAACCTATATAAATGAAAAACTTATACATCAATACCCGTTTTTTCTTCACACTCATCGGAGTGGGGATTTTATATGTCTTTGCATTTTTCTTTTCTTTTTTGATGTGGGTCGCTCATATCGTTTTGCTGTTGTGCTTTTTGGCGGCGATGGTAGATTATTTACTGTTGTTTAGACCGAAAGATGCGGTGTTAGCGCAGCGAATTTTACCTGAAAAATTATCAAATGGGGATGAAAATCCGGTGAAAGTTGATGTTAAAAATAATTACGGGTTTAAGATTAATGTTAAAATTATTGATGAAATTCCGTTTCAGTTTCAGAAAAGGGATTTTGTCATTTCAAAACAAATCGATTCCGGAAAAAATACGTATTTCCAATATATTTTAGAACCGAAAGAAAGAGGAGAATACAGTTTCGGAAGCCTCAATATTTATGTGGAATCGCCGATTGGATTGGTCTCTAAAAGATTCAGGTTTCAGAAAGATGCAAGCTTAGCTTCTTATCCGTCTTTTATTCATCTTCGAAAGTATGAATTGATGGCTGTTCAGAGTGAATTTCTATTAGGCGGAATCAAAAAAATCCGCAAATTGGGTCACACGATGGAATTTGAACAGATCAAAGAATATGTTCCGGGCGACGACATCCGAACCATCAATTGGAAAGCGACTTCCAAGACGAATCGTTTGATGGTAAATCAGTTTCAGGATGAAAAATCACAACGTATTTTTATGTTGATCGATACGGGAAGAACGATGAAAATGCCTTTTAAAGGATTGAGTTTGCTCGATTATTCCATCAATGCAGCAATGGCTTTATCACATATTATCCTGAAAAAAGGAGATCGTGCAGGAATGATGACTTTCTCAAAGAAAACGGAGAATAAAATTGCGGCGGAAAACAAATCGGGACAATTGAAGAAAATTTCTGAGGCGCTTTATAATATCAATACCAATTTTTTTGAAAGTGATTTCAACAGATTGTATCAGGATGTGAAATATTCCATCAATCAGAGAAGTTTGATTTTACTTTTTACCAATTTTGAAACACTGGACGGATTAAACCGTCAGCTAAAATATCTTCGCGGAATTGCCAAAAATCATTTGCTGGTGGTTGTTTTCTTTAAAAATGCGGAATTGCAAACGTTGATTCATCAAAACTCTGAAAGTATGCAGGAAATTTATGATGAAATTATTGCTGAAAAATTTGAATTTGAAAAGAAACTCATTATTCAGGAACTTCGTAAATACGGTATTTATACGGTGTATACGCTCCCTGAAAATTTAAATATCGACGTTATCAATAAATATCTGGAGATAAAAGCGAGAGGAATTTTATAATTTTGCAAAAGGTTTATTAACAATAAATGCTTCGACTCAGCTCAGCATGACATCGCTAAAAATTTGCTGTTTAAAAACTGTTAATTAGAATGTCATGCTGAGTCTGTCGAAGCACTTTAAATATAATTTCAAAAATGAAAATAACACTTAATAGAATCAACGATGATTTTTTGTTTGAATGTACCAATTCTCAGGGAAATTCAATTCTTTTAGATAATACTTCGCAGCCGGGAGCTAAAGGTGTTTCACCAATGGAAAGTGTGATGATGGCAGTTGCAGGATGCAGTGGGATAGATGTGGTTTCTATTTTGAAAAAGCAAAGACAGGAAATTACAGATTTCAAAGCTGAGGTTGAAGGGGAGAGAGTGCAGGTGGAAGATGCAAAGCCTTTCAAGGCAATTAATGTAAAATTTCTTCTGGAAGGAAATATTGATCCTAAAAAAGCCCAGAAAGCCGCTCAGTTGTCTTTCGAAAAATATTGTTCTGTTTCTAAAACTTTAGAACCGAATGTAGAAATTGGGTACGAAGTTTTTGTGAACGGAGAAAAAGTTTAATTTTTTTAAATTCAATATAAAAAAATGCCGGACAATTACTGTCCGGCATTTCTGTTTAATTATAAAGTTTATGGTTATTTTTTGATTACTTTTTGTGTTTGAACAGAACCGTCTTTCAAATTCAATGATAGAATATAAACGCCTGTTTTTATTCCGTCTAATTGTAATGTTGAAGAAGGTTTGTCGATTACTTTTACGGTTACTCCCGAAAGATCTGTAAGCGTTGCACGTTTTACATTTTCAGATTTTTCGATGCGTAAAACATCTGTGAAAGGATTAGGGAATGCTGCAATTTTCTTCTCTGCTTTTGCTTCGTTTGTAGATAAATTAAGAGGTTCTAAAATGACAGTTACCTTCCAGCTGCCATCATTTACTTTATTATAAGATGCATCACAGCCAAGGTTTTCTCCACCCCATTTTCTCCATGCTCTCAATTCAAAATTAACAGCTCCTGTAAGACCATTTGCCAATGTTAAATCTGATCTATTGTAAGAATATGTTCCTGCGTTGCTGCTTACCCCCGCTGCCACATCTGTTTCTGCTGTACCGTTGGTAGTACATACCAAAAGACTTCTTTGTTCAGACATCCATGCTCCAGATTGCGCGGTCATGGTATATGAAACTTTTGTAGATTTTATTTTATAACCTGTCGGTACGTTAACCGTAAGAGTTCCTGGGCAACTGGATGTAGAAGTATTGGTAGGATTATTATCACCAACATATTCTGTATTAATGTCTCCTAATGTAAATGTTACAGGAACTTCACCAGTTGTAAATGATTGTGACTTCCAGAATCCATATGATGAACCTCCACAATTTGATCTTATCCAAAAATAATAGGTTTGCCCTGTTGTTAAGTTATCTAAAGTAACAGACGTAGTTCCTGCTGCTACACTTCCAGAAGGATTCGTTGTAGTTGTAGGTGGAGTTGGCGAAGTGCTGTAATAGTACTGATATCCTGAAGATGGATTACTCGCAGACGCCGTCCAGTTTACGGTAGCACTTGTAGGCGTTGTGGTTGCTGAAATATTGGTAGGCGCGAGACAAGGGTTGAAAGCGTCTGCCGAAAACGCAAAAATATTAGGAATTCCTCCTGTTCCGGATTTTGTTACCGTAACACTTTGTATTTCCTTGTTTTGGTTTGCAGCGTCAATTGCTAAAGGAATTTGATATAATCTAGGATTCGTTCCGCTTCCTGATTCAAGTACATTGTTGTTTAAGTTAATTCTGCCAATTCCCTGAATAGCATAGTTGGTGCCTCCGTACCAGTCTGCAATACTATTTCCGCTAAGGGTTTGTGTGGTATTATCGGTAAAGTTTACCGTAACGTCTACCGTACAAGCACCACTTCCTCCTGTTGCCAACATATAAAGGCTTATCGCTTTAAGAGGAGTTGCAAATATTAATGTTCCTGAATCACCTGATGCCTCTAATCTTAGAGAATTGTTTGAGCTGTAAGAAGCTAACTGATAAGTCAATCCCGGTGTTGAAGCTACTGCGGAAGTAAAGTTTCCGCTTATAGGAAGACCGTACGTAAGTGCAGTACTGCTTGAAGTAAGTTGAAAATCTCTTGAAATAAAGGCGTAGCTCACACCATCTACATCGGTACTTGTTGAAGTAGAAGCGGCTCCAACACCGTTAGCAATCACATCAGCATTAAATCCTGACTGGATTCCGATGGGTTGATATTCCTGAGCTTTCATGGTGTTGATAAACAGGCTGGTAAGAAGTAAGCCTGAAAGAGGTAGTAATTTTCCTTTCATAAAATACTTTTTTAGTTTTATAGCGCTAATATAAGCGTTTTCATGTAAATATTTCAATATATAACTTAAATTGATGTTAAATTTTAATTATATAAGCTGAATGGCTAATAAATCATTTGTATTTTATTGAATTATTGTAAAGTCAAACAATGTTATAATAACTCGATTTAAATTTTAAAATTCGATATAAAAAAAAGCCCCTTTAAAAAGAGGCTCATACTTATACTGTTAATCTTGGTTTCATCAATTTGGCGACCGTTGCCGTCCATCCTGTTTGATGGGAAGCGCCGACCCCGCGACCGTTATCTCCATGAAAGTATTCAAAGAAAGTAATGTAATCTTTAAAATTTTCATCATAATTAAATTTAGCATTTCCACCATTGAAAGGTCTTTGTCCAAATTCGTCTTTTAAGAAAATAGAACACAATCTGTTGCTGATATTGTGAGCAACCTCATCAAGATTTCTCTTATCACCACTTCCGGTTGGTAATTCCACCTTTAGGCTGTTTCCGTAATAAAAATGAAAACGCTGCAAACTTTCAACAATTAAAAAGTTGATTGGGAACCAAATCGGCCCGCGCCAATTGCTATTTCCGCCAAACATTCGGCTGTCACTTTCTGCAGGCGTGTAATAAACCACATTTTCATTACCATGAACTGAAAATACAAACGGATTTTCTTCATACACCTTCGACATCGCACGAATTCCATATTGACTTAAAAACTCGTTTTCGTCAAGCATTCTTGTTAATACTTTGGTTAAACGTGTTTTACGAAGAATGCTCATCAGGTGTTTTCTTCCATGGCCTTCTTCATCCCAGTGCGAAACAAGCTTTGTTAGTTCAGGCTTATTCTTTAACACCCATTCCATTCTTGCTTGGAAATTCGGCATTTTTTCCAATAAATGATGGTCTACAATTTCTACTGCAAACATTGGAATTAATCCTACAATACTTCTCAATCGTAAGGAAACGCTATCTCCATTCCCAAGCTGAAGAACGTCATAGAAAAATCCGTCTTCTTCGTTCCAAAGACCCTCTTTTCCATCACCCAGATTTTCCATCGCTTCGGCAATATAAAGATAGTGCTCAAAAAATTTGATCGCCATATCTTCATACACCTGATAATATTGAGCTAGTTCCATTGCAATTCGCATCATATTCAGCGCGTACATGGCCATCCAACTCGTTCCGTCGGCTTGCTCAAGGTGTTGTCCGTCCTGTAAAACTGTATTTCGGTCAAATGCACCGATATTATCAAGCCCAAGAAAGCCTCCACCAAAAATATTTTTGCCGTTTTTATCTTTTCGGTTGACCCACCAAGTGAAATTCAGCAATAATTTTTGGAAAACTTTTTCTAAGAATAAAAGATCGGGCTTTCCGTTTTGCTTTTCGTCAATTTTAAAAACTCTGAAGCAAGACCAAGCATGAACTGGCGGATTGACATCACTCAAATTCCACTCGTAAGCCGGAAGCTGCCCGTTCGGGTGCATATACCATTCCTTTGTTAATAAAAGGAGCTGTCCTTTCGCAAATTCAGCATCAATAATCGCAAACGGAACACAGTGGAATGCCAAATCCCAGGTAGCATACCAAGGATATTCCCACTTATCGGGCATTGAGATGATATCTTTATTGTGAAGATGATTCCATTCTGTATTTCTTACATAATTGTTGAAATCTCTCGGAGCTTCGTAATTTGGGTCACCTTTCAGCCATTTTCCTACGTTGTAATGATAAAACTGTTTGTTCCAAAGTAAACCTGCAAAAGCCTGTCTTTGTACATTTTTTTCATCGTCGTTCGTTACATCATTCTGAATTTCATTATAAAATTCATTGGCTTCATCAATTCTGTTGTTTAAAATTTCATCAAACTGAGAAAAAGGATCATCCAGCTCGTCGGGCGACAATCTGAAATCAAAAGTTTTAGATGCTCCTGCAGCAATTATTTCATCTACTATAAATGAAGCTTTGGAACCTCTTTTTTCAGGATTTACGGTATTGCTTCCGTAAGTGATATAATCGTTAATTCCGTCTTTATAATAGGTATTTCCGGGATACGGGGAACCATATAATTTCGGAGCATTGGTTTCATTATCACAGAAAACACTTTCCGCATTCATATTTCGCGAATACAGTTTTTTGATGGAAATACTGTCGTGATTAATATTGATACAACCTTCCTGAGCAGCATTGGTTTGCCCTTTGTACGTGTTATAGCCCCATTTCCAGTTATTTCTGAACCAAATCGTCGGGATCACCACAATAGGTGCATCAATTTGGCTTCTGTTACAAACCGTAACGCGAACTAAAATATCATTATGTTCAGCCTTGGCATATTCAATAAAAATATCAAAATATTCATCGTTATCAAAAATTCCTGTGTCGATGATCTCGTATTCAGGTTCTTTTTTGCTTCTTCTGGCATTTTCGGCACGAATGTCATCATAGGGAAATGCGTTGATAGGATATTTGTACACCAGCTTCATATAGCTATGGGTAGGCGTATTATCCAGATAATAAAAAATTTCCTTAATGTCTTCTCCGTGATTTCCCTGAGGGTTACTCAGCCCGAAGAATCGCTCTTTTACCCTTTTATCTTTCTTATTCCAGAAGGAAAGGGCAAAACAGAAAAGCTGCTTCACATCAGAGATTCCGGCAATGCCTTCTTCACCCCAACGATAGGCATAGCTTTCGGCAGTATTATGATTGGCGAAATTCCATGCATCGCCGTTGGAGCTGTAGTCTTCCCGTACATTTCCCCATTGGCGGTTGCTTACGTAAGGTCCCCAGTTTTTCCAGTTTTTATCTTGTAATCTTTGTTTTTCGGCAATCATATTTCATCAATTTTCCATACGAAGTTAGTTTTTTTGATAAAAAATTCCAACTTCCCTAATCTGAAAAATAGTTAATATTGGAGTGGAAACCTTTTGTTTATCAGTGTTTCGAATATTAAATTAAATTTTTATAAATATTTAAAAGAAATGTTTTATCTTTGCACCATTCGATCATTCAAATATTGAAAATGTTATCAAGAAAGGTTGAGGGATTAGACCCTGTGAAACCTTAGCAACCCTTTGCGCAAGCGAAGAAGGTGCTACGTTCTACCAAAATTATTTTGGACAGATAACTACTGAATCTTTTTTCAGCCATTTCCTGTGGCATTTTCAATTGTATTATCAAAAAGTATAATAGAATTGAAAACAGAATTAAACTATATTAATCTTTCGTATCAAACAAATTCCGGTAAGGAATATCATATCTCGTTGAGCTATCAGCTTTTCGGGCAAGACTTGTTTTCGTCACCTATCATTTTAGTTAATCATGCTTTAACGGGAAATTCTAATGTTTCCGGTGATAAAGGCTGGTGGAAACAATTAATTGGTGAAGGTCAGGTTATTGATACAAATAAATATACGATTCTGTGCTTCAATATTCCCGGAAACGGATTTGATGATTTTTTAATTGATGAATACGAAGATTTCACGCCTTCAGATATTGCTAATATCTTTTTACAAGGGCTTGAAAGTTTACATATTACAAGTTTATACGCCATTATTGGGGGCTCTTTGGGAGGAGGAATCGGTTGGGAAATGCTGGTGAAAAAGCCAAATCTTGCCGAAATTTTCATTCCTATTGCCTGTGATTATAAAACCCACGATTGGCTCCACGCACAATGTCTGGTTCAGAAATTTTTATTAAATCAAGAAAATGAACCTTTGCAAAAAGCAAGAATTCATGCCATGTTGTGTTACCGAACACCGGAATCGTTAAATGATAGATTTCAAAATAAATACAATCAGGAAAAACAAAGATTGGAATCAGAAGATTGGCTGATTTATCACGGAAATTCTTTAAACGAACGATTTAGTTTAAAGTCTTACAAGCTGATGAATCATTTACTGATGAATTTGAATGTTGATGAATCTCAATTGGAAAAAATTCAGGCACGAATGCACATGATCTCTGTAGATACAGATTTGTTTTTCCCGGCTTCTGAAATTCGAAGGTGTTTTGAAAAGCTGAAAAAGAAAAAGGAAAATGTTTTTTATCACGAGATCACCTCAATTCATGGGCACGACGCTTTTTTAATGGAATATAAACAATTAAATAATATCATAAAACTTATTCTGAATATATGACAACATCAGATACTATAAACATTTATCGAAACAAAGCGCTGGTCAACTTTGAAGGGAAAGACTTTTTAGGACACATCGGCATCGATTCCAGAATTTTCAAAGTATTAAATGAAGAAGGAATAAGCGTTGGCGTAATTTCTCAGCAGGCTATTGAAAACGGAATTTCTGTTTTGGTAGATGAAAAAGATGCGGAAGATGCAGTGCGTGTGCTGCAGGAAGAATTTAAAAAAGAAAAATCGAACGGGGCAGTAAGCAATATTTACAATATAAGTAATGTTGCAGTGATTGGTTTCGTTTCGGAAAATTATAGCAAAATACTTTCTGAACTTCAGAGAAATAAAATATTCCCTCTTTTGTTGAATCAAATTGCTTCGGCGGGAAGAGTAAACATCGTGGTAACCGATAATCAGACAGAAATTGCAAAAAATATTGTTGAAACTGAAATTTACGGAAAACCGAAAGTTGTTCATTTAGCATTAATCGGTCATGGAAATGTGGGCGGAACGTTGGTAGAACAGATTTTAGATTCTGAACACGATATTCTGAAACGTAAAAGATTGCAGCTGAAAATCGTAGCCATTGCCAATTCAAAGAAAATGGCTTTGAACAAAGGCGGTTTTGGAAGCGACTGGAGACAAAAAGTAAATTATTCTCAAACCGATTCCAGTATTGAAAGCCTTATCGGGTATGCAAAAGAACATCATCTGGAAAATTTGGTGATGGTAGATAATACGGCGAGTAAAGATTTTGTGAAGCATTACGATGCATTTGTGGATAACGGTTTTGATATTGTTTCTTCCAACAAAATTTATAATACGCTGCCGATTGCCACATATAGAAATTTAAGAAAATCTTTGGAGAAAAATAAAAAGAAATATCTATACGAAACCAATGTTGGTGCAGGTTTGCCATTAATTGATACGATTAAATTGCTACACCTTTCGGGAGAGAATATCACAAGAATTAAAGGAGTTTTCTCAGGAACATTGAGCTATGTTTTCAACAATTTTTCGTTGAGAGAGGATAAGTTTTCCACAATCATCAACGAAGCGCTGGAAAAAGGATATACAGAGCCGGATCCAAGAGAAGATCTTTCAGGAAGCGATGTTGCCAGAAAATTATTGATTTTAGCCAGAGAATTAGACCTTATCAATGAATTTGAAGATATTAACATTCAGAATTTGGTTCCTGAAAATTTACTTTCTGTTTCAAAATCAGAATTCCTTTCAAGACTGGAAGAATTAGACGAAGAATATCAAAAAATTAAAGAAGATCAAGAACCGGATCATGTGTTAAGATATGTTGGAGATCTTCACGGAGATTTGCAGAAAGAAAAAGGTGAGTTGGATGTAAAATTGATTTCTGTACCTGCAACCTCTGCTTTAGGACAGTTAAAAGGTTCAGACTCTATCTTCGAGATCTATACCGAAAGTTATGGTGAAAATCCAATCGTCATCATGGGAGCAGGAGCCGGAGCAAAAGTAACGGCAAGAGGTGTTTTCGGAGATATTTTAAGAGTAAGCGAAACGAAATAATCAATGAACCCGAAGGGTTCAATATCAATAGCCGTAGGTGAAACCTATGGAAAAAATAAAAATATAACAGTAAAGTAATGTATCAGTTTGAATAATAAGATTTTAAATTAATATATTTCTAAAAAGATAAATAAGTTTATGAGCGAAAATTTTCAACCAGAAACTAACAACGAGCAACTTTCAAATTTTGAAACGCTTGCCATCAGAACCCAAACCGAAAGAACTCAGTTTGACGAGCATTCAACGCCATTATATCTAACATCCAGTTTTATTTTTCAGGATGCGGAAGATATGAGAGCGAGCTTTGCAGAAGAAAAACCGAAGAATTTATACAGCCGATTTTCAAATCCAAATGTAACGGAATTCACAGATAAAATTGCTAAAATGGAAGGTGCTGAAGCAGGCTATGCTTTCGCAACGGGAATGGCAGCGATTTATTCAACATTTGCGACTTTGTTAAATGCTGGCGATCATATCGTAAGCTGTCAGTCGGTTTTCGGATCTACGCATACATTGTTTACAAAATATTTCCCGAAATGGAATATTGAAACCACTTATTTCAAAGCCGAAGATGCGGAAAATGTTGAAAAATATATACAACCGAATACGAAAATTTTATATCTGGAAACACCAACAAATCCTGCGATTGAGGTTTTAGATTTAGAATTTTTCGGACAGATTGCAAAAAAGCATAACTTAATTTTCATTGTGGATAACTGTTTCGCAACACCATATTTGCAGCAGCCGATTAAATATGGAGCCGATATTGTTTTACATTCTGCAACGAAACTAATTGATGGTCAGGGCCGTGTGTTGGGTGGAGTAGCAGTTGGAAGAGAAGATCTGATTCGTGAAATTTATCTTTTCGCAAGAAATACAGGTCCTGCAATGTCACCATTTAATGCTTGGGTTTTGTCAAAAAGTTTAGAAACATTAGCAATCCGTGTTGAAAAACATTGTGAAAATGCTTTAAAGGTAGCTGAGTTTTTAGAAAGTCATCCAAATGTAGATTTGGTGAAATATCCTTTCCTGCCATCTCATCCAAGTTATGAAGTAGCAAAAAAGCAAATGAAATTAGGTGGAAACATCGTCGCATTTGAAATCAAGGGCGGAATTGAAGGCGGTAGAAACTTTTTAGATAAAATTAAAATGTGTTCGCTTTCTGCAAATCTTGGCGATACGAGAACAATTGTGACACATCCGGCTTCTACAACGCATTCCAAATTATCCGACGAAGAAAGAAATGAAGTAGGAATTACAGCAGGTTTGGTTCGTTGCTCCGTTGGTTTGGAAAATGTGGATGATATTATTGCAGATTTGAAACAGGCATTGGATTAATGGCGAACCCGAAGGGTTCAATAATAATAACCGTAGGTGTAACCTATGGGTAAAAATATAAAAAATGAAAAATTCAGAACAACTATACAAAGCATTATCCGAAAGAATTTTAATTCTCGACGGAGCGATGGGAACCATGCTTCAGCGATACAAATTCGAGGAAGAAGACTATCGTGGCGGGCGTTTCAAAGATTGGGAGCATCCGGTAAAAGGAAACAACGATCTGCTTTCTTTAACGCAGCCTCACGCTATTGAAGAAGTTCATAGAAAATACTTAGAAGCTGGAGCTGATATTTTGGAAACTAATACGTTTTCGGGAACTACGATTGCAATGGCCGATTATCACATGGAAGAGTTGGTGTATGAACTGAATTATGAATCTGCGAAAATTGCAAGAAAAGTCTGTGATGAATTCACCGCTCAAAATCCGGATAAGCCGAGATTTGTAGCAGGTTCTATCGGGCCAACCAACAGAACGGCAAGTTTAAGTCCTGACGTAAACGATCCGGGTTACAGAGCCATTACGTTTGAAGAATTGAGAGTTGCCTACAAACAACAGTGTGAAGCTTTATTAGACGGAGGCTCAGATATTTTATTGGTTGAAACTATTTTTGATACCTTAAATGCAAAAGCTGCTTTATTTGCGATTGATGAAATTCAGGATGAAAGAGGAATAAAAATCCCGATCATGGTTTCAGGAACGATTACCGATGCTTCGGGAAGAACATTGAGCGGACAAACGGCAGAAGCATTTTTAATCTCCGTTTCGCATTTGAATTTATTAAGTGTGGGTTTCAACTGTGCGTTGGGTGCAAACCAATTAACTCCGTATCTGGAAACTTTAGCTCATAATTCAGAATTTGCTGTCTCGGCATATCCAAATGCGGGTTTACCGAATGCTTTCGGTCAGTACGACGAAACTCCTGACGATATGGCAAGCCAGATCAAGGAATATGTTGAAAAAGGATTAATCAATATTATCGGAGGTTGCTGCGGAACAACGCCGGAACATATCAAAGCAATAGCCGATCTTGTTGAAAAATATGAACCAAGAAAGGTTAATGTAACAATATAATAATTTATCAAGGTAACAATCTTCTTAAAGAATCTATTGGTGAACTAATACATTAATAGACTGTTACATTGATACATTGGTAAATTAAACTATGAAGTATTTAAGATTGTCGGGGCTTGAGCCTTTGATTATTACGCCGGAAAGTAATTTCATCAACGTTGGTGAAAGAACCAATGTTGCCGGTTCAAAGAAATTTTTAAGATTAATAAAAGAGGAGAAATATTCTGAAGCTCTTGATATTGCGCGTCACCAGGTTGAAGGTGGGGCGCAGATTCTTGATGTCAATTTCGATGACGGATTGATTGACGGAAAAGCTTCGATGATTAAATTTTTAAATTTAATTGCTTCCGAACCGGATATCGCAAGAATTCCGATTATGGTCGATTCTTCGAAATGGGAAATTCTGGAAGCCGGATTACAGGTAGCTCAGGGAAAATGTGTGGTCAATTCTATCAGCTTAAAAGAAGGCGAGGAAGAATTTATCAAACATGCAAAAGCGATTAAAAGATATGGGGCGGCGATGATCGTTATGGCGTTCGATGAGGTAGGACAGGCCGATACTTATGAACGTAGAATTGAAATTTCAAAGCGTTCTTATGATCTTTTGGTTAATCAATTAAATTTCCCTGCGGAAGATATTATTTTCGATTTAAATATTTTCCCTGTTGCTACGGGAATGGATGAACACAGAAGAAACGCCATCGACTTTATCGAAGCGACAAGATGGGTTCGCCAAAATCTTCCGTATGCGTCTGTGAGTGGGGGAGTTTCCAATGTTTCGTTCTCGTTCCGTGGAAATGACACGGTGAGAGAGGCAATGCACTCAGTTTTCCTATATCATGCGATTCAGGCGGGAATGAATATGGGAATCGTAAATCCTGCGATGTTGGAGGTTTATGATGAAATTAATAAAGAACTCCTAGAATTAGTTGAAGATGTAATTCTTGATAAGAGAGAAGATGCCACAGAACGACTTCTTGATTATTCTGAAAAACATAAATCGGTTAAAAAAGAAAAAGTAGAGGATCTGGAATGGAGAACAAAACCATTACAGGATAGAATCACTCATGCTTTGGTAAAAGGGATCGACCGTTTCATCGAAGAAGACGTGGAAGAAGCAAGACAACAGGCTGCGAAGCCACTTCACGTTATTGAAATCAACTTAATGACCGGAATGGGCGTTGTCGGAGATCTATTCGGAAGCGGAAAAATGTTCTTGCCACAGGTTGTAAAATCGGCAAGGGTAATGAAAAAAGCGGTGGCTTATCTGCAACCTTATATTGAAGCTGAAAAAGATGGTTCTAAACCAGCCAATGGGAAAATTTTGATGGCAACTGTAAAAGGTGATGTTCATGATATCGGTAAAAATATTGTGAGCGTTGTTTTGGGTTGTAACAACTACGAAATTGTTGATTTGGGGGTGATGGTTCCTGCCGAAAAAATCATTCAAACAGCAATTGAAGAAAAAGTAGATGTTATCGGATTGAGTGGATTGATCACGCCAAGTTTGGATGAAATGGTATACATCGCTTCAGAATTGGAGAGACAAAATTTAGATTTTCCTTTGTTAATTGGTGGTGCGACGACTTCAAAAGCACATACCGCTGTGAAAATCGATTTAAAATATAAAAATGCCGTTGTTCACGTTAATGATGCTTCTAGAGCGGTAAACGTTGTGAGTTCATTGTTGGGTGACAGAAATAAAGAATATGTTGAAGATTTAAAAAGTGACTATTCGGATTTCAGAGAAAAATTCCTGAACAGACAGGTTGATAAAGACTATGTACCCATTGAAGATGCCCGAAAAGACAAATTTAAAATCGATTGGGAAAATGAAGAAATTTTTACACCAAATCAATTAGGAATTCAGGTTTTTGAAAATCAGGATTTGAGAGAATTATTGCCTTTTATCGATTGGTCGCCTTTTTTCAGAAGCTGGGATCTTCATGGAAAATATCCGAATATTTTGGAAGATGAGGTTGTTGGAGCTCAGGCAAAGGAATTATTTAAAGATGCGCAGATTATTTTAAATCGAATTTTAGATGAAAAATTATTAACTGCAAAAGCCATTTTTGGAATTTTTAAAGCGAACTCTAATGAAACGGATGATATTTTAATCTTTGATGAAAATAATGAGCAGAAAGTAAAATTCTTAACATTAAGACAACAAGCTCAACGTTCAAAAGGAAAAGATTATTTGGCTTTAAGTGATTTTATTGCACCTCAAAGTTCAGGAAAAACCGATTATATGGGAGCTTTCTGTGTAACTACAGGTTTCGGAACCGATGAATTATCAGATGAATATGAAAAAGCGAATGACGATTATAACGCCATCATGGTAAAAGCTTTGGCAGACCGTTTTGCAGAAGCCTACGCCGAATTTTTACATAAAAAAGTAAGAACGGAATATTGGGGTTATGCGAATCAGGAAAATTTAAGCAATGAAGAATTAATTGCCGAAAAATATAAAGGAATTCGTCCTGCTCCAGGTTATCCTGCTTGTCCAGATCATTTGGAAAAACATGCGATTTGGAATTTGTTAAAAGTTGAAGAAGAAATCGGAGTTTACTTGACGGAAAGTTTAGCGATGTTCCCGACTGCAGCCGTTTCCGGATATTATTTCGGAAGTCCGCACGCGAAATATTTCGGATTAGGAAAAATTGCTGAAGACCAGTTGAAGGATTATTCGAAAAGAAAAGGGATTTCTCTGCAGGAAGCCAAAAAGTGGTTGAATCCTAATTTAGCGGATGGAATTTAATTCAAATAAAAACTTACTATTATAATTAATAATGAAAATCACTGATCATATAAAAAACGCAAACGGAAAAACATTGTTCTCCCTCGAAGTTGTTCCGCCACAAAAAGGAATCGGGATTGAAGATTTATATAAGAATATCGATCCTTTGATGGAATTTAAACCACCATTTATCGATGTGACGACTTCTAGAGAAGAATATATTTACATTGATAAAGGAAACGGCTTGATGGAGCGTCGTATCACAAGAATGCGCCCCGGAACATTGGGTATTTGCGCAGCCATTCAGCATAAATATAATGTTGATACGGTTCCGCATTTGCTTTGCGGAGGTTTTACCAAAGAGGAAACAGAATATCTTTTGGTAGATTGTATGTATCTGGGAATCGATAACATCATGGCTTTGAGAGGTGATGCCATGAAAGGTCACCAATATTTTGAACCCACTCAGGGAGGTCATGCCAGTGCAATGGATTTAGTTCATCAGATCAATGATTTAGGTCGCGGAAAATATCTTCATAATCAGGATGAAGAATGTGAAGAGCATAATAAATTCTGCATCGGAGTTGCTGGCTATCCTGAAAAACACATGGAGGCACCTTCAATGAATTACGACCTAAAATGGTTGAAGCAAAAAGTTGATGCAGGAGCAGATTATATCGTAACGCAAATGTTTTTCGATAATAAAAAGTTCATTGAGTTTGTGAAAAAAGCCCGTGAAATGGGAATTACAGTTCCGATTATTCCGGGAATTAAGCCAATTGCGACAAAGAAGCATTTGAAAATTTTACCTCAGATTTTTAAAATTGATTTGCCTGAAGAGCTCATCAATGAAGTTGAAAATGCCAAAAACAACGAAGCTGTAAAGCAGATTGGTATTGAATGGGCTATTAATCAGTGCAGAGAGTTGCTTGATTTTGGAGTTCCTGTATTACATTTTTATTCCATGGGAAAAAGCGACAACATAAAAAAAGTAGCTGGAGAGCTATTCTAATAAAGTAAAAGTGATATTTGATGGCCTTGTCGAAAGACAGGGCTTTTTTTGTATTAAAAGCTTATTAAATTAAGAATTTTCCATAATAGAT
The DNA here is from genome assembly GCF_039672645.1 of Chryseobacterium sp. C39-AII1. Lineage (NCBI taxonomy): Bacteria > Pseudomonadati > Bacteroidota > Flavobacteriia > Flavobacteriales > Weeksellaceae > Chryseobacterium > Chryseobacterium sp. C39-AII1. The sequence goes on from NZ_JBDFPQ010000009.1 coordinate 84,322, forward strand.
TCGTCTCTTTTTCAATAAATTTAGTTAATGAATTAAATTTTCAATTTTAGTGTGTTAAAAACAATATTTTAACACAATTAGTGATTTTTATTTTTTATTTTCATTTTAAATTCTGCTTTATATGAAAAAAATAACATTACTTATCGGGGTTCTTGCGCTATCAGTAAACTTATACGCGCAGGTAGGTATTAATACACCTCTTCCCCAAACTTCATTAGATGTAGTCGGAAATGCAGCTTCTACTTCCTCAAAAGATGGCATTTCGGCTCCAAGGGTAACAAGACAACAGTTAGCTTCAAAAGTCGCAGGAAATTACGCTGCAGCACAAGTAGGAGCTTTGGTATATGTTACCGATTCTACAACTCCGACAGGAACTACGCCTAGTTTAGCACAAACAGTAGAGATTACAGGTGTTGGCTACTATTTTTTTAACGGTACAGTTTGGAAAAACGTAAACGACAACGCTGTTAATATTTATAATTCAAATGGAGTACTTTCCGGACCTAGAACAGTTACCACTGGTGGAAATCAGCTAAATTTTAATAACGCTTCAAACAGTAGTGTTACTATAGTTACTAATGCTACTGAAGGTCGTTTATTGGCTTCAGGTGCAAATAGAGGATCTTTAGCTTTATCTTCAGGAACGTCTATTTTGAATCTTTTTCAGGATAATGCAGGAGTAGCCCAAATTACGACCACCGGTGCCTCTACGGGTATGAACTTATTTACAACCAATACTACTCCTCTCACGCTTGGTACCAATAATACAGCAAGAGTTTCGGTTACCAGCGCTGGAAACGTTGGTATCGGTACCATTACCCCTGGGCATAGGTTACATGTGGTTTCAGATGCCGCAGCGGCTAATCGGTTTAATTTGATGGATGCTGATGCTTCTACCAATCAGTATGGTGTTTTAGCATTAAGAAATACCTCAGCATTAGCAACCGGAAATTTTTCATTATTAAATTTTACCAATAGCGGACCTACCTCAGGTGGAGGAAATTGGGGAATTGGAAGCATTCGTACCGGAGCAACTGTAACAACCGGAGCCGAAGAAGATTTCTATTTTGGAAATTCATTAGGCGGAACTTTACTTGAGCGCATGAGAATAACATCTGCCGGAAATGTGGGAATTGGCACCAATGCACCAGCAAGAAGATTTCATGTAAATGCAAATTCGGCTGCTGTAAGGTTTGAAAGTTTAGCTACACTTCCTACCAATACGGCTTCTACAGGTTTGGTAATTGATGCTAATGGTGATATTTATAGAAATAATACGGTATCTGTAGAGGGACAAATCTTGAGAATAGGATTAAATGCTGCTACCTATGCTGTTGGAGTGGAAGCCGGGCTAAGATCAAATCAGAATAATACTTCTGCTCTAATGGCCAATGCTCCAAATGGGGCTCCAAATTTTATTAATACAATTATTGGGGCTACTATTGCTTCGGGAGTTAGTGTAGCTGCCGGCCAAGGATCACCAGCAAGAACAACAGACCAGATTACCCTTCAGCCAGGAACTTACAAGGTGCAAGTAAGATTAGTAGGTAATTTTGCTAGTACGAGTTCTGCGAATTCTGTATTTTTAAAAAGTATTGTGAATAACAGCGAATATTCTTTAGTTAATTTTACCAATAATTCCAATCAAACAACAACTTATTATTTTGATGATTTTATTAATATCACAGGAACTGCACAAACAGTAGACTTTACTATCAGTCCAGGAACAAATACATTTACAACTGCATCTCAACAAACTCCGGGAACTGGAAACTCCTACAGAAGTTTGATTTTGATTCAAAGATTAAGATAATTTTCAATACAATTTATTTAGGTTAAAATGTTTCGGCGGTGGCTTTGCCACCGCCGAAATTATATCTTACAACATCGGATGCCTTTCAAATTCTTTATTTCGATCAAAAAGATAACGATATGTTGCCAATTTTCTAGTCACATTCGTATCCAGATTTTCAGCAATCTTTATCATTTTAGGATTAAAATCGCCAATCCATTGGAGCTCTGTAGTTCTAAAATCAGTATGTTTTCTTAGATGCTGAGTTCCTTCCCAAATCATAAAACCATCGATTCCTTTTCTTTGCCATTCTGGAACAACGCCGAAAACCAAACCAATCATTTTTTCATTTTTCTTAAACCTTTTCACCAAAAGAAATTTAAGTTTTTCAAACCAATCAAATTTTCCATTCAAATATTTAAACCATTGGTTGGTATCCGGAATATTCATCCACATCGCAATCGGCTTTTCATTTTCATAAACGAACCACGAAATATGTTCATTGATAATCGGTTTCATTTTTTTGAACATTTTCAAAGTTTTCGCTTCTTCCATTTGTTTCCCTTCACCATGCGAAGCCCATGCTTTATTATAAACTTCCGTAAAATCTTTCGCAAATTTTTCCAGTTTATCTTTCGTCATCGGGATGGCGGAAATTTCAGGATTTCGTTTATGTTTAGCATGCATTACGGTAAAAACTCTTGAAACATCAGCAAAAATAGATCTTGAGAAGCAAAGTTGTTCAAAATAAATTTTAAAACCATAATTCTCAAAAAGCTCTTTGTAATAAGGGAAATTATAATTCATCCCGTACAAAGGTTCTATAAAACCATCAATTAAAAGTCCCCAAAATTTATCGCGTTCTCCGAAATTAATCGGCCCGTCCATCGCATCCATTCCTCTTTGCTGAAGCCAAATTTTACAATGATCAAAAATAAAATTTGCGGTTGATTGATCGTTAATACAATCAAAAAAACCAATTCCTCCTGTTGGCTGATTTTGTTGATAAGTTTCGTTAACAAAAACAGCAACTTTCCCAACTAATTGATTTTGTTTATTCTTAAAGAGAAATCTTACACATTCTCCGTTTCTGAAAAATTTGTTTTTTTGTGGATTAAAAACCTCTTCAATATCTTTGTTTAAAGGTCTGATGTAATTTTTGTCATGTTGATAAAGTGTGGCTGGAAATTCTAAAAATTCCTTTTTCTGGGTTTCGTTTTGTACTTCTTCAACAATAATCATGACTTAAAATGAGAGTGAAGATTGAAAGATAATGTTTTTCAACCAAATTAAATATGACGAACAGATTTTATCCGTATTTTTGTGCAAATTAAATAAAAATGGTTGATTTTACTGATAACGACGATGATATTTTCACTGGAAAAGAACATACGCCTATAAGGGAAGATGCTTTTGAAAAATCGCCACAGGAAAAGATTGAGAAAATAACCGAGCTATTCGGTGAGATTATGGAAACGCTGGGACTTGATATGACTGATGATTCGTTGAAAGATTCTCCAAAACGTGTTGCCAAAATGTATGTAAACGAAATTTTTGGAGGACTTCTTCCGGAAAATAAACCGGGAATTTCTACCTTTTCGAACAAATATAAATACCGCCAGATGTTGGTGGAAAAAGATATTACAGTATACTCGTTCTGCGAACATCACTTTTTACCGATTATCGGAAGAGCACATGTTGCTTATATTTCGAACGGTGAAGTGATTGGTCTTTCAAAAATCAATAGAATTGTTGATTATTATGCGAAAAGACCTCAGGTTCAGGAAAGATTGACGATGCAGATTGTAGATGCTTTGAAAGAAGCTTTGGGAACAGAAAATGTTGCCTGTATCATCGATGCAAAGCATCTTTGTGTAAATTGCAGAGGAATCAAAGATACGGCAAGTTCTACTATTACAGCAGAATTAAGTGGGATTTTCAGAACAAATCCTATTACAAGACAGGAATTCCTTCATTATGTAGGAAGTCATGCGAAATTGGATTATTAAAGTCATGACTCGTGGATTATCAGATTCTTAAAAATATTGTTGAGGAAGAACTTCTAAGATTTGAAGAAATTTATGAAGAAGATTGGTCGTATAAAATTTCCCCTGAAAAATGGTCGAAAAAAGAAATTTTAGGTCATCTTTGTGATAGTGCTTTCACGAATATTAGGAGATTTGTAGTTACTCAATATAAAGAAAACGAGAATATTGTTTATGATCAGAATTTGTGGGTAAAAGCTCAGAATTATCAGAATATTCCGACGTCGGATATTATCAATCTTTGGAAATTTCTTAATTTTCAGATTGTGAATATTGTTGAAAATATTCCGGATGAAGCTTTGCAAAGAACCTGTGATATGACAAAAACAGAACCTCAGATTTTCACATTAGAATTTATTATTAATGATTACATTAGTCATTTACAACATCATTTAAAAGCAATTTAATAATGATAAAATTTAAAAAAGTTTCAGATAAAATTTTTGTAGCCACAATTATTTGTTGTTGCTGTAAATGCTGTTATTAAAAAGTGAAAGTCTTTTAATAATTAAAACTTTAAACTAAATTTTAAAATCATTAAATCAAAATAAAAAAATGCAACTAAAAATATACAACTCGCTTGCGGGAGAAAAAGAAATATTTAAACCAATTTTAGAAGGAAATGTGGGAATGTACGTCTGTGGACCAACGGTTTATAGCAATGTGCATTTGGGAAATGTAAGAACTTTCCTTTCTTTCGACTTCATTTACAGAAGTTTAATGCATTTAGGTTACAAGGTGAGATATGTAAGAAATATTACCGATGCAGGTCACCTTACCGACGATGGAGACGTGAATAACGATAGATTCGTAAAGCAAACTCGTCTTGAAAAATTGGAGCCTATGGAAATCGTACAAAAATATACGGTTGATTTTCATAAAGTTTTGGATATGTTCAATTTATTGCCACCAAATATCGAACCCACTGCAACAGGTCATATCGTTGAACAAATTGAATTAACTCAAAAATTAATTGAAAAAGGATTCGCTTACGAAAGCAATGGTTCTGTGTATTTCGATGTGTTGGAATATAATGCAAGAGGCTTGAATTATGGTGAGTTGTCAAAAAGAAATATCGAAGAACTTTTCGCCAATACCCGTGATTTAGACGGACAAGGCGAAAAGAAAAATCCACAGGATTTTGCATTGTGGAAAAAAGCTTCCCCGGCACACATCATGAGATGGAATTCGCCTTGGGGAGAAGGTTTCCCGGGATGGCATCTTGAATGTACTGCGATGAGCACTAAATATTTAGGTGAAACTTTCGACATTCACGGAGGTGGAATGGATTTGAAATTCCCGCACCACGAATGTGAAATCGCACAAGGGAAAGCTTGCAATGATGCTTCTCCGGTAAATTACTGGATGCATGCTAATATGCTGACAATGAATTCTCAACGTATGAGTAAATCAACAGGGAATTATATTTTGCCAATGCAGTTAATGACTGGTGAAAATGATTTCTTTGAAAAGCCTTTCCATCCATCGATTGTACGTTTTTGCTTTTTGCAGGCTCATTACAGAAGTGTTTTGGATATTTCGAATGATGCGATGTTGGCAAGTGAAAAAGGTTTCATCAGATTAATGGAAGCGATTAAAGTTTTAAACTCTATTACTCCGAATGATGAAAAACAATCTGGCTTCAATCTTGAGGAATGGAAAAATAAAGCGTATGATGCTTTAACAGATGATTTCAACTCTCCGGTTTTGATTGCGCATTTATTTGAAGCTGTAAAATATATTTTTGCTTTAAATGATGCTAAAGAAACGATTTCAACGAAAGATTTAGAAGATTTAAAATCTACTTTAAATGCTTTAGTTTTCGATGTTTTAGGACTTCAGGCAATTGAGGAAAACAATAACGAAAAATTAGACCAGACTTTACAGGTTTTAATTGAATTGAGAAATCAGGCAAGAAAATCTAAAAACTTTGATTTATCAGATCAAATTCGTGATAAACTCCTTGCAGAAGGCATCGAGCTGAAAGACGGAAGAGACGGAACGACTTACGTTTTGAATTAGAATAAAGTTTTCTTTTACTATATCTCTCGCAGATTTTACAGATTACGCAGATTTTTAAATACAATCATCTGCCAAATCCATAAAATCTGCGAGAGTTTTTTATGCATAAAACCATTATTTCTAAGAAGAAATTTATTTTCAAATCTTAGTCTAAACCTTAATCTCAACCTAAAAAAAAATTACAATCCAATTCAAAAATTATGTAACTTAGTCATAATAAAATGATTAAAAATAAAATTTACAGACTATGAAAAAACATTTATTCCCTTTATTTTCGTTGTTAATTGGAGCGAACGTTTCTGCGCAACAAGATTTTTTCGCCTTGGTAGGAAAAGATACACCGAGTATTACTTTCAACGATTTCCGTGCAATTGATGTAGCAAATGGAATTTCCGGAGAGAAAATTTTTACTTCCGATTCTTCTACAAGAGTTTTTTCGCAAACAAATAGAGGAGTTATAACTGAAGATAAAAATACCTACAATAATGCTCAGGCAACTACAATGGCAACGTTGGCTTTTGATTCATTCAATAACAATTTGGTGTATATGCCGATGTTTTCTTCTAATATTTACATTTTGAATGCGAAAACTAAAGAAATCACGTTGGTGGAAAACAATGTGGCAAGAGTAACTTCATGCGACATCAATTCTCATATTACGAGAATGACAACGGGTTATGATGGAAACATTTATGCCATTAACAATTCCGGAACTCAGTTTTTGCAGATCAGCAGAAAAGGAAATCAATATACTGTAAACGACCTTGGAATCATTAAAGATGATGCTTCCAACGGAAAAAATTCTTTCACAGCAATCGAAACTGGTTTTGGAGGCGATATGATTGCCGATACAGAGAATAACTTCTTTGTTTTTTCCACTTCTGGAAATGTTTTTAAAGTTTCTACGAAAGAACTGAAAGCGAAATTTATGGGTAAAATTTCCGGCATTCCTGAAAATTATTCAGTGAACGGTTCTGCGGTTAATTCAAAAGGAAAAGTAGTGATTGCAAGTGCAAAAGGAGCTTCTTTATATGAAGTTGATTTGAATACTTTACAGGCAAAACAAATTCCGGGGGAACAAAACCTTCACATTTACGATTTGGCAAGTAAATATTTCGCGTATGATAGAACAATTTCAAATAACGTTTTTGCCAACTTAGATATTTATCCGACGAGAGTTGATGAAAAATTCATCAATGTAAATGTGAACGATAAATCAGTAAAAGGGAACATTAAAATGAATGTTTTCGACTTATCTGGTAAAAATGTAATGAAGGAAAATTTATCTGTAAAAGACGGTTCTTTGAATCAGCAGATTTATCTTAAAAACTTAGTGAGCGGAGCTTATTTGGTAAATATTACTGATGAATCTGGAAAAATATTATTGAACAAGAAAATTTTAGTTACAGAATAATCTTTAACTTTGTTTAAAACTTAGAAACCTTTTCAATTTTTTGGGAAGGTTTTTTTAATGAATATTTGATATTCAATAAGTTTTGTTTTTCAAGATTATAATGTATTTTTATAAAAAAATATAAATGAAGCTATACTTTAATGTAGGATACAATGCAAAAATAGGAGAATCTTTGCAGTTGATTATCAATGAAGAAGGAGCTGTTCCGCAAAAGCACGTAATGTTTTATGCAGAAAACGGATTGTGGAAATCTGAGGTTGATTTTTTTTCAAAAACGATTTCATATCAATATCAATTGATAGATGAAAAAGGAAATGTTCTAAGAGAAGAATTTGTTCCGCATCATCTTAATTTTCCGCACAACTACAAGGAATTTGTAATTTTTGATGAGTGGAATAATAAAAATTTTCCTGAAAATTATTTAAACAATAAAATTCTTTACAACAAGCTGAATACCTTCTCTCCTGAGAAAATTTCAGTGTTGAAAAAACATACGCATTTATTCCGAATTGAAGCGCCGATTTATAATCCGAGCTGGAAAATCGTTTTGTTTGGAAACACGGCTTCTTTAGGAAATTGGGATTACGAAAAAGCGATCCATTTATCTCAGACCGATTTTGGAATTTGGGAAACTTCGCTTGAAATTCCTGAGAACGAAATTATTCAATATAAATATTGTCTTTACGATACCGAAAAAGGTAAAGTAATCGATGTTGAAACTGGAGAAAACCGTTTTGCTTTGCCGAATCAGTTGAAAGATGTTTTGCAGATTGTTTCAAATCATTATTTTAAGTTCAAATTGTATCAGATGTATCATGACGCTGGAGTTGCTGTTCCGATTTTCTCTTTGAGAACGGAAGACGGTTTCGGTGTAGGAGAATTTTCTGACATGAAAAAATTGGCAGATTGGACGAATGAAACCAATTTAGGAATCATTCAAATTTTACCAATCAACGATACAACGGCTAATTATACATGGACGGATTCTTATCCTTATGCAGCGGTTTCTGTTTACGCTTTGCATCCGCAATATATTTCTCTTGAAAATCTTGATTTTAAATTACCTAAAGATTTAGTTGAAGAATATAAAGCTGAAAAATCAGAATTAAATTCATTAGAATTAATCGATTACGAAAAGATGATTTCCGGAAAATGGAAATATCTGAAAGCGGTTTTTAATGAAGGTAAAGAGAAAATTTATAAAGATAGAAACTTTAAAAAGTTCATAAAAGACAACGAAAGTTGGTTGCTTCCATATTCTGCGTTTTGTGTTTTGAGAGATAAATACAAAACTCCGAATTTCAATGAATGGAAGACGCACAAAAAATATATCGCAGGAAAAATTACTCCGTTTTTTACCGCGAAAAGTAAAGATTACGATGCTTCAATGCTTCATGCCTGGGTACAATATCAACTTCATAAGCAGTTGAAAGATGCGATTGATTATACCCATAGCTTAGGCGTTTCTGTAAAAGGAGATTTGCCAATCGGAATTTACAGATATTCGGTAGAAGCATGGACAGAACCTGAATTATTCGGAATGGATTTCCAAGCCGGAGCACCACCAGATCAGTTTACAGAATTGGGACAAAACTGGGAATTTCCAACCTATAATTGGGAAGCGATGAAAGCTGACGATTATAAATGGTGGAAAAATAGATTTAAGGCATTGGAACAGTATTTTGATGCCATGAGAATCGACCATATTTTAGGTTTTTTCAGAATCTGGAGAATGCCGATTTCTGCAACACAAGGGATTTTGGGATATTTTTATCCTGCTGTTCCGATTACACTGGAGGAATTCAACGCTTGGCATATTCCATTTAATTTTGACAGATATTGCAAACCGTTTATCAACGATCATGTTCTTTGGAAATATTTTGGTGAAAACAGTAGTAAAGCACTTGAATTTATCAACAATAATCAGGACGGAACGTATTCATTTAAAGAAGAATTTAATACTCAAAGAAAATTATCAGATTTCTTCAAGAAAAACCCAAGAGGTTCGATTGAAAAGCAACTAATTTCACTTTGTGCCAATGTTTTATTTTTAATTGAAAAAAGAAACGGGCAAATTGTGTATCATCCGAGATTTAATGTTTACAATACAGATTCTTACAAATATCTTTCGGATTGGGAAAGAAAGGCAATCTACGATTTGTATCACGATTATTTCTTCAAGAGACAAGATGGTCTTTGGCACGAAAAAGCGATGGAAAAACTCCCAATGATCTTGAATGCCACTGAAATGTTGATTTGTGGAGAAGATCTTGGTCTGGTTCCGGATTGTGTTCCTGTGGTGATGGATGAATTGGCGATTATTGCATTGAAAGTTCAAAGAATGCCATCAGATAATATTCCGTTTTATAATCCTAAAAATGCGAGTTATCTGAATGTGGTAACGGCTTCTTCGCACGATAGTTCGACGTTGAGACAGTGGTGGAAAGAAGATCCGGCTTTGACGCAAAAATATTTTAATCAACAATTGGTTCAGTATGGAAAAGCACCTGATGAATTGAATGAAAATCTGGCAGAAATTATTATGAAGCAGCATCTTTACAATGATTCGATGTTAGCAATTTTCCCGATTCAGGAGTTTTTAGCAACAGATAAAGCACTTAAAAATCCGAAAATGGATAACGAGAGAATCAATAATCCGGCGGTTTTCCCGCATTATTGGAGATACAGAATGCATTTGAATTTAGAAGATCTAAAAACGCAGACCAATTTCAATCAAAAAATTGCAAACTGGGTAAAAGATAGCGGAAGAGCATAAATTTAACATTTGATTATCAATTACTTGATAAAAAATTAAAAGAAGTTTTATCGAAAGATTTAACTTCTTTTTTTTATTTATATCCAAAAGATAGAATAAAGATATTCTACTATATATTAACCAATTAACGACTATAAAATGAAAAAAATATTAATCGGTTTTGCTTTGAGTATGGCGACTTTATCGTTTGCTCAGCAGTATCCAAACAATGGCTGGGATGATGACGGATATTATCAGAATGACAATGGATATTACAGCGATCAGGATGACCAGAATTATTTCCCGGATGATTATTATTACAATTATCCTCAGGATTATTACCCAAGCAATTACTACCAAAGTAATTATAACGACTACAGGAACAGTATTGTAAACGTAAACTGGAATGTATTCTTCACCCAAAACAGATTGTCTCGTTGGCAAATAGATCAGATTTTACAATTAAATAATCTGTATTCAAGTTTTTCAACATGGAATAATTTCTACAGATACAACCCAGACAGATGGTATTATGATCGTTTTTATGCACTGGAAAGAATTATGGGACCGAGAGTTTTCGTTGTTTTCCAAAACAATTATTACAGAGGATATAGCAGCCCGGTTGTTTATTTCCAAAATTACAGAAGAACGCATTACGCTTCGATCTGCAGACCAATGCCTCGTTACAGAAATGTGAATATTAATATTTACAGAGTTGACAGAGCGAAATTCCGCAGAATGGATAATCCGACAATTAATATTGTGAGAAATAATACGTATTCCGGAGGATTTAGAAATCAGTCGAATAACAGAAATAATAATTCTGGCGGTTTCAGAAATGACAATGTGAGAAATAACAGCGGTTTCAGAAATAACAATGATAATGCGGTAAGAAATAATAATGAAGGCTTCCGAGGAAATAGAAACAATGACGGTTTCAGAAGTGAAAGAGCTGACAACAACAATGGTTTCAGAGGAAATAATGGAGGATTCCGAGGTGGAAATAATGAAGCAAGAAGAGAGGAGCCGAAAAGAAATGATAACAATGGTTTCCGTGGAAACAGCAATAACGGTGGATTTAGACAAAGAAGTGAAAATGCTGCTCCAAGACAGGAAAACCGAGGAAATGGAAACGAGAATCGTGGTGGATTCAGAAACAAATTAGCGAATAATTAATTTTCATATATTATATTTAAGTGGTGTGAAGGGCAGGTCATTTTTGATCTGTCCTTTTTTGTTTTAAAAATTAAAATATTGATATTTAAATTTAACATTTTTTATGAATATTATCATTTAACTTTAGTTTTAACTAATAATCAAAAAGATGTATAACAATTAATTAAAAATTTAAAAAAGATGAAAAAGTTAATTTTAGCAATAGCATTTATTGGAATGGGAAGTTTTGCAATGGCACAAACTACAACTCTACAGGATAAAGACGCCAAAAGAGCGGAATTTCAACAAAAAAGACAACAAAAAGAGCAGGAGCATTTGGCTCAGATGCAGAAAGATTTAAATTTAAATCAATCTCAGGTAGCGCAGATTAAAGCTCTTCATGAAAAAAGAAAAGATGATATGAAGGCTGATTTTGCTAAAAATAAAGAAGCAAGACAGGCTAAAATGGAAGAAATGAAAGCTAAAAGAGCGCAGATGGATGCTGATATGAAGAAGATCTTAACGCCAGCGCAGTATGATAAATGGCAGGCAGACAGAAAAGCGAAGATGGAAGCAAGAAAGGTGGCGATGAAAGACAAAGGAATGAAGGGAGGAAAAATGATGAAGAAACACATGGAGACGGCAGCTCCGCAAGCGAATTAATAGCTTATTTTTTTGATTTTTTAATGTTGAAAGAGCAGATGATTTTCTGCTCTTTTTGTATTAATTTTCATTAAAACTTTTGATTTCGGGCTTTTATTCCCTAATTTTGACTATAAATTTATTACTTATGATTAGCGAGAAAATTGCAAAATTAATTAACGAACAAATAGCTCACGAACAATACGCTGCCCAATATTACCTTTCTATGTCTGCATGGTTTTCTGCAAAAGATCTTGACGGAATTGCCAATTATTTCAGAGTGCAAAGCAAAGAAGAATTGATGCACGCAGATAAAATGTTTGATTATTTAAATGATGTAGGAGGCGAAATTATCATCGGGGAAATTGCAAAGCCACCTCATGAATTCGTAGGTGCGATCGATATTTTTGAGAAGGCTCTAGAGCACGAGAAAAAAGTAACTAAAAGTATTTTTAACATCGTAAAAAATGCAAACGAGGAAGGTGATTTTGCAACAACTTCTTTCTTACAATGGTTCATCAACGAGCAAGTAGAAGAAGAAGCAAGCGCATCGCAATATGTAACTAAAATCAAAATGGTAAGCGATAATCCATCGGCTTTATATCTTTTTGATCAGGAATTGGCGCAGAGAGTTTTTACTCCGGATCCAACAGCTTAATTTAAATTTTATTGTTAAGATATAATTTCGGCGGTGGCAAAGCCACCGCCGAAACATTTTAACCTACTATTTTTTAGTCAAAATATATTTTTCTCCTTCAGGTTTAAAACCTTCTTCGCTTTCCTTCATTTTTTGTAGTTCGATGGTATTTCCGGTAATTTTAAACTGGTACAAATCTTTTACAGAATTCTTCTCAAGCAAAATTCCGTCGAAATTTTGAGTTCCATCGGCAAAATCATACACAATTTCATATTTGGTATAATCCTTAAAATTTACTTTACCATCATTGCTGAACGTTATTGTGGAAGAAGATCCCTTCTCTGAGTAGTTTCCGTCAAAAAGTATTTTTCTTAAATCTTTCTGGACGTCTCCATCAAATTTTTGATAAGTTTCGGTTTTATTTTGATAAACCATTTCCAGATTTTGACCGCCCAATTTTAACCCTAAAAAATCTTTTAGATTAGGATCTGTACTTTTTCCATTTGCTAAAAATTCTTTTTTGCTTTCATCAAATTTAATAGGTGCATCAAAGCCGCCCTCATGTGCTGTAAAACCACGTAAATTAGCCTCTCCTTTAAGCAGTTCATTTTTATCAAGAGTTATGAATAAAGGGATAGCAGTGTTTCTATGCGGATAAATAGATTTTGTTTTCTGAATATTTTCCATATAAGCTTTGGAAATCCAGCTTCCGGAAATTTGTTCTACAGTTGATGAAATTGGAGTTTCAGATACAGAGATGTTTTCTTTTGAAGATTTTGAAGTCTCGTTTTTCTGTTGGTTACAAGATACTAGAACTGCGATTAGCAATACGTTTGTTAATTTTTTCATTCATTTGTTTTTTACAACAACGAATTAACAAATTAAATGCCAGCTTTACAAATAAATAAGTTGCGTTTTAAGAACTTTTCTTCCTAAGCTTTCCAGAATTTTTTTATAATTTTCGATTTGGCGATCATTTTTTGCGGTTTCTTCTCCCGTTTTGAAATCAACAATAATATAGCCTTCATCGCTTTTTAAAATTCTGTCCGGACGATACATCCTACTTTCTCCGTTTTCAGAAATCATAATGTCTTTTTCATTGATAACTTCCCACTTTTCATCGAAAAATTCAGCATAATCCGTGATAATTTGCTCTAATGTGTCCTGAATATCATGTTGTTCTTCAATGGTTATTTGCCCGTCCAAAACATAACTTTCAACCACTTTTTTAATATCTTTTTCGGTGTTGATTTTCGAAAGCAATTCATGCACAAAAAGCCCGATTCTTACTTTTTCATTCCGAACCTGATAGTTTTTTGAAGGCGTAGCAATTTTAATGGAAGTATTCTTTTCATTACTATTTTTCAGATTGTGGATATCTTTCGTTTCAAAATGCGAAGTTTTATCTTTTGTATGCTTTCTCAGCATTTCGGGGCCAACTTCATACAAGTCAAACTCATCAAGGTTTTCCACATTTTTAGTTTGAAGAAATTCCAGCAACTCCAGATTATTTGATGTCTTATTCGCTTTTTGAATATAAAAAAACAATTGTTCAACAGGTCGCGTGGTTGCAACATATTGAAGACATAATCTATCAATAAAATTTTTATAAGAATTCTGTTTGTTGAATTTTTCAATTTCGGGATCGTAAACTTCGAGATTTTTACTAAACTGATTGATGTTTACAGACTTCAAAGGCGCATCGCTGCTGGTTTCAAACCAATTGGTAAATTCTGCGTCACGGTTTTTATTGATCATCGGAATAAAAACGATAGGGAATTCAAGACCTTTCGCTTTGTGAATCGTCATAATCTGTATCGCATCGATATTTTCAGAAGCCTGAATGGTGTATTTTGATGCTTCTTCATCCCAATATTTCAAAAATTCCTTTGTACTTGCTCCTGCATTTTGAGTAAAATTAAAAAGCATTTCCAGAAAGTTCAACAGGAAATCAGTTTCTTTATTTTCAACAGAAAATTCGTTGATGTAATATTCTACAGAATTGTATAAATTAAACCTCGGGAAGTGTTCCTGCTTTAATTTTAGAGCATATTTCTGCTGAATAAATTGTAAAATTTCTTCATGACTTTCTATTTCAAGAATTTCTTTCATTTCTAATGTGAAATCTGTCATCTCAATTCTGCCCAATTTGTTCAGATAATACATCATCATGATCAAAGTCGGTTTATTCTTTGGGTTGACTTCCCATCGAAGGAACTCAATAACAGCCTTCAGCGTATTAGATAATTCAAGAGTAAGACCTTTATCAGAAATCGTTTTGATATTGGTTTCTTCGCCTCTGTAATTTACTTTCAGGTTTCCTAATTTTTGTGAATAACTAAAAATGTCGAAATTTCCACGGCAAAGAATCGTAATGTCGGAAAATTTAAAACCATTATCCAGACTTTCCTGAATATCTTTTCGCATCCTTTCCGAAGTGTCGTTGTAAAAATCTTCATTGGTTAAGTTTTCAATAAGATTAACTTTTACGCGACCTTCAATGCTGGATCTGGGATTTTGCTCGGCATCTTCACCGAAAATATTTTTATGCTCTTCTTCTAACTTTGCTGAATGATATTGGTATAATTCATTATTAAAATGAACAATATTCTTTGCACTTCGCCAATTATCCTTTAAAACTAAAAGATCGGCTTGTTTTGGAGAAAATTCTTTTTTGTTGATAATATCGAGCATCAATTTACTTTCACCGCCACGAAAACGGTAAATACTCTGTTTTGGATCGCCAACCAGTGTAAAAGATGTATTTTCAGAAGAAACAGAATGATCTCTTAACGGAACAAAATTTTGCCACTGTAATTCTGAGGTGTCCTGAAATTCATCAAAGAAAAAATGCTGAAACTGAGCACCTACTTTTTCATAAATAAAAGAAGAAGGTTCATTTTTTAGATTTTCATTGATTAAAATATTAAACTTTGAAAGTAAAACAAGGTCATTTTCTTCTTCAATTTTTTTTAATTCATCCTGAATGTCTTTATTAACTTTCAAAGGAAGAAGCGCGGCTAAAATCTTTTCCTGTTTTTGAATTTCAATGTATAAAAAAATCAATTCCATACGGTTTTCGAGCAACTGATCAAGTATTTCAAAAACTTCAGATTCTTTATGTTTAGATTTTGCAGAAGTTCCTTTGCGATAATTATTTAAAACAGATTCTTCAGCGGTTGTCGGGAAAGGAAAACCCGCTCTTTTTTGATTGTAAAAGTCTAAAACTTTAGTAAAAAATCCTCCAATTCCGTTTTTTCCCTGTGCAAAATCTTCAATTTCAATATTTCTGGATTTAAATAATTCGATAGATTTTGTTGAAAGTTCAACAGATTGCTTTTTATTGGAAACAATTTCTTTTCGAAGCAGGTTTTTTATGTTTTCATAATTTGTATTGTCGAAATCTTTGTTGTTTTTAAGATGTTCATAATGAATGTCTTTTACAAATTCTTTCGCCGAATCGTAAAGGTTTTTATTTAAATTTATCCTTTCATTATTTTCAAGACTATAATCTACATAATCCATGAAAGAATTGGAGATTGTTTCATTTTCACCAATCTGATCAAGCATTTTATCCACAGCTTCAATCAAAAAAGGCTCTGCTTCAATTTCCAGATTAAAATTTTTCGCTAAACCTAATTCGTAAGAAAAGCTTCTTACCAAACGAGAATTAAAACGGTCGATCGTTCCGATATTTAATGTGGAATAATTGTGGAGAATATAATCCAGCATTTTTTTTGAACGCAGATGAAGTTCATCAATCGTAATTTTTAAACCTTCTTCTTCAAACGCTTTCTGAATATTCTTAAGATCTCCGTTTTCAGCGAAATTATCGGCAGAAAAGTTGCCTAACCATGATAAAATTCTTTCCTTCATCTCATTCGCCGCCTTATTGGTAAATGTAAGCGCTAAAATATTTCTGATGGAATGTTGCTGATTAGGATATCGAAGACAGATCATCAAAAGCCTTTGCACAAGCGCATAGGTTTTCCCAGAGCCGGCGGAAGCATTGATAACTGTATAAGAATTTTGCATTTTTTGATAGAATTGAAGGTGCAAGTTAGCTAAAATTTGACGTAAATTTTAACAATTTTGATTCACTATTTAACAGTTGAAGCGGTAAATTTCTAAAAGAATTGCCAAAACGCGTTAACTGTGGTTAAACTTCAATGAACGTCTGAAAATTGCTTTAGTTTTGCGTAATAAAAACTATCTGTGAAATATAAACTACTTTTTCTTTTATTTAACATATTATTCATTAATATTTCGGCTCAGGATTATATTTTCGGTAAAGTGACCACCGAAGAAAAAATAGAAATGCCGGATGTTATTGTAATCAATATTCGAACTGATGAACGGGCGACTACCAATAAAGACGGTCATTTTATGATTCTTGCAAAGATTGGCGACGAGTTGCGTTTTGTAAAGACAGGATACGAACGTTTTAATAAAAAAATTACCTCTGAAAATGTTTCTTCCCCTTTGAATATTAGCCTGATAAGATCTTTGGCTACGATAGAAGAGGTTGAAGTAAAAAAAGGATTAACAGGAGATTTAAAAATAGATTCAAAAACGTACGGTGCACCTAAGAAAGTGCAAAAGCTGCGGAATGATATTGATCGGTACATCGTTCAAAAGTCGGATCCCAGAGTTCTTGCCGCAAGACCAGGTGAGTTTGTTCAGCCAAAAGGTCAGGGATTTTCAATCGGAAAAGTTAAAAATAAATGGGACGATATTGACCTTACCAATTATTTGATTGAAAGCCTTGGCGAGCAGTATTTCACCGATCTGCAGCTTGAAAAAGCAGAAATTCAAAACTTTATAAGATATGCTTTGGTAGGATTTGAAAAGAAAAAAATCTTAAAATACGGATTTTGTAGCGATCAGGATTTAATGAGATTTCAAAGAGCCGTTTTAACAAGAATTGCCTCGTACAGAGCTCCGAAAACGCAGAAATAGACTTATATTTGTTTAGACAAAAGATAGCCATGAAATCAAGATGTATACTATTTATATTACTCCTGTTTTGTATTAATATATTTTCTCAACAGAAAATTACCGGAAAGATTATTGACGAAAACGGGATAGGACTGAGCTCTGTTTTAATTAAAAATATAAAAACCAATCAGAATTCTTATTCGGATAGTTTCGGAAATTTTACGATTGATGCAAATGAAAATGATGAAGTACGATTTGTAAAAGATTCTTATTATCGAACCGACAGAAAAGTTACGAAAGATAATCTTTCTAATCTAATGAATGTTTTGCTGATTCGTGCAGAGACTTTAATTCAGGAGGTTAAAATTGAGAAAAAAATGACTGGAAATTTAGCATTGGATAGTAAAAGATTTGGTGATGCAAAAGATTTGGTAAAAGTAAAAGCCGGCTTAGGCGATTATATGAGAAGTCCATTAAATGAGCCTTTGCCAACAAATGAGGTCTCTAAAACTTTTAAAGGGCATGATTTCAGTGCAGGACAGGTTGATCTTTTTGGAGTTTTCAAAGTAGCAAAAGGATTGGTGAAAAAAGCTACTGAGCCTAAAATTACAAAACCTACTTATAACGAAACACAGAACTTTATTAATGAGGTAAAACAGAAAATAAATTTAAATTTTCTGACATCTTACGGGCTTAACGAAGAACAGATTGATCATTTTCTTATTTATGCAAATGATACCCGTCAATTGGCAAAAAAATACAGGAAAACTTTTAATATTGTAGAAATTGAATCGGAGCTGAAAACCGCGTTTGCTTTGTATAACAGAACCCATAAAGTTTAAAATTAATTGAATTTTAATATAAAATATCGATCGTATTTAGGAGGAAAATTTATTTTTCTTTTCCTGCTTTTTGTATTCAATTTTATTTTTTGTCAGCAAACAATCACCGGGAAAATTACAGATGATAATGGTATTAATCTTGCAAATGTCACCGTGATCAATATCAAAACAGATATCAAATCCTATAGTAATGCTGCCGGAGAATTTTCTTTGAAAGCCTCAGGAAATGATGAAATTCGATTTGTAAAGGAAGGTTATGAAAGAGTTTCGGGAAGAGTTCCCGTCGGTGGTATGAGCACTCCCATATCGATTGTTCTCATTAAAATTCCTGAAGTGATTGAAGAGGTAAAAGTTGCCAAAAAACCGACAGGCGATTTGGAAACAGATTCGAGATCTGCTGCGAGGGTAAATAAAGGGGAAGCGGTGCGAGATGCGGTAGGACTTCCGCAACCGGAAGGTAAAATGCGTGAAAAACCTGCGGAGGTGAAACAGGTTCTTTTACCCATTCTTTTAGGTCAGCTCAACGTGCAGGGTGCTTATGATTTAATCAGCGGAAAAGCAAGGCGGCAAAAACGGCAGTACAGATATGATGATCTTCAGGAGCATATCAAATGGATTCGGGATCGGGTAGATGATGATTATTTTGTAAAAGCAGGAATTCCGCAGGATAAAATCTCCGAATTTATCGAGTTTTCTTTTGTGGAAAAACCTTTCGTAAGAACGTATGTAAAAGCGAAAAATTTATCAGGAGTACTTCTAAAGATGGAAGAAGTAATTCCTGTATATATTGATAGATTAAAAACCAGAAAACAATAATTTTAAACCTTTGAAATTTAGAATATGATGAAATAAAAAAACACACAAAAAATGATGAAACTTTTATTCGCAATAACTGCGCTCTTTTTCTTTGAGAGCGTATTTTCGCAACAGCAAATCTCCGGAAAAATAACGGATGAGAATGACTTCCGGATTCCTTCTGTTTTAGTAGTTAATATTACTAAAAACAAACAATCTTATAGCAATTCTCTAGGAGAGTTTTCTATTGAAGCTTCAAAAAACGATCAAATAAGGTTCATAAAAGACAATTATGAAAGAATTTCAGTAAGAGTTGTACTGGATGGGAATATCATCAATCAGCATATTGTGATGACTAAAACACCAAAGGTGATTGAAGAGGTAAAAATTGTAAAATTAAGTGGAGACCTTTCTAAAGACTCGCAAAAATTTGCAAAAGAAGATAAAGCTTGGGAAATTCAAAGGGCTATTGGGCTTCCCAAACCTCCGGAGATTATGAGGGAGAAAGTTCCTACAATTCATGATATTTTTACCTATTATATTTTTAGTGCTTCTATTGATATAGATGTCATATATAAATTAATAAGCGGAGATGCCAGAAGAATGAAAAATATATATAAATTTGATGATAGAGAAAGAAATATAAAGTGGCTTACCGATAGGATTTCTGCAGATTATTTTACGGAAGCAGGAATTCCTCAGGAAAGAATAAAAGAATTCTTAGGATATTCTTTCAGTGAAAATTCTCAAATCTTGTTAAATATTAAAAAGAAAAATATTAATGCCGCTATTTTTGAGATAGACAAAACAATTCCAAAGTTTGTTGAAAGACTGAAAACAAACCAATAGCTAAATGTTAATAAAATCTTAAAATTTGGAATAGAAATTGATATGGATTTGTAATTACAAACAAATCACAAAGTTATAATGAACAAAAATATCATCGCTATTGCCATCGCAGCTCTTGGCTTTGTCATTGGTCTGGGGCTGTTAGGAAGCGCCATTAAAAACAGAAATAAATCTGAAAATACAATTTCTGTGACGGGTTTGGGAACCAAACCATTTACTTCCGATCTGATTACGTGGTCTGGAAGTTTCTCTAAAAATAATTACGACCTTAAATCTGCCTACGACGAGTTGGCTTTAGATCGAAAAACCATTAATGATTACCTGCTGTCAAAAGGTGTGAAGCAAAGTGAAATTGTTTTTTCTTCGGTTGACATTCAGAAACAATTCAGAAATAGTACGGATGCTAACGGTAATACGATTCAGAACGAGTTTTCTGGATATAATTTAACCCAAACAGTTTCTATTGAAAGTAAAGAAGTCGCGAAAATAGAAAATCTTTCCAGAAATATCACAGAAATTATCAATCGCGGAATTGAATTTACCTCTTCTTCCCCAAGTTATTTTTATACAAAACTGGCGACGGTAAAACAGGAAATGATCGCTTCTGCCACAAAGGATGCAAAAGAACGTGCTGAAAAAATTGCTGAAAACTCTGGAAGTAGCTTAGGAAATCTGAAAAAAGCAACAATGGGGGTTATCCAAATCACTGCTCCGAATTCTAATGAAGACTATTCTTATGGCGGAACTTTTAATACGGCTTCGAAAGATAAAGAAGCGAGTATTACGATTAAATTGGAGTATGAAGTGAATTAATGATTTTATAAACCGTAAAGATTTAAGTATAAAAAAATCCGAAGTTTTGCGCTTCGGATTTATATTTTTAATGATAAACTACATCGTAGATTTCATCTTTAATTTCTTCTAAATTTTCAGGAGAATAATTGGCCAGCAACCAAAGATCCAAAGGTTTTTTACCTTCGCCATAACTCGGTTGAACATACATTTCATCAATTAAATTAAAGCCATTTCGTTGATAAAAAGCATATCGTCTTTTCGCATCATCGCCCAAATGTTCCGGTTCGATTTCTAAAATAATTCTCGCATAATTTTCAAATAAATAACCAGTAATATAAGAACCCAATTTCTGACTTCTGAATTGTGGAAAAACTTCAAAATGTTCCACAAAAGTAAAATCTGATAATTCCCAAATGATGAGGTAACCAACGTTTTGAGCTTCATGCAAAACGGAAATTATTTTCACTTTCGGATTTGCAAAAAGCGTGGATAATTTATTCCAATCTCGTCGCTCATCTTCCGGAAAAGTCGAACAATAAGAGTCAAAAATTTCCTGAACTCTGTAATCGTCAGGAGAAGTAATTTGTAAAAATTCCATGATTAAAGGTCAAAAACGTTAGGGCGCCTTGTGATAAACATATCTTTGATCCACAATGTAAACGCTAAACCAAGATAGATTAAAAAGAAAAAACCAGCCGTTGCAAACGTAGAATAGATGAAAAATATTCTCAATTTTGAAACAGGAATTCCCAGTTTAGCGCCTGTTCTTGTAAGAACACCAAACCATTCTCTTTCCATTTTGTGGCGGATATTATCTAGCATTTGAAGAATCTTTTAAAAGTTTAAATCCAATACCGCAATTTAAGCAATTTTTTTCTTCACATGAATTTTTGAAGTGATAAATCAAGCTCTGACTTTCCAAAGCGGTCTTAAACTTCAAACCCAGTTTTTTCCAATCATCAATAACTGAATTTTTTTCAGCGGAAAGATTTTTATAAAAGTTCAGAATTTCATCAGCGATTTCTTCGTAGTGATACTTATGATAGGTATATTTTAAAGGTAAAATCGTATTTAAAATAATTAATTCAATAAAATCTTTAGTCAGAATTTTAGGTTGATCGACGGGTGAAATTTTATCGAAATTAAAATGATTATCCCAATATTCTGAAGCTTTTATATCTTTAAAAATCTCAAATAATTGTTCTGAATTTTTAGCATGAATAATTTTCGAGAACAAATTCTGATGCTGAAAATAAAGATTTGCCAATTGTGACAAACGAATTGTTGGGAAATTTGGAGGTCGTAATCGTAAAAATTTAGGACGAATTTTTAAATCGGAAATATTGAATTTAGCTTTAATAAAATCAAATTCGCGTTTCCAGATTTTCATTTGTTCATCCTGAGGATTTTCCAACCAATCGGAAATTCCGAAAAATAAAGCTTCAAGCTGAGTTTGATTTTGTTGAATTTTTAGAATAATATTAAAATCGATGCCTTCCGCAATTTGTCTAAAAATTAAAGCGTTAACTTTTAAACCAAAAGAGTAGGCGAGAGAATGAAACAAAACGGCTTCAAAATTATTTTTAAAGTGTTTTAAATTACTCTCAAATTCCAGCGATTTTTCTTCCAGCTTTTTCAGGACATTTTCTTCATGAAAGTTGATAGGAATTTTATTGGATTCAAAAATATTTTCACAAGGAATAAACTGATTTCCGCTTATCAATTTCTCATATTTCCAAAAAACCTTTTCATCAATATGATCCTTTAATTCTAACGTAGGAATATTTTTATTGTTGAGTTCATCAATCTCGCAATCATTTAGAAAAACAACATGAAGAATAATGTTTTGATAATTCGGATTGAGAGAATGATTGTGAAAAATCCAGTCGGAAGATTTTACATGAAGTTCAATATTACCAGCGAAAATAATATTGTTGATTTTAATTTTTGCTGATAGAAAATCCGGACCGGAATTGGTATTCCATTTGCCGAAATCTAATATTTCAACGGAATTCCCTTCAATATCCTTGAAGTCAAAATGTTTGAAAATCTTAAAATTCCAAAGATATTGAAGTAATTTTTCCGTCATGAGTTAACACAAATATAGCGGAACTGCTATACTTTTGTCAACTCTTTTTTAAAGTTTTCGATCGTTGTTCTATACATTTCTTCATATATAGGAAGAATGTTTTTTAAATCGAATTTTATCGCTTGTTCTTTCGCGTTTTTCTTCATTTCGGTTAAAAGTTCTTCATTGCTCAATAATTTGATACAATAATTACTCATTGCCTCTACGTTTCCTATTTCCGCCAAAAATCCGGTTTCTCCTTGGATATTTACCTCAGGAATTCCACCTGCATTTGAACTGATAACCGGAGTATTTGCCGCCATCGCTTCCAACGCCGCCAAACCAAAACTTTCCTGCTCAGAAGGCAATAGAAATACATCTGAAAGCTGAAGAATTCTATAAAGATCATTTACTTTTCCAAGCAAACGGATTTTTGAAATCAATTCAGGATTTTCTTCCAAAAACTGATTGATTTTTTCCATATCAGGACCTTCACCGATGATGATTAATTTCGATTTTACCTTTTTCTCAACATTTTTGAAAATCTGTAAAACTTCATCCACACGTTTTACCGGACGTAAATTCGAAACGTGAATTAAGATTTTTTCATCCGGATTGGCAAATTGTGTTCTCTGACATTCATTGCATTCGTCAAATTCAGAATTATCAATAAAATTGGTAATCACCTGAATTTCTTTCTTGATTTTAAAGAATTGCAACGTATCTCTTTTCAAACTTTCAGAAACAGAAGTGATTGCATCTGATTGATTGATTGAGAATTCTACTGCATGTTTGTAACTTGGGTGTTGACCAACCAAGGTAATGTCTGTTCCGTGAAGTGTCGTCACCAAAGGAATATCGTTGTTGTCTTCCTGCAACATTTGCTTTGCCGTAAACGCCGCATAAGCATAAGGAATCGCGTAATGTGCGTGAAGTAAATCAAGCTTATAAAGATTCACAACACGATAAATCATCGAACTTAACGCAATATCATAAGGCTGATATTGGAAAAGCGGATACGTCTGAACATTTACTCTGTGGAAAAAAATATTCGGGTTGGTGATGTCTAATCTCGCAGGAAGTGCGTTGCTGATGAAGTGCACTTCGTAGCCTTTATTGGCCAGCGACATTCCCAGTTCGGTTGCCACAATTCCGCTTCCGCCGTATGTTGGATAGCAAAGTATGCCTATTTTCATTAGTTTACTGTTGTTTTGATGTGTTAAATACTTTTGAATTTACACGTTATTTGGCAGTTGGATTCAAATCGATTCCCATTCCTGCCTTTAATTTATCATTTACCAAGACAGGAAGTCTGCCCCAGATTTTTGTTTTTCCGTTCAATGCATCGGCTGTTGCATTCATAGAGTCGTCATTGTTTTCATAAGAAACCAAAACGGTTGAAATTTTTGAAATATCAATATCCTTCAAAGCATAAGCGCTGCCGAAAACGTTTAGAATAATATTTTGTCTTTTGGTTAAATCGCGTAAAACTTTTTTTGAAGCATCTGAGACTTTGTAAGGTTTGTATGCCGTAGAATTATCCTTGTGTAAACCTACAATTACCGTAGAATTAGCCGGAATTGTATTAATTTCATTCGCTTTTTTAATAATTATATTTGAACCTAATTGATTCGCGAAAGTTTGATAAGGTGCTTCTTCCAAAGGAACATAATAAATTTGTTTTCCTTTTAATGGAAGCAGTTTTTTCTCATCTTTCAATAAAGTTAAAGCATTTGAATATAAGTTCTGAACCAATACTTTATGAGAATCATTATTTAAATCTGAATTAATATTTTCAGGATTTTTCGGTGTGTATTGATTTAAACCTAAATAATATTTGGTTAAAAGAATTTTCTTTACACTTTCTTCAACTCTTGATTGTGAAATTTCTCCGTTGTCAATTGCTTTTTGAATTAATTTTTTACCACTTGCTACACCTTGCGAGAACAACATAATATCATTTCCCGCTTTGAAAGCTATTGCATCCAATTCGCCCGGATTGTATTTATTGGCTACAGCGCCCATGTTTAGGGCATCGGTAATAATTAATCCTTTATAACCTAACTGATCTTTTAATAAACCCGTAACAATATTTTTAGAAACCGAAGCCGGAATTCCTTTTCCTGATTCCAAAGTCGGAACATATAAATGAGCAACCATTACACCACCGATGCCTTTATCCATTAAAGCTTTGAAAGGCGCAATCTCTATATCATTTAATCTTTCTAAATTATGCGAAACTACAGGTAAATCTAAATGAGAATCTGTATTTGTATCACCGTGTCCCGGAAAATGCTTAATTGCCGCTAAAATATTATTATTTTGAAGTCCATTGGAGTAGGATAGGGCAGAACTGATCACGTTATTTACTTGAGAACCGAAACTTCTGTTTCCGATAATCGGGTTGTTGGGGTTTGTATTAACATCAACAACTGGCGCAAAATCCCAGTTGATGCCCATTCTGTGGCAGTCTTCTGCTATTTTGGCAGACATCTGCTCGATTAAATTCTTATCCTGAATGGCTCCCAACGTCATTGCCCAAGGATATTTGTGAGCCGTTGCAATTCTCTGGAAAACGCCCCATTCGGCATCCATCCCGATCATTAACGGAACTTTGGATTTTTGCTGAAACTCATTCACCAAATTGATTTCTCTTGCGGCATCATCCTGCATCAGAATCAATCCACCGATTTTATCGTTGACAACGATGTTTCTTACGGTATTGATCTCATTTTCACCTTTGTTAGTGTAAAGAGCTACAATGAAGAGCTGCCCCAGTTTTTCGTCTTGAGATAGATTTTTGTATGTTGTATCTACCCATTGATTGGCCTTTTTCAAATCTTCTTCAGAAATGTTTTTGGGCTGATATTGAGCATTGATCTTTGAACCTACCAATAAGAAAATAAAGAGGGAAGTATAAACCAGTTTCTTCATAATTTTTTGAATAAGAACAAAAATACAATTAAAAAAATTGATGAAAACAATGTTTTTGAAACTTTTGGTATATGATTTGAATACGGTTTATAAATAATAAATAAAACTTTTATAAAATGAAAAAATTTCTTCCAGTTTTACTACTAGCTTTTGTAAGCTTATTTATATTTAGCTGTGATAATGATGATAATGTGGTTGGAGATGGTGATACTTATTCTAAAGTGAGAGATGCTACAGGAACATTTACAAGCGCTGACAGTTATACTCTTTCTATGGATATTGGTATTGGAAATAATGATGTTGTTTTAGTATATAGAAGAGTAAATAATTTATGGCAAAGTATTCCAAAAACTTATTA
This sequence comes from Chryseobacterium sp. C39-AII1, assembly GCF_039672645.1. NCBI lineage: Bacteria > Pseudomonadati > Bacteroidota > Flavobacteriia > Flavobacteriales > Weeksellaceae > Chryseobacterium > Chryseobacterium sp. C39-AII1. The sequence goes on from NZ_JBDFPQ010000009.1 coordinate 110,363, forward strand.
CTTAGATAATGTTACGGCTCCTAATACAGGACGAGAATTAGATTATAGTTTTGATTTTAATACGCAAGAGGTGAACATTAGAACATCAGCAAATTTTAATCAGGCTTCAATGTCCTCTGCAGAGGCAAATCAATATTTAAATAACCAGACTTTTAGAATTGTATTAGTTCCTGCAAGTGCTGGTAAAGGCACAAATACAGTTGATACAAATGATTACAATGCTGTAATTAAGTACTACGGATTAAATGATTCTAATGTACCGATTACTAAAGCAAATTAATTAGTATATCTTTTCAGTTTTTTATAATTAAAACCCCTTGAAAATTATTTTCAAGGGGTTTGTTTTGTCAGCATGGATGTCTAAATCCACAAGGACCATTTACAATATATGATGGATTGAAAGGCTTTTGAACAATTTTTATATTCCTAATATCTAGCCAAAACCAACTTCTTGGAGCATAAGAGGGATTTCTATCTTCACTAATACCAGGTAAGAATTTTATTAATAATGCATTTTTAGCTTCTCTTGTAGAAAAATAGAATGTATAATCTTTATCTTCACTAGCCCAAAATGTAGTTTTTTCAGTTTTTTGCATTCTACCATAGTTAGCTGGTCCTGGAAATTCAGATGATACTACTGGTTTGGTGGAGCATGGGTCAGAACCAGGTATTATTGGAGAATCTACTAATTGAAGATTTATACTCGAAAACTTTTCACTTGCATCTATCCCTTTATATCTTTCAGCTAATACTGAATTAGCCATTCCACTACTAGGGCTTTTTATAACTTTAACATAATCGGTGAGTTGTGTTTTTAGGGTGATTTCATAAGTTACATTGGCTTCAAAAGGAAACTCGATAGATATTGCATTAGATTCTTGGATATTGCTTAATTCTTCACGACCTCTATTTATAGTTACTTTGGAATCATTTTTAGCCTCCAGTTTTACCCCAAACCATGTATCATAGCGCAATGCTGATGCTCTTCGAGGCTTTCCATATCCTCTTATTAAGTATCCGTTTTGAGTAATAGGATCTGGGCCATAGCACTGTGTTGAAGTCTGAGCAGGGCTATTAAGAGAGGATAAATATTCAAAGGAACACCCTCCTCCTTCACTAATTATGCCAGTTTCAAATGATAAGTCCATCACAACATTTTCATTTGTTGATTTACTTAATGAGCTATTTTTTGCTTTTTTGGTTAAGATTTCTTTAGTCACTTCTTCTTCATGTGCGCTTACTAGATCACTAGTTGAACAGCCTACTGTTAAAAGAGTTGATAATAAAAATAATGTTTTCTTCATTTTTTAACGTTTATGTTTTAAGGCACAAAATTAATAATTTAAAAATAAACACTATTTAGTGATATATGCAGTGATAATGAAATTATACTAAGCCTTTCCAATAAAAAAGCTCAAAAAGTTGATCTTTTTGAGCTTTTTTGCTTTTTATTATTTTTAATTATCATTGTCATCCAGTAAATGACCAAAATAATCTTTCTTTGTCTGTAAATATCCTTTGCTTATTTCATTAGCCGGAATTTGCAGCGGAACTCTTGAATTAAGATGTACATTACTTTCTGTAACATACTTTACCTTTTCAGGATTGTTGGTTAAAAGATTAATGTCTTTTACGTCCAAAAGGTTTAGAATTTCAATAGCTACTCCAAAGTTTCTGTCATCTGCAGGAAGTCCCAATTTTAAATTGGCTTCTACAGTATCAAATCCTTTTTCCTGTAATGAATACGCCTTCAATTTATTTATTATCCCGATATTTCGCCCTTCCTGACGAAGATAGATGATAATCCCTCCATTTTCATGGATATATTTCATAGCAGCGTCTAATTGCTGCCCACATTCACATTTTTTTGAATGGAAAACTTCTCCGGTAATACATTCTGAATGGAAGCGTACATTTACAGGTTTAGAAAAATCTGTATTTTCGGCGATAATTGCCATGTGCGGCATCCAGTCAGTTTCGTCTTCGGAAAAAGCAATCATTCGGAAAGTGCCATGTTCCGTAGGAACGTTAGCCTCCGCCTGAATTTTAATCATTAATTAGCCTAAATTAGTTTTTAATTTCCCTTTAAAGAATCTTCAATAACATTGATATTGGTTTTTAATCTCACCAAATATCTATTAAGAACCTCATCGTCATCTTTGTTAAGACGCTGTCTTATTTTTTGAATCTTTTTATAAGATTTTTCGAAACTTTTAATTGCTCTGTTTTTTCCTGAAACGTTTCCGGCATCGATTGCATAAAGATAATTTTGCAGGCTATATTTTAAGCCTGTTACTTCTTCGTTTACGTCGCCATTTTTAAATTTGGGAAAAGTAGAGATCAGATTAGAAATCTCAGAAGCATTTACATTTTCTTTAATATTGATATTAATGCTTTTCTTGCCGCTGTTGGAGTCTCCTTTAGATTCACTATAAAAGCTGTTCGACAACGGAGAAAAATTTGGTTTTTCCGATGCACAAGAATAACTGAGTATTAATAATATTCCGAGAAAAAGTATTCGTTTCATTTTTGCCCCTTTTGATAAAGGATTGGGTTAAGACTTTCATCGTTATACATTTTCATTTGTTTGTATACCTTCATCTTAACGTCACCGTTCTCAATATCAGTAAGCAACTGATTAATAGAAGTTGATAGATCTTCTTTTTGCATTAAAAGTACATCGAGCTTTGCCTGGCAATTGGCACGATGTTCTTCTGAAGCAGATTCTCTATTTGCTTCTAATGACATGTGATAAACCTTTAATGCAAGTATCGATAATCTGTCAACAGCCCATGCAGGCGTTTCCGTATTAATCTTTGCTTCAGATTTAGGAGTACTATTTTTATATTTTTCCAGAAACCAACTGTCTATAAATTCCACCAAATCAGTTCTTTTCTGATTAGAGGCATCAATGGTTCTCTTTAATGCAAGAGCTTCAGTAGGATCTATGTTCTCATCTCTAATAATATCTTCCAAATGCCATTGAACGGTATCAATCCAGTTCTTTGCATACAAAATTCGTTCCAAACTGTCTTTTTCGAACGGGTTATTAATTAGAGTATTAACGTCATCAGACACGTGATAATCTTCAATACTTTGATTGAAGACTTTCCATGCAGTCTCAGTAAAATTCATCGGGTAAAAAGAATTTTTTTAGTTGCTAGTAGGATTGTTATTGTTCGTTGAAGAATTTTTATTCTCAGCGCCAGGTTTGTCTTCCTCCTTTACTGCATCTTTGAATTCTTTAATCCCAGACCCCACACCTCTCATTAATTCCGGAATTTTTTTACCTCCGAAAAGTAATACAAGAAGTATTGCCACGATTAAGATATGTTGCCAAGATAAGGCAAGTATTGTTAATGTATTCATTGCTGATTTTTTTGCAAAGTTAAACCTTTTTTTAATAAGAAACCCAACCTAATGGATCAACTGGCGTAGTTCCGTTCCATACCTGGAAATCAAGGGTATATGATCCGTCGAAATCCTGACCAATCACCCCAACCGGAGTACCTGCCGATACCTGCTGACCTTTAGAAACGCTTACACTTCCCAAGTTGGAATAGATGGTAAAATAGTTACCATGTTTTAGCATAACCGTTTTGGTTCCGTCGCTGTTGGCTAATACAGATGATACTGTTCCCGGGAATACAGACTTTGCACGTGTACCTGAAGGCACTGATATTTTTATACCGTTATTTTCTTCGTAGATATTTTTAAATACAGGGTGTGGCTGTCTTCCGAAACGGTGGGTAATTTGCCCTACTTTATCTGCCGGATAGCCCAATCTTCCTCTTGCATCTGCAAAGTTGCTTCCTGCTACTGTTGTAACTCCGTAGCTTGTCATTGCTTTTGTTTCTGCTACTTTTTTATCATCTTCTTTTTTCTTAGCCAATGCCGCTTCTGCTGCTCTTGCCGAAGCCAATTTATCCGCTGCTTCTTTAGCTCTTGCGTTAGCTTCATCAGATGCTTTTTTGGCGGCTACTTTTCTTGCTTCGTCTCTTGCAGTTGCTTCAGCTTTTTTTGCCTCTTCATTTCTTTTTCTTTCTTCTTCAGCTCTTTTCGCTGCTAGCTCGGTTGCTCTTTTCGCTTCTGCTTCTGCCAATAATCTTTCTTTTTCTAAAGCTTCCGCTCTTGCTTTTGCTTCTGCTTCAATTCTAGCTTTTTCTCTTTCAGCTGCGATTTTTGCTAAACGAATTTTTTCAGCTTCTGCCTTTTTTCTTGCTTCTTCTTCAGCTTTTGCAATTCTGATTTCTTCAGCAATGATGGATCTGATTTGTCCTTCCAAAGCTTTAGACTGAGTTTGCTTCTGCTTTAATTCTCCAGCTAATTTTGTTTCGTTTTTCTTGAATTCAGCGACCAATTGTTCTTTTTGAACTCTTTCAAAACTAATGGTTTTCAAATCTTTCTGTTGGTTTATCAAAAGATTTTCTTTCTCCTTCATTGAGTTTTGTCTCTGAGCAATGGTCTTCTTGATTTGAGCTGCTGCATTCGAAATTTCAGCCGCTTTTTTATCTTGATAATCAGAATATTGCTTTAGATATTGTACTCTTCTGATGGCTTCACCCATATTTTTAGCCGAAAGAATAAAGGTTACTTTATTTTGTACCCCTTTATTTTTATATGCTTTCACCAAAACGTCAGCGTAGTTCTTTCTCAGAACCGCTAATTCTTTATTTTGTTTGTTGATTTCAAGTTGTTTAAGATAAATATCGTCTTCGATAAATCTCTTTTCCTTTTGGGTATTATTGTATACCTTTTCTCTAAGCTGCAACTTCTTGTTTACATTGTCAAGATAGGCAACCGAAAGTTTAGATTCGCTTCTTGTTTTCGCTAAATCCGTATTTATTTGTGCAATTTGTTTTTTAAGATCAGCATTTTGTTTTTGTAATTGCTCTTTCCTGCCACTTTGTGCGTGGTTCAGTCCAAACAATAAAATACCTATTAAAAAGCTAAATTTTTTAATCATTTAATCTCAATTTTCTTGTAACTAGATGGTACAGAATAGGCTGTTTCCATCCTCGAAAAGTCAAATTTCGTATTTTCTAATAAGATTTGGCTCGATTTTGAACCTTTTATAATTATTTTAACATTTTTTGGAAGACGAATTTCATTAAAGACATCCCAGTTGCTGTAAGAAATTTCGAGCTCATCTGAGGAAAGTACATCTTTTAAATTCACATCCAGCAAATCATAATTTTCGTCATATTGAAGAGAAATTTTATACTCTCTTTTCTTTTCATCGGTTTCTATTTTTTGAGTTCCGTTGGAAACCATTTTGTACCCCTGAGCATTTTTAGTCAAAGTAAATTGTGAATCGCTGATTTTTACAAAAGTTCTTCCCATTAAAATTTTTTCTAGCGATTTATAATCAATGAAATTTACATTTAACAGTTTATTTAGATAATCAAAATCAGAATCAATATAAGATTTATTTGTTCTGTCGAAACCTTTTACGCCATCCGGTGTAGCAATTCCTCTTGCCACGTTGATGAATAACGCCTGAAGATTCATCCAAACCTTTTTATTATTTTCAATATAAATAGTAGCATCAAGCGTCGGAATAAAACTTCCCGTTTCAACATTTACTTTACTGTTGATTTTTATCTGATCGAATTTTGGCGGAATAAGAACGTTTTGGTAAAAAGTAAGTTTATCTCTTACCGGTTCGTTTGCATCTTTTGGATTGTTGTTATTGTTATTCACAACGGTGCTGTCGACAATGTTGCCATTTTTGTTTTTGGCAGCATTTCTGGTTTTACATGAAGATAAAACGAGCAATAACAATACTAAAGGTATCCAATTTTTCATGTGTTTTTTCTTTTCAATTGATAAAATAAGGTGCAATATTAACGCCAAACCACACAAAATGTTTTGTGTGGTCTGAATATATGGTAATTAAATGAAAATAATCAATTATTTAGATAAAAAATCCAAAACTGAATAATCACCTAATGAAATTTCCCTAGCAACACCGAAATACTGTGCAGAATTTCCGATCATAGAATTCGAAAGATTTCCGTGGTTGATCGTTGTATTTTCCTGAATCAAAGAATTTTCGATATTTGAGTTTACAACAACCGTGTTATTTCCCAAAGAAACACCAGGTCCAACTTTTGAGTTTGAAATCTTCACATTTTCACCAATAAAACAAGGCTGAATGATCAAAGAATTTTCAATAACAGCAGAAGCCGGGAAATGAGACATTTCCTCTGTTTCGTAAGCTAAAATTTTGCTGTTGGTTTCTACGGTTGCGTTTTTGTTTCCGCAATCCATCCAGTCATCTACTTTACCCAGAGAGAATTTTGCTCCTTTCTGACGAAGATTTTCTAATGCGGTTGTAAGCTGATATTCGCCTCCAACTTTAATATCATTATCCATGATAAAATTAATTTCAGACATCAGTTTTTCGCCTGAGTTGAAATAATAAATTCCAATAATCGCAAGGTCGGAAACAAAAGTCTGAGGTTTTTCTATAAAATCTGTAATGAAACCGTAATCATCTAATTTAACAACACCAAAAGCAGAAGGATCTTCTACTTTTTTCACCCAAATTACTCCGTCTGAATTAGTATCCAAAGTAAAATCTGCCTTAAAAAGAGTATCCGCAAAAGCTACAACAACATTTCCTGTCATCGATTGTTCTGCGCATTTTATAGCATGTGCTGTTCCCAAAGCTTCTTCCTGATGATAAATACTTCCTTTTGCTCCCAATCTTTCAGCAATTTGCAATAAAGATTTTTCAACTTCATCACCAAAATCTCCGATGATAAAAGCTACTTCTTCAATTTCTTCTCCTGCAACTTTAGCAATATCTTCAACTAATCTTTGTACAATTGGCTTTCCGGCAATGGGAATAAGAGGTTTTGGAACGGTTAATGTATGCGGACGTAATCTAGAACCACGTCCAGCCATAGGAACAATAATTTTCATAAATTATAAAAAAGAGTTTTTTATTAGTTAGTTTTAATATCTAGGTTAAAGATAATAATTAAAACCTTCGCTGTGGTATGATTAATATCTTTTTAAATATTTGTTTACATTCGAACAGCTTTGTTTAAGCAGCAAAACAAAGACCAAAGTTTAATTCTTTCGGATTCTTGATAAAATCATATCTTTTTCGGAATACACTAAAATTCCAACGAAAATTAAGAATAGTAAGTTACTTGTCAGGATATTATAGTTTAAGTATTTCACAATAATAAAACTAAAAACTCCTAACAATAATAAGAAGAAAGACATTTTCTTCATTCTATAAGGTATAGGATAATACTTTTGACCTAATACATAAGATACGATCATCATGATGACATACGCTCCGAAAGTTGCCCATGCAGAGCCGATCATGCTATGATAATATTTCAATGCCAGGAAGTTGAAAGCGATATTTATACCCGCTCCGATCCACGAAATTATAGTTCCCACGCTTGTTCTGTCCGTCACTTTATACCAAGTTGAAAAATTGTAATAAATTCCGAAGCAGAGATTAGCAACAATAATAATCGGAATAATATCTATGGCAATCCAATACGATTTATTTGGGATGAAAACGCCTTTCAACCATTCAATATTAGCAATAATTCCCAACGCTACGGCACAGGCGAAAAAAGCAAAATATTCTGCAACTTTAGCATAGGTATTTTTGGCATCGCCTTTATCCATTTGTTTGAAAAAGAAAGGTTCAATCCCCATTCTGTAAGCTGTCACGAATAATGTCATCAATACAGCTAGTTTGTAACAACCTCCATAAGCGCCGGCTTCTTCGTCAGAAATAAGTCCTCTCTGAATAGATTTGTCGAAATTTTCATTAACCATGAAAGCAAAACCCGCCAACATCAAAGGGAAAGAATATTTGATCATTCTTTTGAATAATGAAGTCACAAACTGAAACCTTACCTTTAATATTATAGGAAACAACAGTAAAAATCCTAAAGCACTTCCAGCTAAATTACTAAAGAATGGGAAATCTACATTTTGATCTAAGCCAAAGCTTTTTGAAACACTTTGAGGAATCCAAAAGAATAATGCTGCCGTAAAAATTGCCTGAAATGTAGACTGAACAATTCTTACTACAGAATATTTTATCGGTTTATTATGAAAACGAAGCCATGCAAATGGGATAACCAATAAATTGTCGAAAAATGCAATTAAAGCAAACCATCTAATGTATTCAGGATTGTCATGATAACCTGCATAATCGGCAATGGGTTGGTTGAATAAATAACATAATGCTAAGAAAATTGTAGACGTTGAAAACAGAAACCAAAACGAGGTATTAAAGGTTTTCTTTTCATTGTTTTCTTCGGCAGAAAATCTAAAATAGGCTGTTTCAAAACCGAAAGAAAGAATGATATTTACAAAAGAAATCCATGCATAAAGTTGAGTGAAAATCGCAAAACCTTCGTTGGGAATTTTATAAATCAAAAGTGGATTTAGGATGAATAAAATAATTCTTGGCGCTATTGCTCCAATCCCGTAGATAATTGTCTGTCCTAATAATTTCTTATACAAAATGTGAAATTTTTATGCAAATGTAAATATTTAGAAATTGATTTTTTATTGGTGACATAAAAATTCATTCATAAACCTTAATTTTGAAAAACTTTGTCAAAGTTCAAAACTTTGACAAAGTTGGCAGTTGAACAGGACTGTGGTTTAAGCATCCAATATTTAAAAAGTAAAAAATGAAGACCTTAATCAAAAACGTAAAAATCGTCAACGAAGGAAAGATCGTTGAAGGTGATATTTTAATTGAAAATGATTTAATTTCTAAAATAGATTCCCAGATTTCTGAAGAGGCAGATCAAATTATCAATGGTGAAGGAAAATACCTTTTGCCGGGAGTAATTGATGATCAAGTGCATTTTCGTGAGCCGGGTTTAACGCACAAAGGTGATATCGAAACCGAATCTCGCGCGGCAATTGCAGGCGGAACTACAAGTTTTATTGAACAGCCGAATACCGTTCCCAATGCAGTAACTCAGGAATTACTGGCGGATAAATATGATATTGCTGCTCAGAAATCTTTTGCCAATTACGGTTTTATGATGGGCGGAACGAATGATAATCTGGAAGAAGTCTTAAAAACAAATCCAAGAAATGTTCCCGGAATTAAATTATTCCTAGGTTCTTCCACAGGAAATATGTTGGTCGACAATCCTGAAACTTTAGAAAATATTTTCAGCAATACAAAAATGTTGATCACTGTTCACTGCGAAGATGAAGCAACCATTAAAGCCAATACTCAAAAATATATGGATGAATACGGTGAAGATATTCCCGTGAAATTTCATCATTTGATCCGAAGTGAGGAAGCTTGTTATAAATCTTCTTCAAAGGCAATTGAGCTGGCAAAGAAAACAGGAGCGAGACTTCACGTTTTTCATTTGTCAACTGCGAAGGAAACTGAACTTTTCAGAAATGATATTCCATTAAAAGATAAAAAAATCACGGCGGAAGTTTGTGTTCATCACTTGACTTTCACGAATGAAGATTACGAGACAAGAGGAGGATTAATAAAATGGAATCCTGCTGTAAAAACGCAAAAAGACAAAGACGGACTTTGGGAAGCGTTGTTGGACGACAGAATTGATGTGATTGCCACGGATCACGCGCCTCATACTTGGGAAGAGAAGCAAAATACCTATCTAAAATGTCCTTCCGGAGCACCTTTGGTACAACATTCTTTGGTGGTGATGCTGGAGAACTATAAAAACGGAAAAATTTCTTTAGAAAGAATTGTGGAAAAAATGGCTCATAATCCTGCTATTTTATTCAGAATTGAAAAAAGAGGTTTCATTAAAGAAGGCTATAAAGCAGACTTAGTTTTAGTTGATTTAAATGAAAACTGGACGGTTGAAAAAGAAAATATCCTTTACAAATGCGGTTGGAGTCCGTTGGAAGGTATGAATTTCCATTCTAAAGTTACCCATACTTTTGTTAATGGAAATCTGGTTTACGAAAACGGAAAAATAAATGAGCAGAAATTCGGGGAGCGTTTGCTTTTTGAAGTTCAGGAATAAATGACAATCGAATAATTATATCAATAGAGCGGGCTTTAGCCCGTTTTCTTAGTTTAAAACAAAAAATTGGCTTTAGCTAAAACCTATTTATTTCTCTCGCAGATTTTGTAGATGACGTAGATTTTTTACACAATCATCAGCTAAATCTGTTTGATCTGCGAGAGAAAATGATCTAACAATTAATTAAGCAATCACAATGCTTTCAATTCCTTTCTCAAGAGCAGTTTCCTGAAGATGCGGAAGTCCTAATCCTTCTGCACGAAAAACGCTCACATCTGTAATGCCGATGAAACCAAGCACGCTTTTTAGATACGGAACAACAAAATCATACGACTGATAATCGCCCTCTGAAAAAACAGAACCACTGGCCACGGCGATATAGGCTTTCTTGTTTTTCACTAAACCTTCAAAACCGTTTTCCGAATATTGAAAAGTCATGCCACCTCTTGCAATGTGATCGATGTAAGCTTTTAATGCTGAAGGAATTCCAAAATTATAAATCGGAACAGAAATAACAATGAAATCAGATGAGTGAAGTTGAGCAATCGCATCATCAGATCTTTTTACCGCTTCATTTTGTTCAGGAGTTCTGTTTTCTGCGGGAATAAACCACGAATCTACCTGCTCTTCGCCCAAATGAGGAAACGGAGTTTTCAGTAAATCTAAAGTGGTAATGGAATGATCAGGATATGCTTCCTGTAGTTTTTCTTCAACGGCAGTTCCTAATGATCTGCTTGCTGAACCTTTGGTTCTCGGACTTGAAATAATATGAAGGATATTTTTCATTTTTTTGATGATTAAAATTTCTTCAGCAAAATTATGTACATTTGCTTTTGAAAAGTTAGTAGTGAACTAAAGGTTAGTAGTAACCTTTTGGTTAGTTGTTAAAATTAAATGATATGCAAAATCCACTCAATACTATTATTGAAACTCCTGAAATGCCTTGTAGAGCAAATTGTAGCGAAAATCTTTCTGCTGTGGAAGATGCTATTTACGTAATCGGAGGAAAATGGAAACTGAAAATTATTATCGTTCTACAGGAATTGGGAAACGTTCGTTTTAATGAATTACAGAGAATGATAACAGGAATTTCGGCAAAAGTTTTATCTAATGAATTGAAAGATTTAGAAATCAACGGCTTTGTGAAAAGAGTAGTGCATGCCGAGCAAACACCGGTTGTGGTAGAATATATTTCAACAGATTACAGCCGAACGCTGAAACCTGTGATCATGTCGCTTTCCGAATGGGGCAAAAGTCATAAAAGGAATATAAGAGAGGATGTTTTTTAGATTTTAAAGTTAAATATTGAGATCAATAGGAACGATTTTAAACAATTCAAATCGGCTTTAGCCAAAACTTAATAAAAAACAAAAAACGACTGCAATTTACAGTCGTTTTTTTTACAGATTTTACAGATTTTCACAGATGATTATGTTTAAAAAAATCCGCGTCATCTGCAAAATCTGCGAGAAAATTATAATAGATTCTTCACACGCTTTAGCTCCGTTTAAAATGATAATTCCACTTTAATTAAAATTTGTGAAACTAGTGCAAAACATTCGTGTAATTAGTGTTTAAACAAAACTATTTTTTAGCTTTAGGACTCATATAAAAACTCAATTTTCCGCCATTCATAATATCAGAATGCTTCAGCGTAAAGTTTTTAATTTCCTTTCCATTCAAAAGAATTTTCTGAACATATACATTTTTCGGACTTTGATTAACTGATTCAATTTCAAATGTTTTTCCATTTTCCAGATTTAAAATGGCATGATCCACAGCTGGACTTCCAATTGCATAATCTTCCGAACCCGGAGCAACAGGATAGAAACCAAGAGAACTCAAAATATACCACGCACTCATTTGTCCCGTATCATCATTTCCGCCCAATCCATCAGGAGTTGCTTTATATTGCATTTCTAAAATATGACGAATTTGCGCCTGCGTTTTCCATGGTTGCCCTGCCCAATTGTAAAAATAAGCTACATGATGCGCTGGTTCATTTCCGTGAACATATCCTCCGATAATTCCTTCTCTTGTAATATCTTCGGTGTCTGCAAAAAACTCGTCTGGCAAATGCATGGTGAACAATTCATCTAACTTTGCAGCGAATTTTTTCTTTCCACCCATTAATGTAATTAATGCATTCGGGTTTTGAGGAACAAAGAAACTGTAATTCCACGAATTTCCTTCGATGAAGCCTTGTCCGTGAGTGCTTAAAGCATTAAAATCTTTCTTAAAACTTCCATCAGCCAAGCGAGGACGCATAAATCCACTCGATTTATCAAAATTATTTTTCCAATTTTCAGAACGTTTGATGAATTGATTATAAATTTCCGTTTCACCCAAATGTTTTGCCAACTGAGCAATTGCCCAGTCGTCATAAGCATATTCCAAGGTATTCGAAACCGAAGTTCCGTTTTTCTCAGCAGGAATATATCCTAAATCTATATATTGTCCGATTCCTTCATAGTCTCTTTTGTTGGCTGTTTCTACACAAGCTTTCAACGCTTCTTTAGCATCTCCGTCATAATTTCCTTTAATAATTGCATCTGCAACCACACTTACACTGTGATAGCCGCTCATACACCAGTTATCGTTCGCATAATGCGACCAGATCGGCAACATTTTCATGGAGAATTGATCATAATGAGCCATCATCGACTTCACCATATCACCGTTCCTCTTTGGTTGAATAATGTTAAAGAAAGGATGAAGGGCACGATACGTATCCCAAATCGAAAATGTTGTATAATTGGTAAAACCTTCCGCTTTGTGCGTATTTTGATCTAACCCTTTATATTCTCCATTCACATCTGTATAGGTTGTAGGATTGATAAAAGTATGATACATCGCTGTGTAAAAATTCGTTTTTTCTGTTTCCGAACCTTTAATGACGATTTTATTTAATTCTTTATTCCAATCCTCTTGAGCTTTTGCTTTTACCTGATCAAAGGATAAATTGCCAACTTCCTGATTCAGATTTTCCATTGCGTTGGCCTGGCTTACAGAAGAAATAGCTAATTTAACTTCAATGGCTTCATTTTCATTCGTATCAAAATCAAAGTACATTTTCAGGTTTTTTCCGGCGATTTCAGGGAAGTTTTTTGTCTGATCGAATTTTCTCCAGAATCCATTATAAACCTGTTTTCCATCATAGTTTTTCTGACCGTAAGATTTAAATGGCTTTGAAAATTTCATTGCGAAATAAACCGTTCTCGTTCTTGCCCAGCCATTCGTTTGTCTGTAACCTGTGATGGTATTTCCGTTTTCTACACGAACATAAGTCCATACATTTTTGCCGTCATAATTGTAAATTCCTGCCATCAGATCCAGAATAATATGCGCCTCATCAGATTTTGGGAAAGTGTATCTGTGAACGCCAACTCTTGTTGATGCCGTTAATTCAGCCAAAATATGGTGATCGTCCAGTTTTACTTTGTAATATCCGGCTTCAGCTTTTTCATTTTGATGTGAAAATCTGCTTCTGTAGCCACTTTCAGGATTTGTTGCGGTTCCCGGATTCAACTGTAATTTCCCGACAGTCGGCATCACAAGAAAATCTCCTAGATCAGAATGTCCCGTTCCGCTAAAGTGTGTGGAACTGAAACCTACGATCGTTTTATCTTCATATCGATAGCCAGCACAATATTTATAAACATCACCATTATATTTTCCGTTGAGTTCGTAGGAAATGGTATCTGTTTCCGGGCTGAGCTGTACCGCTCCAAAAGGAACTGTGGCTCCGGGATAGGTATGTCCCATTTTTTCCGTTCCGATCAACGGGTTGACATACTGATATAGTTTTTCGAATTGCTGAGCTTTAAGATTTAAACTAAAAAATAGAAGAAATAGTAAAACAGAAGTTCCTGACCGTTTCATATAGAATTATATTTTTTCGGAGCATAAAATTAAATAAAATTCAATGAATAATTATTTGCTGCATTATTTATCAGATTAATTTAGAGACAATCCATTCAATATTTATTATTTTTAAGAAAAAATAAAACGTATGAATCTTTATACACAACCGATGTTGCGTGAAGACGCTCTGAAAGATAAAGTAGCGATTGTTACAGGCGGCGGAAGCGGTCTGGGAAAAGCAATGACCAAATATTTCCTTCAATTAGGTGCAAAAGTGGTGATCACTTCCAGAAATTTAGAAAAATTACAGGGAACAGCGAAAGAGTTGGAAGATGAAACAGGCGGAAAAGTGCTTTGTGTAGCTTGTGACGTGAGAAACTGGGATGAAGTGGAAGCGATGAAAAAAGCCACTTTAAAGGAATTTGGTAGAATTGATATTTTATTGAATAACGCCGCTGGAAATTTTATTTCTCCCACCGAAAGGTTAACGCATTCTGCTTTTGATTCTATTCTAGATATTGTCTTAAAAGGAACAAAAAATTGTACCCTTTCTATCGGTAAACATTGGATAGATTCAAAAAAGCCGGGAACGGTTTTAAATATTGTAACAACTTATTCATGGACGGGCTCTGCGTATGTTGTTCCTTCCGCCTGTGCAAAAGCTGGTGTTTTAGCCATGACGAGATCGCTTGCCGTAGAATGGGCAAAATATGGAATTCGTTTTAATGCGATTGCCCCTGGACCTTTCCCTACAAAAGGCGCTTGGGACCGATTACTTCCTGGAGATTTGCAGGAAAAATTTGATATGAAGAAAAAAGTTCCGTTGAGAAGAGTAGGAGAGCATCAGGAATTGGCAAATCTTGCCGCCTATCTGGTTTCCGATTATTCTGCGTATATGAATGGTGAAGTCGTAACCATCGACGGCGGAGAATGGCTTCAGGGTGCAGGAGAATTCAATATGCTGGAAGATATTCCCCAGGAAATGTGGGATGCTCTGGAAGCAATGATTAAAGCGAAAAAATCAAACTGATTTTTTGGGATGGAAGATGGAAGTCTGAAGCTAGAAGTTTTGGAAAGTCTTTTTATTACGACTGACTATTAATTAATGTCAGTCATGAACTTACTTCTCCCATCCTCCAGCTTCCATCCAAAAAAATTAACATAATAATTACAATCACAAGGCTTCTCTCTTCGGGAGAAGTTTTATTTTTGTTGCTTTGTTAATTAAAAATAGATGATTATGAATTTCAGATTTTCAACTGTATTCTTACTGCTTTTTGCATTGGGTTTTTCGCAGGATCTTAAGGTGATGAGTTTTAATATCAGGCTTAATGTAGATTCGGACAAAGAAAATGCTTGGCCAAACAGAAAACAGGATGTTGCAGATTTATTAACGTATTATCACCCGGATTATTTCGGAGTTCAGGAAGCGCTTCCGGAGCAGATGAAAGATATTAAAAACGGGTTGAAGAACTACGATTATATTGGTGTTGGCAGAGATGATGGTAAAGAAAAAGGTGAATTTTCCGCTATTTTTTATGATACCAACAGGCTTCAGGTTGTAAACTCAGGAACATTCTGGCTTTCTGAAACTCCTGAGAAACCTTCAAAAGGTTGGGATGCCGCGTTGAACAGAATTTGTACCTACGCCGTTTTTAAAGATAAGAAATCTAAAAAAGAATTTATGGCGCTGAATCTGCATTTCGATCATATTGGTAATGTAGCGAGAGTAAAATCTTCTGAACTGATTTTAAAGAAGATCAAAGAAATCAATCCTAAAAATTTACCTGTGACCGTGAGTGGTGATTTTAATTTAACCGAAGATTCGGAGCCGATTAAAATTATGTCTCAAAATTTACAGGACAGTTTTTATCATTCAGAAACAAAGCATTACGGGCCAAAAGGAACGTTCACAGGTTTTGATGTGAATGAAGTTCCAAAAGAGAGAATAGATTATATTTTCGTAAAAGGTTTTAAAATAAAATCTCACAGACACATCAACGACAGAAGAGAAAATTTACTGTATCCGTCAGACCATTTTCCTGTTCTGACAGAGCTTTCTTTCTAAAATTTAATGAGTCGGAAAATCAATTTCAAATCCAATTCCTCGCAGGGATTGGATTTTTATTTGGTCGTCATGCTGAAAATATTTTCTCAGTCGGCTGATAAAAACGTCCAAACTTCTTCCGGTAAAATAATCGTTCGTTTCCCAAAGATTATCGAGAATATCATTTCTTTTTAACGCCTTTTTATTGTGTTTTAAAAAGTACAGCAACAAATCCTGTTCACGGATGGTTAACCGGATCTTTTCTTTTGGATGAATGAGCAGCAGTTTTTCTGTGTTTAAAGTATATTCACCGATTTTAATTTGTGTTTCAACCGTTGCCGGGGTTATTCTTTTCAGAATATTTTTAATCCTTAAAACCAATTCTTCAGGATCACAAGGTTTGGCAAGGTAATCGTCTGCCCCAATTTTTAAACCGGTCAGTCGATCGAGTTTTTGATTTTTAGCCGTTAAAAATAAAATCGGAAAGTCGGGTTTTTCTTTTAAAATCATTTTAGCCAAAGAAAATCCATCCAAATTGGGCATCATAATATCTAAAATACCAATATGAAAGTAAAATTCCGTCGTCAAAAGTGGAATGATTTCCATCGGATCCTGAAACCAGGTCACCTCAAAATCTTCCAGTTCCAGATACTGTTTAAGGATCATTCCAAAATCAGAATCGTCTTCTGCCAAAAGGATTTTAGTTTTCATAAGTAAGAATGATTTTAAAAGTGGTGCCTTCGTTTACCATGCTTGAAACGTCTATTTTTCCGTGATAACTGTCGATTATATTTTTTACAAAATACAATCCGAGCCCCAGACCTTTGCTATTGTGAATATTATTTGATTGTATTCTATAAAACTTCTCGAAAATATTTTTCAGTTCTTTTTTCTCGATTCCATTTCCATTGTCGATTACTTTTATTTCCAGAATGTTTTTAGAATTATTTATCTCAATTTTCACTTCCGAAGCTCCATATTTTACACTGTTTTCACAAAGATTTTTGAGAACAGTTTCCATTAAATTTTTATCAAAAGGAATTTCCTGATCGACCGAATTTTTCATATCAAATAAAATATCAGGATAGGTAAAGGCGAGATCTTTAATGAAAAAATTCCAGTCCTGAGGTTGAATTTTCGTCAGTTTTTCTCCAGATTCGTCTTTGTGAAGCTGAAACATCAGACTTTCCAGACGGTTAATTTGCCGGTCAACCAAATGAAGCGTTTCCGGATTATAGTTTTTTTTTAATGTTTTTGAAGCAATTTTTAAAGTGGCAATCGGTGTTTTGAATTCATGGGAAATGTTATCCACAACCGTGTGCAAAACTTCCACCTGCTTTTGCTGTCGGATTAAATTTTTAACCGTAAAAATATAAAGCATTAATACCGAAAACAGAATGGCAATGCAGCTCAGAAAAAGAAAAGTAAGCTCTTTGAAAACAAGACTTTTAATATTTAAAATTTCAAAGTCGGTGCGGCTTTTTATAAGAAAACTGTTGTCTCTTTCAAGTTTTCCGTTGTTATCGTTCGTGGATTTTGAACTGGTTTCCCATCTTCCGGTGTTGGTTATTCCGGGTTTTACCAGCTGATTTCGTGTTTCAAATATCGTAATCGGGCTTTCCAGAAGCTGAACTTTGGTAGGAAGCGAAACAATGGATAAGTATTGAATTCTTACCGCGACTTTATAACCTTCTTTTTTGAATAAATTATCCACATAATCACTGAAACTTTTCCGATTTGTCTTTTTGTTTTGATCAAAAAGATTTAAAAACTCTTTTTGTGTAATTTTTTTATCATTGTATTGAGCAAAAATGTTTTGGAGATCATCATCCGATGCTTTTTTCAACCCTTTTTTATCTTCCAGATCATCGGTATAGGTCGAAAGACGGTTGTTCATGTCTCTGTAAATTTCCCTTTCCTTCACCTGATAGGTTTTGTACATAAAATAGCCCTGAATTCCCAAAAGAATCAGGAACAGCGTGGTAAAAAGAACAATGAGATTTTTACTTTTCAACATCATAATGACAAATATAAAAATTTAGCCTTTCCCAAATAGACGTTAACCGATCATTAACCTTCCATTAACCGAAATTTTCCTCAACAAGTTAGAATTTTACATCATAAAATAAAGCTAACAATGAGGTATAAAATTCTTTTTTTCTTATGCTTTCCTATTTTTCTTTTTTCTCAGACAAAAAAAATCGAGGGAACGGTTTCGAATGATCACAATGAAAAACTTTCTTTGATTGCGATTGAAGTATATGATGCTCAAAATAAATTACTGAAGACAATATCGACTTCTGAAAACGGAAGTTTTATTTTGGAAGGAATTTCGGATCAATCTGTAAAGTTGGTCATTAAAGATTTGGAATATGCCAAATTTGAAAAAGAACTGAATCTTGAAAAGCAAAATCAGCCTTTAGCCATTATTTTGAAGAAAGATATTCAGGATATTCAGGAAGTTGTGATGACGAAGCAAAAACCTTTGGTGAAAAGGAAAATCGACCGCTTGGAATTTAACGTGGAAAATTCTAATATTTCTTCACTTAATGCCTGGGAAATTCTTAAAAAGACTCCCGGAGTTACCTCAAGCAATGATGTTTTGGCGATAAAAGGAAGTCAGAGTATTGTTGTAACGATTAATGATAAAAGAATTATGCTGACCGGTGATGAACTGAAAAACCTTTTGGAAAACACTCAAGGCGATGATCTGAAATCGGTAGAAGTAATTACCAATCCGCCTGCAAAATATGAAGCATCCGGAAGTGCCGTGCTGAACATTGTGATGAAAAAAAATAAAATAGAAGGCTATCGTGGCACGGTTTCTTCCAAATATGTTCAGACTCAATATGCAAAAGGGGTTGCCGGGATTTCTCAATATTATAAGAAAAACAAACTTTCGGTAATGGGAAGTTATTATTTCGGAACCGGAACCTATTACCGAGAAGGTACGGACTATGTAAATTATATTGAAGACAAGCAACGATGGGTAAGCACGATGAATCGTAAAGACAAAAATAAAAGCCAGAATACAGTCAACTTTAATATTGAATATGAGATCGACAGCCTTACGAATGCCAGCTTAAACTATTCCGGATATTTCAGTCCGAAGTCGTATGGAGTGTATGATGTTCCGACTTTAATTTATAATGATCAGAATGTAGCAGAGTCGAATTACAGAACAATCAACGATCATTTTTCGCGTTCCATTAATAATTCTTTGAGTTTTCAGATGGATAGAAAGCTTAATAAAAAAAGTAAACTGACCTGGACAAATTATTTTGCAGGAAACAATGTTCAGAAAGATCAAAATGTACTCACGCATCTTGATTTTGTGAATGATTTGCCTAAAGAAAATAACTTTTTAACGCATAATAAAAGTGACGTTCAGCTTTATTCCACGCAATTTGATTATCAATGGAAAAATGAAAAATGGGAATTGGAATCTGGGTCCAAATACAGTTTTGTAAATACCAACAGCCTGATGGATTTCTCAGATAATGAAAATGGTCAGCTGCAATACAGAGCCGATAAAAGCAATGTTTTTGATTATAAGGAACACAATTTTGCCCTTTATTCTTCATTGGCTTACAATCCCGGAAAGTGGAATTTTAAAGCAGGTTTGCGTGTCGAGAAAACAGATTTGGAAGGCGTCGTTTCCGAACCGTATGAAGTGAATAAAAATAAATACTGGAAATTGTTCCCAACATTATACGTTCAATATACAACAGAGGGGAATCATCAGTTTGGTTTGTCTTACGGGAAAAGAATCAGCCGACCATCTTATTCTTGGTTGAATCCTGCAAAGTCGTATTACAACTTGTTTTCCTATTTCCAGGGAGATCCTGCTCTGAAGGCGACGATTGTTCATAATCTCAATTTTACCTACACCTGGAAAGAGTGGAATATCGATTTTTATTATCGAAAAGAGATCAATCCGTCGATGGAGATCTCTTATCAGGAGCCCAGCAATAATAATCTGATTTATCATTTTACCAATATAGAAAAAGGACAGGCGTATGGATTGAGTGTGTATAAAAACTTTCAGATCAAACCTTGGTGGAGCCTTAGTGTATCTGAAAATCTTGAACATAATGAAAACTATTTTATAGGAGTTGATAACATTTTGTACAAAAATAAAGTATGGAATCTAGGCTCTGATATTTCAACAAGTTTCACTTTAGATAAAGCTTCGGATTGGAAGCTGGAAGTGGGGAATCGATATAATACACCTGCCATTCAGGGGACTTTCAGGATTTCGGGATCGTCTTCAACATATTTGGTGATGAATAAAAAATTCTTCAATAAAAAGCTTGAAGGAAGCCTCATGTTTAATGATATTTTTAAAACTTCCGGAGAGAAAATCAGTACGAAATATGCCAATCAGGACAATTATTTCTTAGATTACCGCGATACCCAAAGTTTTATTATTTCATTGAAATTTAATTTTGGTAATCAGTCGGTGAAAAATGCGAAGTCGATTAAAAAAGCAGATGAGCAGGGGAGGATGTAGTGTAATAAAGTGATTTTAATTTTTCCTATCTATATCCAATAAATGTATGTTGAATGGTTTTTAGGGTTCCGGGGCGACGGCGAAGCCGTCGCC
>NZ_JBDFPQ010000009.1:130908-193077 GCF_039672645.1 Chryseobacterium sp. C39-AII1
TTGATGTTTACAGCGTTTTAGCTTATTTTGGTTTCCCAACTGGCGGAGAGTGAGGGATTCGAACCCCCGGAACCCTAAAAAAACTAATGTAAAAAATCAAAACCATCTCCGTTGTCAGTATCCACATTATTCCAAATAGTAATTTTTCCCCGTCTGAACTTCAGAAACCTTCAACCACTTTTAGTTCTTACCGGAAACATTATAAACTTAACAAAATAACTATTGGTTTGCTTCGTCTGAGGTTCAGAAAGTCTCAATCAGTTTTGATTCTTGCTGGCGACTATCAAAACTTGGTCAAACTAATATTGATTCTGCCCGTCGCGGGTTCAAAACGGATGAAAATATTTTCGATCAGATACAAAACATTTTACCTATCATAAAAATAATTTCAATTGAATAATGGACACGTTATTGTGATTCTTTAAACTTGTATAAATGTAACGCTCTATCCTTCAATTTTTGTTAATTTTGGAGTTAGTCTTAAATAAGGAAAAATGAAGAGATTTATTGTTGGCCTATTTTTAATGGTTTCTTGGCAAATATCCGCGCAGGATCTGTATATGCCGAGAAATATTAAAAAGGCATACGAAAACGGAACCCGCGATCTGTCGGGAGCTCCGGGTAAAAATTATTGGCAGAATAAAGGGGTTTATAATGTTGAGGTAAAGGTAGATGCCGGTACGAAGATTGTTTCGGGGAAAGAAACAATTGTTTACACCAACAATAGTCCGAATGATTTGAACGAATTGGCGATTCGATTCGTTAATAACCTTCACAAGCCGCAATCTCCAAGATCGGGATTTGTTTCAAAAGATTTCCTTTCATCAGGTTTACATATTAAATCATTTATCGTAAATGGTGAAAAATATAATATCAACAGTGATGATTGGGGAACGGTAGAAAAGGTAAAATTGAATTCTGTTTTAAAATCAAAAACCAAAGCTGAAGTAAAAATAGAGTGGGAATATCCTTTATCCGTACAAAGCGGAAGAGAGGGGCAGATAGATCCTGAGACTTTTTATGTAGCGTATTCGTTCCCGAGAATTTCTGTATACGATGATTATAACGGGTGGGACATGCTTCCGCATTCTGACCGACAGGAGTTTTATAATGATTTTAATGATTATTCTTTTGCCATTTCGGCTCCGAAAAACTATGTGGTTTGGGCAACGGGAGATTTTCTGAATCCGGAAGCCGTGCTTCAGAATCAATTTTTAACCAGATATAAATCTTCATTAAAAAGCGATAAAATAATTCATGTGGCTACGGAAGCGGAGATGAGATCCGGTAAAGTAACCAAAGCTAATAAATGGAATGTCTGGAAATTTAAAGCAAACAATATCACCGATTTCTGTTTTGCACTGAGTAATCATTATGTCTGGGATGCATCCAGTGTTCAGCTGAAAACAAAAAGAGCAAGCGTACAAGCCGCATACAAAGCAGGGACAAAAGATTTTGAGAAATATACAGAATGGATGCGTTACAACCTTGATTGGTTTTCAAAAAACTGGCCGGGCGTAGAATATCCGTATAATGTAATGACGGCAATTCAGGGGTATGCCGATATGGAATACCCAATGATGATCAACGATAGCAGCATTCCGGATAATTTTCAGGATGCGAGGTTAACGGCAGATCACGAGATTGCACATACCTATTTCCCTTTCTATATGGGAATTAATGAAACGCGTTATGCTTTTATGGATGAAGGCTGGGCAACAACACTGGAATATTTAATTGGAATTGATGAAAATGGTGAAGCAAAAGCGAAAGAGTTCTATAAAAACTTCAGGGTTAAAAAATGGATCAATGATCCTTCGGCAGAGCAGGATCAGCCAATTATCTCGATGAGTACGCAGGTAAGCGGCGCAGGATACGGAAACAATTCTTATGTAAAAGCTTCTTTGTCTTATCTTGCCCTGAAAGATTATCTGGGCGATGATTTGTTTAAAAAAGCGTTACATCATTATATGAATAACTGGAACGGTAAACATCCTGTGCCTTGGGATTATTTTAATTCTATGAATACAGGTTCCGGGAAAAATTTGAACTGGTTTTTCAACAATTGGTTTTATACCAATAATTATATTGATCTGAAAGTAGGAAAAGTTACACAACTGAATGATCTTCTTACGATAAGTGTAGATAACGTAGGTGGTTTTGCTATTCCTTTTGATGCGGTGCTGAATTATGAAGACGGAACGGTTGAAAAACTTCACTTTTCTCCGGCAGTTTGGGAAAAAGATCAAAAACAGACCAATCTTACCATTCCTATTAAAAAGAAAGTAAAATCTGTACAGCTAGATGGTGATCTATTTATGGATTATACACCGAATGACAATTCTAAAATATTGTAAAATAAAATTGTAATAAAACAAAATCCTTTTTCAAAATGCTGAAAAAGGATTTTTTTGATATATATTTAAGTGTGTTTTAAGATTCTGCGAAACCGTTTTTAATGGCAAAAACAGCGAGCCCCACACGGGTTTTCAGGTCTAGCTTGTCACAAAGC
The DNA here is from genome assembly GCF_039672645.1 of Chryseobacterium sp. C39-AII1. NCBI lineage: Bacteria > Pseudomonadati > Bacteroidota > Flavobacteriia > Flavobacteriales > Weeksellaceae > Chryseobacterium > Chryseobacterium sp. C39-AII1. The sequence goes on from NZ_JBDFPQ010000009.1 coordinate 133,421, forward strand.
TGATCTCGGTAACTTTCAACCGTTCTTGGGCTGCAGCACATTTTATCGGCAATTTCTTTGTAGCTTAATTCGGTTACGGTGTATTTTAAAAACTCTTTTTCGCGTTCCGAAATTTTAATATTTTTTTCGACTTCTTCATTGCTGAGGTTGGAAAAAATAATCTTTGAAGCCCATTCCGGATAGAAAAAACCATCGCTATTCAGTTTTGAAAGTGCTGTTTCCAGATCTTTCGGGTGTGTATTTTTTAGTAAATATCCTTTAGCTCCGTTTTTTATCATTTTAATGACACTTTTGTCTTCGCCCTGCATGCTTAAAGCCATCACTTTAATTTCAGGATGATTTTCCTTCAGCCATAATGCTGTTTCAAAACCATCCATCATCGGCATGCTGATGTCGAGTAAAATAATATCCGGAATTTGGTTGTTGCTTTCGAATTTCTGAATAAGATCTTTGCCGTTTTCCGCAACATAAATGACTTCAAAATCCTGAAAATTGTGAATAATTCCTTCAATAGCTTTTGCGATAAGGATATGGTCGTCTACAATTACAATAGTCTTTTTCATGAATTTCTTTTTAAAATAATACTTAATGAAGTGCCCGCTGCTTCGTTACTTTCCAGGATGTAGTCTGCACCAATTACGCTGGCTCTGTTCTTCATATTGGTGAGCCCGATTCCGTTGGAAGTTATTTTTGATCTGTCAAAACCTTTTCCGTCATCTTGTAAATGAAGTTTCCATTCTTCGGTTTCGGATGTGATGAGGCTAATATAGATATTTTTGCATTGTGAATGCTTTATACTGTTCTGAATAAACTCCTGAGCAATTCTCAACAATACATTTTTCTGAACAAATTCTAAATCAAGGTTTTTTATACTCGATTCAAAATGAACTTTACAGCTTTTAAAATCATTCGTATTGTCTACCTCTTCCTGAATTAAAGTGATAATGTCTTTCTGATTGATGTTATCATCCGTTAATGTCTTAGATAAGCTTCTCAGATCTTGCAAAGACTGGTTCACGATCTGTGAAACCTGATCGATGGTTTCACTCACTTCGGGAACTTTATTTTCGTACAATAATTGCTGTGTATAAAGGCTTACCAATGTCAACTTCTGCCCGATATTGTCATGAAGTTCTCGCCCGATCTGCTGCATGGTTGCCTGCTGAATTTCTAGCTGGGTGGCGAGAAGTTCGCGTTGATGCTCTTCATTTTTCTTTTTAATTTCAATGGTATGTTCTCTTTTTCTTTGCTTATATTTCCAGATATAGATAACCACTGCGACGACAAACATCACAAAAAAAAGGTTGAATAAAACCATTACAATTATAAGCTCTTCTTTCCCCATATAAATGAAATTGAGAATAAAATGTACATCATGACATTAACAATCAGAAAATAGTCATAATAGATATTCCAAAGATCTGGATATTTAGCCCAAAGTGCAAAAAATGAGAACAACGGAAGTGTGCTTATATAAGAAAGAGTAATCCCCAACGTAATATAAAACATTTTATTTTTATTAAAATTAAGAATGTCCGTTGAGTTAATTTGTTTATAATATTCCATCACAACCAAAAACATTAAAAACAAGCATCCTAATGTATAATTAAAAGCAAATACTATTTTATTAGCCGAAAAAAATAATTCATTAGGAATAAATGATAAAATATATATGGCAGAGAACCAAAAAAATAACTTGGGTCTTTTTAAAGATTTTGCAGCATATAACCAATAAAAAAATATAAACTGCAAAGGCATTACGAAGTAGTTGTAAAATTTTGCTTTTGAGAAATAGGTATAATTTCCCCATCTGCCATATGCTTCACATAAAAAAATAACAACAAGATAAATAATGAAGTACTTCCAATGCTCTCTTTTTAGTTTGTTATAATAAAAAAGAGCTATAATTGCAGCAATTCCTTCCGCCCATAGCAGAGAATCGCTGAAAAATTGTTGGATTTCATTCATGTTGTGTAAAGCTATAAATTATTTTTAAAAAAGTTCAAACTGTGTTAAAGATGGTGGAGAAAGTTGTCCGTTATTTTCAGAAATAACCTCCATTGAAACTCTTGTACGGCGAGAATTATTTTGCATTGAGTTTTCTTCACTATTATCTAACGGATTAAAATCTGCATTAATGATTTCACCATTGTCATTTTCTCTCTTTTTTGTAGGAATCATCACTAAAGTATGTCTTCTTGCATATTCTTTTTCCACTGGGTGGCTATCCATAAGATCCCAATTCTCCTCTTTTGGATAGGCTGCGTAATAAAATCTGATACCAAGATCTTCCTCAGTTGTATCAGGATTCACTTTAGCGGCTTCCTCTTCAATCATAGAGATGAATTTCTTCAATTTTGGGAGATCAAACCAGATAGAATTCGCATCTTCTATTCCCAAGGTACTGTTGATTGCTCTTCCGTGACCACTACGATAATTGTCGATTAAAGTTTGAATTAAATCGCTTGACATAAATCCGGGTCTCAAAGGATCTTTTTCATTTGTAGATTCTGTACTCATAACTAGTTTGTTGTATAAGGGTTTATTGATCTGCAAATGTCGAAAAAAAATGGTTTTAAAAATAAATTATATAATGTGAATTATACTGTTTATTTTACCGTGATTTTACGGATTGTAAAAATATTTTAAAATACGTAGTCAAATTTAACTAATAGTCATTTTTACCTCGAATGATAGAGATCGAAAAAAGAAGATACATCACAATTAATGACAGCTGGAAATAGCTGTAATAAATATTCCAAATGTCTTTATATTCGCTGATAATAGGATGAAAGGTCCAAAAAGGCATTGTTCCGATATAAAATAATGTTACCCCAATATTGATGAAGAACATTTTACTTCTGCTAAAGTGTAAAATTTCCTTAGAGTTGACTTGTTTGTGAAATTCATAAATTACAAGTCCCATCAGAATCAATCCGCCGAAGGTATAATTAAATGAAAAAATTAAATTATTCTTATTGAAGAAAAGTTCGTTCGGAATAAAGGTAAGCAGATAAGCGATCGTTAAACCATAAAACAGTTTTGGCTTCTTAAAAGATTTTGCGGCATATAGCCAATAGAAGAAAATATATTCTAAAGGAATCACAAAATAATTAAAAAATTTAGCCCGGTCATACTCTATCAATAGATTTCCCCATTTCCCGAAAACTTCACAGAAAAATATAATGATGAGGTAAATTGAAAAATATTTCCAATATTGGTTTTTTACTTTTGGATAATAAATTAAAGCAATCAAAGCGGTAAATCCTTCTACCCAAGTGATAATATCGTAAAGTATTTGCGGAAGATTCATGAATTTAGTTTAATAAAATCAGCCATACTTGTATTTTGTGATTAAATTGCAAATATCGATAAAAAATAAGTGCTGCAAACCAAGTCTATTAGATTAAACTATTTTTATTGATTAAATGCCAGATGATAATTTTTAGAACAGAAAACTTTTTTGTGACAGGGAAAATTCTGTAATAAATGATAGATTTGCATCAATTATTTAAAAATTATAAAATTATCCAATGAAAAGACAGACTATCGCATTATTTTGCATAGCAGCATTTAGTATTTCTTGTGCTAAAAATGATGATAAACAAGACGACAGCAAATATACAGATGAACAAAAAGCTTCTTATTACATAGGTTTGAGTATTGCTCAGAATATGAAACAAGAAGGTTTTAAGGTAGATGAAAAGCTTTTGGCTCAGGCTATCAAAGAAGAAATGGATGGCGGAAAAAAGTTGATGCCGGCTGAAGAAATGGATGCCTTTATGCAGGAGTTTATGCAAAAGCAGCATGAAAAAAAGCAAGCTATAGCGGGAGGGCAAGCAGATGAAAATAAGAAAAAAGGTTTGGAGTTTCTCACGAAAAATAAAAGCAACCCAAAAGTGAAAACGACAGCTTCCGGTTTACAGTACGAGGTATTGCAGGAAGGTGATGGTAAAACAAAACCAGCAGCGGCAGACGTTGTACAGGTAAAATATACCGGAAAGCTTCTGGATGGAACTGTTTTCGACTCTACCGACAAAAATGGAGGCGCACCGATGGACATTAATTTGGGTGGCGTAATCAAAGGATGGACAGAAGGAATTCAGTTAATGAGCAAAGGATCTAAGTACAGATTTTACATCCCGTCGGATTTGGCGTATGGAGACAATGGTGCCGGACCAGCAATTCCTCCAGGCGCTACCATCATTTTTGATGTAGAATTAGTGGGTATAAAATAGAGATATTGTTGATTGTATGGCTTTCGAGAATGGAGTTTGTTGTATTTTACAGCTGATGTATTATAAATAAAATTTCCGCAGACAAAAATCTGCGGAAATTTTTCAAAAATAATATATATGAAAAAAACTACTTATTGTTCGGCAGGTCTGAAAACCAAACCTGTTTCCTCGAAATAATCTAAAGTGATTCTGTCGCCGTCATTCACGGTTCCTGCCAGAATTTCTCTTGATAATTTATTTAAAACTTCCTGTTGAATAACTCTCTTCAATGGTCTTGCTCCGAAAGCAGGATCATAACCTTTATTCATAAGATAATCTACGGCGTCTTGAGTTGCGGTCATAATGATATTTCGTTTTGCTAACATATCATTGAATCCTCTCAATTGATACGTCACAATTTTTCCGATTTCTTTTTTTCTTAAAGGCTGGAATAATACCACCTCATCGATTCTGTTTAAAAACTCAGGACGCAATGTCTGTTTCAATAAATCAAAAACCTCATCTTTCGCTTCATCCAAAGTTTCCGGGCTGATATTGTCATCCTTGTCACGCTGAGCAGCATCGAAACGCTCCTGAATTAAATGTGAACCTAAATTAGAAGTCATAATGATAATCGAATTTTTGAAATTCACAACTCTGCCTTTATTGTCTGTCAATCTTCCGTCATCCAAAACTTGTAACAAAGTATTGAACACATCTGGATGTGCTTTTTCAATTTCATCCAAAAGCACGACAGAATAAGGTCTTCTTCTTACTGCTTCCGTCAATTGTCCACCTTCATCATAACCAACGTATCCAGGAGGCGCACCCACCAATCTCGAAACACTGTGACGTTCCTGATATTCACTCATATCTATTCTCGTCATATTGTTTTCATCATCGAATAAAAACTCCGCCAATGCTTTTGCCAGCTCGGTTTTTCCGACTCCGGTTGTTCCTAAGAATAAGAACGAACCGATTGGTTTTTTATCGTCACTTAATCCCGCTCTGTTTCTTCTGATGGCGTCTGCAACAGCTATGATCGCTTCGTCTTGACCGACCACTCTGTGGTGAAGTTCATTTTCAAGACTTAATAATTTTTCTCTCTCAGATTGAAGAAGTTTAGTAACAGGAATTCCTGTCCATTTTGCAATCACTTCAGAAATATTTTCGGAAGTTACTTCTTCTTTAATTAATTCATTCTGATGGTTTTGCATCTCCAATTCCAGTTTCTGCAAAGCATCTTCTCTTTCTTTGATTTTTCCGTATTGGATTTCGGCTACTTTTGCATAATCTCCTGCTCTTGAAGCTCTTTCTGCTTCCAGTTTCAGAGATTCTATATCTTTTTTAATCTGAGTTAAATCTTCAGATTTTTGTTTTTCTTTAAGCCATTTCGCATTGATTTCATTTCTCTGCTCAGAAATTTTTGCAATGTCTTCTTTTAAATGGTCGATTTTCGTCTGATTTCCTTCTCTTGAAATCGCAGCCAATTCAATTTCCATCTGCATCAGTTTTCTGTCTAAAACATCCAGCTCTTCAGGCTTTGAATTGATTTCCATTCTCAGTTTTGCCGAAGCTTCATCAATTAAGTCAATCGCTTTATCCGGTAAAAATCGATCTGAAATATATCGTTGAGACATTTCCACCGCCGCAATAATAGCTTCATCTTTGATTCTTACTTTGTGATGAGCCTCGTATTTATCCTTAATTCCACGAAGAATGGAGATCGCCGATTCCGTATCTGGTTCTTCAACCATTACTTTCTGGAAACGTCTTTCCAACGCTTTATCCTTTTCAAAATATTTTTGATATTCATTCAAAGTGGTTGCACCAATCGCTCTTAATTCTCCTCTTGCCAAAGCTGGTTTCAGAATATTCGCAGCATCCATCGCACCTTCGCCACCTCCGGCTCCAACCAAAGTATGGATTTCGTCAATGAAAAGAATAATTTGTCCTTCTGATTTAATAACCTCATTGACTACAGATTTTAAACGTTCTTCAAATTCTCCTTTATATTTTGCTCCAGCAATCAACGCGCCCATATCTAGTGAATACAAGGTTTTATCCTGCAAGTTTTCAGGAACATCGCCATTGATAATTCTGTGTGCAATTCCTTCTGCGATGGCGGTTTTACCAACACCGGGTTCACCAATCAAAATCGGATTGTTTTTGGTTCTTCTTGAAAGAATCTGCAAAACTCTTCTGATCTCTTCATCACGACCAATTACGGGATCTAATTTTCCTTCTGCCGCTAATTCGTTGAAGTTTTTGGCATATTTATTTAGAGACTGATATGTTTCTTCAGAACTTGCAGAAGTCGCCTTCGAACCTTTTCTTAATTCTTTAATTGCTCCTTCCAAAAGATTTTTCGTAACACCCATATCTTTCAGCATTTTCGAAACTTCTGAACTGGTTTCTAAAAGCGAAAGCCATAAATGTTCAATCGTTACAAATTCGTCGCCCATTTTTTTAGCGATGTTGGGCGCATCAAGCAAAACTTTATTCGCCGATTGTGAGAGATAAATATTTCCTCCCTGTACTTTTGGAAGTTTTTCTAAATTTTCACGGTTGCGCTCTCTTACCAAAATGGCATCTGCTTCAGATTTTTTTAATAAGAAAGGCGATATATTTTCATCCACCTGGAAAATTCCTTCCAGTACATGTTGAGGTTCTATTTGTTGGTTGCCAAATTCCATTGCCACTTGTTGTGCAGCTTGGATGGCTTCCTGTGATTTTACTGTATATTGATTTAAGTTCATATTTTTATGTTTTGATTTCTTACTTTTTAGTTTTCAATTTTAGATTGTAAACATCAGATTTCAGACCATAAGACGTAAATAAATGTTAATTTTTAAATCTGATTTTCTAAATTCTGATGCCTTCAATCTTATTTAATCATTTAATTCTGATGGGTATATCGCAAAAAGTGTTCAATTGTTGAATTTTTAAAAATACTGGACAAAATTTCCGAATTGTGTATTTTTAGATAATTTTAGAAAGACAAAATTTCCGATTATGCTTAAATTGAATAAAAATTATCGGAAGAACCGTCCGATTTGGTTAAATAATAAAATACAACTCCTCTTGTTTTTGAATTAAACCATTAAGATTTTCATTAAGAGGTTTAGAATATTTAAGATGTGCTTTGCTTTTAGAATAATGCTTGTTAAAAATCTGTTTGATTTTTTCCTAATTGAACTTCATACCTTAAATTTTCTTAGGGGTTTAAATAAATTTTTGAGATTTATTATTTTTAAAATGTATAATGAAGTATTTAGCTTCTAATTCTTGAGTTAAAAATCATCCTCTCAAAATCAAAATATTAAAATCAAAATAAGTACTTTTGCGTTTTACCAAATGGAGCTTAAAGAAAAACAAAAGAAAATATTAGAAGTAGCAGTTGAACTTTTCAAAGAGAAAGGGTATTTGGGCAGTTCTGTGAGGGACTTGGCAACGAAACTCAACATTAAGGCGGCTTCTTTATATGCACACATCCGTTCGAAAGAAGAAATTCTGGAATGGATTTGTTTTGGAATTGCTCAGGAGTTTTTTGATGAACTTCAAGAGGTAAAAAACACAAATCTTCCGCCGAGAGAAAAGCTTGATCTTTTTCTGGATAAGCATTTATCAGTTGTGTTGAAAAACCGAGATGTAACTCACATTTATTCCAACGAATGGAAACATTTGGAAGAAAGACTTCCCGAATTTGTGGAATTAAGAAAGAATTATCAGCAGGAAGTTGAAAACTTGATATCTGAAATTTATCAGGCAGAAAATTGGGAACTCAAATCTCCGGCTTTTACCACACGTTTTATTCTTCATACTTTAAACAATTCTTATTTCTGGTTCAAAAGAAATATTGATTCAGGAACTGAAATTACCGATGAAATCAGAGATAAAATCCTTTTTGGACTACTTGGAAATCAAGATAGATAGTTAATTGGGGACTTTTATAAATTCTATTCGGAATGTTTATCATTTCGTAGTAATTTTGATTGTTGTGATGAAGTATACAATAAAATATTTACCTTACCTATTATTTCCCTCCGTCTAAACCTTAGCCTCAACTTAAATCTTATTTAGAATCATTCAAAATATGACGAAAGTCATAAAAATTTTTGTCAGCTTCCAAAATCTTTTTAAATTTACCTAACAAATGTTAGTTAGTTAAAGGTATGGATTTTTCAGTTGAATATTTAAAGCTCGACCAGTTGAGACAGCTTCAATCTACGCGATTGGCTGATTTGGTAGATTATCTTGGAGAGAAGTCAGAATTTTATAAAGGAAAATTTAATGAATTGGGAATATCTCCGCAGGATGTCAGGTCGATAGAAGATATTACAAAACTTCCGATTACTTACAAACAAGATTTAAGAAATAACTATCCGTTTGGATTATTCACGGTTCCTAAAGATGAATTACAAAGAATTCACTGTTCAAGCGGAACCACAGGAAAACCAACGGTAGTAGGATATACAAAAGAAGACGTTGATTTATTTAGCGAAGTCGTAGCGAGATCTTTAAACGCTGCCGGAGCAAAATCAGGAATGCAGTTGCATAATGCGTACGGTTACGGAATTTTCACTGGCGGTTTAGGACTTCATTATGGTGCTGAAAAATTAGGAATGAGCGTTCTCCCAATTTCAGGAGGGATGACGTCAAGACAGGTAGATTTAATTATGGATTTTAAACCGGAAGTAATCTGCTGTTCGCCTTCTTACGCATTAACCATCGCGGATGAATTCGCAAACCGTGGAATTTCTGCAGATGAAATTAGTTTAAAATATGCCGTTTTAGGTTCAGAACCGTGGACGGAAATTATCAGACATCATATTGAAGAAAGATTGGGTGTGCATGCAACCAATATTTATGGGTTGAGTGAAATCATAGGTCCTGGAGTTTCGATGGAAGATTTTGAGGAAAAAGGCGGAGCCTACATTTGGGAAGATCATTTTTATCCTGAAATTTTAGATCCGATCACGAAAGAACCGGTTCCGTTTGGGGAAGAAGGTGTTTTGGTGATTACTACTTTAACGAAGAAAGCAATGCCGCTTTTACGTTACTGGACGAACGATATCACCAGTCTTTATTACGACGAAAGTGGAAAAAGAACGATGGTGAAAATGCGTCCGATCCTTGGAAGAGCCGATGATATGCTGATCGTAAGAGGGGTAAATGTTTATCCAAGTCAGATTGAAGAAGCGTTTTCTCATGTAAAAGGGGTGATTCCTAATTATTATTTAACACCAATCGAGAAAGAACAAATGTGTGTTGCGCTTGATATTGATGTTGAAATTGATGATGAATTGGTAACTACTCAAAATTTACAACAAGATACCGATGATTATACTATTTTTGTCGGGAATTTTGGAAAAAGCATAGAAAACGAAATTAAAAAGCGAGTAGGAATTACAACGAAAGTGAAAATCCATGCTCAAGACAGTCTTCCAAAGTGTGAAGGCGGAAAAATTAATAGAATACTAAAAAAATAATGAATTCATTTTATAAACTTAAAACCGTTAAGGTTCAGAAAGATACTTCCGAAGCAGTAAATGTAGCGGTGGAAATTCCTGAAGAGCTGAAAGATAAATTCAGATTCAAACAAGGTCAGTATCTGAACTTTAAAATGATGATTGACGGGAACGAAGAGAGACGTTCTTATTCTATCTGCAATGCGCCAAGTGAAAAAAGCAACACGCTGGAAGTATTGGTGAAATTATTGGAAAACGGAAAAGTTTCAGGCTATTTCAACGAGCATCTTCACATGGATGAAATTCTTGAAGTAATGCCTCCGATGGGCGGTTTCAATACGTCTTATCACCCGACAAACGTGAAAACTTACGTTGGTTTGGCGGCAGGAAGCGGAATTTCTCCGGTTTTGTCGAATATCAAAGAAAGTCTTTATCAGGAGCCGAATTCAAACGCTTATTTGTTCTACAGCAACAGAAGCATGAATCACGTGATGAAAAAGGCTGAAATCGATAAGTTAGTGGAAACTTTTAACGGAAGACTGAAAGTTGTTTATTTGGTAAGCCGTGAAAAACATGAAGACCCTATTTTTGAAGGTAGAATTTCTCCGGAAAAATTAGATCATTTGTTTGAAAGATATACAGATATCGATGTTAAAGAATCTACTTTCTTCATTTGCGGACCTTCAGAAATGATTAAAGGGATTGCAGATTATTTAAAGAAAGATAAAAAAGTACCGGCAATTCAGGTTTTATTTGAATATTTCACCGCTCCTGATGAAGAAAATACGGAGGAAATGAGCGACGAATTCAAAGCTATTGCCAACATAGAAAGTATGGTAACGGTAATCATCGATGATGATGAATATTCGTTTCATTTGAATTCAAAAAAAGAGAGTATCTTAGATAAAGCATTGAAAGACAATCTTCCTGTGCCTTTTGCATGTAAAGGTGGAGTTTGTTGTACGTGTAAAGCCGAAGTTTTGGAAGGTGAAGTTTTCATGGAAAAAAACTACGCGCTTACCGAAGAAGAAGTAGCCAGAGGCTTCGTTCTTACCTGTCAATGTCACCCGACAACGAATGTGGTGATGCTTAATTATGATGTTTAAAATTAATGTAACAATCTAACAATTTACCAGTGTAACAATCACTGTCATGCTGAGCTTGTCGAAGCATCTCTTATTGGTACATTGCTAAACTGATACATTGCTAAATTGAAAGTTATGGATTTAGAAAAATTTGTACAATACGTACACGACGAAAATAAAGTAGAACCAAAAGATGTAATGCCCGATGATTACAGAAAATTATTGGTTCGTCAGATTTCACAGCACGCACATTCTGAAATTGTTGGAATGTTGCCGGAAGCGAACTGGATTTCCAGAGCGCCTTCATTGAGAAGAAAAATGGCTCTTTTGGCTAAAGTTCAGGATGAAGCAGGTCACGGTTTATACTTGTATTCTGCAACTGAAACTTTAGGAAACGGAACCATCAGAGCAGACAGAGATGCAACTTACGACGATATGTTGGAAGGAAAAGCGAAATATTCAAGTATCTTCAATTATCCTACTCTAAGTTGGGCAGATATAGGCGCGATCGGTTGGTTGGTTGATGGTGCTGCGATTATGAATCAGGTAATGTTGATGGGGAATTCTTATGGTCCTTATTCAAGAGCGATGGTGAAAATCTGTAAAGAAGAATCTTTCCACCAAAGACAGGGTTACGAGATTTTAATGGCGCTTTGTCGTGGTACAAAACAACAGAAAGAAATGGCTCAGGCTTCATTAAACCGTTTCTGGTGGCCGGCTTTGATGATGTTTGGTCCAAATGACGATAGCTCGCCAAACTCTAAAATCTCTATGAATTACAGAGTGAAAAGAGAAAGTAACGACAGTCTTCGTCAGAGATTTATCGACGTTACCGTTTCTCAGGCTGAATTTTTAGGATTAACGATTCCGGATAAAGATCTGAAATGGAATGAAGAAAGACAGCATTACGATTTCGGAGAACTTCCGTGGGATGAATTCATGGAAATTTTAAAAGGAAATGGCCCTGCCAACAAAAAGCGTATTGAAACCAAGAGAAAAGCGCAGAGAGAAAATTCTTGGGTAAAAGAGGCAGCGGCAGCTTTCGCGGAAAAACAACAAAGTTTAGCTTAAACTAGTGAATACTTTAGTTCAAAAAAAGCTTTTTCATAAAAGAGAGTTTGAAATTATCGGATCTAAGTTAAGATTTAAAGAATCAAGATTAGGAAATGAAAATGAAATATATATCCCTTTTGAAAATATTTTAGGGAGCAAAAGTTCTTTTAAGAAAACAGAACCGTGGTTTGTTTTTATAGGTGTATTTTTCACTTTATTAACGGTTTTAAGTGTAGTTTGGTATTTTGAAGATGATGATGTAGAGGTTGAAGCTCCTATTATTTGGGGAAGTGTTTCAATGTTATTTTTTTATTTGTCATATAGAATTAAAGAAAATTCTTGGAGAATAGGGTTGATTAATAATGAAAGCATTATGATGTTTAAAAATAACCCAGATAAAATTGAGGTTGAAAGATTCTTTAATATTTTGATTGAAAAACGTAATAAATACTTATTAGATAATTATGGTTTTTTAGATAAAAATTTGAGCTATGAAAGACAATTTAATAATTTGGAATGGCTAAGATTAAAAAATGTTTTAACTCTTGAAGAATTTGAAATAAAACATCAAGATCTAAAAGCTCTTTTTGATGTTAGTAATAATCGTATAGGTTTTGATAATCTTAATTAATAAAAAAAATAAAAATAGATAATGAGTCAATTAGATATGTGGGAAGTGTTTATTCAGACTAAACCGGGATTATCTCACAAACACGTTGGAATTGTGCAGGCGCCAACAGCAGAAATGGCTTTGCAGAACGCAAGAGACGTTTATACAAGAAGAAAAGAAGGAACTTCTGTTTGGGTAGTTCCAAGTAAATATATCGTGACTTCGGAAGGAGTGGATAAAGAAGCATTTTTCGATCCGGCTGATGACAAACTATACCGTCACCCGACGTTCTACGAGATTCCAAACGATGTAAAAAATATGTAAAACAGCGACTGGCTGTTAGCTGCTGGCAATTGGCCAAAAGCTAGACGCCAAAAGCCAAAAGCTAAAATAATGAACCCATTATATAATTATTTATTAAAACTAGCAGACGACAGTTTCATTATGGGACAGCGTTTGTCTGCGTGGTGCGGTGAAGGTCCTTATTTAGAGGAAGATATTGCATTAACGAATATCGCGTTGGATGAACTTGGACAGGCGAATAACTTTTACGTTTACGCTTCAAGAGTGATCGACAACGGAAAAAGTGAAGATGATTTGGCGTTTCTAAGATACGAGCACGAATATGTAAATGCACACTGGACAGAACTTCCGAACGAAGATTATGCTCAGACGATTTTAAAAGTTTATGTGTTTGCTGTGTATCAGAAATTGATGTACGAAGCATTATCAAATTCTACTAATGAAGAACTTTCTGCCATTGCTCAGAAATCTTTAAAAGAGGTAAGATATCACTATACTCATGCTGCTTCGTGGATGAAAATTTTCGCTCAGGGAACTGAAGAAAGTAAATCTCGTTTAGAAAAATCAATCGAAAATATTTGGGAATACACGAAAGGTCTATTCGCAAAAACTGAAGGAGAAGATGATTTGGTAGCTTTAAATATCGCTCCGAATGCAGATGCTCTTTACGAAGAATTTATTTCGATTACTCAGAAAGATTTTGAAGGTTTCGGGTTAGAATATCCTACAAATCCTTTCATGCAGCCAAAATCAAGAACAGGTTACCATACGGAATATTTTGGATTTATCCTTTGTGAGCTGCAGTATATGCAGAGAGCATATCCGGGTTGTACTTGGTAAGAAATGAAAAAAATGTTGCTGGGAATCGTTGCTTTTTTTCTCTTGGCGTATGTCGCGCTTTGTGTGGCTGTGTTTTTCTATCAGGAAAAAATAATTTTTCATCCTGAAAAGTTAGCGGAAAATTATTCATTTAATTTTAAAAGTAACTTTGATGAAATAACTGTTCCTACAAAAGATCAAAAGAAATTAAACTCAGTTTTATTTAAATCTCAAGATCCGAAAGGGGTGATTTTCTACCTTCACGGAAACGGAGGTTCTATAAATGGTTGGGGTGAAGTAGCCGAATTTTACAACAGTATGAATTACGATGTTTTCATATTGGATTACAGAGGTTACGGAAAAAGTGAAGACAAAATAAGTGGTAAAGATCAATTATTTTCGGATGTTGAGCTTGCTTATGATGAGGTCGCAAAAAGATACCCCGAAAAAAAGATTATTATTTTAGGATATTCCATCGGAACAGGTTTAGCTTCGAGATTGGCATCGCAGAAAAATGCAAGATTGTTGATTTTACAAGCACCTTACTTCAGTATTGAAGATGAAATGAATCAGAAATTTTCATTTCTTCCGAAGTTTTTGCTAAAATATAATTTTGAAACCAATGAATATTTAAAAACCGTTAAGTCGCCCGTTATTATTTTTCATGGAGATAAAGATGAGGTTATTAATTATAAAGCCTCTTTAAAGATTAAAAATAATTTCAAAAAAGGAGACAAACTGATTATTTTAAAAGATCAGTCGCATAACGGAATAACAGATAATTTGGATTATCAGAATTCAATGAAAAAAATCCTTGATTTTGATAACAATTAAAATATGAATCAGCTTTTAGATTTATTAAAAACAATTCCTGACCCGGAAATTCCAGTCATTGATATTGTGGAATTAGGTATTGTAAGAGAAGCGAAAATTACGAGCGAGAATTCTTGTGAAGTAACCATTACGCCTACGTATTCTGCCTGTCCAGCGATGTTTACCATTGAGGAAGACATCATCAAAATGATGAAAGAAAACGGTTGGGATGCAAAAGTAGTTACCAAGATGTTTCCGATTTGGACAACAGATTGGTTGACGGATGAAGCGAGAGAAAAACTTCGCGTTTACGGAATTACACCTCCCGAAAAAGGAGCCGACGAACATCATATCGGGAAACCGAAAAAATGTCCTCGTTGCGGTTCCGAACATACCAAACAGATCAGCAGATTCGGGTCTACATTATGTAAAGCTTCGTATCAGTGTTTAGACTGTTTAGAGCCTTTTGACTATTTTAAATGTCACTAAAATTAATGTAGCAATTTATCAGTCTAACAGTTTACCAATATGCTCAGTATGACATTACAATTGTTACATTGTTAGACTGATAAATTGTTACATTATGACTAAATTAGTGCATTGTTAAATTTAAAAATTAATACTATGTACACACAACTCGATATTGAATCGCATTTTGACGGAAAGCTAAAAATTGCTTATCTGAACCAACCAGACACCATGAATGCGCTTACAAAACCGTCTTTATCAGATTTAAAAGACTTTGTGAAAGAGTGTAGCAATGATCCTACGGTAAGATGCGTTGCGATTTCAGGAAGAGGAAGAGCGTTCTGCTCTGGTCAAAACCTTGATGATGCTTTTGTAACGGGAAAAGAACACCACGATAATGATATTATCAGAAAAATCGTGGTAGATTATTACAATCCGCTGGTAACTGAAATTACACGTTGCAAAAAACCGGTTGTTGCTTTGGTAAATGGTCCGGCAGTAGGTGCTGGAGCGATGTTGGCATTAATCTGTGATTTCGTTTTAGCGAATGAAAAGGCTTATTTCTCGCAGGCATTTTCTAATATAGGTTTAATTCCTGATACGGGAGGTACCTATTACTTACCAAAACTTTTGGGAAGACAATTGGCCAATTATTTAGCATTTACAGGGAAAAGATTATCGGCTGAAGAATCAAAATCTTATGGATTGGTGGCTGAAGTTTTTACGGAAGAAGAATTCAATTCTAAATCTTTAGAAATTCTTGAAAAAGTGTCAAATATGCCAACTGTCGGTTTAAAATTAACCAAAAAAGCCTTCGCCAATTCTTACAACAATACATTGAAAGAACAATTGGAACTGGAAGGCGATCTTCAACAGGAAGCTGCAGAAACAGAAGATTTTATCGAAGGGGTAAATGCCTTTTTAGAAAAAAGAAAACCTAATTATAAAGGAAAATAAGAATTAATATAAGAATGTACCAATGTAGCAGTGATTGTTACATTGTTGCATTGATACACTGTTACATTATGATGAATGTAGGAATTATCGGTGCCGGAACAATGGGAATCGGCATTGCACAAGTAGCCGCAACGAACGGATGCAAAGTTTGGGTGTATGACGCCAACGCAAAACAAGTAGAAACGGCAACCGTAGGTCTGGAAAAAACATTAACCAAATTGGTTGATAAGCAGAAAATTTCAGCAGAGAAAATGACTGAAATTTTATCTAATATTTCCATTGCTACAGAATTGAAGGACTTCAAAGATTGCGAATTAATCATTGAAGCCATCATCGAAAATAAAGACATAAAAACCAAAGTTTTCACAGAATTAGAGAAACACGTTTCAGAAAGTTGTGTGATTGGTTCCAATACATCATCCATTTCCATTACCTCTCTCGGTGCGGAATTACAAAAACCGGAGCGTTTCATCGGAATTCATTTTTTCAATCCGGCTCCATTAATGCCTTTAGTTGAGGTTATTCCATCTTTACTAACAGAAAAATCTTTAGCAGAAAAAATCTACAATCTGATGAAAGATTGGGGTAAAACGCCTGTTATTGCCAAAGATATTCCTGGATTTATCGTGAACAGAATCGCCCGTCCATATTATGGTGAAGGTTTAAGAATTGTTGAAGAAAACATCGCAACAGTAGAACAAGTTGATGAAGCCATGAAAACAATCGGAAACTTCAAAATGGGACCTTTTGAATTAATGGATTTAATTGGTGTTGATGTCAATTTTTCCGTAACAAAAACGGTTTACAACGAATATTTCTACGATCCGAAATACAAGCCCTCTCTTCTTCAGCAAAGAATGTCGGAAGCCAAACTTCACGGCAGAAAAACAGGAAAAGGATTCTACGATTATTCTGAAGGAGCAGAAAAACCTGTTGCCGAAAAAGACAATGCGCTTTATCAACAAATTTTCCTGAGAATTATTTCAATGTTGATTAATGAAGCGGTTGAAGCCAAAAGATTAGGAGTTGCCAACGATGAAGATTTAGAATTGGCAATGCAGAAAGGGGTAAATTATCCAAAAGGATTATTGGCTTGGGGAAAAGAAATAGGATATGCAAAAATCTCTGAAACCCTTCAAAATCTTTATGAAGAATATCAGGAAGAAAGATACAGACAAAGCCCGTTGCTGCGTAAATTATAAATATACCAGCGTATCAGTTTGTCAATGTAACAATATTTAAAAACATTGGTAAACTGATATATTGCTAAATTGTTACATTAATAGCATGGATATAGATGGATTTAGAGCCGAATTAGAGACAAGGCTCATCATTGAAAAGGAATATATTATTCAGGAACTTTCTTTGATTAACGATGATCAGGAAAAATTAGAATTATTAGGAAAATTCAATGAAAAATATAAAGAGCTGGTTAAAAGAATCGCCAATGAAGACGGAATTGATTTAAATGCTTTTTATGCCCATGAAAATTCATCAGATAACCTCACATACGAGCAGATAATTCTTGGCAAAACCATGAGTATTTATGACAAACTGGTTGATGAATTATATGAAGAAATAACAAATATATAATAGTATGAATCCGAGACAGGTTGTAGATTATATGATGGAGAAAGACGAGTTCTCCCAATTTTTAGGAATTAAAATCATTGATATTAAAGAAAATTATTCTTTGATTGAAATGGAAATCACCAAACAAATGCTCAACGGATTGGGCACGGTTCACGGAGGAGTAACATTCGCGTTTGCAGATTCTGCGTTTGCTTTTTCATCAAACAATGACGGAAATGCAGCCGTTGCATTAAGTGTAACCATCAATTTTACCAAGGCCGGAAGAGAAGGCGATATTTTCAGAGCAGAAAGTGTTTTGGTAAATAATACCAGAAAAACAGCGATTTACGACATTAAAATTACCAATCAAAATAACGATCAGGTAGCAAAGTTTGTCGGAACAGTATATAAAATCGGAAAAAAAGTAACAGAATTATAAATAAGCAGTAAGCTTAAGGCAACAGGCAACAAGCTTTTTTGAAGCGGGAAAGCCTACTGCTTATAGCTTTTAGCCTAAAGCAAAAAAATATGAACAACGTATATATCATAGATTATGTAAGAACACCCATCTCGAAATTGGCTGGCGGACTTTCTGAAGTTCGTGCCGATGATTTGGCGGCAATTGTTATCAAAGAAGTCGTAGCAAGAAACCCAGAAGTTCCGGTTGAGGAAATTGAAGATGTTATTTTCGGATGTGCAAATCAGGCGGGTGAAGATAACAGAAACGTAGCCAGAATGGGACTTTTATTGGCAGGACTTCCATATAAAATCGGAGGTGAAACAGTCAACAGACTTTGTGCTTCAGGAATGTCGGCGGTGGCAAATGCTTTCCGTTCGATTGCAGCAGGAGAAGGTGAAATTTACATCGCAGGTGGAGTAGAACATATGACGCGTTCGCCTTATGTAATGTCAAAACCAAGTGCGGCTTTTGGTAGAGACAGTCAGATGTTTGATACCACTTTCGGATGGAGATTCATCAATCCGAAAATGAAAGAATTATACGGTGTTGATACAATGGGAGATACTGCTGAAAATTTAGCAGAAATGCACAATATTAGCCGTGAAGATCAGGATAAATTTGCCCTTTGGTCTCAACAAAAAGCGACTAAAGCTCAGGAAAGCGGAAGATTGGCGGAAGAAATCGTAAAAGTTGAAATTCCACAGAGAAAAGGCGAGCCGAAAATCTTTGATACAGACGAATTCATCAAACCAACTTCTTCAATGGAAGGTTTAGGAAAGCTTCGTCCGGCTTTCAGAAAAGAAGGAACAGTAACGGCTGGAAATGCTTCAGGAATGAATGACGGAGCAGCTGCTTTAATTTTAGCAAGCGAAGAAGCAGTAAAAAAATATGGTTTAAAACCAAAAGCTAAGATCTTAGGATCATCTGTTGCCGGTGTTGAACCAAGAATTATGGGAATCGGACCTGTTGAAGCGACTCAGAAATTATTAAAAAGACTGAATCTTTCATTAGACGATATGGACATCATTGAATTGAATGAAGCGTTTGCAGCTCAGGCTTTGGCGGTAACTAGAACTTTAGGTTTAAAAGATGATGATTCAAGAGTAAATCCAAACGGAGGAGCAATCGCGATCGGTCACCCACTTGGAGTTTCCGGAGCAAGAATCGTTGGTTCTGCCGCTATGGAACTTCAAAAACAAGATAAAAAATATGCGTTGTGTACTCTTTGTATCGGTGTTGGACAAGGTTATGCAATGGTGATTGAGCGTGTCTAAAAACGACATCTAAACTTTTAGCGTTAAGCAAATTTCAAAATTACCGTTAAGAAAAGTTTTATGTCTGAGCAAAGCGAGTTTTAAACTTTTTAGGAAATTTTTCAATTTGTAGCATAAAAGTTTACAGTCTTGAATTTTTGGTTCTTTTGTTTCAAGACAAAAGAATTTAATATTAAAATTAAAATTATGAATATTTACTCATATCACGGAATTCGTCCCATCATCAAACCTTCCGCTTACGTTCATCCACAAGCGGTGATCATCGGAAATGTTGAAATCGGCGAAGAAGTTTATATCGGTCCCAACGCGGTTATTCGTGGAGACTGGGGTAAAATTATCATCAAAGACGGTGCGAATGTTCAGGAAAACTGTACACTTCACGTTTTTCCGGGAATTGAAACTATTTTAGAAGAATCTGCGCACATCGGTCATGGAGCGATTATTCATTCCGGGCATATCGGTAGAAATTGTTTGGTTGGAATGAATGCGGTTGTAATGGACAAAGCCGTTATCGGTGATGAATGTATTATCGGAGCTTTGGCTTTCGTTCCTGCAAATTTCAAATGTGAACCAAGAAAACTGATTGTTGGAAGTCCGGCAAAAATTCTCCGTGATGTTTCTGATGAAATGATCAAGTGGAAAACGGAAGGGACAAAATTATATCAAGAGTTGGCAAGAGAAGGAAAAGATGCGATTTTACCTTGCGAACCTTTTACAGAATATGTTCAACAGATTCCTACGAAGGTTGTTGATTACAGCATTTGGGATGACGTGAAATAAATTACCAGACAAAATTTAACTATGATTAAAAAACTTCTCATTTTCTGCAGTATTCTCTTTACATTTCAATCGGTGGTTTTTGCTCAGACAGGAAATGTAAAACCATTGACTATTGGAGAAATCAGAACCATAAAGTCTAAAGTTTTAAATGAAGACAGAATTTTGAACATCTATCTTCCACAAAATTTCGACAAGACAAAATCCTACCCGATTATCTATCTTTTGGATGGAAGCATGAATGAAGATTTTATTCATGTGACGGGTTTAGTTCAATTTTTTAATCAAATGTATTCAATGCCGGAGACGATTGTGGTGGGAATTGCCAATGTTGATAGAAAAAGAGACTTCACTTTTCATACAGATTTGAAAGACTTACAGAAAGATTATCCTACGACCGGACATTCTGATAAGTTTATCAATTTCCTGGAAAAAGAATTAAAACCTTATATCGAAAGTCAGTTTAAAACAACCGATAAATATATATTCGGACAATCATTGGGCGGACTTTTAGCCACAGAAATTTTGTTGAAAAAACCTGAAATGTTTAATAATTATTTTATCATCAGTCCGAGTTTATGGTGGGATGATGAAAGTCTTTTAAAACAGGCTCCTCAATTATTAACCAAAATTCCGGATTCCAAGAAATTTATTTATGTTTCTGTCGGAAAAGGTGAACACCCTGTGATGGTAAAAGATGCTGAAGATTTATTTGATGTTCTGAAAAAAGCCAACAAGAAAAATTGGACTTTAGATTATAAAATGATGGAAACAGACAATCATGCAACTATTCTTCACAGAAGTTTGTATGAAGGTTTGGTGAAATTGTTTCCGTATCAAGAGCCTAAATAATTTTATTTCATGAAAAACGATGAAATTAAAAGTATTAAGAATTTAGAAAATATTCAGGATCTTCTTCTTGAGCTTCCCGAATTTAAATATCAAAAAGGATTAACGGATAAACTTGATAATAAAAAAGATGATTTCACTTATGAAACTATGTTGGAAATTGTTCTTTGGAAAACTAATCGGTTCCCGGAAATTGATAACGATTTAATTGTAAAAATTAATGCTTTAAGGAAAGGATATGATGAGGATTTATCAGATAATATTTTAATTAAATTATTAGATTCAAAAGGCTTTGATTTGCCAATGGCTTCGACTTTTTTAAGATTTATTGATTCGGATTATTTTCAAATTATTGATCAAAGGGTTTACAGAATCTTATAGGGAGAAAATTTGAAAATTCCATTTAGTAAATCAAAGAAATTTGAATTGTATAAAAAGTATCTGATTGATTTAAAAGAAGCTTGTATTACTCATAACATTCCTTTTTCTAAATCTGACAGAGTTCTTTATTTATTGGATAAACATCCTCAAGTAAATAAAGATCAAAAGATAAAATATTAGTAAAAAATAAAAAACTATATGGAAAAGTTAAAAAATTATATCCACGGCGAATGGATTGAAGGTTCTGGAAACGGAATTCCTTTGTACAATGCTGTGACAGGAGAACAGGTTGCTGTTTCCGATACGAAAGGTCTGAATTTCGAGCAGGCTTTAGACTACGGAAGAACAATAGGTTACAAAAACCTTTCATCCATGACGTTCTACGATCGTGGAGAAATGTTGAAAAAAGTAGCACTTTACCTTTTAGAAAGAAAGAAAAAATATTACGAATTATCTTATAAAACGGGAGCAACTCATGTTGATTCTTGGGTAGATATCGAGGGAGGTTTCGGTACTTTTTTTACTTACTCAGGTTTGGCGAAAAGAATGCTTCCGAACACTCCGTTTTGGGTGGATGGAGATACTCAGAAAATTTCTGCAAACGGTACTTTCTTGGGAACTCATATTTTAACACCGAGTGAAGGAGTTTCAGTTCAAATCAATGCGTACAACTTTCCGGTTTGGGGAATGTTAGAAAAGTTATCCACATCTTTGTTGGCAGGTGTTCCGTCAATTGTGAAACCTTCTCCGTTTGGTTCATATTTAACGAACGCAGTTTTTCAGGATATGATTGAAAGCGGAATTCTTCCTGAAGGTGCTGTTCAATTGGTTTGTGGCGAACCCGGAAATATTTTGGATTATGTTCAGGATGGAGATTCCGTGTTATTTACAGGTTCTGCGACAACAGGTAGAAAATTAAAATCTTTACCATCAATTGCTGGAAATGCGGTTCGTTTCAACATGGAGGCAGATTCTTTGAACTGTTCGATTCTTGGTTTGGATGCAAAACCGGGAACTCCGGAATTTGATTTGTTCATCAAAGAAGTTCGTAACGAAATGACCACGAAAGCCGGACAAAAATGTACGGCGATCCGAAGAATTATCGTTCCGGAAAACTTAATCGGTGATGTTCAGAATGCTTTATCTAAAGCTTTAGATCAGACAAAAATCGGAAACCCGTTAAGCAGAGAAACAAGAATGGGTTCTTTGGTTGGAAAACAGCAGTATGATGAGGTTTTAAGAAAAGTTGATATTCTAAAAACTGAAAACGAACTGATCTACGACGGAAAACATGAATTGGTAGATGCGGACTATGAAAAAGGAGCATTTATGAGCCCGAAGTTGTTCTTAAATGACAAACCTTTCGAAAAAAATATCTCTCATGATGTCGAAGCTTTCGGCCCGGTTTCTACGTTGATGCCATACAAAGATGCGGAAGAAGCTGCAGCATTAGCAAAGAGAGGAAAAGGAAGTTTGGTAGGTTCTATTGTTTCTTACGATAACAATTTTGTAGCAGAAACTTCATGGAAAATGGCTTCTCAACACGGAAGAATTTTCGTGTTAAACAGAGACAATGCAAAAGAAAGTACAGGTCATGGTTCTCCGCTTCCGACGTTGATGCACGGTGGTCCCGGAAGAGCGGGTGGTGGTGAGGAAATGGGCGGTTTAGGCGGTCTTCATTTCTTCCTTCAAAAAACGGCGATTCAAGGTTCTCCAGATACGTTGACGGCAATTACTAAAATTTATCAGCAAGGTGCTGAGAAAAAATATTCAGACAAACATCCTTTCCAGAAATATTTCGAAGAAGTTGAGGTTGGCGATTCTTTAGAAACAGCAGGAAGAACGGTAACTGATGCAGATATCGTGAATTTCTCTAATGTTTCTTGGGATCATTTCTACGCACATACAGATGCAACGAGCTTAACGGGAACTATATTTGATAAAACCGTTGCTCATGGATATTTTATCCTTTCTGCGGCGGCTGGATTGTTCGTTTCAGGTAAAAAAGGCCCAGTTATCGCGAATTACGGATTGGAAAATTGTTCATTCTTCAAGCCTGTTTACGCGGGAGATACCATTACGGTTTATTTAACGGCAAAAGAAAAAATCAACCGTGGAGTTAAAGGAAGAAATATTCCTTCTGGAGTTGTGAAATGGTTGGTTGAGGTTGTAAACCAAAGAGATGAGATTGTTTGTGTGGCTACGATTTTAACTTTGGTGGCGAAACATTCTCCTTTCATAGATTTAAATGTAAAAAATATTCAGAAAACGTTAAATGGTTTAACGGAATCTACTCAACCAAATTGGGGTAAAATGTCTCCTCAGCAAATGATTGAGCATTTGGAACACGGCGTTTTGGTAAGTCTTGGCGAGCCGGAAGCTGATAAATGTTTCACTCCGGAAGAGCAATTGGAAAAATGGCAGGATTCTTTGTATAATCACAGAAAAATGCCAAAAGATTTCCCTGCACCGTTTTTGGCTGAAGATGAAACGCTATTGGAACTGAAACATAAAAATCTGGATGCTGCCAAACAGTCTTTCCTAGATAATTTAAAGAGATTTTCGATTTATTATAAAGAAAATCCTCATGCAGAACACATGAACTTTGTCTTCGGAAAACTGAATAAAGAAATGTGGGAATTAATGCATAAGAAGCATTTTACGCATCATTTTGAACAGTTTGGATTAGTTTAATTCGAAATAAAATATAAATTTACGATCCCTTTTGGTTTTTACTGAAAGGGATTGTTGTTTTTCAATAGTATTATGTGAATTTTTAAAAATCAATATTATTTTTCACTTTTAATAGAAATATTGACTGAAATTTTATATTTTTATTACACCAAAAAAATTAATGTTTACATGAAAAAATCAAATCTTATGACTTTTTGCATTCGCGAAGATCCGTTTTCTATCATTCAAGAAATTAATTTATACACAGAATTTTATTTTATACATAAAATCTATTAAAAACTTAATCATGAAGTACATCTCATTATTTTGCTTACTGTTGGTAAGCTCATTCTCTTATGCTCAACAAAATCAGGTAAAAGTAAATAACAGCTCTCCCGTAGATATTACTTTTACGTTAAAAAGCTTTAACACACAAAATCCCGGAACCTGTCTTCCTATAATTTCCAATGACATACCTGTTCTTCTCCCTTCTGAGCGAGGAGAATTCTATAAAGATCACAATTCTACATACGCGGTTTCATTTCCGATTGATCAATGGAGAGTGCTCGCAAAAGACGGAACTAATACAGTTTATAATATTCCTGCAACAAGTATTGATCAAAGTATTACCGATGCAGTAGAATGGAAGCAGATTACCATTAATACGCCAACAGGTTCTTACACATTAGGGCTCGATTGTAGTGGAGCCGGAACCAATCACATCGTCGCAGGAGGAATTACTATGGATTTGAATTATGTCGGAACCATAATGAATGTTGATATTAACTAATTTTTATTTCAATAGAAAGACATGGGCAGTTTCAATTTGAGACTGCTTTTTTTATGTCTTGAATTTTGATTTGGAATAAATCATCCTTATTTTTAAAATTTAAAATCAATTCAAAAAATATTAAAATATGAATGAAAACTGGATGCAGAAGTATGAAGAAGTAAAAGATATTTTGGTTTGCCCAACAGACCTTGAGTCTTATTTTACTTTAAATGAAATTGAAGGTCAGCCACTAGAAACTATTGAAATCGGAAGTGTTTCTTTGCCTTCCGGAAAAATTGTGGTGAGAGATCCGCTTGTTTCTTTGGATAATCATCAATCTCCTTATTTTATTCAGGCGCCGAAAGGAAATTTTCCGGTGACCATTTCTGTAGTGAAATCTGAAGACTGGGGCGACAGGTATGCAGTTGTAAAAGTTGAGTTTACAAAAGAAAAACCTGTTATTTACAGTGAAGCTTTAATCGGGATTGAAGAGCTCGAAGGCGTAACTGAAGACGATTATTTCGGTTTTGGAGTGGATGCCGGCTTAGGCTGTATTACGGATAAAGAAGTACTTCCTTTTGTAGATCAATTTGTTGAGGAATCAAATGTAGATAATATGTACGATGATTATTTTGCGGAACTTTTCGCCCAAAATTATAAGGAAAATCCTAGCAATCAGAGAGAGGCTGGCGACTGGATCAATTGGAAGGTTCCGAATACAGAATTTCAGATTCCTATGTTTGCCAGTGGTTTTGGAGATGGAACCTATCCTGTGTATTTCGCATATGATGCGAATGATAATATTTGCGGTCTGTATATTCAGTTTATCGATATTGAATTGGCTTTAAGTGAAGAAGGAGATGAAGACGATGTAGATGGCAATGAAGAGGATCAACCCGAAAATTTTATTTTTCTCCGTTAAAATGTAAATATGAATAAAACTTTTGCTGATCAGATTATTGATTTCAATAAAAACTTGAAATATTCTGGAAGTCTTCCCGATGGTTTTCAGGTGCTTAATCCGTATTTGGATAATCCCGAAACGTTAGTGGTCATGCAAAAGTTTTATGAAAAATATTATAACGATTCTCATCAGAGAAAATTTTTAATCGGAATTAATCCAAGTCGCCACGGAGCAGGTGTTACCGGAGTTCCGTTTACCGATACCAAACGTTTGGAAAGTGTTTGCGGAATAAAAATGGAATCTACCCGAACCCACGAAGTTTCTTCCGTTTTTATGTATGATA
Organism: Chryseobacterium sp. C39-AII1; assembly: GCF_039672645.1. NCBI lineage: Bacteria > Pseudomonadati > Bacteroidota > Flavobacteriia > Flavobacteriales > Weeksellaceae > Chryseobacterium > Chryseobacterium sp. C39-AII1. The sequence goes on from NZ_JBDFPQ010000009.1 coordinate 159,222, forward strand.
TGATTGAAGAATATGGCGGAGCGGAAGAATTTTATCATGATGTTTATATCAACTCACCGTTTCCTTTGGCGATTGTAAGAGAAACCAAAAAAGGTTCGGTGAATGCCAATTATTATGATGATAAAGAACTTTTCAACGATGTAAAAGATTTTATGATTGAATCTTTACAGTTTCATCTCAGTTTAAATGTTGATACTTCAGAAGTTTTTATTTTAGGTAAAAAGAATGCCGATTTTATTTCAAAATTAAATAAAGAAGCTCACCTTTTTGATAAAATGACGGTGCTGGAACATCCTCGATATATTCAGCAATACAAATCGAAAGAGAAGGAATTGTATATTGATAAATATATTTTGGCGTTGAAAAAATAAATCCCCTGAAAAAATATTTCAAAGGATTTAGTCATTTATGTAATTAGAATCTTTTTAGTTCAATCTCATTATATGGGTTGAGCAACTGCAATGAAAGTATTGCTTCCAATAATCTGTTTTATAAGCTCTTTGTTGGAGGGTGTTTCAGGAAAATCCATTGGGATAATTCCGTATCTGCCTTTAGGATAATTTTGCATATATTTTATAAACAGAGGGTTTACGGCATCTGCCAAATCTCTGGGCGTAGATGCAAATGGCAAAACACCTCCTGTAACTCCCGTTGCACTGGAAAAATTGAAAAAAAGAGTTGCTCGGCTTCCATCTTTTGCGATGTTTAGGGCATCTTTTACATATTCATTAAATTTATTGGCTCTATCCGTACCGGATGACCAGCTGTAATATACATCCTGAACATAATAGCTGATTCCGTTGTTTATAAAACCGTTAGAAGAGTCATCCGGCCAGTTATCATAAAGGTTTAGCCCGATTTGAGCTCTGTTTCCTAACCCGAACCTTCTTACCAAAACAATTTTTCCTCTTATTTCTTTTAATGAAGGAATTCTGTTTTCAGTATAAAAAAGATGGGGGAATTGAGCCATCGCGATTTTCAAATCATCATAAAATTTCTCTCTATCCGAATCATTTCCCGGATTAGATTCATTTTTTATAGACATGATGATGGTTTCCGATGGATTCTGAGAAAGAAACTGATTACAGTCTCCCAATACTTTACCGTTGAAGCTGATATCCATACTTGCAATTCCATGATAAACCCATAAAACATGGTCTTTATCTGCATCATAGCCTCGTTTCAAACGAATATCTAAAAATCTGATGCCGGAATTTAATTGGTCTGGAAAGTTCATTGTCTGGCATTTGGCAGGACCATAATTTGAGGGATAGGTTCCGCTATCGTGTGTACCAAGAATCGTTAAATCTGTAAGCTTTTTATCATGATCGATGTAGCTCATCCAATTGTGTGTAGCGTAATTTTCCATGATTTTTAATTAATATTTTGATGATTGGTTTTAAAATAAAAATCCCCCGAAGCAAATCAGGGGATTTCATCACACTTATGCATTAGAATCTTTCGGGTAAATAAACACAGAAGTTTTCATGGGTAATTAGTTTTTTAGTTTGATTATAATGCTGTGTAAATTTTATTTTTTAATAATTTTTGTTGATTCTGAAGGCGCTTTAAGAATATAAGTTCCATTGGTAAGCTCAGAAATATTCGTTTCATTTTCACCTTTCTTCAGATCTATTGCCTTTACCAGTTTACCGTCTATACTGTAAACTTCAGCCTTTGTATTTTGCTCTGTTTTTATATGTAAAGAGCCATTGGTTGGGTTCGGATAGATGCTCAATTCTTTCTTCGAAGCCTTTATATCATTGGTTGCCAAAACAAGATTGCTGTCTTTTACCCAAGTAAAGGCATCGAATGCCATATAACGAAAATCTCCTCCAATGGTTAACGTAAGCTGATCAATAATGATATTAGAGTAATTCTGACCGTTAAGGTTGGTCATATCAATTAACGTAAATCCGTTGGTAGAACCTAATGAAGTCGCAAAACCAGTGGTTTTTGTCTGAGAGAACTTGGTAACCCCGGAAAGTTTCCCTGTGATGGTAAGTGTTCCTGGAGCAGAAAGTACGTTAAGCCTGTCTGATAAATATACCCAGAATCTATTAACTTTAAATAAATTCGAAGTTGTTTTTATGCTCATCGATGAATCTGCATATTGTGAAGTAGCAGTTCCTGTATTGTCGATAAACTTGTTATCTGCAGTAGTTCCATTCCATCCAAATCCTGATGCGGTAAGAATGTCATAGGTTGCAACGGTAGATAAAATGTTAAAAATAACGCCATTATCCGTAAAGCTGGTGCTTCCGTTCGTTTCGGTTTCAAAATGTTCTGTACTCGTCTGGGCAAATGTAAAAGTAGAAATGAGCAGACTACAGATTAGTAAAATAGTAGTTCTTTTCATGATTAAAGTAATTTAGGTTTGTATATTAAGTTCTTGGTGGGAAAAGACCTTCAACACAGATAATATAGTTCATTCCTAAATAAGGAGCCATCGTATCTACAGGTACATTTTGCCCTGTAAAAGACACTGAATTTGCATTAATCTGAGTCGTAGGTACTTCATCTACAAAACTTGGGATTGCATCAAACTGTCTTCCGTTCGGTAAACCTGTTATTGCAATAGAAGAATTTGTAGAAGGGGTAACACTCGTAGCATTCGTATTTGAAATCTTTAATTGACTCACAATACTTGGAAGATTTTGGGGTAAAATAGTCGCCTGGGGAGTTCCTGCGGCTTCTGCCAAAGCAATATTTATCCCTGTGTTTGAATTTCCTGCACCAAACGGAGCGCGCCCGTTGAGGTTAGGTAAGGCAAAAGTTGTTATTCCATCACCTCCGTATGCGTTTCCTAATATGGCAAAAAGGGGTGTATTTGTTTTGACGCTTAATATTGCGCCATTACAAAACATAAATCCTCTAGGAGCAAAGACGCCGGCAAACATTTTAATGGTTCCCAAATATTCTTCCATGATTCTAATTTTTAATGTTAAAAACTTTTGTAAATTATGGTCTTGAAGGATATATACCTTCCACACAGATAATATAATTAAGTCCTAAATAAGGAGGCATTGTATTAACGGGTGCATTCTGACCTGTAAAAGTAACAGACATTGCATTGATTGGCAGGGAAGGAGCCGCGTCTGCAAAACTCGGAATAGCATCAAACTGTCTTCCATTTGGCTGACCTGTAATAGCAATAGATGAAGTTGCAGAAGGCGTTACACTCGTAGCATTCGTGTTCGCGATTTTCAGTTGGCTTGCAAAGCTAGGTAAGTTTGAAGTTAATAAAGTAGTTTGCGGTGTACCTCCCATTTCTCCCAGAACGTATGATCTTCCCGTTGTAGAACTTCCTTGGCCAATTGGCGCACGACCATTCAAGTTTGGTAAAGCAAAAGTTGTGATACCGTCGCCTCCGTAAGTCGTTCCTAAAAGTGAAAATAACGCTTGATTTTGAGCAATGCTTAATAAAGCGCCATTGCATAGCAAAAATCCTCTTGGTGCAAAGTTTCCTGCAAATAGCTTGATTACTCCTAACATTTCTTCCATAATATTATTTTTTTTCAGTTTTAAATATTCCTACTCTCTTTCGGTTTTTCGGAGATCACCGTTTGGGTTAAATTTTTATGTCTTAATGACAAGTCAAAGGAACAACATCTATAAAGGGAGAACTAGAGTAGAAAATACCAAATTGAGGGATCCGTATTTCTACGTAATGGCTGAAATGATAAAGGAATTTATAAGTTTTGTTTTCCTGAATAGCACTGTATTTCGTATTTTTGTATAAATCCAATTAAAATTAAAAATGAGCGAATTCGTAGTTTCAGAACTTAAAAATAATATCGCCGAAATCACTTTCGGAACCCCAAAAAGTAATTCTCTACCGGGAGCAATCCTTGAAAAGTTAGCCCAAACTATTCTTGAGGAAGGCGCAAAAGATGAGGTAAAAGCAATCTTAGTAAAAAGTGAAGGAGAAAAAGCTTTCTGTGCCGGAGCCAGTTTCGATGAGTTGTTGGCAATTGAAGAATTAGAAGCATCAACGAAATTTTTCGGTGGTTTTGCAAAAGTTTTGAATGCGATGAGAAATTGCGGTAAAATTGTCGTAGTAAGAGTTCAGGGAAAAACAACAGGAGGCGGAGTAGGTCTTGCTTGTGGTGCAGATTACTGTTTTGCAACAAAAGATTCTGCATTGGCTTTAACGGAGATCAATTTAGGAATCGGACCGTTCGTGATCGGCCCTTATGTAGAAAGAAAAATCGGAAAATCTCAATTCTCGGCAATGGCTATTGACGCCGACTTCAGATCAGCAGAATGGGCAAAACAGCATAATATTTATCATTCAGTTTCTCCAACAATCGAAGAGATGGATGCCGAATTGAAAAAATTCCTTCAAACGTTGGCTTCAAGAAGTAAAGAAGCTTTAGCTTTAATTAAAAAAGTGTCTTGGGAAGGTACAGATCATTTTAACGAATTAATGCCAGCAAGAATTCACATGAGTGCAAGCTTAATTTTGGAAGATTCTGCAAAGAAAAATATCGAAGCAATTAAAGAAAGATTGAGAGCGAAGTAAAATTTCAATCATAAAATAATAAAACCCGTTGATTTTTTCAGCGGGTTTCTTTTTTGAATTATGTAAAACCATAGTTAAGAATATTTTACATTTTATTTTACCGTTTTCGATATTCAGTTTTGTAAATATATATTGATTTTATTGTATTTGTGTTAAAATGAACTTTGTGATTAAACTTTGCTGTGGAATTAATATTTTTTTTTGGTTTAATTAAATATTATTAACAAATTTGATCCCAATAAAAAAGCACTTAAATGATGAATCTAAAAGCTTGTACGCTCAGCGTAGCAGCCCTGTTCTTTATTGGGCAACATCTTTCAGCCCAGAAAAAGGATACATTACCTAAAGAAAAACAAATAGACGAAGTTGTCATTGTTGCTTATGGTACTCAGAAAAAAGAAACAGTAGTAGGTTCTAACACCGAAATTAAATCTAAACAGTTTGCCGATCGTCCGATTTCGAATATAGGACAAGCTTTGGATGGAGCAAGCCCTGGGGTAAAAGTGAGTACGGGCTCGGGACAGCCGGGGAGTGCACCTAATATTCAGGTGAGAGGAATCGGCTCTTACGGAATTTCTACAGATCCTTTGTACGTGGTAGATGGTGTTATATATACGGGAGCTTTGTCTGCGCTTAATCCTAATGATATTGCATCTTTCAACATTTTAAAAGATGCAGCTTCCACATCATTGTATGGTTCTGCTGCGGCAAACGGAGTTGTTTTAATTACGACAAAATCGGGGAGAAGAGGTGCGAAAGATGCTCTTAACTTTAGCATGAGCACAGGATATGTTGGAAGGTCTATTCCTGAATATAACAGAGTCAGTACTTCTCAATATTATCCTTTGGTTTGGGAAGCAATGAGAAACGGAAGATTGGCAACGGGTTCTACGTTGGCTGATGCGAATGCGTATGCAAGCAATAATTTGATTTCAGGAATTTTAAAGAATAATGTTTATGATGTCCCGGATAATCAGTTGGTTATTAATGGTATTTTGAATCCTGATGCTAAACTTAAGTATACCGATCTGAATTGGGAAAAACCTTTATTAAGAACAGGATTCAGACAAAATTATGAATTAAATTATAGCGGAGGAAGTGAGAAAACATCTTATTTTTCTTCTGTAAGCTATACCAACGAAGCGGGGTATTTAGCAAAATCAGATTTTGAAAGATTTACGGGAAGATTAAAAATCGATTCGCAGCTTAAAAGTTGGTTGAAATTAGGAACCAGCATCAACGGAGTTTCATCTTACGGAAATAATGCGGTAGACGGTGCTGATAATAACTCATCATATATCAATCCTTACAGAGCAATTAGGTTGATGGGGCCAATATACAGCCCATATGCTCACAATCCAAATACCAATGCAACATTATATGATGCAAATGGAAATGTAATGTACGATGGTGGACAAAGAGGTGCGGATGCGGCTTCGGGAAGAAACATCATTCAGGAAACATTATTAAATAAAGATATTTCGAAGAATTTTTATATTATTTCAAGAGCGTATGCAGAATTTAAGGTTGATCCTTATTTAACGTTATCCACAAATGTAGGATATGACGTACGAAACAACAGGAGAAGCAGATATGTAAATAAGATTATTGGTGATGCAGCTCCTGCTGGTGCGGCAGACAGAACTTCGATAATAGAACAAACGCTTACATTTAATCAATTATTAAATTACAAAAGAAAGTTTGATTCTCATAATTTTGAATTCTTACTCGGCCATGAAAACTACAAATATATGTACGAGTATATGTATGGCTACAAGCAGGGACAAGTCGTAGATGGTAATGATGAGTTAATCAACTTTGTAACTCCTACTTCCTTAACTTCTCAAACAGATAATTACCGAAAAGAAAGTGTTTTTTCCAGATTGAATTATGATTATAAATCGAAATATTTATTATCGGGATCTATTCGCTGGGATGCTTCGTCGAGATTTAGCAAAGATGTAAGATGGCATTCTTTCTGGTCTGTTGGTGCGGGATGGAGAATTAAAGAAGAAAACTTTTTAAAAGATTCAAGAGTTGTAAACGAATTGAAATTGCGAGGCTCTTACGGACAAGTTGGGAATGACAATACCAATTCTTATTATATGTACCAAAACACGTACAGTTTAGGATATAATAATGCTCAGGAAGCGGGAATACTATTTAATTTCTTAGCCTATCCGGGGATTACCTGGGAATCTAATGATCAAACGGATGTAGGTCTTGATTTCGGATTTTTTAATAACCGAATTACTGGTAGCGTTGAATACTATAACCGAATTACAAAAGATTTAATATTTCCGGTTCCTCTTCCTGTTTCTGCCGGAGTTCCGGGAAATGTTATCAATAAGAATATTGGTACGATGTATAATAGAGGCTGGGAATTAGGATTAAATGCAGATATCCTTAAAAATGAAAATTTTAAATGGAGTATCAATGTAAATGCTTCAACTCTTAAAAATCAAATTACAGAATTATCAAACGGAATTACTCAGATCATTAACGGAACGAAAAAAGTTTCTGTCGGGCATTCTGTTTACGATTATTGGTTGAGACAATGGTATGGGGTAGATTCTTCTGATGGCTCGCCTTTATTTTTGTTGGATGATAAATTTGCCAATACTACAGCTTCTGATATTAGAACAGTAAACGGAACGTTGGTGACAACCAATTTTAATAAAGCAAAATATGATTATTCAGGATCTGCAATTCCTGATTTATTCGGAAGTTTCGGAACTTCAATTAATTTTAAACAATGGTCTTTATCGGCAATGTTTACATATCAAATCGGAGGAAAAACGTATGATTCAAATTATCAGGCGTTAATGTCTGCATATCCGCAAGGAGGAGCTTTGAGTACTGATATTTTAGATAGATGGACAACTCCGGGGCAGATTACAGATGTTCCTGCTCTTAATTCTTCAACCTATACAAGTTCAAATGCAGGATCCAGCAGATGGCTTATAAAATCAGACTTTATTTCTTTCAGACAACTGACGTTAGGATATAGTTTTAATACGAGCGACATTTCAAAATACGGATTATCAGGTTTAAGATTTACAGTTTCCGGAGAAAATCTTTGGAGCAAAACAGCACGAAAAGGATTGGAACCTGTTCAGTCTTTCAACGGAACAACTACAAACAGATACTTGCCGGCAAGAATCATAACACTAGGTGCTAATATCTCATTCTAAAAAATACAAAATGAAAAATATAAAATTACATTGTAAAAAACTTACCATTTTTTCGTCTCTTTTCTTAGCTTTTGCATTAAGTTCATGTCATAGCGATTATTTAGAGACAGATCCTACGACAGCTGTTTCGGAAAGTGCGGCATATTCCAGTGCTTCCAATCTTATGGCGATTATCAATGGGATGCATCGAGATATGTATTACCGTCAAAATAGTAGTCAAGGGCAAAACGGACAAGGCGGGATGATGATTATTCTAGATGCTTTAGGCGAAGATCTTGTTTTTCCATCTACAGGAAATGGCTGGTACATTTCTACCGTGAGATGGCAGGATCAGGTAAATGCGACGAGTGATGTTACGTTTTATCCTTATCAGTTTTACTATGCATTAATTAGAAATGCAAATATGGTAATTGCTAACGGGCCTAGCGTTCCTGCACCTACAGATGCTGATAATGTTACTATAAAAAAGGCAATTGGTGAAGCTTATGCGTTCCGAGCATTTTGTTATTATATGTTGGTTCAGATTTATGGCAAAAGATATGTTCCAGGAGCAAATAATACGCAGCTTGGAGTTCCTTTACGATTATTGGCTGATGAGGTTCCGATGAAAAGAAATACAGTAGAAGAAGTTTATAATCAGGTTAATAAAGATTTAGATGAAGCATATACAAGATTAATTGGAACTACAAGAGCTGCGAAATCACATTTTGATGCGAATGTTATTTCTGGATTAAAAGCGAGAGTTGCATTAACACAGGGAAATTATCCTTTAGCTGTTTCTTCAGCAAAATTAGCAAGAGCGGGCTACGGTTTGATGGATAAAGCAGCTTACGCTGCTGGTTTCAATAATTTAAGTAATGGTGAATGGATCTGGGGAGCAACTATTGTTTCGGATCAGACCGATTATTTCGGAAATTTTGGAGCATATATGTCGAGAAACTATAATTCTACCAATATCCGTCAGGCCCCAAAGGCGATGAACAGTAAGTTGTATGGCTTATTCCCTGTTACAGATGTTCGTCGACAGTTGGTAGATCCTACAGGAAATCATACATCATTGAGCTTGCCTTCCAACTATTCTAAATTTCCTTATACCAGTCAGAAATTCCTTTCGGTGAGTCTTTCTGATAGTAGAATGGATGTTCCTTACATGAGAGCAGCTGAAATGTATTTAATAGAAGCTGAAGCACAGGCAAGACAAGGAAATGAAGCTGAGTCAAAATTAATTTTTAACCAATTAATGCTCAATAGAAACCCTACTTATACCGCATCTTCCAATACAGGAACGGCTTATATTAATGATGTTTTAAACAGTAGAAGAATTGAACTTTGGGGAGAAGGTTTCAGGTTTTTAGATTTAAAAAGATTAAATCAAAACTTAGATAGAACAGGAGCTAACCATTCTTCGGTGGTAGATAATAATGTAATGACGGTGTCAAATACAGATAAACGTTGGGAATTTTTAATTCCGATGAAAGAGATTGATGCAAATCCTTTGATTGAGCAAAATCCTTTATAGCAGAACATTCTAATAATTTTTAATATATTTTTTACCAAGGCCTCGCAATTTTGTGAGGCTTTAGTATTTAATTAAAAAAATATCGGAATTCAAAAAAAATATTTTGCAGATTAAAAATAAATTATAACTTTGTAATTCAAAGTTCTTTTTATGGATTCAAAAAACTATCACGAAGACTTATCACATATTCGTTCCATGATGGAGCGTTCTTCCCGATTTATTTCGTTGAGCGGATTATCTGGTGTTGTTGCCGGATTGGTTGCGCTTTTAGGAGCCGGCTACGCATATTATGCCATGGAAAGGGAAAAAGTGAGCTACATCAACGGAGGACGATTAAATTATACCGCAGATCTTACCAATGAGTTGATTCTTACCGGACTTATTGTTCTGGTAGTAGCAGTTTTGAGTGGATATGTTTTTACCGCCAATAAAAGTAAAAAAAAAGGGTTGAAGATTTGGGATGCGACTACTAAAAGACTTTTGATTACTTTTGCAGTCCCGTTAGCAACAGGAGGTATTTTTTGCTTAGCCTTAATTCTTCATCATTTGTTCGTCTGGATTGCGCCGGCAACTTTGATTTTCTACGGATTAGCTTTGGTAAGCGCAGAAAGATATACTTTAACAGATGTGAAATATTTAGGATATTGCCAGATCGTATTAGGATTAATCGCATTATTCGTTTTAGGATGGGGATTGCTTTTTTGGTCGATCGGTTTTGGAGTTTTACATATTGTGTACGGCTTAATTATGCATAAAAAGTATAAATAAATATAAATTTTATAAATGGGAACTAAAATCTAGAACCTGCAACCTATTACCTTATTATGATAAACATCAATCAACTCAACAAAGAATTCGAAAGCCGTGTAAGATTGGGCATTATGTCCGTTCTTATGGTCAACGACTGGGTTGATTTTTCAGAAATGAAAGGTTTATTAGAAATCACAGATGGTAACTTGGCAAGTCACAGCAATGCACTGGAAAAAGTAGGATATATTGAGGTGAAGAAAGAGTTTGTAGGTAAAAAGCCAAGAACGTCTTATCGTGTGACTCAGAGCGGGCGTGAAGCTTTTACCGAACACCTGAATGCACTTGAAAAATTATTAGGAAAGTAAAGAATAGATTTTTTTTGCTTTTTAACTTTGTAATTCAAAGTTCTTTGTTTTAAATGAAATTGAAATGAATAGAAAAACATTTTTAAAACGGCTTTTTCAGCTTTCGGTAATCGGAGCTTTTCCGCTTTTGTACCCATGGAAGATAGAACCATTTTGGCTGGAATTTGTTGAAAGGAAATTATCAATCAAAAATCTTCCTGAAGAATTGAATGGTAAAATTTTAATGCAAATTTCAGATCTGCATGTCGGAAATCGTTTTGATTGGAATTTTTTAATTGATTCTTTTCAAAAAGCTAAAAACTTCAATCCCGATTTTGTAGTCTACACCGGAGATTTTGTAAACCACGGAAGTACAGAAGATCATCTTCATCTGGAAAAAGTGATGTACCATGCTGTTCTCGGAAAATTAGCAACTTTTGGAATTCTTGGAAATCATGATTACGGAGCGAAGTGGAAAAATATAAAATCTTCCGAAAACATCTGTAATATATTAGAACGGTTTGGAATTACTATGCTGAATAACGCTCAACAGGAAAGTAATGGACTCAACTTTATCGGCTTTGAAGATCTATGGTCACCCAATTTCAATCCTATGAAAGTGATGAAGGATTATGATTCTTCAAAAGCCAATATTGTGCTCTGTCACAATCCCGATGTTTGTGATAAAAACGTCTGGAACGGGTATGAAGGCTGGATTCTCAGCGGCCATACACATGGCGGACAATGCAGAATTCCTGGTATTGTCACTCCCATTCTTCCGGTAAAAAATAAACGATATGTTTCGGGGGAAATAGATTTGAAGGATGGCAGAATGCTTTACATCAACCGTGCTTTGGGACATTCTTTTCAGGTTCGGTTTATGGTGCGTCCGGAAATTACGGTTTTTACTTTAACTCAAGCTTAAAAATTATAAACGATGAATGATAAAACAATTATGGATATTGGAAAATCCTTCTTTTGGATTTCTTTTGTACTCGGAAATATATGCCTGTTTGGATATCTGATTACAAAAATTGAATATTTCGTTGAAGGTGGTCTTCTGGTGGTAGGATGGGGTTTCATCATCAATCTTGCGGTAGTTTTACTGTTAATTATTTATGGAATTTTTAATAAATCGAAACTTGATGTTTGTTTAAAATCCGTGGGAATAATATTATTAAATATACCAATTGCCATCATTTACATTGTAATCGGAATGAGTATAGTAACAATTTAAATTTATAAACGATGAAAAAACTACGCGTTCAGTTTCTGCTTTTTGTTTACGATAAAACTCAAAAACTATACAGAAAATATTTTAAAAAGAAGAAAAGGCAATGGCAGTTCAACGAAAAACAGTTGCTGGAATTTCATAAAGACTCCTTAGGAAGAAAGCTTGGTGAATTTTACAAAAAACATGGCTTTACAATGATCTCCAAAATGGAAAATCATGATGTTCACCATTTGCTGACAGACTGTGGAACCAACTTCGAAGACGAGATCGCCATGCAGTTTTTGTTGTTAGGAAACGGAAAACTCAATGCTCATTTGCTGGCAGCTATTGTTTTGGGAGCTGTTATTCTTCCGGAATATGCCAAAACATATCTGAAGGCTTATCGAAAAGGTCAAAATATGAGAACCTTCCATCACATGGATTTTGAAGCCTTGCTTTGGCAGAATTTCGAGCACGTGAAAGATTTTATTCAACAAAAACAATCTCCGGTTTTATATTAAAACTGAATCTCAATATCTTCTAATTTTTTAATCTTTTAAACAAAAAAACATGAAAACACATCACTATATATTTCTTACAACATTGTTGGTCACCGTACTATTTTACGAACAAAGTATAGGCTTAAATCTAGGAATTCTTGGCATAGTCTACGCTTGTCTCACGCTTTACAGAACTTCCGAGAAAAACAGGACAAGAACTTTTCTTACTCTGTTTACCACAAGTATTTTGTCTAGTATTGCGTTTGCTTGGTACGGTGATTTTCCATCGTTTTTGGCAGTTGCATTTTCGCTTTTGCTGTTGTCATTTTTATCGAGAAACAGAAGAACAAAACCTTTACTGTTGATCCCGATTTTTATTACCAATTTTTTCACTTTTATTTGCCGGTTTTTCAGTTTTGATGATTGGCTTCCGAAAAGAAATATCTCGGGCGTTTGGCAGAAAACGTTGGCATTCATCTTAATTCCATTAATTTTTGTAAGTATTTTCTTTGGAATTTATTCGGCAGGAAGCGATCATTTTGCCAGCCTTTTGAGTGATTACGAATTAGATCTTAATCTTTGGGAAGTCATTTGTCTTTCCGCGATTGGTTTTTTCATTGCTTTTAATTACTGGAATTATGTTGTTGAAAAATATATCTACAAACAAAATCATGTTTTGGATCATCACTTTCAGGAAAAAGACAAAATTCAGAAACCAACCTATTCCTTTCTTGATCTTGATTCCGAAAGAATGAGCGGTGTAATTTCTTTTCTTTCATTAAATGTATTGTTGATATTTTTCATTATTACCTTTAATTATGAACAATTTTATGAAGTTACCAAAACACCCAATCAATTGTCAGAAGAAACGCACGAAAGAGTAGGAGCGGTGATTGGTTCTATTATTATGGCGATTTTGGTTATTATGTTTTATTTTAAGTCTAATTTCAATTTTGATCCGAAAGCTGGTTTAATGAAACTTTTAGCAAAAATCTGGATTGTTTTAAATGCAGTTTTGGTTTTTTCTGCGATGGCAAAAAATACAGAATACATTATTAATTATGGAATGACATATAAAAGATTAGGAGTGTATGCTTTTCTTATTTTATCATTAATTGGTTTAATTCTTACATTCATTAAAATTCAGAAACAAAAGAAAAATGCTTTTCTGTTCAATACGATGGCGTGGTATTTTTACGGAACATTGTTGGTGGTAAGCTTCATCAATTGGGGCGGAATCATTACTTCTTATAATATGGATCGAAAAGATTTTGATTTAGATTATCACTTTAGAGAATTTTTCTTCAATAAAAAACAGTTGTTGGAATATGCCGATGAAAAGCAGAATAAAAATTTAAGAAAAGAAATTATACAAAAGATTGAATGGCGTAAAAAAGAAAGTACTCTTTCAAAAGCAATATATTATCAAACAGTGAAATAATGAATTTGTCAAATTTTATCCCTTATTATCTTGATTTTATCTGAAAGAATCAAAAATTGAATGATTTCTCTCATAAATCTGTAATAGAATAGGTTCCCACAAAGGTAATGGAACAGTTTTGGTAGTAAAATTGGCTCGTGAGTTTTAGACTCATCATTAAAAAATAATTATTATGAAAAAAATCTTATTACTAATCCCATTACTAATCATTTCATGTAAAAAAGACGCTCCGGTTTTAGAAAATCCGAGTCAGGATTCTGTGGCGGTTTCTGAGCAAAAAAATCCAGATTCAGGAATTGATTCTGTTGCGATTAGAAAAAGAGATTCTATTGTAAACAACGCTCCGGTAACCAAAGAAGTTTTGAAAAAAGGAGTGATGAGAAACGAAAAAGAGGGACAAATCGTGAGAACTGCCGATGCTGAACAACTTCCTTTCAAATTAGGCGAGCAGTTTACAAAAGACGGTCAGGAGTTGGTGTTGAAATTAACCAATTATACAAAACCAACGATCAAAGCTTCAATTGCAACAAAAGAAAAAGATTTCAATATTCGATTTAATCAGATAAAATTACCAAACGGTGATTATGACGGGCCTTTCAGCAGAGAAATTACTTATGATGTGAAAGGAAAGGGTGAAGTTTGGTTAATCATCGGAAAAAGCAATATGGCTTCAGGAAATACTACAGGTAGTTTTACCGTAAGTGTAGAATAATTTTAAGCATTTTGGTATAATTTCTGCAAAGTACTTTCTATTAAATTTAAATATTATGAAAAATATATTTTTGACCGCTATGGTTGCTTCAGTTGCTCTTGTGAGCTGCGGTACGGTGCAGTCGCTGGTACAAAATACATTTCCTTATACTGCTAATGTGTTGGTTTCTACGGGAGTTCCTGCAGATAAAGAAGTTTCTTCTACGTCCACGGCTTCCAATGTTCAGACTTGGTTTGGCGGAAACAATAATGCACAGATTAAAGACGTAAGAATTTCGGATGCTAAAATCTCAGTAGTCTCACCTTCAGGAGGTAATTTAAGCGCTTTAAAATCGATAAAAGTATTTATTTCGTCCAGCGGAACGGGAGAAAAATTGGTGGCATCAAGATCTAATATTTCTTCAAATTCATCAAGCTTAAATCTTGATCTGAATGATACAGGGTTCTTAGATTCAGTGGTTAAAAGTTCAGGATTAACGGTAAGAACTGTTTATGAACTAAAAAATCAGACAAGTTCAGACATGAACTTAAAAATCGCACTTAATTTTAGCAGCGTGCCTGCAAAATAGTTTTTATAAAAGTTTATTTAGGGGAAAACGTCTTTCAAAAAATTTGAAAGACGTTTTATTTTGTATGATAAGCTCGAAATCGGAGAGGAATCTAGATTAATCTAAACTTCTTTAAGACGAATAATAAACCTCCCTCATCCATCTTACCGCCTCATTACTGATTACTTAAAATCTACCAATTCAATATCAAAGATAAGAGTTGCTCCCGGAGGAATTACACCACCTGCACCGTTATCACCGTATGCTAGATCAGATGGAATATAGAATCTGTATTGAGCGCCTTTGCTCATTAACTGCATACCTTCTGTCCAACCTTTGATAACATTGGAAAGACCTAGCTCGATAGGTTTACCACCTTGTTTTTCAGTAGAATCGAACACAGTTCCGTCCATCAATTTTCCTGTATAGATTACAGTTGCAGTACTTGCTGCTGTTGGTTTTGCTTTTTTATCGCCTTCTTTCAAAACTTCATATTGTAATCCGCTTGCAGTCGTTACAATTTTTTTATTTTGCTTGTTTTTAGCTAAAAATTCAGCGCCTTTCTTTTTGTTTTCTTCTGCTTGTACTTTTGCTTCAGCCTGCTTTTTTTCAGCTTGCTTTTGCATGAAGCCTTGTAAGAAAGTTCCCATTTCTTCTTTCGGAAGAGCCGTTGCTTTACCTGCAAATTCGTCTTTTATTGCCTGAGACAAAAGGTTAGCATCTATTGTAAACCCTTGTCTTTTTAAGTTTTGAGCGATGTCTAAACCAATATAGTAAGATGCTTTCTGCTCATCTGTATAGTTTGCCGTTTGAGCAAATGCAAAGTTAACTCCTGTTAAAAGAACTAAAGTAATTAAGGTTTTTTTCATTTTTTGAATTAATTATTTTCTGTTGTAAATTTAAGCTTTTGTAATGGAATCCATCACGATTGTTACCGGCCCATCGTTTATTAACGAAACTTTCATGTCGGCTCCAAAAATACCACTTTCTGTTTTTAAACCCGATTTTGAAATTTCTTCTTTAAAATATTCAAAAAGAGGAATGGCTTTATCCGGTTTTGATGCTTTTATGAAAGATGGTCGGTTTCCTTTTTTATAATCTGCGATTAATGTAAACTGACTGATACAAAGGATTTCTCCATTGATGTCTTTTACCGAAAGATTTAATTTATCATCTTCGTCTCCGAAAATTCTTAAGTTTAAAACCTTCTGAACGAGCCAATCTGCATCTGCTTTTTCGTCATTTTCATCAATACCAATTAAAAGCATTAATCCTTTTCCTATTTCCCCGACAATTTTTCCGTCAACTTTTACACTCGATTCGGAAACTCTCTGTATTACTGCCTTCATTTTTTAGAAATAAATATTAACTGTGTTACTCGAAGAATCGTAGTTTACCGGATATGTTTTTGGCGGAAGACTTGTTGCACTTCCGTCTGTGGGTTGCCCCGTAAGTAAAATCCATTTGGTATTATCTTTAGGACAAAGGATGCTGATATTGTCTTTCACCTCCAGCGTTGTATTGGTGTCCGGACAAATGTGTGGAGCATTTCTGTCGTAAGCTTTGAAAGTTGTACCCGTAGCACGAACAAGAATTAAACCTCTTGTTCCGGATTGCTGCTCATCAATATAAACCCAGCCACCAACTTGGTTCAGATTAAAGTATGCAGGAAGGTTTAGATTTAAAGTAACATTGATGGGAGAGCTTGGGAAACAACTTACAGTATCTTCTCGGCTTCCACAAGAATTTATTGCTAAATTATTGAAAATCAATAAAGTGATTATAGATAGTATTGAAAAAGTTTTTTTCATTTGAATTTAAATTTTTATATATTTGTAAAAATTAAACGATTACAACACGAAAACATTGTCCGGCAAATGTCGGATTATTTTTTTATACTAAAACTAAATTTTGAAAATTATGGCAAGCTATGTTACAAAGGAGGGATTAGAGAAAATGAAAGCTGAGCTGGAACAGTTAGAAACTGTAGAGAGACCAAAGATCACCCAGCAAATCGCAGAAGCTAGAGACAAAGGAGATTTGTCTGAAAATGCAGAGTATGATGCGGCTAAAGAGGCTCAGGGTATGCTTGAAATGAGAATTTCTAAGCTTAAAGATGTTATTTCTACTTCTAAAATCATAGATGAAAGTCAATTAGATACTTCAAAAGTTTCAATCCTTACAACGGTGAAGCTTAAAAATAATGCAACAAATCAGGAACAAGTATTTAAATTAGTACCTGATAACGAGAGTGATCTTAAAACAGGAAAAATTTCTGTAAACACACCAATTGCAAAAGGTTTGCTAGGAAAAGCTGTAGGTGAAACTGCAGACATCACGTTGCCAAACGGAAATAAATTGTCTTTCGAAGTATTAGACATTACTCTATAATAAAAGATTAACAATTAATAATTGAATTTTTAGAACGGATATTTTAAACTAATTTCTAATAAAAATGAGCACAATATTCACAAAGATCATCAACGGAGAAATTCCTTCCTATAAAATTGCCGAAGATGAAAACTTTATTGCATTTTTGGATGCGATGCCTTTGGTAAAAGGTCACACATTGGTAGTTCCTAAAAAGGAAGTAGATTTAATTTTTGATCTGGAAAGCGAAGAGTATAAAAACCTTTGGGGTTTTGCTCAGGAAGTGGCCAAGAAAGTAAAAAATGCAATTCCGTGTGTGAGAGTAGGGGTGGCAGTTGTGGGATTAGAAGTTCCTCATGCTCATATTCATTTGATTCCTCTCAATAAAATGGAAGATATGAATTTTAGAAATGAACGATTAAAATTAACGGGCGAAGAGTACACCGAGATTCAGAACTCAATTATTAATTCTTAAAAAAATACAGAAGCTCGTAAAAATTAACTTTTACGAGTTTCTTTAATCATATACCTTATATATATTATATAAAAAATGAATTCAAACCAATGTTCTTTCTGCGGAAGAAAAAGAAATGAAGTACAGATGTTGATTTCTGGTCAGACTGGTTTTATTTGTGAAAATTGTATTGAGCAGGCACATACGATTGTAAAAGACTCAACTTCTAAGAACGGATTTTCACCGGCAGAAAATATAGACGATCTAAAAAAACCGAAAGAGATAAAAGAATTTCTGAACCAATATGTTATTGGGCAGGATCAGGCTAAAAAACAGCTTTCTATCGCGGTTTATAACCATTATAAAAGATTACTTCACGCTCAGGACGAAAACAGAGAAGTAGAGTTGGAGAAATCGAACATCATCATGATTGGTGAAACGGGAACGGGTAAAACGCTTTTAGCTAAAACTATTGCTAAAGAATTGAATGTTCCTTTCTGTATCGTAGATGCAACAATTTTAACAGAAGCAGGATATGTAGGAGAAGATGTTGAAAGTATCTTGTCTAGACTATTAATGGTTGCTGATTATGATGTTGAAAAAGCGGAAAAAGGAATTGTATTTATTGATGAAATTGATAAAATTGCAAGAAAATCTGATAATCCAAGTATCACGAGAGATGTTTCCGGGGAAGGGGTTCAGCAAGGTTTATTGAAATTATTGGAAGGAAGTATTGTGAATGTTCCGCCACAAGGAGGAAGAAAGCATCCTGACCAAAAATATATTCAGGTAAATACCCAAAACATATTATTTATTGCCGGTGGAGCTTTCGACGGGATCAAAGAGATCATCGAAAGAAGAATGAACAAGCAAGCAATAGGCTTCAGCGCAGAAAAGATTAACAAAGTAGAGGAGGACGATTATGTATTAACAAATATTAATGCAATTGATCTTCGTTCTTTCGGATTAATTCCCGAACTTTTAGGAAGATTTCCAATCATCACTTACCTCGATAAACTCACAAAAGAGACGATGATCCGAATTATGAAAGAGCCAAAAAATTCAATTGTGAATCAATTTGTGGAACTTTTCAAAATGGATGGTACGAAATTAGAGTTTACAGATGGTGCAATTGCTAAAATTGTGGATGAAACTATTGAGAAAGGTTTAGGCGCCAGAGGATTACGAGGAACCACGGAAAAGGTGCTTGAAGACTATATGTTTGCAATAGGTGAAGAGAAGGAAATAGTATTAACCGAAGATAATATTTTTGTTAATAAATAAAATATTTTTTTTTCTTCCAAAAAAAAAAACTACCTTTGCGGGTGAAGATTGTATTAACACACAAATAATTATATACAATGAGAAAAAGTTTATTTGCTATTGGTTTATTAGCAGCAGTTAGTTCTGTTCAGGCGCAGAATGTTCTATTACACGTAGATGACACTGCTATTACGTATGTAAGTAAAGGAACGCTTGTTTATAACGGCGGGGGCTTACAAATGAGAGGGAACGGGGTAATCGAAAATCATGGAAACATCATGGTGAGCGGTGCTAGTACCGATTCTTTTAAAACGATCACTACTGGCGGCGCAGACAAGCCAGAAGGTTCTGTAACGGCTAATTTTGTTAACAAACTTAATGAGCCTACAGCTTATGCTACTCCAAACACGAATTCTTCGTCAGCTACTCCAGCATATACTTACGGACAGCTTTACATCTCGGGAATTCCACAAGCTAACATTACAGGTATTGTAGATCAGGAATACAGATCTATACAGCATGGTACTTATCAACAAATAGGTCTACCATTTTATGATAAAACGGTATCTACCTTAAGTGCTGATTTAGGGAAAAATTTCTCCAATGTAAGAGGATCTCAAAATGAAGTTCTTCAATATGGAAATGGTGCTGTTGTAAGCTATACTGTCCCTACGAATTACAAATTAGGAATCGGAGGAAACAGTGTTGCGGGACAAGCAGGTCCAGCTTACCTATATTATATGGTAGGAGCTTCAGGATTAGATGTAAGTACTACTACTAGAACATTAAAAGGGCGTCCTTTAAGTGATATTGGACAGTCAGTAACGCTAAGTAATGCGGGTAATGGTATTAACTTCGGAACTGGAGGTAATAATCAAAACATGTATGGAGAGAAGTATAACACCTATTCTCAGGATAGGTTTGAGATTGCTTCCGGAGGTGCCTCTTGGCAAGGTAACTATAGCAGAAATATCTATCAGTTTGCCAACCCTTTCTTGACGAATTTAGATTTAAGAAATATTGCATATAACGAGCCTGCAGCTAACGGTGATGGAGTTAATCTATCAAATATTTACGGAGTAAGATTAGAGCCAGGTCAAGTTACTACAAATAGTTCAGGTACGGGTGCTACGACAGCAGGAAAATATATTACTTTTAATGCAGGGGTGCCTACTGGGGATGTTGATTATATGATGATCAGACCTATGGGAACTTTCCAAATTAAGCTTAATAACAATAACAATACAGATGTATTGAACTTTGCTAATCTAAGAAGATTTAATTATTACAGTAGAGGAGCAAGTACAGATTATAGTGTAACAGCCAATAAGAATACTTCTAAAGTTGGTACTGTAAAGCAGCTTGGAGTTATCGGTTTAGATGCTAATGGAAATGAAGTGGGAAGAACATATTATGTTGTTTATCCTAATGGAGTGAGTGGGTATTCTAGTAACTCTAAAACACAAGTTACTGCAAGAGGGGGGAATCCTAATACTGCTGATCCTATCGGTACTTATGAAGAGGCTCTTACAGGAGGTGCTGATCCTAATCATAGTAATGATTATTGGTTATACATTAATGAAGCTAACGAAACAAATTTCAAAGGTAAAAATATTGTATTAGAAATAAATCCTGATAGAGTAAAGTCTTATAAATTTGAAATTCGTGAAGATGCTACTTTAATTAATGATGGTCAACATCAATTATCAGCAGGTACTGGTTTCTATTATCAAGCTCCAAACGGAAGCGTAACGGAAGCTAAACAAGGTGATATTATTCCAGTTACATCAAGTATTGATAAATATAACTTATATTACGGAATGCCTGATAGAA
The DNA here is from genome assembly GCF_039672645.1 of Chryseobacterium sp. C39-AII1. NCBI lineage: Bacteria > Pseudomonadati > Bacteroidota > Flavobacteriia > Flavobacteriales > Weeksellaceae > Chryseobacterium > Chryseobacterium sp. C39-AII1. Next base: position 179,887 of record NZ_JBDFPQ010000009.1, read on the forward strand.
ATGTATTGGCTGTTGAGCCGGTAGCTTCTACTAAGCCTTCTAAAACAATCGTGGTTTATAACCCGGATATTACTAACTATATTGTTAGATTCGACCCTAGCTGGAAAAAAGCAGATATTGAGGTTTATGATATGAGCGGTAAACTAGTTCTTTCTAAGAAATCAGTTGATGCATCTACGGACTTTGTAATTGAATTGAATAAAGCAATTAAAGCTTCGTATGTTGTAAAAGTTGTTTCTGAAAAAGGTGAAACTGTTAACACTAAAATCTTAAAATAAAATATATGAAAACCATAAATAAACTATTATCAGCGCTTTTTCTATTTGTTATTACTTTAAGTTATGCTTCTGATATGCCGGCTATGCCAGCTCCGGGAGGTGATGGAGGTGATGGTACGGTAGGGCCGGGAAATCCATCTTCACCAATTGATATGTATATCATTGGTTTAGGAGTTGTGGCAATTATGTTGACTGTATTTTTTGCAAAAAAATACAAGACTCAAAAAATATAAAATTTTTATTAAAATATGATAAACTCTCTGATTTAGTCAGAGAGTTTTTTTATTTTTACTATATGAAAAAGATTTCTATACTAGCGGCATTTTTGGCTGCATTTTCTATACAGGCACAGTTTACAGTTACAGTTCAGACTCCAGCTGATTTTACCAACCAAGATGCTATTTTATATAGCTTAAATGGTTCGAGAGATATTATAGCTTCCACAGAAAAAGTAAAGAATGGTGTGCTTACTTTTAAGTATCCTACAAGTTATTCGGGAATGATGAAAATTTATTTTCCGGGATCTAACAATACTTTCAGCTTTATTTCTGAAAATAAAAATGTAAGCATCAAGATTGAAGCTCAAAATAATAAAATCAATAATATAATTTATCAGGACGAAGCCAATGATTTGATGAGTAAGCAGCAGGAAGGTTCTCAGAAAAAAGAACTTATTTTACCCGCTTTAACTCAGATTAAAGAATATTATAAGGATAATACAGATTTTGGGAAAGCATTAAAAACAGAAATAAGCCGATTAACGGGAACGTCAAATGAGATAGATGCTGCAAAGCATCCATTTATTTCTTATTACAATACCAATTACGCGAAATATATTGCAAATGACCCTTCTAAAAAGGTTTCTCAGGATGATATCGTAAACTTTATAGATAAGTCTAATGATATGCTTGAAACTTCTTCCTTGTTAAGGCCAGTTTTAGTAGCTTATTTAAATGCCGGTGGAAACGCAAATGTTGGGGCATCTGTAGACAAATTATTAGATAAATTAAAGGTTGAAACGCCAAGAGGGCAAACGGTGCTTTCTGAGTTAATAGATATATTTGATGTTTATGAGATGAAAGATCTTAAAGATAAATATCTTAATCTTGCTAAAAATCTTAAATGTACCATTACAGATCGACTGGCTTCTACATTAAAATCTAATGCAAACGTACAGATAGGATCTACTTTCCCGAACAATAAATTTCAGTCTCCTGTAAATACAACTGCTAAGTCAATTTATGATGTGAAAGCTGATAAAAAGGTCATCGTTTTTTGGTCATCTACATGTTCTCACTGTGAAAGTGAATTACCTAAATTATTGGAAAAATATAATGATCTGAAGGCAAAAGATATTCAGATTATAGGTTTATCTTTAGATGTAGATAAAGATTCTTACACTAAAAAAATTGCTGCATTCCCATGGATCAATGATTCGGAATTAAGAGGATGGAACAGTAGTTATACGGAAACTTACAATGTTCATGCAACTCCGACGTATTTTATTTTAGATGCTAACAATAAGATAATCAGCAAGCCAGACCATGTTGGCGATGTTTTAGAATATTTTAAGTTAAAATAATTTTGGAGGTTCAAATATATTTTCTATATTTGCACCACCAAAACGGCGAGGTAGCTCAGTTGGTTAGAGCGCAGGATTCATAACCCTGAGGTCACGGGTTCAATTCCCGTCTTCGCTACAATAGCGAGAAAAACCGAAACATTTGTTTCGGTTTTTTGTTTTTATATATTTTTATAATTTTTCTAAATCTCATTCACAATACGTAGAATTCAAGCAAAAATTTAGAGATTTACTTTCTGCATTAATATTGGTTTATTTGTGGCTATAAATAAAAAGCAATTAGCAATTAATTTTGTTTCTCAGTTTTGTTGCAAATAAAACCTCTATGACTCTTTGTGATTAATCTAAAATCTAAAAATCAATATCACTAATCACAACAGTTTTATTAATACCCAAAAATAATTTTCAAAAATTAAGATATAACTATCGCGCAAAAAATAACCCGTAAAAGTTATTTTACGGGCTTTATACTAGTTTAAACTTGATAGCCTAATAATTGTCGTATTTGATAGAAAAACCTCTCAATTAGCCTTAAATCTTGAGTTACAATTTCGGCGCTTCCACGAAGTTCTTTATCAAAAGTTAAATTTTTATTGTAAGATGTTTTTAATCCTTGCGGAAGAACAATGTCTACATAATAATTTCCGTCTTTATCAGGCGAAAGAGATATATTTTGAACTTTACCCTTAACGATTCCGAATTCCTGATAACGATAATTGTCTAGTTTAATTAAAACTTTTTCACCAGGAACTACTTTTCCTGAATTGGTAGCAGGAACAGACATTCTTCCCACTAATTTATCTTTATTTTTCGGAAGAATAGAAACAATAGCATCACCCATTTTTACAAATTGATTTTCACCAAAAAACTGCTGAAAACTAGCCATTCCATCTGTTGAAGAAATGATGAGATAAGTCTGCTCCCATTGTTTCAACGATTTTCTTAACTGCTCAAATAATTGAAGTGTTTGAGAAGAATAGGTAATCTTATCTTTTTCAGTATTAATGGCAGCTCCGCTTTTTGTTTTGTTGAAGTTAGAAATAGCTTCTTCCATCTGAGACAAAGAAATATTAATGTTTTCCACATTTTGCTGAGCCTGCAGATATTTTATTTTTTCGTTTTCAAGTTCTACGGAAGCAATCACACCTTGGTTAAAAAGTTCCTGAGAACGTTGATAATTTTTTCGTGTAAGATCATATTTAGCCTGCTCCAGAATTTTTTGCTGTTTCAAGTTGATAATTCTTCCTCGATATTCGGAAATACTTTGGTTGGCGGCAATATTTTCCGGTGCATAAGGTTGCAGTCTTGTAAAAAGCTGTTCATCCTGAAAAGCTTTAGCAAAATTATTATAATCTCCTTGCAACTCGCCCAGTTTGAAGTGCGAAACCTCACTTACAGGAAAAGAATAAAGGTTGTTGGGAGTCATATTATCCACATATTTTTTTAAGGCTAAAATATCGGTATAATTAGCCGTAGACTGCATTACCATTAAAACCTGATCCTTTTTTACATCCTGATGATCTTTGATAAGAATTTTTTCAATTTTTAAATTGTTTCTTGCTTCAATTTTTTCCGGCGGGTTTTGTGAGGTAACCACAATGGGAGCCGCAATAAATTCGGGATATTTTATAATATAGCTCATAATCAAAATTAAAATAAGAATAATGAAAATGACGCTATTTCCCCATCGGATCATCCAATGTGGCGGCTGGGTAAGAATGTCCTGAACGCTTTCAGAACGAAGTTCTATATTATCGAGTATATCTTTTTTAGTTTCCAAGTTCTAACTGATTTTTTACAAGTCTGTAATATTCACCTTTTAAAGCTACCAATTCTGCATGGTTGCCTTCTTCTACCAATTTTCCTTTGTCTAAAACAATGATTTTATCGGCATGCTTTACAGTAGAAAGTCTGTGCGCAATGACCACTGCCGTTTTGCCTTTAAAAAACTGTTCTAGATTTTCCATAATCACTTTTTCGTTGTTGGCGTCTAATGCAGACGTTGCTTCATCGAAAAATATGTATTCTGGAGATTTATAAACGGCTCTGGCAATGAAAAGTCTTTGCTTTTGACCACCGCTTACGCCTACGCCTTCATTCCCGATTTTGGTATTGTAACTTAGCGGTAAACTTTCAACAAAGTCTTTGATATTGGCAATTTCTACTGCTTTTCTTAGTTTTTGTTTATCGATATGATCTTCTCCAATAGCAATATTATTGGCGATGGTATCATTAAAAACATAACCTTCCTGCATAACCACTCCGCAGTGATCTCTCCAAAATCTTGGTGAAACACTGTTTAGTTTTGTATTGCCAATTTTAATTTCACCTTCGTTGGGCTCATAAAATTTCATTAATAATTTTAGAAGAGTAGTTTTTCCACTTCCGCTGGCTCCAACGATGGCTGTGGTTTTTTGATATGGAATATTTAAGTTTAAATTTTCAAAAACAAAAACATCCGAACCAATATATCTGAATGAAACGTTTGTGATTTCGATGTCTTTTTGAGGAACTTCATGAACGTATTGTTCATCTTTATTTTCTTCATCATCTTTATCATGAATTTCACCTAACCTTTCCAACGAAATTTTAGCATCCTGAGTTTGTTTGATGAAATCTATTAATTGTAACAGAGGGCTGTTCAATTGTCCGATAATATATTGAACGGAAAGCATCATCCCTAATGTAAGATTTCCGCTTAAAACTAGTTTTGCAGATAAAAAACTTACCAAAATATCCTTCATTTGGTTGATAAAATTTCCACCAACAGATTGCCATTGTTCTAGCGAAAGAGATTTTATTCTAAGTTTAAATAATTTCACCTGAAGAAACTCCCAGTCCCAACGTTTTTGTTTTTCGGCGTTATGCATTTTGATTTCCTGCATTCCGTTGATGAGCTCAATCACCTTACTTTGCTCCTGAGAAACCTGTGAGAATCTTTTATAATCTAATTCTTTTCTCTTTTTAAGGAAGAAAGTAATCCAGCCGATGTATAGTGCTGCTCCAATGATATAGATGATAAATAGTTGATAATCATACATCAACAATACGATGCTGAAAATAATAAGATTCACCAAAGAAAATAATGTATTAAGAGAAGAACTCGTTAATAACTGTTCAATTCTATGGTGATCGTTGATTCTCTGCATGATATCTCCCGTCATTCTGGTATCAAAGAAACTGATGGGCAGCTTCATTAATTTGATAAAAAAATCTGAGATGATCGAAATATTGATTCTTGCTGAAAGATGTAATAAAATCCAGCTGCGGATCATTTCTATTCCCATTCTTCCTAAGAAAAGCATGATTTGGGCAAGCAAAACAAGGTAGATGAAATTTAAATCCTGATTCTGAATTCCCACGTCAACGATACTTTGGGTAAGAAAAGGGAATATTAAAGAAAGTAAACTGCCTGCCAAAAGCCCAATCGCTAATTGTATAACAAGTGTTTTATATTTCAACAAATATTTTGAAAGAAATGAAAAACTGGCTTTGCTTTCTTCTTCTTCAAATTCTGTCTGGAAAAATGCAGGAGTTGTTTCAAGAATTAAGGCAATTCCTTCTTCGGTATTTTCGTTGGCATTTTCGCCAATCCAGCTTTTGATGAATTCTTCTTTGGTATAAGTTATAAGCCCATAGCTGGGATCTGAAATATATACTTTATCATTTTTATCTACATCGTAAACGACCACAAAGTGATTTTTGTTCCAATGCACAACACACGGCATCGGAACTTCTTCTTTAAGTGTTGTAAAATCGATTTGCACACCCAGTGAGCGAAATCCAAGATCTTCGGCGGCATCGCTCAAACCAAGCAAGCTGCTTCCTTCTCTTGTGGTTTCAGAAAGGTTACGAATCTGTTGTAAAGAAATGCTTCTTTTATAATATTTACTTACAATCCTCAGGCAGGTTGGTCCGCAATCTTTGGAGTCTGGCTGGATGTAATTAGGGAATTTTTTCTTCATTAACTCTTGTAGAATTAGAGACTATACATATATAGCCTCTAATTTATATGTTATTTGATTTAGTTTAGTTTGAATTACAAAAAATTAATTTCTACAATTCATCATCGTACAATAATTCATCAATGAAGAACCAGATATCTTCGCGATCGTATTTATCTGGGAATTGATGACCATTAATAATAATGATAGGGGTAAAATTCAATCCGTTATTTGTATTGTCTTTGGACATTTCAATAATCGGATTAAGGTCTTCAGCATGATCTCCTCTTCCGGATTTTGCATGAATTTGATCTTCATTTTTAGTTTCAAACCATTCTTCAACAGTTTCAAGAAACTCTTTATGAGATTTGTTTTTGTAAATGTGAACGAAATCTGATATTAATCCGGTGTATTTTTCCGGGCTTCTGTCTGGAAAATAATTGAATCTTAATTGTGCTGAAATTTCGTTTGGATATTTCTTTACAATATCTTCCACAATTTTGTGTCCGTCTTTACAAAAACCGCAGTAAGGATTGGAAACAATCGAAATATGAAGTTTAGCTTCAGGATTTCCCAATGAAAATGTTTGATTATCCTGAAAAGCAATTTTTTCGTTTTCCAGCAATTGCCCTTTGAATAAGTCGTAATTTCTTTTGAATCTTAAATTTTTAGCATTCGATTTTTGTAATTTTTCTTTTTCCTCAAGTGTATTATTTATATATAAAATTGATGTAAAAGTGGCAATCCATAAAACAAGACTTAATAAAACCGTTTTTATTTCAATAAATACATTTTCAAACAATAGAAAGCTGATGACCAGTTGAGCAACTAACACCGAAATAATCAATAGACAGACTCTGCAAAATGTTTTTTCTACAAATCCTTGAATGTAAAGCGAATATCCGATAGCTAAAACGGAAACAAAGGTAAATCCTTTAATGATGTATGATGTTGACGGAAGGAATAGTCCTAAAATGGTAATTCCTATGAAATAAATTAATGAAAAGTCAGAAAATTTTAGCCCTAAAATGCTGGTTTTATCCTGTGTGATGATTTTATTACAAGAATTTACAGCCTGTTTTCCGCCGACTGTATCTCCACAAATGCTTCCGATAACCGTTGATGTATTTCCGAATTTTTGATTAAAAATTTCCAAAGAAATATAAACTCCCGCAAGAGAAAGTAGGTTAAAAATACTTTGATACCAGGTATGTGTTAATAAAGTATATGCAGCGATGAGAGCTAAAGCAAGGTAGAGAAGAGGTTTTATATTCAGCCCAGATTTGCTTTCTGCATTTTCTGTTTTCTCAAATAAAAGTACAAAATCTGTTGAGCTTTTATGAAGTTCTGTTTTGTTTAAAGTTTTGGCCTTTTCTGAATATATTGAATAATTATTTCCTGTTTTTTTTACTAACGAAAAAGAATTATCAACAATGGCAATAAATTCTTCTGGCAGTTCATCCCAATATTGTTTTTCCAGTTCGTAGGCGTCATTTCGTACACCCATAAAATTTAAAGTATCACTAAATGCCAAAGCAGACGGATAATTGGGGTGAGAATTAAACTGGAACAAAAACTCCTGTTTATCTAGTTTTAAGTAGTGTATTAGTTTATCGAAGATCATGTTAATATTTTCAACTAAAATACGCAGATGTTTTAAAAAAACAAATATTTTTCTTTTACAAGTGACTTATTTTAATAAATTATTTAAAATCGTTAATAATTTGTTGCAAATTGCCGTGAATTAAATATAAAAGGAGGAAAAAATTCCTCCTTTTTGTTGAACCATCTCTAACTATTAAATAATTTAGAAATGCATTCCCACGTTTTGTGATTCATTTGAGTTTCATTATTTTTTACCGGTGTAAAAAATAAAAAATTATTAGTTGTGTCTTTACCCATTGCAAACATACACAACACTCTTGTGTGAAAAAAGAAAAGCTACTCTAGATTTATAAATTTAGAAATGATTTAGAGGTAATTTATTTGTTTTCAGTGGTTTAATATGTGATATTTTTTTATTTATTTTATGTTTTTAGTGTGTTTTAAGGTGTGTGAGTAAGGGGAATATTTGTATTTATTTTGGATTTGATGGAAATTAAGTGCTTATTTATTGTTGGATAAATAAAGTGTTATTTAAATTATAAGTTGAGTGAAAAAAGTGATTTCTTTCTTGAGAAGTCAAATTCAATAATATTATGATCAATTTCAATCCTTTTTTTGTCAATTTTTAAGGTTGAATATAAATACAGAACTTTCAAGCCCAAATATGTTGATTTTCTGGAACCGGAAGATTTTGTAGATTTCAAAAATTTAATAAAAAAGAATTTAAAAGAAAACGAATTCTCAATACAAAATATCCTTTCTAAAGCAGAAGGCAAAATGCTGGAAAGCATTGTCCAAAGTCTATTTCATATGCATGTCAACAGAATATTTGTTTCTGATCAGAGATTGTTTGAAATGATTATCTACATCGTTACTATAAAACCCTTTTCTTTCAAAATACTCAAAATTGAGTTGGTTAAAGGTTTAATTGTTGTAGTAGGATTTTTAATTTAAATTGATTTAATAACATTTAGTTTAAATTTTTATTAAGATCAAAATATTTTCAATTTCACGATCTATCTCAATTTGAGTATATAAGAAAAACACAAAATCAAACATTTGTTTGATTTTGTGAATTATTGTAGTTAAATTTACATATCGAATGATTTTTTATCATTAATTATAATGTTTTTAAGAATGTCATTCAACTGTGAGATTTTCAGTGATTGTTGTACTTCTACTTAAAAATTCTTAAAGTTTTCATAAAGTTTTAAAAAAGAAGTAAAATGTTTTTGTAATTACAAAATATGTTGTACTTTTACAACGCCTTGAATGAGGGAACAAGTCAAGGTAATAAATTTTTTTTCATCATTTGTGTTTTTAGAATCGTATCGCCTGATACGATTCTTTTGTTTTTTAGGCTATTTTTCGTAGTGAAGTAATAAATCAATGAAATAAGAATAAGTCACAGAACCTTCCTGTTGATTACTCTTTAAAAACAGATTGTTAGTAAATCCGAAAAAGTCATCTAATAAGCCTTGGTGTTTGTAAATAAATGCTCTTTCGTACAATCTGTCTTTTTTCATTTCCTGAGAATAATTCTTCAAAGCTGTTTTTACAAAATTTTCATCTTCATACGCAATTGAATTCAACAAACTTTTCAGAGTATAATATTCTGTGCTATATCTCAGATCGAGATTTTGAGAATGTACTCCTATTAAATAACCTACAAAATTGGCTTCTTGCTCTCTTGCAAAGCCCAATTGATGCGAACTTTCGTGTGCTGAAGTAAAAGGAAGAAAAGTAGAAGGTAATTCAGAATTATATTGTGCTTCTGCGGTGAACGGATTGTAATATCCCAAAATTCCAGTAAAGCTCATGATATTTTTAAACAGACTAGGTTTAAAAGAGTTGATCTGTGGAGCTTTTTTACTGCAAATAAAACTTGGGAGTTGTGATTGTTGATGGAGAATTTCTTTTTGTATCGATTTTAAATCTGTCACAATGAAAATCCCGTTTTTATCTTGATTGACAAGTTTTCGAGTGGCTTTACATTTTTCAAGATACTTTAAAGCTAATTCTTTTCTTCTTTCCAGCGAAGTGTCTGAAATGTTTCCTTTTTTAAGTTTAGCAATAATTGGCGTCTGGAAATACAGCATTCCCCAAAAAATCTGATAAATAAAGTAGAATGAATTAATGCCAATCAATAACTTTAAAAGACTTTTATTTCGGGTTTTCTTTTTGAAAGAGGTGATGATGAAATAGAGAATAAAAATTCCCAGTAAAACATATAAAACATCGCCCATCGAAAACGGAATCCATGAAAATAAGATCTGATGAAAACTCTTCTGAATTTCGAAAAAATACTCAAAGAAAGAAATCATGAATTTCAGTTTGGAGAAGATAAAGAACAAAAGAAATTGGGCAAGTAATAAACCTGCCCAAAATCTCTTCTTATATATTATTTTTGTATTCTTAATGACCACTTCCTTTGGTGATTTTATCAAGATCAATTCCCTGAGATTTTAAAATTCCGGTAACTCGGATCGCATAGAATGCAAGATAAGCAAAACAGATAACACCTACGATATAACTTACGTGAATCGTTGCCAAATCTGCCACATATCCCTGAATCAAACTTACAATCCCACCTCCCATGATCATCATGACAAGCAGACCTGAACCTTGATTTGTGTGTTTTCCTAAACCATTGATTGCTAAAGCAAAAACACATGGCCAAAGGGTAGAGCAAAATAATCCGACACTTGTGAAAGCGTATACGGAAACCATTCCTTTTGTAAACATACCGATTAATAAAGCGGCAATTCCGGCTACAGAGAAAATAAGTAACATTCTCGCAGGGTTTCCTTTACTTAAAATATCACAGATAATCATGGCGATGATAATTAAACCATATACATAGAAAGGTTTCAAATCATGATGCGCAATTGCATTTACTAATAAGAATACTGCAAAAGCTAGATAAGGAGCTAAAAATCTTAAAATCTTTTTAAATCCTGCGCTTAAATCAAACGCATCAACAGCGCCCGTCCAACGGCCAATCATCATCGAAGCCCAATATAATGATATGTACGGAGCAACATCTTTAGTTTCAAAGCCAAGATCTTTTTCCATATAAGCAGGAAGATTACTTGCTGTGGAAACTTCAACACCTACATAAACAAAGATCGCGATCATCCCCATAATCAACTGTGGATAATGGAAAGCCGATTTTCTGTGTTCTCCAGGAGTAGAATCTTCTGTATTTTCAATATTTGTTGGCGTTACCGATGGTAGAGAAGAAAACTTCAACATAATGGCCACCAAAACAAAAGCGGCACCTAAAATAAGGTACGGTACTTTCACACTTTCAATACTTATATCTGTGCTGGCTGCGGTAGCCGATCCGAAGATGGCGAAAGAAACAATAAGTGGTCCTATCGTTGTTCCTAAGTTGTTGATACCTCCAGCCATTGTTAAACGCTGAGATCCTGTTTCTGCAGGCCCTATTTCAATAGCCAATGGGTTGGCAACAATCTGCTGTAAGGAAAATCCAAGTCCTACAATGAAAAGACCGGCGATCATGAGTGGGAACGATCCCATATTGGCTGCCGGATAAAACAATAAAGTACCAGCTGCTGAAATAAGAAGACCTATGATAAGCCCGTTTTTGTAGCCGATTTTATTAATTAAATCTTGTTTCAACCCTTTTGAAACCGCCATATAAATTAAAGAACCTACCGTATATGCCACATAAAAGCATATTTGCACGAGCATACTTTCGGTTTGGGTTAAATTAAATGCCTTTTTGAAAACCGGGATCAGGATGTCATTACTTGCCGCAATAAAGCCCCAGAAAAAAAATACAGTAACTAATGGAATAAATTGCCCCCAATTAGTTTGCTTTGAATAATTTGACATGTTTGTTAAAAATTTCTTAACAACAAATATATATTATTTCTTTTAATTAATGTGATCTACCAAAGTTTTTTTTATTTCGTCAAAAGCCCTTGTTTTCAGTTCTTTCGGGGAATCTGAAGCGGGTAAAATTCCGTTAAAATATACTTTTACTTTACCCGGATAACCTTTTGAGTTATCAAACGGAAAAATTTCCTTTAATCCGATAAAAGTGTGAATTGCGATTGGAGAATTATGTTTCGAAGAAAGTGTAAATGCACCATCTTTAAATTCATCTAAAATTACAGAAGTATCATCCGGAACACCACCTTCAGGAAAAATAACGATGTTGTTCCCTTCCTCCATTTTTTCGGCACATCTTCGGTACACATCTGCGCGGCTTCTTGCGCTGCTTCGGTCTACCATTACGCATATCCTTTTATATATGGTTCCAAAAATCGGGATCTTTACCAACTCTTTCTTTCCAACAAAGCAAATCGGGTGGTGCGGATACAGAATGCAGGTCAGCATAATATCCATGATCGAGGTATGGTTAGAAATGATAACGTATTGTGTGTTCTTATCTATCATTTGATCTGAAAGGTTGATGAGCTCATACCGTAAACCCATTCCGTAGAACATTCCGTAGCTCCAGAAGCGGATGAATTGATAAGCATATTTATAATGCTTTTTATTAAACGATAAGATATAAACCGGAATCCCAAAAATGATTGTTAAAACAAATGCCAACAATATCAACCAAAATCTCCAAAGATAATTTAAGATCTTTCCCACACGTTATCCATTAAAAATTACTTTCTTTTTCACCGAATAATTCAGAACCGAAACTAATAAAATTGCAGCAATTTTACTAATCATTTCCGGACTTAACGTATAAAACCCAAGATCTATATTATCTTTAAATATCCAACTGTAAAATATCTGGAAGAAACCAAGACTAAATAAGGTCGAAATAAATGATACTAAAATAAAATAAGCAAATTCTTTTCTCTTCGAATGTTTTCCTCTTTCAAAAACAAACCAGATGCTCAGGAAATAATTGGTGATGATTCCACAACTTGTAGAAAAGATATTACTGAGAGGATAATGTATTCCATGATAATCCGGCTCATGCGGAAATATCTGAGGAAGAAGCGTGCTGAAGGTTTTAAAACTTCCGATTTCAACCACTGCACTCAGTCCTCCTGCAATGATGAAGAATAAAATCTGTTTATGACGTAGTACTAATTCTTTCATCTAATATATATGATGTGCAAATTTATAACTATATGTTAAACCCTTAAAAAAAGATGTTAAATATTTTTGTGAATTAAAATTAATTTCTAAATTTAATCTAACTAATACGGAACGAAATTACCTGATAATAAATTCATTTTCAGCTTATTGTGCTGTTGGTTTTCTATCTTGTAAGCTGGGCGCATCGTCTTGCAATTAAAAATTTATTACCACTTTTTACCCACTTAACTACCATTATTTGTATGAAAAATCAAAACAAATACAGAAAATTCCAGCTTCAGCAAAAAAATATTGAAGCACTAGAAAAAGAAAGTACACGCTTTAAACGCGTATATTCTGAGTATGAAAATATGTCCAATGAACTTTGGAATCTTGAAAACTCTACTGGGGAACCTGTACCGGATGATTTTATCAATGCAATGATACTTCAGACCTCTTATTTAGAAGATGAGATCGAAGATTGGTTGATACAGTTTAATGATAAAAAAACTGAAACAAAGCATTAATAATGCATAATGCATTTTAAAATATGTGGAAGCATTCAGTCGAGTGCTTCTTTTTGTTTCTGAATATTTATTCTAAAATTCTAAAACTCTAAAACTCTAAAACTTGCTAAGGAGCTATTTCCCGCTTTTCGCACTCGCTATTTTTTTGTTTTCGGCTCGGGCTGGCAAAGCCAGCCCGAGCC